>CAJWDP010000005.1 GCA_913030835.1 uncultured Flavobacteriales bacterium | reverse complement strand
AAAGGCAATGAGCTCCCATTGGACGTTCCTAAAAGGGAGGAGTTTTCAAATTCATTTGAGTTTAAAAATGCATTGAAACAATGGGTGATTGATCATCCGGATTTAGTGAAACCACACAAGAGAATTATTTCTAAGTAACTATCTAAATGTGATCAGGTATGAAAAGACTTTTCGCTCTAATTACCATTTGTTTGTTAGCTGCAGGGGCCGACTCTCAATGGCTTGGCAATGACGATTGTTCGACAGCGGTGCCATTAACTGTTGGTGCACCATGCATAACGGGAGATAATTCATTGGCTACAAGTGCGCTGGATTATTCTATGAATTGCGCATTTGGAGGAGATGCAACGCAGGCAGCTGTCTGGTTTTCATTTGTTTGTCCACCTTCAGGTGGTGTAACCATTTCTACCGATTATGCCGCTACAACGTTTGATACACAAATTAATCTTATAGGTGCTGCAGCAGGTGATCCAACATTATGTCCTGCAACTATGTTCGAGTATTGCTGTAGTGAGGATGCCGGAGTAACGGTTCCTTTAGCAGGTGTCATGTCAACAGGAGGATTGGTTCCCGGTCAAACATATTACATTCAATTGGATGGATACGCGGGAGCCACTGGAACTTTTTGCATAGATGTAGTGGAAATTCCCTGTGCGCCGGATGTAGGAACATTTACGGTCAATGTTACCGGTGGTAGCACTGTAGTTGTGGGTGATACGATTTGGGTCTGCGACAATACGATTTCTTGTTTTGAAGTGGTTTCCAACAATGATTTTGTTCTTCCACCGCCGGAATGCGGAGAGCTCTCGGAACTAATGTATGCGATCTATTCTTGCCCACCTACCACCGGAGATCCTGCGACAGACCCATGTTATACAGGTTTGCTTTGGACAGGACAGGATTTTTCTGATTGCAATCCCTCGGCGTTTGGTTTGACCGGAACGAACTATTTTGTCCCAATTACTGCAGATGATGGGGACAATGGTGGCGATCCCAACGGAGTGATTAATTGGGATCAAAATGGAGATGGTTGTTTTGATATGGGTCCGGCCTTTTCTATTCATTATTTAAATGATGTGCAATATTCTGAAGTTCAAAATTTTTGTGATGGCACTGTAGATATCACTGTAACGGGAGGGTCTCCTGAAGTTTCAGGCAGTGATTATACGATAACAAACACAGGATCAGGTTCTTTAAGTGGATTACCGATTAGTCATAATGGAACTTTTACGATCACGGGATTGCTCGATGGGGAGACCTACAGCATTTCTTTAACGGATCCATTGGGGTGTACCTCCTCTTATAGCGGGACCTATAGTGGGGATAATACCGCCCCTACAATAACCTGTCCATCCGATATTGTGGTAAATAATGATCCTGGTTCCTGCGATGCAGCGGTTGTCGTTCCTATTCCGGTTACAAGTGACAACTGTGCCGTTGCTTCTTTGGTAAATGACTTTAACGGCACGGGTGATGCATCAGGTACATACCCGGTAGGTGTAACAACGGTCAATTGGACGGTTACGGATGTAGTAGGTTTAACGGGCACTTGTTCTATGACGGTTACTGTTGACGATAACGAAAATCCCGTAGCTGTTTGTCAGGATATTAGTGTTGATCTGGACGCGAGTGGAAATGCAACGATAACTGCGGGAGATATTGATGCAGGTTCGACCGATAATTGTTCGATCTCTGTCAGTTCTTTAGATATCACTTCCTTCACATGCACGGATGTTGGGGTAAACGTGGTGACGCTGACCATCGAAGATGCTACTGGAAACAATGTTGGTTGTGCATCCAATGTTACCGTGAATGACCCGAATATTCCAATTGCTTCAGTTGGTTCTAACGATGCTATTTGTGATGGAAGCTCATTCACGCTAACCGGATCGTCAGGTGGGTCTGCGACATCAGGTTCATGGGGTTCATCAAGTGATGGATCGTTCTCATCGGGTGGAACGGATCCGACAGGAACATACACTCCGGGGCCGCTTGCCACCGCTGCGGGTACTGTTGACCTTACATGGACTACGGATTTGTCACCTTGTGTTAGTGACGCTGCAACTTTGACGCTTACAATTGTCCCAACACCGACCTTTACAGTAACGTTTACATCCGATCCCACAAGCTGCGGGGGAAGCGACGGTACGATCACCATCAGCGGACTGGATCCTAGTACAACCTATGATCTGAGCTATGACGATGATGGAGTACAGGTAGATTCATTGGGAATCACCACAGATGCTTCAGGAAATCTGGTAATCAGTGGTCTGGATGCAGGGAGTTACGACAGCTGGTCTGTGGATTTAGCTGGTTGTGTAGGAACAGATGCTACTGTTATAGCGTTAACAGATCCCTCAGCCCCTGCATTTACAGTGACTTTTACATCTGATCCTACCAGCTGTGGCGGAAGCGACGGATCGATTACCATCAGCGGACTGGATCCCAGTACGACCTATGATCTAAGCTATGACGATGATGGAGTACAGGTGGATTCATTGGGAATCACCACAGATGCTTCAGGAAATCTGTTGATTAGTGGTCTGGACGCTGGGGATTACGACAACTGGAGCATAGACCTTTCGGGATGTTCGGGGACGGATGTCACAGTGATTTCGTTAACGGATCCATCGATACCAACGGCACCGGATTCAGGCACGGATTCTATCTACTGTGAAGGGGATAATATTGACAACTTATTTGCAGTTGCCGGATTCGGAGGGGTGTTAAACTGGTATAGCGATCCGGGATTAACAACAACTATTGGCAGTGGACCAACTTATACACCTTCAAGCACAGTCGGAACGACAATTTATTACGTTGCTGAGACAGCTAGTGGTTGTGTCGGCATGGCCTCAAGTATTACAATCACAATTGAACCCTGTCCGACAGAAGAGAGCATACCAAATGTATTCACCCCTAATGGAGATGGAATTAATGATGTCCTTATTTTCACGAGAACAAATGCTACCAGTTTCAGTGGAAGCATATTCAACAGGTGGGGCGAGTTGATTTATACTTGGTTTCAGGAATCTTCCGGATGGGATGGGCGAAATTTAAGTGGTGAATTTGCTCCTGATGGGGTCTACTTTTATACGTTTACGGTTGTAACACTTAATGATGAGGTGATCGAATATTCCGGAAGCGTTCTTTTGCAGCGCTAAATGTCATGAAAAAATGACCCGAATGAGACTCTTGGTTGAATATGTCTGTCAAGAGTCTTTTTTTATGCTCAAATCATAGCGAAAAAAAAAATCCGCTCGGTTGTATAATTAAGATATTCTTGTAACTTTGCACCCCCTTAAAAGATAGTAAGGGGTAAAATTTGTTATTTAAAGCACGTTAAAATATGCCAACAATTCAGCAATTAGTAAGAAAGGGCAGACACTCTAAAACCAAGGTGAGTAAGTCTGTTGCTCTTGATTCTTGCCCGCAACGAAGAGGTGTTTGTATTCGGGTTTATACCACTACACCAAAAAAGCCAAATTCTGCAATGAGAAAAGTGGCAAGGGTAAGGTTGACTAACGGGAAAGAAGTTAACGCTTATATAGGTGGAGAAGGACACAATTTGCAAGAGCACAGTATTGTTTTGGTTCGAGGAGGAAGGGTGAAAGATTTGCCTGGAGTTCGATACCACATTGTTAGGGGTGCGCTTGATACAGCTGGTGTTGATGGTAGGACGCAAAGAAGATCAAAATACGGTGCAAAAAGACCGAAAAAATAATACAGTCAAGATAAGTAAGTCATGAGAAGAAGAAAAGCGAAAAAGCATATCATTTTACCCGATCCAAAATTTGGTGAGGTTGTGGTTACAAAGTTTGTCAATAACCTTATGCTTGACGGAAAGAAAAGTTTGGCCTACGATATTTTCTATGAGGCGATCAGCATCGTTGATGAAAAGTCTGAAGAAAATGGATTAGACGTGTGGAAAAAGGCAATTGAAAATATTACTCCAGGTGTTGAGGTAAAGAGTAGAAGAGTAGGAGGAGCAACCTTTCAAATACCTACACCGGTTAGAGATAGCAGAAAGCAGTCATTGGCGATGAAATGGTTGATTGGATTTTCTAGAAAAAGAAATGAAAAGACCATGAGTCAAAAATTGGCGTATGAAATAATTGCTGCAGCAAAAGAGGAAGGCGCCGCATACAAGAAGAAAGAAGATACTCACAGAATGGCGGAAGCGAATAAAGCTTTCTCACATTTCAGGTTTTAAAATACAAATAGTAGAGTTTAAAATGGCGAAAAGAGATTTAACATATACGAGGAACATTGGAATAGCCGCACACATTGATGCCGGTAAAACAACTACTACAGAGCGTATTTTATATTATGGTGGTGTAAGTCATAAGATTGGTGAGGTGCATGATGGAGCTGCTACTATGGATTGGATGGAGCAGGAGCAGGAAAGGGGAATTACAATTACATCTGCGGCCACTACATTAAATTGGAGATATAGAGAACAAGATTACCACGTAAACATCATCGATACTCCGGGTCACGTTGATTTTACCGTAGAGGTAAACAGGTCACTTCGTGTTTTAGATGGTTTAGTCTTCTTGTTTAGTGCGGTTGATGGGGTTGAACCACAATCTGAAACCAACTGGAGACTAGCAGATAACTATAATGTTCCAAGATTGGGATTTGTGAATAAAATGGACCGCCAAGGTGCTGATTTCCTTAATGTATGTCGCCAAGTGAAAGACATGTTGGGTAGTCATGCTTTACCTCTGCAGATTCCTATCGGTGCTGAGGATGATTTCAAAGGAGTTGTCGACTTGATTAATTTCAAAGGGATCGTTTGGAATGAAGAAGATCAGGGAATGACATTTGAAACCGTGGATATTCCTGAAGACATTCTTCCCGAGGCTACGGAGTATAGAGAAGCATTACTTGAAGCGGTTGCGGAATTCGATGATAACTTGATGGAAAAGTACTTCGAAGATCCTGATACACTTACCGAAAGAGAAATTCTGGATGCATTAAGAGAAGCTACAATAGGAGGGAAAGTAGTTCCTATGATGTGTGGTTCTGCATTTAAGAATAAAGGAGTTCAAGCCATGTTGGATATGGTTATGGAGATTTTACCATCTCCACTAGATACTCAAGCTATTGTTGGTACATTGCCTAATTCTGATGAAGAGGCATCAAGACAGCCGAGTACAGAGGAACCATTCTCAGCTTTGGCTTTTAAAATCGCTACCGATCCATTTGTAGGTAGGCTTTGTTTTACAAGGGCATATTCTGGTATCCTTCCTTCAGGTTCTTATGTATTGAACTCAAGAACTGGAAAGAGAGAGCGTATTTCTCGGATTTATCAAATGCATGCCAACAAACAAAATCAAATTGATGAGTTGAGCTGCGGGGATATTGCTGCATTGGTAGGCTTCAAGAACATTAAAACTGGGGATACATTGTGCGATGAAAAGCATCCGATTGTTCTGGAGTCAATGGACTTTCCTGATCCGGTGATTGGTATAGCTGTTGAGCCAAAAACCCAAGCCGATGTGGATAAATTGGGCATGGCTTTAGGAAAATTAGCGGAAGAAGATCCAACCTTTCAGGTGAAAACGGATGAAGAAACAGGTCAAACTGTAATCTCCGGGATGGGTGAGCTTCACCTTGATATTATTATTGACAGATTAAGAAGAGAGTTTAAGGTAGAATGTAATCAAGGAGCTCCTCAGGTAGCTTACAAAGAAGCGATTACGGGTAGTGTAGATCACAGAGAGGTTTACAAGAAGCAGTCCGGTGGTCGAGGTAAGTTTGCAGATATTGTGGTGACCATTGAATCCGCTGAAGAAGGCAAGGATGGTTTGGAGTTCGTGAATGAGATCAAGGGTGGAAATGTGCCTAAGGAATTCATTCCTTCTGTTGAAAAAGGCTTCCAGGAAGCGATGAAAAATGGTATTCTGGCTGGGTTCCCAATGGATGCAATGAAAGTGACCCTCAAAGATGGCTCTTTCCATGCAGTTGACTCGGATCAGCTTTCTTTTGAATTGGCTGCTAAAATGGCGTATAGAAACGCTGTTCCTAAGGCGGGTGCGGTATTAATGGAACCCATTATGAAATTGGAGGTGTTGACTCCAGAAGAGAATATGGGTGATATCGTAGGTGATTTGAACCGAAGAAGAGGAATCATCAATGGTATGGATGACAGAGCTGGTTCTAAGGTGGTTAAGGCATTTGTTCCATTGTCTGAAATGTTCGGGTATGTTACACAGTTGAGAACAATATCTTCCGGTAGAGCAACTTCTACCATGGAGTTCGATCATTTCGAAGAAACGCCAAAGAGTGTTTCCGAGGAAGTAATAGCAAAAGCAAAAGGAAAAGTAGAAGCATAATATAAAAGAAATTGTAAATGGCTCAGAAAATTAGAATAAAGCTTAAGTCTTACGATCACAACTTAGTGGACAAGTCTGCTGAAAAAATTGTTAAGACGGTAAAAGGTACTGGAGCAGTTGTCAACGGTCCGATTCCATTGCCAACACACAAAAGAATTTATACTGTGCTTCGCTCACCGCACGTGAACAAGAAGTCAAGAGAGCAATTTCAACTGTGTTCTTACAAAAGACTGATGGATATTTATTCGTCATCTTCAAAAACGGTTGACGCACTCATGAAACTTGAGTTACCTAGTGGTGTGGATGTTGAAATAAAAGTTTGATTTAAAAAAGGTAAGAGATGCCAGGAATAATTGGAAAGAAAATAGGGATGACTAGCATTTACAGTGCCGAGGGTAAAAATTTACCATGCACGCTTGTTGAATGTGGTCCTTGTGTTGTTACACAGGTTAAAACCGTTGAAAAAGATGGTTACTCTGCTGTTCAATTAGCCTATGGAGACAAGAAAGAAAAGAATACTCCAAAGGCACTGAAAGGACACTTCAAGAAGGCTGGTACATCTCCGAAAGCAAAATTGGTAGAGTTTGACGGATTTGAAGAAGTAAATCTTGGAGACGAAATCAATGTAACGTTGTTCGAAGAAGGAGAATTTGTTGATGTGGTTGGAACTTCAAAAGGAAAAGGATTCCAGGGGGTTGTTAAGAGACACAACTTTAGGGGTGTAGGAGATGCAACACACGGTCAGCACAATAGGTTGAGAGCACCCGGTTCAATTGGTGCTGCATCCTATCCGGCAAGAGTTTTCAAGGGAATGAAAATGGCAGGCCAAATGGGTAACGAACGAGTAAAAGTTATGAACCTGAAGGTGCTGAAGGTCATTGAAGAGAAAAATGTTTTGGTTGTTAAGGGTTCCGTTCCTGGACCAAAAGGATCCTATGTAATACTAGAGAAGTAATGGAATTAGCAGTATACAACACAAAAGGAAAAGCGACCAGCAAAAAAGTAAAGCTGAGCGACTCTATTTTTGGCATTGAGCCGAATGATCATGCGATCTATCTTGATGTGAAATTGATCATGGCCAATAAAAGGCAAGGTACTCACATGGCCAGAGAAAGAGCGGATGTTGCAGGTAGTACAAAAAAGATCAAGAAGCAGAAAGGCACTGGAACAGCTCGAGCGGGTAGTATTAAAAACCCATTGTTCAGAGGTGGTGGAACCGTATTTGGTCCTAGGCCAAGGATTTACGGTTTTAAGCTGAACAAAAAGCAAAGAAAATTGGCCAGAATGTCTGCACTGTCTTACAAGGCGAAGGAAGATTCTATAGTCATTCTGGAAGATTTGAAGATGGATTCACCAAAGACCAAAGAGTATTTGACAATCATGGACAACTTGAATCTATCGGGTACAAAAACATTGGTTGTTGTTGCGGAAAACGACAGGAATGTATATCTGTCTTCAAGAAATGTTCAGAATACAAAGGTGATTGAAGCTTCCCAAGTGAACACTTACGACGTGTTAAACTGTAAGAAGTTGGTAATTGCTGAAAGTGCAGTAGATAAAATTGAAAACCTTTTTAACTAAGAACAATGAGTATCATAGTTAAACCAATAGCGCAATCGGAAAAAGCGCACATGCTTCAAGAAAGAAGAAACCAGTATTCTTTCGTGGTAGAGGATGGTGCTAATAAAATAGAGATTGCAAAAGCTGTTTCAGACCTTTACAATGTTGAGGTTGAATCCGTCAATACCATGAGATACGGCGGCGGAAAAAAGAAAATGAAGCATACTACTAAAGGAATTAGCTTCGAAAGAAATAAGACGTACAAGAAAGCGGTGGTCACCTTAGCTGAAGGCGATGAGATCGATTTCTACAGTGCGATTTAAGAAGATTAGAAATGGGAGTTAGAAAGTTAAAACCAATTACACCCGGTCAAAGACACAAGATCATTAGTGACTTTGAGACAATAACTGCGTCAAAACCGGAGAAAAGTTTGTTGGCACCGATTAAAAAGTCGGGTGGTAGAAACAATACGGGTAAAATGACCATGCGCCAGAAAGGTGGTGGGCACAAGAGAAGGTATAGAATAATCGAATTCAAAAGGAATAAATTCGGAATACCTGCAACCGTTAAAACCATTGAGTACGATCCGAACAGAACGGCTAGAATTGCGCTTATTGAGTACAAAGACGGTGAAAAAAGATACATTTTAGCACCCGAAGGACTTACAGTTGGTCAAACAGTGATGTCTGGAAAAGGAGTGGCACCAGAGGTGGGTAATTCATTGTATCTAAGTGAAATTCCATTGGGTACAATTATTCACAACATTGAACTAGTGCCGAATAAAGGTGCGGTCCTTGCTAGATCAGCAGGTTCTTTCGCCCAATTGAGTGCTAGGGATGGGAAGTATGCTATTGTAAAGCTACCGTCTGGTGAAACCAGAATGATTCTGGTGACTTGTATGGCTACAATAGGTTCTGTGGGTAACTCAGAGCATAGCTTGCAGGTGTCAGGAAAAGCGGGTAGAAGCAGATGGCTTGGTAAACGTCCAAGAGTTAGAGGTGTGGCAATGAACCCGGTCGATCATCCAATGGGTGGTGGAGAAGGTAGAGCTTCAGGAGGACATCCAAGATCAAGAAATGGAATTCCTGCCAAAGGGTATAAGACACGAGCCAAGAAAAAGGCGTCGAATAAATTTATTGTTGAAAGAAGAAACAAATAGACCATGAGTAGATCGTTAAAGAAACCACCATTTATTCATTATAAGCTGAATAAAAAAGTATTGGAAGCTCAGGAAACGGGGAAGAAGTCCGTGATCAAAACTTGGTCGAGAGCATCAACGATATCACCTGACTTTGTTGGGTTAACAATTGCTGTTCACAATGGTATGAAGTTTATACCGGTGTATGTTACTGAAAACATGGTTGGACACAAATTGGGTGAATTTGCTCCTACAAGGAACTTTAGAGGTCACGGAGGAAAGAAAGATAAAAGAAGATAATTATATACGCATTGAACAATGGGTGCTAGAAAAAGAAATACTGCAGAAGCGATTGCTGAGTCTAGAAAGACAGAAAGCATGGCAAAGTTGAACAATTGTCCAACATCACCTAGAAAGATGAGGTTGGTTGCGGATATGATCAGAGGTGTAGAAGTAAATAAGGCGCTTCAAATACTCAAGTACAATCCGAAGGAAGCTTCGATTAGACTGGAAAAGCTATTGCTTTCAGCGATCAACAATTGGGAACAAAAAAACGAAGACAAATCGTTGGATTCTGCAAACTTGATTGTAAGAGACATTTATGTGGACAGCGCAAGAATGTTGAAGAGAATTCAGCCTGCTCCTCAGGGTAGAGCGCATAGAATTAGAAAAAGGTCAAACCACGTGACGCTAATAGTAGATAGTGCGAAATAAGAATTAGAATGGGACAAAAAACAAATCCAATAGGAAACAGACTAGGTTACATCAAAGGATGGGACTCCAACTGGTTTGGCGGAAGGAATTATGCTGATAAAATCGTTGAAGACGACAAAATCAGAAAATACCTGAACGCTCGTTTGAGAAAGGCGAGTATCTCAAAGATCATCATTGAGCGCACATTGAAACTAGTAACCGTTACTGTGAATACAGCAAGACCTGGTGTAATTATCGGAAAAGGTGGACAGGAAGTTGACAAGCTGAAAGAGGAGCTGAAAAAAGTGACGAACAAGGAAGTTCAGATCAACATTTTTGAAGTGAAAAGACCTGAGTTGGACTCCAAGTTGGTTGCAGACTCGATCGCAAGACAAATTGAAGCTAGAATCTCTTTCAGAAGAGCAATTAAAATGGCGATCGCATCTACTATGAGAATGGGAGCTGAAGGAATAAAGGTGAAGATTAGTGGACGATTGAACGGTGCGGAAATGGCTCGAAGTGAAATGTATAAAGATGGTAGAACACCATTGCATACGTTCCGGGCGGACATCGATTATGCACTGTCTGAAGCACAAACTACCTATGGTAAAATAGGAATTAAGGTTTGGATCTGTAAAGGCGAAGTATATGGAAAGAGGGATCTTTCTCCGAACCTTGGAGCAGGTCAAAAGAAAGGTGGAAAACCTTCAGGAAACAGAGGTGGAGGAAATTTCAAGAGAAAAAGAAGATAAAGAACGAACTGATTAAAGGATAAGAGATGTTACAACCAAAAAGAACGAAGTTCCGGAAAATGCAAAAGGGCAGAATAAAAGGAAATGCCCAACGAGGAACGCACATAGCATTTGGTTCTTTCGGATTGAAAGCCGTGGAGGAAGGTTTTATTACGTCTAGGCAAATAGAAGCTGCCAGGATTGCGGTAACCAGGTACATGAAAAGACAGGGGAATGTTTGGATTAGAATCTTCCCGGATAAGCCAATTACATCAAAACCGGCCGAAGTTCGAATGGGTAAAGGTAAGGGTGCTCCAAGTCATTGGGTAGCAGTTGTTCGTCCTGGAAGAATTATGTTCGAAGCGGATGGTGTCCCTTTTGAAACAGCGAAAGAAGCACTTAGACTGGCTGCTCAAAAGTTGCCGATTAAAACGAAATTCGTAGTTAGAAAAGATTATACACCAATTGATAAATAAGAAACTATGACTCAAGCAGAAATAAGCGAATTGTCTACTCCGGAGCTGATCGAGAATATCGGTGAAAAGACGATTACATTGGAAAAGCTGAAGCTGAATCATTCAGTTTCAGAAGATGAGAACCCCATAAGAATAAGGTTCGAAAGAAGAACGGTTGCAAGGTTGAAAACGGAATTAAGAAAAAGAGAACTTGCAGAAACTGCAAAGTAATAGAGCATCAAAATGGAAAGAAACTTAAGAAAAGAGAGAATCGGTGTTGTAACCAGCAACAAAATGGCAAAGTCAATTGTAGTTGCTGTTGAGAGAAGGGTGAAGCACGCGAAATACGGGAAGTTTGTTAAGCAAACTTCTAAGTTTGTTGCTCATGATGAGAAAGATGATTGCAATATTGGGGATACCGTAAAGATCATGGAAACCCGACCGTTGAGCAAGACCAAGAATTGGAGACTTGTGGAAATTGTAGAAAGAGCAAAATAGTAGTTAACAATGATACAGCAGGAATCAAGATTACAGGTAGCAGATAACAGCGGAGCAAAAGAAGTTCTTTGCATTCGTGTATTGGGGGGTACGAAAAGAAGGTATGCATCTTTAGGTGATAAAATCGTGGTAACCGTGAAGAGTGCTATGCCATCAGGAAATGTTAAGAAAGGACAAGTTTCCACAGCAGTAGTCGTAAGAACGAGTAAAGAAGTTCGAAGACAAGATGGTTCGTATATCCGTTTTGATGACAATGCGGTCGTATTGTTGAATCAAGCAAACGAGATGAGAGGAACTCGAATTTCAGGACCTGTCGCCAGAGAGCTTAGAGAAAAACAATTCATGAAAATTGTATCACTTGCACCGGAAGTGCTTTAAGAGATTCACAACAATGGAGAAGAAGTTACACATAAAGAAAGGCGACAAGGTGAAAGTAATTGCCGGGGTTGCTAAAGGGCAAGAAGGAGTTATCCTTGTTGTTGATAGAAAAAAAAGTAGGGCCATCGTTGAAGGACTAACTGCAAAAATGGTGAAGCATATCAAGCCACAGGCAGATAAGAACAATCCTGACGGCGGTAGAATCGAAAAGGACATGAGTATTCACATTTCTAATTTGATGTTGGTTGATAGCAAGGGAAATGCTACAAAAATTGGCAGAAAGACTGGAGATGATGGGAAATTAGTTCGATATGAAAAAACAACTGGGGAGGTAATATCATGAGCTACGTACCGAGATTATTGGAAAAATACAAAAATGAGGTCGTTCCAAACCTCAAAGGGAAATACGACTATAAGTCGGTAATGCAGGTGCCGAAAATAGAAAAGATATGTCTAAATCAAGGCGTTGGATCTGCTGTGTCAGACAAAAAGCAGGTTGAAAATGCAGTTGAAGAAATGACAGCAATCGCTGGTCAAAAAGCATTACCTGTTACTTCGAGAAAGGATGTGTCAAATTTCAAATTGAGAAAAGGTATGCCCATCGGAGTAAAGGTTACTTTGCGTGGGGACAAAATGTACGAGTTTTTAGATCGATTAATATCTGTCGCATTGCCTAGGACTCGAGATTTTAAGGGCGTTAGCGCAAAAGGTTTTGACGGAAGAGGAAATTTCACTTTTGGAATTCAAGAACAGATCATTTTCCCGGAAATTGATATAGATAAAGTAAACAACATTACAGGAATGGATATCACATTCGTAACAAGCGCCAATACAAATGAAGAGGCGAAATCGTTACTTGGTGAATTTGGATTTCCGTTCAACAAATAAAAGACATGGCAAAAGAGTCAATGAAAGCAAGAGAGCGTAAAAGAGCAGCGATGGTTGCGAAATACGCTGAAAAAAGAAAAGCACTTAAGGATGCTGAGGATTGGGAAGGTTTGCAAAAGCTTCCTGCCAATTCATCCGCTGTGCGAATGCACAATAGGTGTCAGCTAACTGGAAGACCTAGAGGATACATGAGACAATTCGGTATCTCAAGGGTTACTTTCAGAGAGATGGCAAATCAGGGATTGATTCCTGGAGTGAAAAAAGCAAGTTGGTAATAATGAAAAAGTAGGTCTGAAAGCCTGTTGACTTATGTTCAAACAGGAACTTTAGACTGGTGACTAAATAAATAGTAAAATGTATACAGATCCAATAGCAGATTATCTTACACGAGTTAGGAACGGTATTATGGCAAAAAAGAAAGTTGTCGAAATACCAGCTTCAAATTTGAAGAAAGAGATAACAAAAATTTTGCACGATAAAGGATACATCTTGAACTACAAGTTCATTGATGACAATAAGCAGGGTATTATTAAGATCGCTCTTAAATACAATCCTACAACCAAACAATCTGCAATCACAAAAATTCAAAGAGCTTCAAGACCAGGTCTAAGAAAGTACGAAGGATCACAGGATATTCCTCGTGTTTTGAATGGTTTGGGTATAGCAATTGTATCTACTTCGAAAGGTGTGATTACTGATAAAGAAGCAAGAAGAGAAAATGTTGGTGGCGAAGTTTTGTGCTACGTTTATTAATTAGGGAGGAAAAGAAATGTCAAGAATAGGAAACGCAATAATTACAATACCGGAAGGAGTGGAAGTTAGTTTCGCTGACGGTCTGGTTACTGTAAAAGGTAAAAAAGGCGAGCTTGTGCAGGCAATTGATGATGCGATCAAAATGAATATTGAGGATGGCGTGATCACTTTTACAAGAAATTCGGATGCTCCCGATGTTAGATCAAAACATGGTTTGTACCGATCGCTAGTGAACAACATGGTTATTGGAGTATCTGAAGGCTATAAAACTGTGCAAGAATTGGTCGGGGTAGGTTACAGGGCAAAAGCTCAGGGTCAAACTCTTGAACTAGCACTCGGGTATTCACACCCGATAGTATTGGAATTGCCTCAGGAGATTAAGGTAACGGCAACGATGGAAAAAGGAAAGAATCCTACTGTTGAGCTGGAGTCGTGTGACAAGCAGCTGATTGGTCAGGTTGCGGCAAAGATAAGATCGTTGAGAAAACCTGAACCGTACAAAGGAAAAGGTATCCGATTTAAAGGAGAACAAATAAGACGTAAAGCAGGTAAAGCTGCAGGTTAATAATTTACAATTAGTACAGTAATGGGACTTACTAAAACTGAAAGAAGAGCAAGAATCAAGAAGAGAATCAGAAAGGTTGTTAATGGTACCGCTGATCGACCTCGAATGGCTGTATATAGAAGCAACAAGCAGATTTATGCTCAATTAATTGATGATGTAAATGGTGTCACAGTGGCATCGGCATCTTCCGTTAAAAACGATAAAGCACAAGGTGTGCCTAAAATTGATCAGGCAAAAATTGTCGGTGGCGATATTGCTGAAAAGGCAAAATCTGCAGGAATCGAGAATATAGTATTTGACAGAGGTGGTTATCTGTACCATGGCCGAGTTAAGGCATTAGCAGAAGCTGCAAGAGAAGGAGGACTAAAATTTTAAATTAAAAAAGTTGTAATGGCTAATCCAAAGCAAGTTAGGTCAACGGACATAGAATTAATAGACAAATTGGTTACCATCAACCGAGTAACTAAGGTTACTAAAGGGGGTAGAACGTTCAGCTTCTCAGCGATCGTGGTTGTAGGTAATGAGAATGGTGTTGTAGGCCATGGCTTGGGAAAGGCCAAAGAGGTCACTTCAGCCATAGCTAAGGCAATTGACGATGCTAAGAAAAACCTCATAAAGGTTCCTGTAATCAAAGGAACAATTCCACATAGCCAATATGGAAAGTATGCTGGTGCAAAGGTTTTGATTAAGCCTGCATCAAGTGGTACAGGAGTAATAGCCGGTGGTGCAATGAGAGCAGTATTGGAAAGCGTTGGCGTGAAAGACGTCCTTGCGAAATCGCAAGGTTCTTCTAACCCTCACAATGTGGTGAAAGCTACAGTTGATGCGTTGGCTCAGCTAAGAGATGCTGCGTCGGTTGCAAGGCAAAGAGGAGTTACAATGGATAAGGTATTCAACGGATAAATTCTAAAGAATGGCAACAATTAAAATAACGCAAGTAAAAAGCGCCATAAACAGACCAAAGAACCAAAAGCTAACGCTTCAGGCTCTCGGATTGAAAAAGATGCACCAAACGGTAGAAAAGGAGTCCACTCCTCAAATATTGGGAATGGTGAATACAGTGAAGCACTTAGTAAGTGTAAGTGATTAATAATTAGTATAACTGAAATTAAAGAAATGGACTTAAGTAATCTCAAACCTGCGAAAGGATCTACAAAAAGCAAAAAGCGAGTTGGTAGAGGTGAAGGTGCCGGTACAGGTGGAACCTCTACACGAGGACACAAAGGAGCAAAATCAAGATCGGGCTATTCAAGAAAGATCGGATTTGAAGGTGGTCAAATGCCGCTTCAAAGAAGAGTTCCTAAATTCGGTTTTACCAATCCGAATAGGGTTGCATATAAAGGAATTAACCTGGATACGATTCAAGCACTTGTTGACGACAAGAAGATCAAATCAATTGATACGGAAATACTCGTGTCAAACGGATTGGCAAGAAAAAAGGATCTTGTGAAGATTTTGGGAAGAGGTGAATTAACTGCAAAAGTAGACATTCAGGCACACGCTTATTCTGCTTCAGCGAAAGCAGCTATTGAGAAAAATGGTGGAAAGGCTGAAGTTATTGGCGGTGCAGAAGAAACTACAAAAGGAAATGATCCGGTCAAAGCCCAAGCAACGGAAGTAAGTGAAGAAGAAGAGTAATTACTAGTAGAAGAGGATAAGAATAATTTAAAAGCGTCGAAGGTAAGATGAAGAATTTTTTTGAGACACTAAGAAACATCTGGAAGATCAATGATCTTAGAGGAAGAATATTGCTTACTCTGGGACTCATTCTGGTTTATAGAATTGGATGTTTTGTCATCTTACCTGGTGTTGATAGCAATCAACTGAGCGGTGCTACAAGTGGCCTTGGAGGCTTGTTGGATTTGTTCACTGGTGGAGCTTTTAATAATGCTTCCATTTTTGCATTGGGGATCATGCCCTATATCTCTGCCTCAATTATAATGCAGCTTGCGGGTATTGCGGTTCCTGCTATTCAGAAATTACAAAGAGAAGGAGAAAGCGGAAGAAAGAAGATCAATCAATGGACACGGTACTTAACCATAATCATTTGCTTTTTTCAGGCACCGACCTATTTGCAAACGTACGTTTACGGAGCAGGTAATGCGGTAGTATACGACACGTGGTTGTGGTATGTTTCTGCGGTAACTATTCTGATTTCAGGAACCATGTTCGTTGTATGGATTGGAGAAAGAATTACAGATAAGGGGATCGGAAACGGAATATCATTATTAATTATGATTGGAATAATAGCCCGTTTCCCTGGAGCTTTAATTGAAGAAATGAACTTTAAGATGGACAATATGGGAATGGTCATCTTTTTGGTTGAGATTGTATTTTTTGTTTTGGTCATTGCATTCTGTATTCTATTGGTGCAAGGAACCAGAAGAATTCCTATTCAACATGCCAAGAGGGTTGTTGGTGGTAGAGGAGGTAGACAAATGCTGTCTCAGGGTCAGCGACAATACCTTCCGCTTAAAGTAAATGCGGCGGGTGTAATGCCAATTATATTTGCTCAGGCAATCATGTTCATTCCCGCTTTGATGTTTGGGGGAAGCACATTTGCCGATATTTTCGGATTTTGGTACAATGTAGTATTTGGCCTGATGATCATTGTATTCACCTATTTTTATACTGCAGTTACAGTAGACCCTAACAGAATTGCCGATGATTTGAAAAGGTCTGGAGGTTTTATACCTGGAGTAAAACCGGGAAGAAAAACAGCTGAATTTATCGATAGCCTTTTATCTAGAATTACATTACCGGGTTCAATATTGTTAGCATTGGTTGCCGTATTACCCGCGTTCGCTCACAAATTTTTTGGAGTACAACAGAATTTTGCATTGTTCTACGGTGGAACATCTTTGTTAATCATGGTGGGTGTTGTTTTAGATACATTGCAGCAGATCGAAAGTCATCTGCTAAGTAACCACTATGACGGATTAATGAAGGGAACGAAGATCAAAGGAAGAGGATCTTCACTGCCTCCGGTGGGGCAAGCGTTTTAAGAAGAGAAAGATGGTCTTCTTAAAAACAAACGAAGAAATTGAACTGATTAAAGAGAGTTCTTTACTTGTTGGAAAAACTTTAGCAGAAGTTGCTAAGCACATTGAACCCGGCGTTACCACGCTGATGCTGGATAAAGTGGCGCATGATTTCATTAAAGATCATGATGCTGAACCGGGGTTTTTGGGCTACAATGGCTTTCCGAATAGTCTGTGCACCTCAGTGAATGAACAGGTTGTGCATGGTATTCCGAATGACATTCCACTCAAAGATGGTGATATCGTGTCAATCGATTGCGGTGTGCTTAAAAATAGTTTTTACGGAGATTCAGCTTACACATTTGAAATTGGTGAGATCTCTGAAGAGATAAAAAAATTGCTAGAAGTAACAAAAGAGTGCTTGAAATTGTCAGTTGCTCAAGCAGTGACAGGCAATCGAGTGGGGGATATTGGATATGCCTGCCAATCGCATGCTGAGGCCAATGGATTTGGAGTTGTTAGAGAGCTAGTAGGACATGGGCTTGGAAAGAACCTGCACGAAGAACCTCAAGTTCCGAATTATGGAAGAAGAGGAAGAGGCACCAAATTGAAAGAAGGATTGGTATTGGCAATTGAACCGATGATCAATCTGGGAACAAAAAATGTCCGGCAGTTGAAAGACGGTTGGACCATTGTTACTTCAGATGGAAAGCCATCCGCGCATTATGAGCATGATGTAGCGATTGCTAAAGGAGAACCATTGGTTCTTTCAACATTTGAGTATATAGAAGAAGTATTAAAAAGTAAGAAGTAGTAATAAAACGGAACAGAAACGAAATTTAAATTATGGCTAAACAGGCCTCAATAGAACAAGACGGAGTAATCATAGAAGCATTGTCGAATGCAATGTTTAGAGTTGAGCTGGAAAATGGCCATGTTATAACGGCGCATATCTCAGGTAAAATGAGAATGTATTATATAAAAATATTGCCTGGCGATAAGGTGAAAGTGGCAATGTCGCCATATGACCTGACAAAAGGAAGAATAACATTTAGATACAAATAACGAATGTCATGAAGACAAGAGCATCAATAAAGAAACGTTCATCAGAGTGTAAAATCGTGCGAAGAAAAGGACGACTTTATGTAATTAACAAGAAGAATCCTAAGTTTAAACAGCGACAAGGGTAAAATAGATAGACTATGGCAAGAATTGCAGGAATAGATTTACCAAAGAATAAAAGAGGGGTTATTGGTTTAACCTACATCTATGGTATTGGAAAAAGCTCAGCAGCTACCATTTTGGACAAGGCTGGGATCGACCAAAATATAAAAGTACAGGATTGGAACGATGATCAATTGGGTGCTATCCGAAGTATTCTTTCAGAGGAGTATAAGGTGGAAGGTGTACTGAGGTCTGAAACGCAGCTCAATATCAAAAGATTGATGGACATTGGTTGTCAGAGAGGAATTCGTCATAGAATGGGGCTTCCGCTTAGAGGGCAAAGAACCAAAAACAATGCTAGAACCAGAAAAGGGAAAAAGAAAACAGTAGCGAACAAGAAAAAGGTAACTAAGTAACAGTAATCATACAGGTTACTATCCTTTGTGACGGTAAGCGAATAACACTAGATTATGGCAAAGTCGAATAAAAAAATTAAAAAGAATGTAAAGGTTGACGCAGTAGGTCAAGCGCACATTCATGCTTCATTCAACAACATCATTATCTCACTGACAAACAATAATGGTGATGTGATATCATGGTCTTCTGCGGGAAAACAAGGATTCCGCGGATCAAAAAAGAACACACCATATGCAGCGCAGGTGGCCGCTGAGGAGTGTACAAAAGAAGCGTACGAATTCGGGTTGAGAAAAGTAAAGGTTTTTGTGAAAGGCCCGGGTAATGGAAGAGAATCAGCGATACGAACAATCCATAACAATGGGATTGAAGTAACGGAAATAATGGATGTTACACCACTTCCACATAATGGTTGTAGACCTCCAAAAAAGAGAAGAGTATAAATATAAACTTGGAGTAGATCAGATTATCGAAGGACAGACCTTAATTCATAATCCTACTTTATAAACCAAAAAAAATGGCAAGATATACCGGTCCAAAATCAAAAATTGCAAGAAAATTCAGAGAGCCAATCTTTGGTCCTGATAAAGCATTAGAAAAGAAAAATTACCCTCCTGGTCAACATGGGCCAGATAAAAGAAGAGGGAAGAAATCAGAATACGCGATTCAGCTTGCTGAAAAACAAAAAGCGAAATACACGTATGGTATTCTGGAAAGACAATTCTCCAATTTGTTTAAAAAAGCAAATGCACGCCCAGGAATTACAGGGGAAATTTTGCTTCAATATTGTGAATCGAGATTGGATAACACTGTATTTAGGTTAGGAATTGCACCTTCAAGAAGAGGAGCAAGACAATTGGTTTCGCACAGGCACATCACTGTTAATGGAAACATTGTGAATATACCTTCTTATCAGCTGAAGGTAGGGGATGTTATTGGAATCAGAGAGAAATCAAAATCATTGGAGGTTATCTCCAATTCCTTAGCATCGAATACTGCCCGGTTTGATTGGTTGGATTGGGACAGTGCAACGCTAACAGGTACTTTTTCTGCAATTCCTGAAAGAGAACAAATACCGGAAAACATTAAAGAGCAATTAATCGTCGAGCTTTACTCGAAGTAATAATTAAAATCAAACATTGAATTTCAGCCAAAGGGTTTGCAGAATGTTTCTTCAGTCCTGTACACCGCGCAACTGAAAGACAATTAAAAAGAAGAAAAATGGCAATATTAGATTTTCAAAAACCAGATAAAGTGATTATGATCTCAGCAGATGATAATCATGGTGAATTCGAATTCCGTCCGCTAGAGCCGGGTTATGGAATAACAGTAGGAAATGCTCTAAGAAGAATATTACTTTCTTCACTCGAAGGATTTGCAATAACATCCGTAAAAATAGAAGGCGTTGACCACGAATTCTCTACGATCAAAGGTATTGTGGAGGATGTTACAGAGATCGTTCTAAATTTGAAACAAGTTCGTTTTAAAAGACAGATCGAGGAAACGGATTCTGAAAAGGTTGTGATCAATATAGCAGGACAAGACCAAATGACTGCAGGTGATTTAGGAAATTTCACTTCGGCATTTCAGGTGTTGAATCCTAATCATGTGATCTGTAACATGGATTCGTCAGTAAAGCTTAACATTGAGCTTACCATAGCAAAAGGTAGAGGATATGTGCCTGCTGAAGAGAATAAAACAGGTGGAGCTGCAGTGGGAACCATATTCGTAGATTCAATTTTTACTCCAATTCGAAACGTGAAGTACAGCATTGAAAACTACAGGGTTGAGCAAAAGACGGATTACGAAAAGCTAGTTCTGGCTATAGATTCTGATGGATCTGTACATCCAAAAGAGGCGTTAAAAGAAGCTGCAAAGATCTTAATCCATCACTTTATGCTGTTTTCTGATGAAAGAATTACGCTTGATGATGAGGAAAAAGCAGAATCAGAAGAGTTTGATGAAACATCATTGCACATGCGTCAGCTGTTGAAAACCAAGCTGGTGGATATGGATTTGTCTGTAAGAGCATTGAACTGCTTGAAAGCTGCTGATGTTGAAACTTTAGGTGATTTGGTTTCTTACAACAAGAACGACTTGTTGAAATTTAGAAACTTTGGTAAGAAATCGCTAACTGAGCTTGAGGATCTTATTGAATCGAAAGGATTGTCATTCGGAATGAATGTTTCAAAATACAAATTGGATAAAGACTAGTGTTCAGCTAGAGGAATTAATAAATGTACCGCGATGAGACACGGGAAAAAGTTCAATCATTTAGGGAGAAAAAAAGCGCACAGAGAGGCAATGTTGAGAAACATGGCGTGCTCCCTGATAGAACACAAAAGAATCAAAACAACTGTTGCTAAGGCGAAAGCACTCAGAACATTTGTTGAGCCTCTAATTACAAAGTCAAAGACGGATGTGATGCATTCAAGAAGAACGGTATTTAGCAGACTGCACAATAAATATGCAGTAACTGAACTGTTCAGAGAAGTTGCACCCAAAGTTCGAGACAGAAACGGCGGATACACCAGGATCATCAAACTTGGAACTCGATTAGGTGATAATGCAGAAATGTGTTATATCGAATTGGTCGATTTCAACGAATTGATGCTTGCGGATGCGAAGCCGGCTGCTAAGAAATCAAGAAGAAGCAGAAGAGGGGGAGGTAAAAAAGTAGCGGATGCTCAACCAGCAACAGCGGCTGCAGTAGCAGAAGAATCTTTAGAAGATGAATCTACAGAAGCAGTAGCAGCTGAAGTTGTAACAGATGAGGTCGTTGAAGAAGCGAGTGAGACAGAAGCTTCATCATCCGAAGCAGTGGAAGAAGAGGTTGCAGAAGAGTCTACTGAAGAAGAAACGGCTGCGGAAGAAGTGACCGAAGAGTCGACGGAAGCGGAAGCTGTTGCAGAAGAAGAGGCTGAAGAGTCTTCTGAAAGTGCAGCGGAAGAGACGGAGGATTCTGAAGATGCAAAATCCGAGGAAGAGTAAATGGCCTCGTTAATCATATTGAAAGGGAAGCAGAAATGCTTCCCTTTTTTATGTAGTTAAAAAACTGTTGATATATAGCTGAGAAAATTATTGACATTTAAATGCTCAGAAAAAGACAAAACATATCTTTGCACTATGAATAAAACAGATAAATCTCCAGCGGTACTGGTATTGGAAGATGGATCGGTTTTTCACGGTTTTTCTGCGGGTGCACCGGGAACTACCACGGGTGAAATAGCTTTCAATACTGGAATGACCGGGTATCAAGAAATTTTTACAGACCCTTCTTATTTTCAGCAAATTGTGATCATGACAACCTCCCATATAGGTAACTATGGGGTTCAAGAGCATGAAGTGGAATCGGATTCTGTTAAGATCGCCGGATTAGTGTGTAAGAAATTTTCAGAAGTTGCTTCTCGGTATGGCGAGACAGGAACCTTACAAGATTATTTCGAGCGAGACAATTTGGTTGGTATTAGTGACATAGATACAAGAAAGCTGGTTCGGCACATCAGAAACAAAGGAGCCATGAATGCGATCATTTCATCGGAAGAATTGGACGTGGAAAAATTGATGGAACAGCTCAAAAAAGTACCTTCGATGGAAGGACTGGAGCTGGCTTCAAAAGTTTCATGCAGTGAGGTTTATGATCGTGGGGAAGGGAATGAACACCGAGTAGCATTACTGGATGTTGGCGTTAAGAAGAACATCATCCGATCCCTTGTAGATCGAGGATGTCATGTTAGAATATTCCCATGGAATTCATCTTCAGCGGAAATTACTTCCTGGGATCCAAATGGAATCATGTTGTCCAATGGACCCGGAGATCCATCTGCAATGCCTGAAGTAGTGGAAACCGTTAAAGAGCTCGTTGAATCAGGTATTCCAGTATTTGGTATTTGTTTAGGACACCAACTGTTAGCAATGAGCCAAGGAATTTCGACTAAGAAAATGCACAATGGCCACCGAGGCATCAATCATCCAATAAAGAACTTGATGACCGGAAAGTGTGAAGTTACTTCTCAAAATCATGGGTTTGTAGTTGATTTGGAAGGGGCAGAGTCTCATCCGAATGTAGAAGTAACCCATATGCATTTGAATGATGGAACGTTGGCGGGAATTAAATTAAAAGAGCATACAGCTTTTTCGGTTCAATACCATCCTGAGGCCTCACCGGGTCCAAACGACTCCAAATACTTGTTTGATCAATTTATTGACAACATAATCAAAGCAAAACAAGTTCACACTGTTTAATAAACACGATTAGTATGGGGCAAATTGCTGATGTCGAAGCGAGACAAATTTTAGACTCAAGAGGAAATCCGACCATAGAGGTTGATGTATACACAGATCAAGGAGGCTTTGGAAGAGCTGCAGTACCTTCAGGTGCTTCAACTGGTGTGCATGAAGCTGTTGAGTTAAGAGATAATGACAAGGGGATATATCTTGGTAAGGGAGTGCAAAAGGCAGTGGATAATGTAAATTCTGTTATTGCTGATGAACTTAGGGGCTTATATGTTTTTGACCAGAATATGATCGATCGACTGATGATCGGAATGGATGGAACGAATAACAAATCCAATTTGGGAGCCAATGCAATATTGGGTGTTTCATTGGCGGTAGCCAAGGCCGCTGCAGCTGAATTGAACCAACCTTTGTATAGATATGTAGGAGGTGTTAACGCATTGACCTTGCCTGTTCCTATGATGAACATTCTGAATGGAGGGTCTCATGCCGATAATAAAATTGACATTCAAGAGTTCATGATCATGCCATTCGGTGCTAGCAGCTTTCATGAAGCTCTAAGAATGGGCACTGAGGTCTTTCATAACCTAAAAACGGTATTGAAAGGCAAGGGAATGAGCACCAATGTTGGGGATGAAGGTGGATTTGCACCCAACCTCGGATCGAATGAAGAAGCTATCGAGGTGGTGATTCAGGCCATTGAAAAGGCAGGTTATAAGCCGGGAGATGACATCCATATTGCGCTGGATGCGGCAGCATCAGAATTCTATGAGGATGGGAAATACAGATTTGAATCAACTGGGGATGTAATGACTTCCTCCGAAATGGTTTCATTCTGGACAGAATGGAAGAAGAAATACCCCATTGTATCGATTGAAGATGGATTACACGAAGACGATTGGGACGGGTGGAGAGAATTAACCAAAGCAATTGGAACGGAGTGTCAGCTGGTGGGTGATGATCTTTTTGTAACCAATACGGAACGACTGGCAGAAGGTATTAAAACTGGTGCCGCTAATTCAATTTTGATAAAAGTGAATCAAATTGGAACATTAACGGAAACCATCGATGCGGTCAATATGGCAACCAAATTCACATACAATTCTGTAATGAGTCACCGTTCTGGGGAAACGGAAGATTATACGATAGCGGATCTGGCAGTTGCTCTCAACTGTGGTCAAATAAAAACCGGATCTGCTTCAAGGTCCGATAGAATTGCCAAATACAACCAATTGCTTCGAATTGAAGCTCAGTTGGGGCAAATGGCCTACTTCCCGGGTAAAAACTTTCTTTACCTTTAGGAAAGTTAAGGTGGATTAGCACCGAATACCGATATTTTGATAAAAAAAATAAAGCATATCTCGCCGGCCAACAAGGTGAACATGGGAGGCTTTATCGTTCGACAGCCTTTACCTACAAAGGAGCTGGAAGATCTTGACCCGTTTTTGCTATTGCATCATGCAGTTGTAAGCTATAAGAACTCACCCGGAGCAGACCAAAGTGGTGTGGGCCCTCATCCGCATAGAGGATTTTCACCGGTTACATTTGTATTCAAAGGGGGAGTGCATCACCGCGATTCGCTTGGCAACAACAGTGTTGTCTATGAGGGTGGGGTTCAGTGGATCAATTCAGGAAGCGGTATTGTGCACAGCGAAAGGCCACCAAAAGAACTAATTGGCTCAGATGAGGAGCAGGAGTTTATTCAATTGTGGGTCAATACCCCAGCTCAATTTAAAATGGCTGATCCGAGCTATCAAGGATTCGGTAAAGAGGATATTCCTGTTGTTCTATCTCGGGATGAAAAAATTCGGATGTCCATAGTTTCTGGCAGTGGGTTCGGATGCGAAGGGCCTGTTGCAAGTACCTCTCCGGTTAATTCGGTAATGCTTTCGCTAAAAAAAGGCGGTGAAACACAAATTCAAGTTGAAGCTGGCCATGTGGCTTTTATTTATTTGCTGAACGGTGAAATTAAAGTCAATGGACAAAACGTGAATGACAAAAATCTGATTGTGTTTGGAAATGAAGGAGATTCCATTGAAATAGAGGTGCTACAAGATGGTGATGCACTTTTTCTTTCCGGCAAACCAATTGGCGAGCCCGTAGAAACATACGGACCTTTTGTAATGAATTCAAGATCAGAGATTATAGAGGCACTTAATGATGCTCAGAATGGCAAGATGGGCATGCTTGTAGAAGAGTTTTAGTCAAAAATTGCCATCAAGGCTTTGTTTCTGGCTTCTATACTGAATTTATTCTGTGCATGCTGACGAGCATGCTTACCATGCTCTTTTCTCATTTCAGTATCGGTGTAATAGCTAACGAGCGCATTGTGAATATCATTTTCAATTGACTCATCGGAAAAATCACGAATGGGCAATAGTGTCCCCGTTTTTCCATCAATTGCCATTTCAGGAATAGACGAAATGTTCGAAGTAATAACAGGAACACCACAAGCTGCGGCTTCCATTATAGAATTGTACCAGGGGTCGGCAAACGTATAACCCACCAATACGTCTGATTGCTGCAATGACTGAAATACTTCACTGTGTGTCATCCTTTGAGACACTCTGATGCGTTTATCGCTGTTCAGAATACGATCGACTTCCATCAGCTGCTGCTCAGATGGTTGGGGGCCCCAGTCTTCGAAAAAGTTAGAGACGATATGCAATCTCCAATCTTCATGTTCTGATTGATTAAATGCCTTTAACAATTGATATCCGCCTTTTCGGTAAAAAGAATTACCTACAAATATGATGTTGTAACAATTAGCTTCTGGCATGGGCTCGATATCTCTAGGAAGAAATACCGGCCGGTAAATGATTCTTTTTTTATGCTCCAATCCGTACTTCTGCAGAAAGCCTAGATTTTTTTGATAGGCCATTTCTGAGGTAAAAGAAATAGCTTTACAACGAGTATGGCTCAGGTGCTTTACCGCAAATTTCAGCTGCTTTTGAGTCATTTTCCCACCATACCTTGGAAGACTATCTTCTACTTCAATGATCCAGTCAGGACCATAAGGCACAATGCTATTGTATGTGTGTAAAAGGTCCACTCCGAACGAAATATGGTATTTCGTATGACGCAAAAAGGTTGATTTTACTTTTAATGTTGCCCAGGGTATATCCAGTGCTCTGGAATATGTCCAGTTCTCAGGTGGATTGTCGAATGCAAAATTTTGCCAGGGTCGGGTAGCTGTAAATCGGCCAACTCTCATCAGAGATCAATTTTTGTTAGCCAGTCCTGATTGGCCATGTGCCAGCTTACTGTTAGCTCTATCCCTTCTTCAACGGATGTGGTCGGCGACCAGCCGAGGATGGAATTTGCTTTGTCGATGTTTGCCGATGTATGTAGCATGTCACCTGGACTTTTGGGTAAAAAGTCGATATGGGCTTTGCGTCCAATATTTTTCTCAATCAGTTGGATTAGCTCGAGAATGGAAGTCCGTTCCGCGCCTCCGCCAATGTTAATAATCTCAAATGAGCTATCCTGCATTTGCAATGCAGAAACGGTAGCTTTTGCGACATCAGAAACATAGGTAAAGTCCCGCGATTGTTTTCCGTCTCCATACAGCTGAATTTTCTCGCCCCTTGCTACCCATTCAATAAATCGAAATGGACTCATGTCAGGCCTGCCGGCTGGTCCATACACAGTAAAGTAACGCAGCACTTTTACTGAGATACCATGATTCACATTGTAGGTATATGCCGCAGTTTCTGCTCCTAATTTTGATGATGCATAAGGGGACAATGGAAATCTTACATCTGAATCTTCGGTAAATGGCATTTCGCAACCGGCATACAAGGATGAAGTACTTGCCATTACATAGTTGTTTACCTTAAATTCTCGCATGAGCTCAAGCAGACGTAAACTTCCCAAGGTATTGACAGAAATGTATTTTTCAGGCTTTTCAATGCTGTAACGAACCCCGGCCATTGCCGCTAGATTGATCACTCCGTCAAACTTATTGCTTTCAAAAAGCTGTCGCATTAATTTCTCATCAAGGATCGAACCTTCTACAAAATCTACATGTGAACTATTCCGAACGGTTTCCCAACGATGCCTTTTCAATATTGGGTCATAGTACGGGTCGAAATTGTCGATGGCTAAAACGCTTAATCCTGCACTCGTGAGTTCACGGATCACTTCCGAGCCAATAAAACCTGCGCCACCAGTTACGAGTATCATGATTGAACTAATTGGCGTCAAACATACATAATTTGCTTGGGTTTATTGTGTTAATTTGTTCAAACTTGATGAACGCAGGATGAAAGCACGAAGATCGAATTCGAGTTCAATACCTAATAGTATCTTCTTTTAATTACGATATTTACGGCCCAATGAAAGGATCCCAACGACTAGGTACAGAACCACTAGGAAAATTGTTGTTTAAGCAGTCATTACCTGCGGCTATAGGTTTTATGGTGATGTCCCTGAATTCTGTTGTCGACACAATTTATCTAGGTAAGTTTATTGGGGAGGATGCCATTGGCGCAGTTACTGCGGTTACTGCGATCATATTCCTCTTTGCCGTACTCGGAATGGCTGTTGGTATGGGCGGTGCCTCAATTGTTTCCAGAGCACTTGGTGCAGGAGATAAGAAAAAGGCATCATGGGCTTTGAACAATCAGGTTTCCTTATTGCTGATTTGTTTTGTTGCAATTGTCTCACTTGGATATCTTTTTTCCGAAGACCTGGTTTGGGTTTTTGGTGCGAAGGGTGACATATTCCCTCTAGGCCATAGCTATTTTAAGATCGTACTTTTTGGAATACCATTTTTGGCCTGGGGTATGATGTGTAATAATAACATAAGGGCAGAGGGACGGGCAACAATGGCCATGATGATCTTATTGGTACCTTCTATTGTAAACATAGTTTTGGACGATGTGTTAATACGTCAAATGAACGGTGGTATTGAGAGTGCTGCCTGGGCCACGACCATCTCGTTTATGCTGAGCTCGGCTTTTACGTTTTATTTCTACTTCTTTGGAGGTTCAGAGCTTAAGCTTAAATGGAGTCAAATGAAACTAAAGAAGGATCTGGTTCGTGAAATAGTCTCTTTGGGTAGCGTGAGCCTTATTCGTCAGGGTTCGATTTCATTGTTGATGATCATCCTGAGCTGGTCACTGCATAAGTACGGATCTCAGGATATACCATTAGAAAACGGGGGGGAGATTGCTTATTCCTCTTATGGTGTTGCATCGAGATTGGCCATGTTTGTTTTCTTTCCGTTGATCGGAATTTCTCAAGGGTTTATGCCTATCACCGGCTACAACTATGGGGCAAAACAATTCGACAGGGTTCGAAAGGCAATTAAACTTTCGGTCATTTATGGTACAGTAATAGCAGCTTTGCTTTGTTCCATCTTATTGGCTGGGGCATCCTTCATTCCATCGCTCTTTTCAGTCGGCCCTGAGATGAATACATATGCGGCTGACGCCATATTTTATGTGTTTATGGCCACGCCTTTGGTTATGTTGCCTTTTATTGGAAGCAGCTACTATCAGGCAATTGGAAAACCACTACCTGCAATGTTGCTTACACTAACGAAACAGACATTTTGCCTTGTTCCAATTATTTTCATCTTCCCGATTTTCTATGGCCTTGATGGAATTTGGTATTCATTTCCGGTGGCAGATACACTGGCTGCTTTGATTTGTTTGTATTATTTGTTGAAGGCCACACGCCGATTGAAATCAATTAATGCCTGACGAATTGCTAAAATTTCAACCGAATTTGTGCGCGAATATCCGTCTTTGTATTGCCTTCAATCATTTCGTTTCCTGATCCGATTTCGTTGGTGTTGCTAAAATGCCATTGTGCCCATCTTAACCATAGATCTAGTCCTTTTCGAATTCGGTACTTGGCCGTAAGATAGGTTCTTGTCCCTGTTCTGTAATAGGCAGGTATTGAGAAATAATAAAGAACATCGTTTTCATAAGCATATACCCTCGAGTCGTAAGAGTCTGTTTCAAAAAGTGCATATCGAAACGAAAAGGAAAGGTTACTGCTAAGCGGCTTATATAAGATATCCTGATAGATTAAAAAACCAGCTTCTCTATCTGACATACCACGTTGAAAGTCAACATATTCAATTCTATTTCTTAAAGTAAAAGATTCAGAAACTTTATAGCTGATATTGTACCTGTAATTAATTTGATTTCTCGCTACAATAAAGTCAATATCATCAATATCCTGTTCTGTATTTATTGGTCTGTTCCTAGCTCTGATTCTACCATACATGATGAGCTTTTTACTGGGTTTATATTGTAATTGAACCAAATAATCGTGCCCTGTTGTTTGAGGTTTGTCGACTTGATATTTAAGCCACGGGAATTTGAATTGATCTAAGTATGCATTGAGCTGAAATTTCTTACCTCTTGTCAGTTTCAACCCGATCATAATTCCGGATTCATTGATGTTCTTGCTATTTTCTGAAAATGCATTGCTGAGATTGTTCTGGAAATCTCTGCCGTAATTTCTATATACCACAGATAAAGTCACGCTAGGGTCCAATGATATGAGTGCACCATGAATCTGTGCAGTTCCGCCATTTGCGCTTCGGGCAACCTCACCATAGAGATTGAAGTTTCTGAACAAAAAATTGTAGTCGGTACCCAAGATCGTATTTGTATTATCATTGAACTCGAATTGATTGTAATACGATAAATTTCTCTGAACATTTGCGTCGTAGTTGCTATGAAGTCCCGAAATACCGATGCGCAATTTTCTTGTGTTAAATTGCAGGTTTCCCCCGAGATGCGTTTCACCGATTATGTTCTTGTCCTCCACTTCTGAAGGGGTTCGGTGCAGGCCCGTTTGTTGAAATGAGGTAATCGTATATCCGTCAAAATTAGAGGTGGTATCATCATACGATACATTGGCATCAATTTTTTTGTGCGACCCGAATGCAGTGAATTGAATCTTCCCGAGCTCTATGGTTGCGCCTCCTCCTCTTAGAAAAAGGTTTTCATCTACAGAGGCATAAGGCCTGAGCCCTCTGGCATTTCTTTTCACGGTCAGTATGTCAGCACTTTTTCCAAATGCCAGTCCGCTCCAAATAGTTAATCCTTGTCCGAATTGAGCATGAAAATCTCCAATGGCCAATGATTTGAGTTTTCCAAAACCACTGAGGTACAAGTGACCCGAGTAGAAGTCAAAGCCGTTTTTTTGATTTCCTGTAAAAAACTGTTCACCGGCATCTTTTTCAGCAGTAAACCCTGCGCTTATATTGTTTCGGAACTTGAAACGATATCGCGTGTACAATTTGTCTGGACTCCCGGAATATCTTTTGTTCGGACTTGCAGCAAGAGTTGAATCGTCTATCGGGGCATACCCTTCCTGCTGTTCCAGTACTCTAGAATAACGAATGAATAGCTCGTTACTGCTGTTTCTTACCATTTCCTTAAACGATATGGAAGGTGCGTACAAATCCACATTCACCGCAACAAATGGAAGAATGGTCTTTATTGTATATATCGTCCAGCCCTCTACAGCCTGAAGTTCATAAATTGAAATCAGTTTGCCGTTACGGTCGATGTGATCGTATAAATTATTGATCTGAATATCCGATAACATTCGGATTTGCCTCAGATCATCTTCATTCTTAGGATTGTTGATGTTCAGCGGATGGTCATAGATATAGGCCAAATAATCAAATAAGGTGGTAAAGTCTATGTCCTCATCCTCCGCATTTTCTGCGATCATCTCAATACGTTGCTCAATTAGATTGAATTTTTGTTGATCGTTCTTTTGCCCAAGTGAAATGTAATTTGAGATCAGCAATCCGAACAGGATATATAATCGCGTCCTGATCATTTGTTGGAAAGCACATAGGTTATTGACAGCTGTGGGCTAAAGCCAAGGATCTGATGGTACGTGCTGGCAATGTCCAGCTTGAAGGATGTAAAATTTAACCCAAATCCAAAAGCCACAATTCCGGGATTTGTAGCAACTCCACCTCGTATGTACAGTTTTTCAGTTGGCAGGTACTCGAGTCCGGCCCTGAAGACCGCGGAGAATTGAAGGTCTTTTTCGGCTTCGCACGTTACAAGTACTTTATCGGAAAACTGATAGCCTGCTCCAAAACGCATGATAGTCGGTATTCGCTCTTGACTATAATCATTCAGCTTAGTTTTTGTTGGATTGAAGACGTGCATACCTATAGTAAATTGTTCAGTTACTCGGGCTTGTAATCCTGCTTCTACCGTAAAAGAACCAGTTGATCCATAGTTGTTTGCAATTCGCAATGATTGATAATTGATTTGAATACCGCCTGAAATTTTATCGTTGAATCTCATGCCATAAGCAAGCCCGAACTTATTCTCTCTATACTGCGACCACCCAAACCCTGAGTAATTAAGGCCAAATGCACCGCTTCTTATTGGTAAGACAGCCGCCGCACCCATCTGACTCAGTTCCTTAATGCCAAATCGATTTTCGAAATAGGCTCCTGCAGAGGCATTCTTGATCCAGCCCAATCCACCCTGATTGTGGTGAGTGGACCAAACATCGAATAACGTAACGGAAGCGTGGGCCATAGCCGAGCTTCTGGCCCCAAGATGCCAGTTTTCATTGCCGCCATGCGAAATAAAAGGAACAACCGTTAATAGGCAGATCAACACATTTTTCATCGGATAACAATTTACAAAATGATAGGATTCCCACCACGGGCGTAAGAAAAGTTTAGGCGTAAATTCTACACTTTTTACTTTTCAAGCTTGCCAACTTTTGCCATTACCTGGTCTGTAAGTTGCTTTTTATAGGCAATTATATTTTGTCTGACCGCTGGAATTTTTGTGCCTATGATCTGGGCCGCCAAGATGCCGGCATTCTTTGCTCCATTTAATGCAACTGTTGCTACGGGAACACCACCTGGCATCTGAAGGATGGACAGAACTGAGTCCCAGCCATCAATTGAATTGGATGATTTAACCGGAACTCCAATAACCGGTAAAGGAGAAATAGAAGCGACCATACCAGGGAGGTGAGCGGCACCACCGGCACCTGCAATCACCACTTCAACACCTTCTTTATGAGCATTTTCAGCGAATTCAACCAAACGATGCGGAGTGCGATGAGCCGATACGATGGTCATTTCGTAAGATACTCCCAAGTCGTCTAGAATGTCGGCTGCACCTTGCATAACCGGAAGGTCTGAATCGGACCCCATAATTATTTTAACTAATGCACTCATGTGATCACTTTTAGATTTTCTTTTACAAAGTTGGCTTTTTTTCTGGCTCCATCAATCGATTGATCTAAAATCGTTACATGGCCCATTTTTCTATAAGGTCTGGTTTCTGCTTTCCCGTAGATGTGAATTTTAACACCTTCTATCTTTAGGCATTCTTCAAAGCCTTGGTATTTAACCACTCCCTCATAACCCGGTTCACCTAGTAAGTTAAGCATTATTGCCGGACTTTGCATCGCAGTTGAACCGAGAGGGAAATTTAAAATGGATCTCAACTGTTGTTCATATTGAGAGGTTATACATGACTCAATGGTGTGATGTCCACTGTTGTGTGTTCTTGGTGCGATTTCGTTGATCAATAAATTGCCGTCTTTGGTCAAGAACATTTCAACTGCGAGTAGTCCAATAAAGTCCAGTTTCGAAATTACACTTTGTGCCAGTTCAACTGCTCGTTTTTCGATGGATTCGGAAATGTTCGCCGGACTTATCAATAGTTCAACGAGATTGGCTACTGGATTAAACTCCATTTCAACGGTTGGAAAAGATTGAGTTTCTCCGTTTTTGTTTCTGGCTACAATCACAGAAATTTCTTTTTCCATGTCTACGATCTCCTCAATCAATGAGGGTGCCCCAAATAATTTGTCAAAATCAGACTGAGTCCTGATCATTTGAACCCCCCGACCATCGTACCCCATTCTTCGAAGCTTTTGAACAAAGGGTAGCTTTATTTCCTTGTTGTTAATGGCATCAATGACCTCTTCTTTGTCTTTAAATAGCCGAAATGGTGAGCTTGGTAGGGCATTTTCTTCGTAGAATTCCTTTTGGGTTCCCTTATCGGAGATCAATTCCAGGACATCCGGATCAGGTAATATCGTAATGCCCTCTTCCTTCAGCTGTCGCAACGCGTTGATATTTACATTTTCAATTTCGAAGGTAATTGCATCAACTTTTCTACCGAAATTAAGCACATCATCATAATCTAAGTAGCTTCCCTGTATAAACTCATTGCAAACACCAGATGCCGGTGCTGAAGCCGAGCCGTCCAGAACGTAAGTTGTGATGTCCCAATTATTAGCCGCTGCCACAAGCAGCTTACCTAATTGACCACCGGAAATAATACCAAGTTTAAAGTCGGACGATACGGGTTGTTCCATGGGAATCACAATTTGTAGTAAAAATACGAATGACAAAATTAACAACAGTGATTAGATTTGAGCGAATTTTGATACGGTTTATTTTTCTAACTTCGCATTCTCTTTATGAGTATCATTCGGTTACACGATAAAGAATTCAAGCCACATATCCTTCAATCTGAGATTGATGCTGCGATATCACGTGTTGCGGCCAATCTAAATTCAGATTATAAGGGCAAGAAGCCTTTGTTTGTAGGTGTTTTAAACGGTAGTTTCTTGTTTGTTGCAGACCTGCTGCGAAAGATTGAGCTGGAATGCGAAGTTTCATTTGTCAAGCTAACTTCATATGAAGGAACAACCACTACTGGTCAGGTAAAAGAGTTGGTAGGGTTGAATGAAAACATTGAGGGTCGAGAAGTGATCTTACTCGAGGATATTGTAGACACGGGAATAACGCTGGAGAACCTCTACCAATCTTTAGAAGGGCTGGGGGCTAGCTCGATCAAAGTCGCAACTTTATTGTTCAAACCGAATGCTTACACTAAGAGCTATCCGATTGATTATGCTGCACTAGAAGTCGGTAATGAGTTTTTGGTTGGATATGGTCTCGACTATGACGGTTTGGGACGAAATTTGAAAGACATTTACATCATAACAGAAGATTAAATCATGCTAAACATTGTATTATTCGGCCCTCCAGGCGCAGGTAAAGGGACTCAGTCGGAACGATTGAAAGAAAAGTATGGTCTTGTTCACATTTCAACAGGAGATGTATTCAGAGCACTTGATCCGGAGTCTGAACTAGGTAAATTGGCCAAGAGCTATTCCGATAAGGGTGATCTTGTTCCCGATGAAATTACGATTGCTATTCTTGAAGAAGAGGTGAAGAAGTTTCCGAATGCTAAAGGAGTAATTTACGACGGTTTTCCAAGAACAACGGAGCAAGCAAAGGCATTGGATTCCTTTTTGTCATCGAAGAATACTTCAGTAACGATGATGCTTTCTTTAGTCGTAACAGAAGATGAATTGAGAGATCGGTTAATGAAAAGGGCAAGTGATTCCGGTAGGTTAGACGATGCTGACCCTAAAATAATTCAGAACAGGATCGACAATTACAATGCGAAAACGGCTCCTGTCGCAGAGTTCTATGCTGAGCAATCCAAGCTGTCGGAAATAGATGGAATCGGATCTATTGATGAGATCACCGATCGGCTTTTTGATGCGGTCGAAGCCTTCAAAATAAACGATTGAACTAAGGATTTTGTAGAATCAAGGCTGAATGTTGATTCAGCCTTTTTTATTTAGACTATTTTTAACCTATGGCAGGCACCAATTTTGTCGATTATGTGAAGATCAATTGTCGCTCCGGAAGGGGAGGGGCAGGCTCGGCTCATTTGTTTCGTGATAAAAATACGGCGAAAGGTGGCCCTGATGGCGGGGATGGTGGCAGAGGAGGTCATATTATTTTGCGAGGGAACGAGCAATTGTGGACGTTACTTCACCTCAAGTATAAAAAGCATGTTAAAGCCGAGAATGGGGGGCCGGGCTTGGGCAATCTTAAGCACGGGGCGAATGGCAAGGACATGATCCTGGAGGTTCCAATTGGTACGATTGCAAAAGATGCAGAAACGGGTGAGGTGCTGTTTGAAATAGCGGATCATGGAGAAGAGCAGATTCTTTTGCCCGGAGGGCGGGGTGGTCTTGGGAATGATCACTTTAAATCGGCAACCAACCAAACCCCAAGATATGCTCAGCCCGGAGAAGACGGTAAGGATGAATGGAAAATACTGGAGCTGAAATTATTAGCAGATGTTGGTTTAGTTGGATTTCCAAATGCCGGAAAATCAACTTTGCTATCTGTCGTTTCCGCTGCAACTCCGGAAATTGCCAATTACCCATTTACGACTTTGGTGCCGAATCTGGGAATGGTCTCGTATCGAGAGCATCGGTCTTTTGTCATGGCAGACATTCCCGGTATAATTGAAGGAGCCCATGAGGGAAAAGGAATCGGATTACGCTTTTTACGGCACATTGAACGGAATTCAGTACTCTTGTTTCTGGTTCCGGCTGATAGTGAAGACATACACAAAGAATACAAGATCCTCTTGAACGAACTACAGCAGTATAATCCGGAGCTATTGGACAAACGCAGAATTCTCGCTATCTCCAAATCCGATATGCTGGACGAAGAGCTTATGGATGAGATTCGGCTTGATCTTCCGGATGTTCCGTCATTGTTCATCAGCTCAGTCGCCCAAAAAGGAATTCAGGAGCTAAAGGACTTGCTCTGGGAAACGATGCGAGATGATTGAATGGCTGGAAAATATCGATCGCATATTGTTTTTATGGCTGAATGGTTTTCATAATGATTTTTTTGATGCATTCTTTTGGTGCGTCACTAGCAAGTATTTCGGGTTACCATTCTATGCAATAGTCATTTGGATGCTCATCAGAAAATACGGCTGGAAAACGGGTGCAATCTTAATTGTTGGTGCGATTCTTTCCGTTGCCCTTTCCGATTTGTCATCAAATCATTTATTCAAAAATATATTCCTTCGTTATCGACCGGGGTACAACCTTGAGATTGGTGACCAGGTGCATAATTTGATTGTCGAAGGGGCGCGGTATAGAGGAAAGATCGATGCAAGTTTTCTCTCAGCGCATGCCGCAAATATGTTTGCAATAGCCACATTTGTAGGATTTTCTCTTAACAGGAAAGTACTTTGGATTGGATTTTTAGTTGCAGCTCTAATTGGTTATTCGAGAATTTACATCGGGGTTCATTATCCTGCGGATATTTGCTGCGGTTCAATTTTAGGTTTGTTCTTGGGATGGTTGATGTATAGGTTTTTTTCCAATCTATTAACTTTGAGTAAATGACCTGGTTAGCAATATTCATAGGTGGCGGTTTGGGAAGTCTGGCGAGATACGGTTTCGGATTACTTTCGGGCAAGCTATATGCGGGTCATTTTCCGTTAGGAACGTTTCTATCCAATCTAACTTCATGCATTGTTTTGGGAGTTTTTGTTTTGTTTTTTGCTTCAAAGAATCAGCTAAACGAAGCGTACAAAGCGCTTGTATTGGTTGGATTTTGTGGAGGGTTCAGTACTTTTTCTACGTTCAGTTTTGAAACACTCAACTTGATGAAAAGTGGTGAATGGGGTTGGGTGATTGCCAATGTGCTGCTCAGTATACTTGTGTGTTTAGGAGTGCTTTATTTCATTTCCAGATTTCAATCTGTTTGAAAGGATCAATCCAAATTTTTCATGATGCTGATGGCCTGATCTATGTCAGATTCTGAAACATCCAGGTGCGTGGTAATTCGTATTCTATTTGGGCCAAAAGCTATTGCGAGCATGCCTTTGTCTTCCAGCTTTTTTAGGTATTCTGCCGATGATATTGAAAGATCAACCATTAAAATGTTGGTTTCTGGCTCTTCTGTTCCGGCAATGAAGGGGGCTCCTTTCACCAGCTCAGCAATCTTCTTGGCTCGTTTATGGTCATCAGCAAGTCGTGCAACATTGTTTTCAAGTGCAAATATTCCTGCCGCTGCAAGGTATCCTGCCTGTCTCATTCCGCCACCCATTACTTTTCGTACCCTGTGCGCTTTGCTTATGAAGTCATTAGAGCCCAATAAAAGAGATCCAACTGGGGCTCCTAATCCTTTGGATAAACAGATAGAAATCGAATCAAATTGATCTCCATAATCTGTTGGGTTTTCATTTTTAGCTATAAGGGCATTGAACAGTCTGGCGCCATCCAGATGGTATTTTAATCCGTTTTCCCGGCATACATGTGCTATTGCCCGAACATCCTCGATGTTATAACACTTTCCACCTCCTCGATTGGTTGTATTTTCAATCGAAACGAGCGAAGTGTTGGTGTAATGAGAATCACTGGGGTTAATGTTGGAAAGTACGTCTTGGGCGGTTAGGATTCCGGATTCATTTCCCACCAGTCGAACCTGAGCGCCGGAATTTCTGGCTATTCCGCCTCCTTCATAATTGTAAATGTGAGATTGATAGCTGCAGATTACTTCGTCCCCCGGATTGGTATGCACGGCAATGGCAATTTGATTGGTCATTGTTCCGCTAGGGCAAAATAGTGCACTTTCCATATTGAACATCTTCGCCGCTTTTTGTTGAAGATCATTTATTGTGGGATCGGAAGCGAAGACATCATCACCAACTGAAGCATTCATCATTGCATGTAGCATTTCGTTGGTTGGTTTTGTGACTGTATCACTGATGAAATTAAGCATGGAATCAAATTTTTTGTGAAGTTATACAAAATGAATTTTCGGCCAACAGTTGATAATGTAAACCTTCATCATGGTATTTACGTTAAATTAGTTTCAATACTTGAAGGATTTACTCATCATAGCACTTTTATTGACCTTTTTTGGTGCAAATTCTCAAGAGAAGTACTGGGTATATTTTACAGACAAAAACAATGTTTCCTTCGAGGCTGAGAACTATTTCCACCCAAATGCGATTGCCAGAAGAAATAGGATCAGCTATCCCCTAAACCATTCTACAGATCTCCCGGTAAACATGTTGTACAAATCGGAAGTTTCCAATAGGGTTGATGAATATTTGGGAGCGTCTCGTTGGTTGAATGCAGCGGTGGTTATGGCGAATGAGGAACAGATCGAAGCCATAGAAAAACTACCTTTTGTTAAGCATGTAGAACCTTCGGGATTTGTCAAAATGATTTGCAGTACAGAAGAAAGTGTCGAATCTGATTCAGATTTTGAACGCCAGGATCTAATGCGTTTTCAGATAGAGCGGATGCAAGCGGATAAATTTGCAGCAAACGGATACAGAGGGAAAGGAATCAGAATTGCAATCTTTGATGCGGGTTTTCCCGGTGTTGATGAAGCTGAAATGTTTGAACACATACGATCTAGAGATGGAATAAAAGGAACCTATGATTTTATTCGAAAAACAGAAAATGTATACAGAAAAATTTCCCATGGAAGTACTGTTCTTTCCTGCATTGCCGGCATTGCTGGCGATTCGATAATGTTAGGTGTAGCTCCGGATGCCGATTTTTTATTGGCAATAACCGAAAAACTAATGAAGGAAGGTCTGGCGGAAGAGGAGGCATGGTTGTTTGCTGCGGAATGGGCGGACAAGAATGGTGTTGACATTATAAACAGTAGCTTGGGTTACACGCGACGAAGTCATTTCAAAACGGATATGGATGGGAACACCACGGTTATTACCAAAGCAGCGAACTTGGCCAGCTCAAAGGGAATTCTGGTTGTTTCTTCCGCTGGAAATGAAGGAAATAAGAACAATTGGATGATGATGGCCGCTCCGGCGGATGGTGATAGTGTTTTAGCTGTTGGAGCCATCAATCCTTGGAGCGGTTTTCATACGAGTTTTTCGTCGTTTGGTCCCTCGGCAGATAAAGAGCTCAAGCCAAATGTGACTGGTGTTGGGCATGTTGTGGCATACGGAGTAAACGACAAATTACACATGACCCAAGGAACCTCCTTTTCGGCCCCATTAATTGCAGGTTTTGCTGCTTGCGCCTGGCAAGCCAACCCCGGATTGTCCAACTGGGAATTATTAAAAAGGATCGAGCAATCAGGGGATCTTTATCCCTACTTCGATTATGCACACGGGTATGGAGTACCGCAAGCTACTGCATTTCTTCAAGATCAACCAAAACAAGCACTGCACCCCGATTCCCTTTTTAATATCCATATTGAGCAGGAAACGATCACTGTCGGCATCCGGGATGAATATTTGAATCAGGATTCATTGGATGTTCAGACCAATATACCTGACCGGGTTGCAAATAAGATAATGGAACGCATCAATGAGAATGTGAATCTACCGATTGACGAAGAGCATCCTTTCGAAAAGCGTGAACTATTTTACTATCACATTGAAAACAACGCGAATTATCTGGATGAGTTTTCAGTTGTAAGTGTCGATGAAAACCCCATACTGCAGCTGGATATAGAAAATTTGAATGGGACATTAAGATTTCATTATCGGGGAGTAACCAAGGAAATACATTTTTAACAGTGATGAAACACTTGATTACATTTCTATTGATCACGTTTTGCTTGTCCATCACAGGCCAGGAAATTCTGCTCCGTAAAAAGACAGAAGAAATTCTTGCTGAGGATGATTTTGGACCGAACAAAAAGAAGTACGTACATAGCATGCTTTCGGTTGGATTCAATTTCGGACTTCAAGAAGAAAATGTATCTCTTATTCGTGGTTGGTCTTCCTTTTCATTGGGGTATGGAGTGCGAACCAAAAGAAGATTGAGCAATACTTTTTCTTTGGGATACGATGTTAGATGTGAGCTGAATCAATATCGTTACAGGCCCCATGAGGGATCGTTGTTTCAACAGTTTTACTCGGCGCCTGAACCGGATTCGCTGTTAGTTGATAAGCTGAGCTACTCTTCTGCCCAGTTTGCTCCCTATTTTCGAATCAATATGGGAAAGAGGGGGAACCACTTAGGAAAATACATTGATTTATCAGTGTATGGAGAATTGATGATCACCTCAAGTCATGCGGTCAAATTCAAACATCCCAACGATGACCAGGTCAATAGGTCTACCCTTAAAACCAGGCGGTTGAAATACACCAATAAATTGTTGTATGGTCTTGAGTTCAGATATGGAAACAGCTATTACAACGTGTATCTTCGCTACCGGGCAAATGATCTGCTAAATAACAAGTTGAAAGATGACCCTCGCCAACCTCCGGCCTGCAATGCAGGGTTGTACTTATTCCTGGCTCGCTAAAGCTTTCGTGCAATCATTAAGCCATCTCGAACGGGCATTAGCACATTTTCGACGCGCGGATCGTTTTGAACCTTTTGATTGTAAGCTACCAGCGCAGTAGTATCTTCATCCTGATTTTCTTTATCATGAATTACTTTGCCGCTCCAAAGTACATTGTCTGCGATAATACAACCACCAGGCCTGACTTTATCTATGACTAGGTCAAAATAGTTGGAGTAATTCGTTTTGTCTGCATCTATGAACACCAGGTCAAATAATTCGTTCATTTCGGGAATCAATTCCATTGCATTTCCAATTCTAAATTCGATTTTCTCAGACAATCCGGATTTCTGGACATAGCGATTTACTACATCTTCAAGCTCTTCATTAACATCAATAGTAATGAGCTTACCATCTGATTGAAGCCCTTCGGCAAGACACAAAGCCGAATACCCAGTGTAGGTTCCGATTTCAAGTATTCGGCGGGGTCGAAGCAGATGACTAAATAGACTTAAAACTCTCCCTTGTAAATGGCCCGACAACATCCTAGGAATCAGGAATTTCTGATTGGTTTCCCGGTTTAATTCGTGCAGTACTTTTGACTCACCGGAAGTAAATGTTTCAACGTAATTTTCAATATCTGTAGGTAAAAAATCCATGATTATGGGTTATTCTTTTAATTGTTTCAGTACATCTTCTACTTGCGAAACCGGCAATCGGCAGGCTTTGTTTTTGCACACATAAATTGTGGTTTCTCCTTTCATTAGCTTTCCTTCCATTAATTCCAGACTCCCTTCTTTTTTACCTCCCAGAAACAGAACGTTGGGTAAATAATGGCGATCCAGCTGTTTTCTTTTAATCGCACATTCTTTACCAACAATCGCCACTTCAAAAGGCGACTCAACATGGTGTGCTTGCAGAACACCCCAGTTCGCATAGAAATATAAATTGGCTTGAATATCGTTCTGGACATTCGATAGCATTTGTTCTGCTTTGTCTAAGAATGACTGATTGTAATAATAGTGCCCCAGAAAAAATAGATTCTTTGCCATTGCTGAGTTGGAGGAGGGGATAACATTATCTGAAACCTCCATTTTGCGAGATATAAGCTCAGCGTGGTCGATATCTGTATAGAAAAACATGCCGGATTTGGTATCGAAAAAATGATCAATTGAATATTGCGTTAGCTTGAGTGACTCGTCCAACCAAAACTCGTCGAAAGTAGCTTGGTAGAGATCTATAAATGCAGAGATCACAAAAGCATAGTCATCAAGAAACCCGGGAATCGTGGAAACTCCGTTCTTATAATTTCGGTTGAGCCCTCCATCTTTGTTGTATGCATTTTTTACAATGAAATTGGCATTCTTTATAGCGGTTTTTAAGTAGCGATCATCATCCAATGCACGATAAGCATCTACATACCCCTGTAGCATAAGCCCATTCCAGGCAGTCAATATTTTGTCATCCAACCCGGGTTTTATCCGCGTATTTCTCGCTTTTAACAGCGCTTTTTTTCCTGCATCTAGTTGCTCTAACAAATCGCTTGGATTCATTTTATATTTTTTGGCAAACTGTTCAACGGATTCTTTTCTATGCAGAATGTTTTTCCCATGCTCCCAGTTGCCCATTCTGCTTACGTTGTAGTAATCGGAGAAAAGTTTTGAATCCTCTGAAAGAATCGAATCAATTTCTGATTTTTTCCACACATAAAACTTGCCTTCTTCGCCATCGCTATCTGCATCCAGAGAAGAATAAAACCCACCCTCCGTTGAAGTCATTTTCCGTTCAATAAAGTCGAGAGTTTCTTGCACAGTTCTTTTGTATAGTGGATTTTTTGTGACTTGCCAGGCATGGGAATAGAGGCTAACCAACTGTCCATTATCATAGAGCATTTTTTCAAAATGAGGCACCAGCCAATCTACATCCGTTGAATACCGGGCGAAGCCGCCACCAACGTGATCATAGATTCCTCCATAAGCCATATTGTCCAAAGTGGTCTGTACAAGGTCAAGTGCTTCTTTGTCTTGGCTGAGGTGGTTGTACTGAAGTAAGTATTCCCACATGGCAGGCATGGGAAACTTGGGCGCTCGTTTACCCCCGCCTTTTACTGGGTCGGCATTTTCTTTCCATTGTTGAAATCCTTCTGATAGATCTTCTAACGAGGAGTTGATAGTGGAAGCTGACAAGGTCACGTTATCGATGGTGTTGATTCCTTCGGTTACTTTTTCGGCCTGCTCGTAAATGGCTTCCGGCGTTTCATTGTTCATTTTAACGAAGTACTGCAGTACCTTCATCCAATCCGACTTTGGAAAATAAGTGCCTGCATAAAAGGGTTTGCCATTGGGTAAGGCAAGAGCATTCAGCGGCCAACCTCCACTACCACTAATCAGCTGCGCTGCCGTCATATATACTTGATCAACATCGGGTCGCTCCTCCCGATCAACCTTAATGCATACAAAGTGCTCGTTCATGAAACGTGCTACTGCCGTATCTTCAAAGCTTTCGTGTTCCATGACGTGGCACCAATGACACGATGAATATCCGATACTAATGATTAACATTTTGTTTTGAGCAGTGGCTATTTGTAGCGCTTCGTCGCCCCATGGGTACCAGTTTACCGGATTGTGGGCATGTTGAAGGAGATAAGGACTGCTTTCATCAATAAGATAATTACTGTATTGGTGCTGGTTATCATCTTTCGTATTGGAAGTTGAATTTCCCTGCCCGCATGATGGCAGAATTATAAGAATGAGCAAAACGGACTGAATCAGCGGATAAAACCAGACGAATGCTTTGAATGTTGAATTTCTCTTCATACGATTATCCTTTGATGAATGGGATCTTGGGATTAAAAGTACACTTTTGACTTCGGATATCAATTTTCTTTCTCTTTATAAGCTAAACATTGGTTGGTAATGTTACTTTTGCAGGAAAAGCTACTAATGAATTTGATTAAACCATACATTGCGATCCTCTTGTTGGTAGTTATTGCTTCAGCATGTAATACACAAAAGGGATCAGTGAACAACAATAAAACAATGGAATTAAAGACGGAAATAGACTCGGTTAGCTATGGTATAGGTATTAATATTGGAAGAAGTCTCGCAGGACAGGGGATGGAATCACTCAATCCAGAAATCATTGCAGAAGCCTTAAATGATGTGCTGTCGGGAGGTGAACTCAAGATGACGGACGAGGAAAGCATGTCAATTGTGAATACCTACATGCAGGATGTTCAGTTGAAAAGAGCACAAGCCGCAAAAGACGAAGGTGCAAAATTCTTGGAGAAGAACGGGAAACGAGGTAAGGTAACCACATTAGCCAGTGGATTGCAATATGAGATCATGGTGGAAGGAACGGGTCCAAAACCAGGTCCAACAGATAAGGTTAAAACTCATTATCACGGTACACTTTTAAATGGTGATGTGTTTGATAGTTCTGTAGAACGTGGAGAGCCGATTTCTTTTCCTGTGAATGGAGTGATCAAAGGTTGGACTGAGGCCCTACAGCTGATGCCTGTAGGATCAAAATGGAAACTATTCATACCATACGATCTTGCATATGGAGAGCGTGGGGCAGGTGGGAAAATTGGTCCATTTGCTACACTTATTTTTGAAGTAGAGCTAATTGATATTGAAAATTAAGATGAGAAAGTTTGTATCTGTTTTTGCAGCGTCGTTCTACTTGTTCGTGAGCTGTGGTGGTAACAATGCCGTTTCTGATGCTGATGCATCAAAGGATAGTGAGGTTAATCTGGATTCGGCGAATTCCAAAATATCGTATGCGTTAGGAGCGCAGCAAATTGAAGGTTTAATACAGCAACAGCTGATTGAATATTTGGATTTTGAAGCCTATGTTGCTGGATTTGAAGCAGCCTTTAAAGGCGATAGTTTGAAAGTTAGTTTTGAAGAGGCCTTTGCATTGCTTCAGCAGGAAAAGTCCAAACCTTTTTTGAAAAATAAGGAGCTGGGAGATCAGTTTTTGGCAGAAAATGGTCAAAGAGAGGAAGTAACTACTCTGCCAAGCGGATTGCAGTATGAAGTCATTACCGCTGGAACTGGTCCAAAACCTGGATTGAATGATCAATTTGTAGCGCATTATACGGGGTCATTAATTGACGGTACCGTTTTTGACAGCTCGGTTGAAAGAGGCGAGCCGTTAACGTATATGGTAAATCAAGTTGTTCCGGGTTGGACTGAAGCACTGCAATTAATGTCAGTTGGTTCTAAATGGAAAATCTATTTGCCAAGCGAATTGGCTTATGGAGAAACCGGCACACCCGGAGGTCCAATTGAGCCGTACAGCGCATTGATTTTTGAAATGGAGCTTCTTGATATTGGAAAACCCGGGGAGAGTCAGTAAACCGACTCCGAAATAAAATCAGAGCTATTTTCGGAATACAATGGGCCTCGTCGTTTGCGAGGAATTCGTTGACAATCGTAAGAAATAATTTCCAGCTGCTAGTCCCAGCTCATTAAAGTCGAGTAAGAAAGTATTCTTACCCGGTTGTAGTTGCAGTGGTTTGACTCGGATTACTCGTCCCTCTGTATCTGTGAGTATCAATTCTGAATGTCCAGAATAGCGGCTATTCAGCGTTATAGAGGTTTCTCCAATAGTTGGATTAGGAGAAATTTGAAAATCAACGATCTGCTCTTCGTGAATGTCCGCAGCACTAAAGACCTCTACTGTAAGGAATGCGCTATCATTCCCGCAGGATGAGCTGTAAGCAACCAATAGCACAGTATACTGTCCGGGAGTGCTGTAGTTGTGCCAAGGGTTAACGTCTGTGGAAGAGCTACCATCACCAAAATCCCAGTAATAAGTGCTTGCATCCGTAGATGTATTTGTAAGGTAGAGTGTAGCAGAAGGGACAAAAAGGGTGTCTGCATTTTCTGTAAAACTAGCTGCTGGATTCGGCAGAACAGTTACATTGACCGTTTGCATCAAGGTGTCACTGCCTCCTGCTCCGCTCGCTATTAGCTCTATGCTGTAGCTTCCGGAAGTTGCAAACAAAACCCATGGATCGGTTTGCGAGCTTGTTGTTGGACTTGCTCCGGGAATCACCCAATTATAGGTGTCTGCATCCACAGAAGTGTTGACCAGTTGTATGCTGTCTCCATAACAAATTGTTGTTGAGGAAGTGGTAAAGGATGCCGTGGGAATTGATGGTCCGGGAGGAGTACAATTCCATTCCGCTTCCCATCCTGAATCTGTGGTTCTATTATCTGAGGTGAAACGAAATGTGATGCTGTTCCCCGAAGATGTAAAAGAACCCGGTCCGACTAATCCTGTAAATGGACTCCCAATGATTTGAGGTGAAGCAGTTGTTGGTCCGTCATACACGTACAAGAAATCATAGCTGTTTTCAATGGCGAAGGATGCGAAGGACATGGTAATTGGGCCGGTTGCATCAATTGTACAGGTATAATCTTCCGAATTCATATAAACACCCATAGGCCCTCCTGAATCTCGAAATGTGCCGTCGCATTTTGAAATGGTAAATGGTGTTGAAATAGCCGGGGTTGTGAACATGCTGCCGGCGAAACTGGAAGTGTCTGTGCCACAAATTGAAGCTACGCCCCAATAGTATTCGCTATTGGATGATAATCCGGTGAGAACTTCTAGGGTGTCAGCTACGGTTAGATAGCTCCACGGATTATAGGTATGATCACGATACCTTAACAGGTAGTTTGCTGCACTTCCCGACCAATGCAGACTTGCCGAAACAGGAAGTATGCCGGTTTGATACAGTCCGGATGGAACTGGGCATGACAGTGGTGCAGTTGAGGATGTATAGCTGGCTGTCCATCCAGGGTTAGTGGTCGCGCAATCGGATCGAAATTCTATTAATACGGATCCGCTTTCAGCTGTAATCGTCCCTGGAGTGGAGGTTCCGGTATATACGCCAATAAGATCGTCGTGAACGGAATTTCCATCGTACAAATACATGTAGTCCCAATTAAGCTCAAGATCAAATGAGGTAAATGAAATAGTTACTGATGTTGCTCCTGGAGGTTCGATCAACCAATACAATCTCTCGTCGTCTCCGTAGTTTCCTGAGGCACCTCCGGAATCGTGAATTGTGCCGCTGGAAGAGGTAATGGATATTGGGGAAGGGGTGGTTCCATCGTTCAATAAGCGGTAAAAATAAGCCCAGTCCCAGTTGAGTCCGGGATCCCGATGAGACGTGCCACTGAAGTGTTGATGCCCTTTTAATTTTATGCATGAACCCAAAATGTTGATGCCGTATTCGGGAGGTCCCTGATGTGATCGCAAGGGATCTATGCCATAGTTGTTCATTGTGTTGAGACAAACACTTGCAGAGGACTGATACATGGCTTCCGTGTACCAACCTTCATAATCTGCTTTTCCTTCGTGTTCCAGCCCTACGGTATAGGGATTTTCGGTTCCCACGTGCCATGCTTTATCTGATTCACAAACCATCTGCGTGACCTGTCCGTCAATTGAACGAAGACAGTAGTGTGCGCTAACATTTGAAATGGGATTTTGAAACCAAGAAATAGCCCCTGCATAGGTTCCCTCAATGTCGTGAATTGTTATTGCGGAAATTGATGTGCCTGCTCTTGAAGAAAAGTTGGAAGCATCTGCGGCTACCCAAATGGACCCCGGATAATCTGAGCAATGCCTTGAAACCTTTGAATAGTTTGAGCCCCCACTACTTTTGATACCCTCATCAGAAATACTAACATTTCTGGCCGAAAGCACCTTATAATTTTCTTTTCCAAAAAGCGCTGAAAGATCTATCTCATGGTTTGGAAACCCGAAACGAGATTGAAATTCCTCCTGTTGCAGAAACCAAAACATCACATACAATTGACTGTTTAAAGCAAAATCTTGTTGTATCGTGTTTTGGGGCAATTCGCTTAATGTTCGTAGCACATTGGCGTGCTTAACCCATCCTTTATCTGATGATTTTTTCAACAGTGCAGAGTATGCTTTGGCATACCCGAAGATGGCTAGTTCCGGATCAGTCATCAACTCTTGTTTGCTGATTCCGGATAGCACGGCAACATATTTCAAATTGTTTTTGAAATAGCCTTTGCCATTTTCAGTAAGCCCCATGATCCCATAGGTTCTTGGTACTCCACTACAGCTTTTTGGTGAGGATTCATTGTAATCGTGATGCTGCAACCGTGTATAGCTAAAGGACACGGCCTCAAGAACGCCTCTCGGAATCTCAGGATAGTTCTCATATGCCGAGTTAAAATACTGCTTGTATTCTGTTGATTCGGATGCAACTATTCTATGATCGAATGAAAAAGCAGGTAGACAGGCAAAAATGATCATTGCTAAAAGCAACGCTTTGTTTATTCGCATGGTAAAGAAATTGTGGTACTTAAAGATAGAAAAATGAAGCCGTTGCTAACAACGAATCCTGTTCTAATTACCTAGACCAATAATGAAACCGGCGCGAAGTATAAGAGGGATATTAGTTGGTCCAAATAAATATTCGTTTCGATACGGAGAATTGCGATTGTTGATTGCATCGTATAAAACCAGAACTTGCAGATATGTATTACCTAAACCCTGTCTATATCCGGCTCCTAAAAGTCCGATGGGAACCCATTTCCTAGTCAACGTGGTGGACAAAAATTCCCTGACTTCTGCATTGACCGCTTCAAATTCAGCATGCGCTAAAAAGGAATTACCAATCAGGTATCGTGTGAAAACACTACCTCCATACATGGAATTGCTGTATTCCCAGTTGTACTCTGGAAATCGCTCCCGATAATAAATGTACTTGGCACTAATTCCGGCAGACCATTTTTTATCTATTCGGTAACCGACGATTGGGTTGATATTGACAAAAGTGATGTTGCCAAAGCTAAAGCCCAGGTCGCCTCCAGTGTATAGGCGTTGGCTAAATGGCACTCCTTCTAAGGAATTTGAAGCCTCTTTATCTTGCGCTAATGAAGTCAGGCCCGTTGAACAAATCAACAGGAATAGTATTAATCTCATAGATACAAATTTACAATATTCAAAAAAATCAATCTTTACTAACTTCTTTAGCAGTCGATCGGTACTGAGTAGTTCGCTCCAATTACATCAAATACCTTGCCCTTTTAGTGGTATGCAATCACTGATGGATTAGATCTAATAGTTTAGAAGTTTTTGAATGACTTCGCTAACTATTTTGCCATTTGGCAGAAGTGTTTCTTCCAGTGTGGAATTCAGGGGAATGGCAGGTGTATCAACCGATCCGACAAGTTCAATTGGTGCATCCAATGACTCGAAACATTTTTTTTGTATTCTACCGGCAAGACTCAATGCAAATGAGCATTCACAGGACTCTTCTGTTACGACTATTATCTTGCCGTGCTTATTGGCTAGCGAGAACATGGCTTCTTCATCGATGGGATTGAGTGTGCGCAAGTCTAGAATTTCTATTTGACCGGGAAAAGAAGCTGCGGCCTCTTCTGACCAGTACACACCCCTTCCGTAGGTAATGATTCCTATTGTTTCTCCGGTAGCAACTTTTTCTTTTTCAGTTTCTAGAGTCACCCTTGCTTTTCCAAACGGAATAACATAATCTTCATCAGGTTCTATTGTCGCTGCACCTTCAGTGCCTTTGATCTTGCTCCAGTACAACCCTTTGTGTTCAAAAATTACGACTGGGTTAGGGTCATAGTAAGCGGATTTTAGCAAACCTTTTAGATCGGCTCCATTGGATGGGTAAGCAACCTTGATTCCTCTTATGTTAGTAACAACTGATTCAACACTGGATGAATGATATGGCCCGCCGGATCCGTATGCGCCAATCGGCACACGAAGAATCATAGATGCAGGCCATTTTCCATTAGATAAATAGTAGGATCTGCTGACTTCAGTAAAAAGCTGGTTCAATCCGGGCCATATGTAGTCTGCGAATTGCACTTCTACAATTGGTTTTAGACCAACTGCAGCCATTCCTACCGTACTACCTACGATAAACGCCTCCTGAATAGGGGTGTTAAATACACGTTCATCGCCAAACTGCTGAGCCAATGTAGCTGCCTCACGGAATACACCGCCAAGTCTTCCACCAACATCTTGTCCGTAGAGTAAGCATTCGGGGTGTTTTTCCATCAATTCTCGAACGGCAAACAATGCAGAATCTACCATTACGGTTGGTTCTTTTCCTTCGGGCGATCGCACGCCTTTTTCTTCGGTTACAGGTGTAGGCGCATAAATGAAGTTGGTAAGATCATCTGGCTTTGGATCTTCTTCTTTTAATGCACGCTGATAATCCGCTTCGACCTTTTCTTTTGCCGAATTTTCCAATTTGGACAATTCTTTTTCGTCGACCCCAAGCTCCAAAAGCTGTTTTTTCAATAGAGGAAAAGGATCACGCTTTGCATGTTCCTCTAGGTCGTCCCGATACCATTCCATTCTAACTCCCGATGTATGGTGATTGAGCAAAGGGACTTTCGCATGCACAATGAATGGCCTTCGCTCTTTTCTGACCAATCCGATCACTTCCTGCAGGGTATTGTAGCATTCCGTAAAATCGGAACCATTGATGGTCCTAAGTCCCATGCCTTTGAACCCTTTTGCATAGTGGGAGATATCCTGTGCTCGAGTTTCTTCTGCGTTTGCTGAGATATCCCATTCATTGTCCTGTACAAGATAAATTATGGGTAATTTTTTGAGCACAGCCATCTGGAATGCTTCCGAGACTTCACCTTCTGTACAGGATGCATCTCCAAGAGAACAAACCACTACGGGCTTTTCTTCGGGAGATTTGTGTTTATCCAATCCCGTTACTTCTCTGTACTGAACTCCCATTGCCAATCCTGTTGTAGGAATGGCCTGCATTCCCGTTGCGGAGGACTGATGCGGAATTTTAGGCTTATCCGAATCATTTAATGAAGGATGACTGTAATACGTTCTTCCTCCTGAGAATGGGTCGTTTCTTTTCGCCAGTAACTGCAGCATCAAATCGAATGGAGACATTCCGATTCCAAGTAAAATAGAGTCGTCTCGGTAATAAGGAGAGACGAAGTCCTGAGGCTTTAATTGAATTCCCAAAGCAAGTTGTATTGCTTCGTGTCCACGTGAAGTAGCATGAACATATTTAGACGTAATTGCTTTGTTTTCTTCGTATAGCTTGGTCATGGCTACTGCTGTGGCCATTAATTCTAAAGCATTGAGAAGCAAATCCTTACTTAACTTTTTATTTTTGAGTTCTTTCTGTGCTGCTGTCGCCATATAAAATGGGCAATATTTCTATACTGCAAGTTATGAAAAACAGAATAAAAATTCGCCGTAAAATCCATAATCCACAGGAAAACTAACAAAACAAAGAAAACACGAATATTTCTATGGATTCCAGGTCGATTTAACGTTTAATTCCTAAGTGAAATTAGGGTTATACTTGCCATAAATATGCCCTGATGATACAAATTGCAACCAATTATTCGAGAGGAATGATCTTTCTCACCTTTTTTTGATGCAAGAATGACCGTATTATGGTTCTTACGTCCTTATTGTCCTCGTATGAATCAATGTAGCTATCCAATTCAATAATGTTCGTGTAGTGAATGGATCGGTCGAAGAAACCAAATCCTACATAGCGTCCGTTTTCAATTTTAATGCAGGATTTTTCTTCGTTATTTCGGCCACGGTCAATGATGTAAAACGATTTATCCGGTATTTCCTGATCGTCGATAAGTTGTTGGACCCTTTCGTTGTATTTGTCCATGGTTTCCTGACCACAACAGGCGCCATTGCACTGCTTTAGGCTATGATTGAAACAAGGCTCCTTTTCTCTCGCTTTATACAATCCGCATAACTTCTGGCACAATCGGTACTTCTCGCACCATTTGAATAGCGCTTCCCGTGCAGCTTGTTTCGATGTATGGCTATTGATGTAAAAAGCTTGATTGATCGGCTTATTACTTATTGCTATTCGGAAAAAACCATCGTTGGCTGTGTAAGCATAGGTGCACCAGGCAGATAGCTTTTTTCTCTGCTGTCTATTGTAAACCGGGTTGTATTTTTTGATCTCACTAGATTCTTTCAAGAGCGAGACCAATTCGCTTCCAAGAATTTCATAATCGATTTTGTCGATTTGCTCAACGATGCTCTGGCCTTTTTTTGTGTGGTAGTTTGCCAAATGTGTTTTTACTCTTTGTCTGATGTTTTTACTCTTCCCTATGTAAATAACATCATTGCTTCGATTTAGAAAATAATAGATCCCGGTTTTGTTGGGCAGGTTATGTACGTCGAGCCTGTCATACAAAATGTTGGTGTTCCTGATATTTTCAAGCTCTACTTGATCTTTACTTAGGCATAGATGCAAAAGTTTCGAGGTAGCTACCGCATCGTTGAGCGCCCTGTGGTGGTTAGAATGGTCTATTCCAAGTGATTTGCATAATTTTCCCAAAGAGTACGATTCCTGATCAGGAATTACACGGCGAGACAATTGAACGGTGCAGACGGTATCTCTTTTATACTCGTAGCCAATCTCCTTAAATTCTTTTCGAATATGATTGTAGTCGAAGCTAGCATTGTGCGCGACAAAGATCATGTCTTTGGTCTTTTCCACAATGTGTTTCGCAACCTCATAAAATTTTGGCGCGTTGGCTACCATTTTGGCATCTATCCCGGTTAGCTTTGTTACAAAATAGGGGATGTCGCGTTCAGGATTTACTAGCGTTTCGTAGGTTTCGATTACCTTGGTGCCATCAGAAATTACGATACCGATCTCGGTTATTTTTGAGTCCTTGGGTTGTCCTCCGGTCGTTTCAATATCAACAATTGCGTACACCTGTTAAAGTTAATCCAAATTTCAACTAATCTGCCATTTCCTCCATGACGTAATTGAGCACTTTAGTCATCAGGTGAACTCGATCTTTTCCACGTACATTGTGTTTGTGGTTTGGATAAGGAAAGAAATCAACCTGAACACCTGCTTCAACACATGCCTTTACGAAAGCTAGATTGTGCTGCATCACGACCACATCATCAACTGTTCCGTGTATCAAAAGTAACTCGCCTTTCAAGTTGCTTACTTTATCAATTAAGCTGGTTTCTTTATAGCCATCCTCATTTTGTTCAGGACGGTCCATGTATCGCTCTCCATACATGATTTCATACCATTTCCAGTCGATTACCGGCCCCCCCGCAACACCGCATTTGAAGATATCGGGATAGTTAAGCATAAGAGAGGTGGTCATATATCCTCCAAAGCTCCATCCATGAACAGCCATGCGATCTTGATCAACATAAGGAAGTGATTTCAAATAGTCCACGCCAATAAGCTGGTCTTCCATTTCCAGTTTGCCCAGCTGACGATGGATGCAACTCTCAAAATTAAATCCTCTGTATGCCGATCCACGACCGTCAAGTGTGAATAGAATATATCCTTGCTCAGCCATCCAGTTCATCCACATTCTGCTGCCGCCTAACCACGTGTTCGTGACCAATTGAGCATGTGGGCCCCCGTACACATAAACGAGAACCGGGTATTTCTGCTCAGGATTGAAATTGGACGGTTTGATTATTCTTCCGTACAGATCAGACCCGTCAGACGATTTAAGCTTCAAAAATTCTGTGCTTCCGTATTTGTAATCCGCTAATGGATTTGCAGCTGAGAAGATGTTTTCTGCTTTGAGCGATTTAAGATCAATGAGGTCGACATTTTTAGGCACCGAGATGGATGAATATGTATCAAGCATCTTCTTGCCGTCTGTTGACAATTGGACATAATGTGTGCCATTCGTTTTTGTTAATTGGCGCATTTTCCCGGTTTTTAAATTGAAAGCAAACGCATGATTTTCCCTTGGGTCTGACCCGGTTCCTTCCACAACTACTTCAGTACTTTTACTGTTAAAGCCGACAACTTTTTTTACCACCCAATCGACAGGAGTTACTTTGCCCAGCAGCTCTCCGTTCGTATTGTATCGAAACAGGTTCATAAACCCGTCTCGTTCAGAGAACCAAAGGAATTCGTTGGGAACTCCCGGTACGAATAGGGGAGGGTTCTCCGGCTCAACATACTTCTCGTTTTTTTCTTCAAACAGAGTGGCCAGTAATTCACCGGAAGCTGCATCGTATTTATTGAGCTTCATATGGTTTTGATCCCTGTTCACTTCTGCAACGTACACATGAACATTGTTTGGATCCCAGGCAACATTGGTCAGGTAATGCTCCTCATCCAAACCGCTGGATTCGGTCTTCAGGTACGTAATTTCCCCAGATTTTACCTCGTAAATTCCAATTTTTGCCAGCTCACTCTTTTGTCCTGCCATCGGATATTTGATTGATTCCAGCTGTCCCGGAGTTTTCGTCATGTCCAGCAAAGGATAATCGTGAACCCTAGATTCGTCCTTTTGATAAAACGCTAGTCTTTCGCCACTTGGACTCCAGAAAGTGCCCTTCGTTATGCCAAATTCAAATCTGGCTATTGCCTGACCTGAAACGATTTGCTCATCGTTAAACTTGGTTACCGGTAATTCGCTATTTTCTGCGGATGCTATATACAAATTGTGATCTACTGTAAAGGCACATAGATTGGCGCTGCTGTTGAAGTCATGATTTTCTGACCCCTCTCGGCAGGATAGTATCTCTTTAGACTTCTTAGATGCTACGTCGTATTCATAGTAGGTTGATCCGATTTTAATGAAACAAGTATGCTGATCCTTCCAGCTTAAGAAAGGAATACTCCTTAACTCCTTTTCGGTTGCGGCGGAAACCTCAGCAACGGTTATGGTATCGGCTTCCTTACCATTGGTTATCACCAATCCGCTTGATCTTTCAATAAGATGCGAATACTTTTGGGTATTGGGAACCCATTTCAAGCCTGATAATCTCTGCGGGTATAGCCACGATTTGCTATCGGCATCATACCCGGTAACTGCCATGTTTAGATCCAGTGACTTATCCTGCGCAAATGACAGGGTTACAAATAGTAAAAGAAACAGATAAAGCGAAGTTTTCATTTGTGCAATAATTATTTGGAAACCAATCGATTTTCGATTGGCAAGTAAAAGCTGTTTTTTCAAGGTTGGAAATATACTACTTTGTGGCCAAAATTGTCCAATCCTTGAAATAAGTAGGTTGTGTTAATTTACGCTTCTTCTTTTGGTAGCGATTTCAGCTGATTCTTGAGGTTGGTGATTTGATCTTTTGCCTTTTCAATTTTAGCATTTACCTCTCCCAGTAAGGCTTCCGCACCCTTACTGTTTTTAAAGAATCCCAGATTGTTTTCATACTGATTGATTTCGCTGGTGAGTCCATTGATCTTTTTTCGGATTCGGTCTTTTTCATCACGGATCAACTTTCCGGGGTTTTGACTGGATAGGATTTGATCGATCCTGGTTTCAAAGAATAGTCGATCCTTTTCATGATTAGATAAGCCTAAATTGGAATAATGCTCGTTCATAGCGGATCGGAAGCTCTTGTTTATCTTATCTTTTTTAGAGAAGGGAACATCTCCGATTTGTGAAAATCGATTTGAAAATTCTTTCAGGTCTTTACTACTTTCTTCCCGGTTGTCTTTTAGCTTATATCCGGTGATTTCTTCAATGAGTTTTTCCTTTAACTGCAAGTGATTGGATTGTGCGGCATCTTTTTCTTTAAAGAACGATTCTTTTTTCTCGAAGAATTCGTCACCTGCGGATTTAAATTTCTTCCAAAGCTTATGTTCAGAGTGTCGGCCCGCATGTCCAAGCTGTTTCCATTTTTTCTGGAGCTCGATGATTTCCTTTGTGCCCATTTTGAAGTTTTCGGTATCAATGAGCTTTTTGGCTTTTTCGATCAATTCCAATTTCAATCCCTCGTTTTTCTTGTACACTTTGTTCTGTGATTTGAAGAACGCTGACTTTTGATCAAAAAAATCATTGCAAACAGATCGGAATTCTACCCACAACGTCTTATTTTCTTTTGAATTTGAATGTCCGGCACTTTTCCAATCGTTCTGCAGTTGAACAAACTCCTTTGTTACGGAATCCCAGGTCTTCATGTCTTTTATTTCCTTGGATTTCAGCTCGATTGCCTTTTGAAGAAGTTCTTTTTTTAGTTCAATGCTCTTGGCCTGTTGTACCTTTCTTTCTTCATAAAAAACTCTAATCTTCTCGTACACTTCATTCTGGGTAGTGTAAAATTCATTTTTGAGCTTCTCCCAATTTTCCTGATAGGTCGGACCAATTTCAGCCCATTCATTTTGTAAGTTTCTAAGACGATCTTGAACAACGGATATTCTTTCCTGGTCCAGCAGCTCTTTCATTTTGTGAACGACCTGATTTTTCAGTGAGTAATTTTTTTTCAGGTCATTTTCCTTGAGCTCTTTGTAGATGTTGATGTTGTAAAAAAATTGCTCGATCAAATTGTGGTATTCCTGATTGATCTGTTGGGCAATTTTTCTAGGAATATTGCCGGTATCTTTCCAGCTTTCCTGAATTTCTTTGATCTCGGCAAAGAGAGCGCCGATGTTCTCTTCATGCTGGATCAAGTTTCTAAGTCTTGATATGAGTCCTTGCTTAATTTCGAGATTCTTCTTTTCTTTTTGTTGAATCGATTTTTCCAGCTCGATCATTCTTGATTTGAATTTCTCAATCAATGGTGTGATCTCATCATCATCATGAGCTGATAGTTCTTCATCATGAAGAGTCTCATCGTCCTGTGTTTCATTTTTGACACTCTCTTCTTCATCCAGAAGATTCTGATACGTTTTGATCAGTTGTTTTCCGTCATCAATAAAATCTTGAATGTCCTCTTTGTTTACGATTTCCTCGAGCTGTTTCTTAATCTCTGGCTTGTTCATTTCATTTCACATTTTCGTAGTCACATTTTGACTGCGATAATCAAGGAAGACAAAAGTAATTCATGTGGATAATTTACACAATAGTAATTTCAAACGATTCCTTTATAATTCCGATACGGTAGATGTTTGTCTAAAATAATTTTCTAAATCCCACATAGGGTAGCGGGATAACCAGATACTGGGTCGCTGTATGAGTGCTGAACGCATTGACTCTCGGAAAAGTTGGCGTTTCTAGACCAATAGTGAACAGTTTTGTAGGGGACCTGAAGTACTTGAGTAAAACTCCGAATGAAAAAAGCGAGGTCTGTGTATAGTCTTGTAAATAAAGTAATTCCATGGACAATCCAAGCTTGTCTTTGAATTGTTTGTGTCCTCCGAGAAATAAGGCATAACCCATGATATGGCTTGCAACTAAATCAGCGTCAAAATTGTAATATGTTCCCCCTACAGTCAAATTGATCGACGGATCGCCAATAGTAAGCATTCCGGAAGCATTATAACCCATGCTAAACGGAGTGATTATTGTAGACGTGTTATTCGTATGACTTCCTAAACCGTAGTAATCCATTGTGACGTATGCATTTGCTTTAACGCCTAACCGTAGATCTTCGGCAAGCTTTACTGAACTTTTAAGTCCAAATTTTATGGGCATGACCAATGGATAAGTAATACCGGCGTCAATACTGATGTTGTCGGTTATTCCGTATTCAACAACCCAATAGGCAAAATAATGATTCTGAAGGCTTACTTGATTTTTTTGAAGATTGAATGCAGTTGGCGCGAAGCCATATTCATACAACGACAGTTTAAATCCATCTGCATTCTGTTCAGTATTTTTGATGTACTCGATCTTTTTGATGTCAATCTTGTCGATGACGATCTTTCCTACTTCTGCTGATTCAATGGTTAAAATTTTACCGTCATCTGACAAAATCGAACCGGTATAAACGGTTCCCTTGATCGTAATAATTTTTGCAATACTATCGGGCTTTTCATTGTAATACGTTTCCTGCGCATTGAAGGTATGACACCCCAGTAATAAAATGAAAACGGATATTATTTTAGGTAATCTATTCATGTGGTCTTTTACTAGTGTATTTTATCAGGGATGCCAATGTTTGAAATTAACAAATGATAAGAACTTTGCCAATAGCCAACCAACCGTCGTTCCGTTTGAGTTTACCAATGACAGCTCAATTGGGATTAGCTGAAGATTAAACGATTGAAGGCGATGAATAGTATAATCAAAAAGAAATTAGACGACTGCTTATTTTGATTTAAAGGATGCAATCGCATTTCGGGTGAAATCTGAAAGAACCAATTTGCCGCTGATTGCTGCTCGTTCTGAAAGAAGTTCATCCCAATTTTCAGTCCCTTCCCAAAATGTTTTCTTCAGCATAACCATGGCTTCCGGATTTGAACGAGACAATTGATCGCTCAGCTTTTTGATTGCTTCATCCATTTCTTCAGCGCTGTCGAAAATATCCGAGTAAATTCCTTTTTCTCTTGCCCATTCTGCCGTATACCATTCGGTAGCATTTATGGCAAGCATGCTCATGGCTGATATACCGATTTTGCGAGCCACTGCCGGTCCTACTACGAAGGGACCAATTCCAACTGCCAGCTCGGATAATTTTACGGAGGCATATTTGGTTGCAAAACAAATGTCTACTGCGCTGGCCAAACCAACTCCTCCACCTACGGCTTTACCTTGCACTCTTCCTATAATGAGCTTTGGGCATTTTCTTGCTGCATTGATGACGTTGGCAAAGCCGGAAAAAAATTGTTTTCCTTCTTCCAGGTTTTCTATGGAAGACAATTCATCAAAAGAAGCACCGGCACAAAATGCACGATCCCCCGAGGATTTTAAGAGGATGACACGAACAGCGTCGTCTTTTCCAGCCTTATTTATCGCTTCTGTGAGTTTAGATAATAGCTGTCCCGGAAGAGAATTACTCATTGGGTGGAAGAACTCAATGGTTGCAACTCCATTTGCTGTGCTACTCTCACGTATATCTCCTTGTTCTATTGCGCTGCTCATATTCTTAAAATTTTAGCTGGATTGGTCCAACTTTCTCACCATTGTGAGAATAGTTGCTAATGCCACTGTCTCACCTGTTTCATCGTAAACATCGACCAAAAATCGGACAATTCCTTTGGCAATGTCCTCCTCCGATCTCTTTTCCTGATCCGTCTTTTCTTTCACGGTAAATTTAACGCCCAATGTAGCACCCGGGTACACAGGTTTAACAAATCGTGCTTCATCGATACCATAGTTGAGCAGTACCGGTCCTTTAATAGGATCAACGAATAATCCTGCCGCTTTAGAAAGAACAAAATAACCGTGGGCAACACGCTGCTCGAAAATGGTTCCCTCCAATGACGTGGCGTCCATATGGGCATAGAAATTGTCGCCGCTTACATTGGCAAAATTGACAATGTCTGCTTCAGTAACGGTGTGCTTATGGGTAAAAACAGTATCTCCGATCTGTAACTCTTCAAAATGCTGTCTGAAGACATGGGGATTGGCTTCCGGTTGATCTGCACCAACCTGAAAACGCTGTGTAATGGCTGTAATCGTTTGGGGATGTCCTTGGATCGCAGTACGTTGCAAATAATGTAAAATTCCTCGTTTTCCCCCCATTTCTTCACCACCTCCTGCGCGGCCCGGTCCACCATGTGTTAGCAATGGCATTGGAGAACCATGACCTGTACTCTCCTTTGCACATCGTTCATTCAGAACTAAAATTCTTCCGTTGCTGCAAGCGGCTTCAGTAACAAATTCTCGGGCAAGTTTATCATTGGCTGTAACAATAGATGTTACGAGTGATCCTTTCCCCATCTTGATTAGCTCAACTGCATCAGAAAGCGAATTGTAAGGCATAATGGTAGATACGGGTCCGAAAGCTTCCACGTTGTGTGCTGCCAATTTGTTAAACGGGTCGTCATTCAACATTACGATGGGAGAAAAGAACGCTCCCTTTTGTTTGTCTGCACCGACCACCTCAAACTTTTCAAGGTCTCCATAAACAAGAGCCTGTTCTGCTAATAGCTTGGATACATTTTCCTTCACTCGAGTCACCTGCGTTTTTGTTGCCAATGCACCCATCCGAACCGCTTCGTTAGACGGGTCTCCAATCACTGTTTTTTCCAGTCTTTTGGAAAGAGCTGACTGCACATCTTCCACTAGTTTTGCAGGAACTAAAATTCTTCTGACAGCGGTACATTTCTGCCCGGTTTTGACCGTAATTTCTTTTTGCACCTCTTTGATGAACAAGTCAAATTCGGGTGTGCCGGGAACAGCATCCTCACCTAGAACACATCCATTTAAGGAATCCGCTTCGAGATTGAATGGAACGGAGTTTTCGATGATGTGCGGCAGACCCTTTAGCATTTTACCTGTTTTGGCAGATCCGGTAAACGTAATCATGTCGTTGTGGTCCACGTGGTCAATAATTCCTCGACCTAATCCACATACCAATTGGAGTGAACCTTCGGGAAGTATATTAGAAGCCACTATTTCTTTTACCATTAACTCCGTTAGGTAGCAAGTAAATTCTGATGGTTTTACAATAGCCGGAACTCCTGCCATCAGGTTGACCGCTATTTTTTCGAGCATTCCCCAAATTGGAAAATTAAATGCATTGATATGAATAGCTACACCTTGTCTAGGGACCATGATATGATGACCAATGAATGTGCCGTTTTTGGAAAGTGGAGCAGCCTCACCATCGACGTAATAGGGTAGGTCGGGGAATTGTTTTCTTAGCGATGCATTGGCAAATAAATTGCCAATTCCTCCTTCAATGTCAATCCACGAGTCGATTCTTGTTGCTCCTGTAGCTGAACTCAATGCATAAAACTTTTCTTTGATTCCGATCAAATGCAAGGCAAGTGCTTTCAGCATTCTGCCGCGCTCTTGAAAAGTCATTTTACGAAGTGCTGGTCCACCTACATTTTTGGCATAGTTCATTATGGAGATATAATCAATACCCTGGCTGGATGTTGTTCCTAAATGCTCACCTGTAATGGCGTGGTGCAATTCAAGTTCTACGCCCTCTCCTTCATGCCATTTTCCCTCAATGTAATTCTGTACTTTCATTTGTTATTACCGTAATCCCTATTTGTTAATTGTATGATCCTTGATCTGTTCCCGCAAAGTATGATTTTTACCCTGATTGACATTCATTATTTGTGAATAATTCCTCGGATGTCCAAATCCTTGAATTTGACAAGGTAGTGTGTGCCTTTGGATTTTGGAATTCTCTCTACTGACCCTTCCAATTGATCTGTTAGAGTAAGAATTAGGTCCAGACCTAACGTTTCGGGAAAATCGAAGTTGATATCTTCAGACATGCCTGACCCATTGTCTCCGATCGTCATTTCGTACTCTTTCAGATCCGTGAACTGAATGTTTATATAGATTTCAGGGTCTTCAATAGCGTTGTTTTTGAAACCGTGTTTAAGGCTATTGCTGATTATTTCATTGATCATTAAACCCAATGGGATTAAGGTGTCTATTCCCATAAAACTGACCCCAACATCATAGCTGAATCCGATTTTTTTGTCGATTACGTAAGCGTCAAGCAAATCATTGCCTAACTTTCGTATGTATTCCGTTAGATTTACACTTGACAGGTCATCCGTTCTGTACAGTTCCTCATGCACCAAAGCCATGGATTTTACTCGAACTTCGCATTCCTGAAACAGTCCTTCAACTTTCGTGTTTTCAACTTTTGATGATTGCAGCCGAATCAAACTGCTGATTACCTGCAGGTTGTTTTTCACTCGATGATGGATTTCTTTCAGGAGCAGCTCTTTCTCATCCTTACTTATTAAAGTTTCTGTCAACTCCTCATTGGTTTCCTTTAATTGAGCGGTTATGCTTCTGATGTATTTAAGCTTTCTATAGTTGTTAGCAAGAAGCAGTGCAACTAAAATTACGATTATGATCAGGCCATAGATAACAACCTGCAGCTGGACTTTTCTGTTTCTTTCGTCTAGCTTGTCTTTAGTTAGTAGTTGGTTTTTAAGTTCCAACAATTCATTTTTTTCCTCTATTTCTCCCAGCGCATAAATCGTTTGAAGCTCGGCTATTCTTCTTGCATTTTCCTTTTTAGTTGCACTGTCTTTATAAAGTAGACATTGCTTAAATAAAGCCAGTGCTTGACCTAAATTTCCATTTTGCTCTTCATATTCGGCTTTCTTATTGAACAGATATGCGAGCTCATCTTGTATCACATATTTATTGGCCATGTCTATGCCTTTGTCAAAATACAATTTTGCCGATTTTCGATTCCCGAGTTTTCCGTGTACTGAAGCAATGTTTGCATAGGTGCTGGGAACACTGTAGATCAAGTTGTTTTGCAATTTAAGCTCTAGAGATTTTTCGAAATTACTTAGCGCAACGTTAAATTTATTTTGAGATTCTTTAACCAAACCGATATCGTTGTATGCATTGGCCATTAACGTTTCTTCCCCAGCTTCAATGAATAAAATTAGTGCACTGTTGTAATAGGTTAGCGCTTGATTCAAATCTCCTTTCTGAAGATAAATGTTACCAAGATTGTTGGTTGTCTTTCCGATTCCAAGCGGTGAATTTGCAACTCTGTACTTTTCTATTGCTTTTTGATAAAAACTTTGGGCTTGATCAAAATCCTTCTGGAGCTTATAAATTTCTCCAATGTTCAGCAAGGTGTTTGCTTCCTGAACATCCATCTCCTGATCTCTTTCAAGATCAAGTACATCAAAATAGAATTCCAGTGAGTTAGCAAGGTCATTTAAGTTTCTATGAAGTTTGCCCAGACTATTTTTTACGCGCACTACACCTTTGTAAGCATCCATTTTTTCGTATATCTCAAGGGCTTCTTCGAATGCAATTTGAGCATCTGAACTGGAACCAATTTTTTCATTCAGTTCGGCAAGTTCATAGTAGCTGTCTGCCAGTTCGAGTTTGTAATTGTACTTTTCCCATACTTCGATCTCCATGGATTTCCATGAAATGGCGTCTTGAAAGTGCAGGTTATCAGCATGCAATTCAGACATATTCTGATAAGCAAGGGCGAGAAACTTTCCGGATCGCATGGTTTTGCTAATCTCGATGGCAAATTTTGCGTAAACGATTTTTTCATCAAATTTTTCGTGATTATCACAAAGAGTAAAAGCAATTTCCAAGGTGTCAAGCTTATTTTTGGCACCATCCAACTCAGACAGCAGCGAGTCTATTTTGAGGTTGTCAAATTGAGAATAGACAAGTGATGTGACAAAGAATAAAAGACCCGTTACTACTGTTTTCATTGGTGGGGAAAATACTTAAAAATAATCGATAACTTTTCTTAGAATCAAAGAAGTTTTTCAAAGCAGGCAAATGGTTCCGTGTGGGATTTGAAATAAATCATTCCTACCTGGTCATAATTAAGCTTAGAGTAAAAATTTATGTTCACGGGATTTTTGGTGAAGGTATCCAATCGAATGGATGTATATCCACTATTTGCGCAATGTTCTTCAGCGAATTGCATTAACTTTCGGGCAATGCCATTTCTTTGATATTCAGGGTGTACAGCTAGTCTGTGGACAACTTGGAAATTTGAATGAATCCAATTCACTTTTTTGTATTCCGGATGTTCAATTCCATTAATTGTTATGGTTCCCGCAACGGATTGATTCAATAAGTAAATCCATAGAGAATCGTTACTGATGTCGTTACTTAATTCGGTTGGTTTCGGGTAGTCTTCACTCCACTGCATAATTCCCTCCGACCTCATTGCTAAAGAGCATCTGCGGAACAATTGAGCTATCGCATCATGGTCTTCTTCCTTTGCTAACCTTATTTGACTCTCCATCATGAATTCAATTCAATTCAAATGCAAGCGCATAAGGTAATGAAAGTTGTAAAATTGACTCTATGATCGCAACGGAGATGTAAAAATATCGGTAGTTTTGAAAGCAAATAAAATGCGCAAAATGGAAATCAAAATTAAACTTGAAGTAGAAAATGTAGATGAGCTATTGACGGCACATAAGGGCGGAATATTCAGTTTTTTTGCTGACGTTGTTTTGAGTAAATCCAAAAAGCGATATAAGGTGGAAAGGGAAATTTGTGAGCAGATCATTAATAAGTTAAAAGTTGAACTGCCGCTTAGATTGCAGGAAGAGCAGGTGAAGTCAAAATTGGATTTTGAAATTGTTGATGATTCTGATCAATATGATATAGAAATTTAACCCTTACAATTAAAAAGTAAATACCAAGGAAAGAATAAAAATTACAGAAGTGAAAAAGGTGGTAAGCGCAAGGATTTTCAAGTAGCCATCCATCAATTTCTCATTTTGAATGCGATATATTCGAATAAGTACGAGTAAGACGACAAAGAACGGGATTGAAAAATACGTCCAACTCAAACTGTTTGCAGTTATTTGCACATACGTTCCAAAAAGCAGCATAGGTAGAATGGTAAGTGCGGCGTGATAGTGTTTCGCGTTGCGGTAACCCATGTATACAACCATTGTGTTCTTATTGCTATTCTTATCGTTCTTATGATCGCGCATATTGTTCAGATTTAGAACACTGGTGCAAAGCAACCCGATGGAGGCTGCTGGCAACAAGTGCATCCAGTCAAATGATCCAATTTGTAAGAAGGATGTGCCCAAAACACCAACCGGTCCAAAAAATAGGAATACAAATAAATCACCAAGGCCTTTGTAGCCAAACGCACTCTTTCCAATGGTGTATTTTACTGCTGCCCCGATGCTTAAAAGACCGATGCATAACATGATAAAAAAGGTCCAATTGAATTGGAGTGAAGCCAGTAATAGCCATAAACCTGAAGTGAACGAAATCAACGCAGAGACATAGATGCCCAATTTCATTTCAGATTGGGATATTGCACCTGACTGGAGTGCCCTTGTAGGGCCAATTCTGGCATCGTTATCAGTCCCTTTAACTCCGTCCCCAAAGTCGTTAGCTAGGTTGGATAATATTTGCAAAAATATTGTCGTGCACAGGGCTAATGATGTTATCTCCCAATTCAACATATCTTGCTGCCAGGCAATTCCAGCGCCTGTAATAACGCATGAGACAGCTAGAGGAAGCGTGCGCAAGCGCAATGCAGAAAACCATGCTTTAAGTTTCATGTTGATAAAGATGGTAACTTTCTATTAAAAAGCGATGAAAATGGTAGAGAAGGATTTGCCTTAGCATTGCATCGTCCAATAGAACCAATCGGAAACAGAAACCTTTGTGTACTGCTTGCTGAATTAAGTAAAAACCGATCTGATTTGGGAACAAATTTACGGATTCTACGTAAGGAGAGGAGCCATGAATTTCTTAGAGTTTGACTATGATAGTATTGTGAACAAATTTCAGATGGAACAAATTGCCTTTGTTTGGAGATCTGACAATATTCTGCACTATCGGGTAAAGAGTGATGCTCACATTACGATGAAGGATATTAATGCCTCGCTGGAAGTGGTAAAGGCCTGGGGGAAAAACAACAAGTATTTGCATCTTTTCGAAGCCGGTCAAAATGCGACAGTAGATGCAGAAGTGAGGGAATGGGCATCATCTTCTGACCAAAATCAGTACACAATAGCTGATGCGATCTTGGTAAAGGACAGAGCACAGCGGTTAATCGCTAATCTCTACATTCGCTTCAATGATCCGATTAAACCGACACGGGTTTTTACTTCTCAGTCTGAGGCTATAAAGTGGCTGCTCGAACAGGGAGCTACTTATGCTTTGACAAATCCATCCTGGAATAAGCAGACCATAAAGTGATGCATTGTGCGGCTTCTTTTACGTCGTGCACACGCAGAATCGAAGCCCCTTTCTCTAGCAATAGCGTATGAAGTGTTGTGGTGCCGTTTAGCGCTTTTTCTGCTGTGGTGTCCAGAAGTTTATAGATCATGGATTTCCTTGAAACCCCGGCAAGCAGGGGGACGCCCAATTTCCTAAGTAAATCAAAATTCGCTAACAGCTCATAATTTTGATCCAAAGTTTTGCCAAACCCAAATCCAGGATCAACGATAACATTAGTTGCTCCCATCGATTTAAGAGTGCACAATCGTTGTTCCAATGACGAACGCACTTCCGTTGCAACCGAAGAGTAGGTTGGGTTGGTTTGCATATTTTGTGGCGTCCCTTGCATGTGCGTGAGGACAAAAGGTACATTTCGAGAAGCCACCAGGTTAAACATTTCAGCATCTAGCTCTCCTCCCGATATGTCGTTGATCATTGACGCACCAGCATCCAATGCTATCTCGGCCACAGCAGATCTAAAAGTATCAATGGATATTGCCAATTCGGGAAACTCATTTGAAATGGCTTCAATGACCGGAATAGTTCTGTTGATCTCTTCTTCTGTGCTGACCTCGGATGCTCCTGGTCTTGTTGAGTAGCCACCAACATCCACAAATTCGGCCCCGTCATTCAGCATCTTTTCGCATGCGATTAGACTGCTCTTAAAGGTTTGCCTGCTTTTTGTATAAAAAGAGTCGGGTGTCAAGTTCAAAATACCCATAATTTTGGGTGTGCTCAGGTGAATTTTTTTACCCTTGCAAGTAATCTCATTTTTTTGGTAAAAAACCCTATCTTTCGTACCCATTTATTTCAGGGATTTAATGATTAAAACAGTTGACCAATACAACGGGGTTGCAGACAAATGTAAAGACATTTTCATTAAGAAAACTAAGGATTATGGAACGGCATGGAGAATTCTGAGAACGAGCTCTTTAACCGATCAAATCTTTATAAAGGCGAATAGGATTCGAACGATACAGGAGACCGGTGAAAATAAGGTAGGAGAGAGCATTGAAGACGAGTTTGTGGGAATTGTCAACTACTGTATCATGTCTCTCATCCAGCTGGAATTAACTGAAACCGAAGAATTAGAGCTTGAGCTGGATTATGTTGAGACACTTTATGCAAAGCATTTAGGAGAAACACGCGACCTTATGCTTAGGAAGAATCACGACTACGGTGAAGCTTGGAGAGACATGAGGATCTCATCACTGGTAGACTTAATTTTAATGAAAGTGTTACGAGTGAAGCAAATCGAAGATAATATGGGCGAAACAATTATTTCGGAGGGCATTGATGCAAATTACATGGACATGTTGAATTATTCCATGTTTGCTATGATATTAATGACTGAAGAAAAGTTAAGAGAAGGTTAAAACTTAACTGTGTTACATGCAACTCAGCGTAGATTTATAGTAATTGATCGGTATGGGCAAATTCAAGGCAATCTTTAAAGTACAGGGTGTTGTATATCTGTTGGGTGCGGTCCTGCTGGTTTATTTTGGAATATCAGCTCCGGAAATAGTCGATGATTTCAACATTTATTGGATAATGACTTTCGCGGCTTCCTTGCTTGGGATTCTGCTGCTGCTTGGACGAGGTGGAGAAAATTCTGCTGTGGTATTGTCCAGGATCGTTGTCGGAGGGTTATTTATTGTGTCCGGATTAATAAAGGCCAATGACACCATTGGATTCGCATTCAAATTGGAAGAATATTTCAGGCCCCAGTCACTAGGCGCAGGGTGGGCCGTGTTTGAACATTACTCATTGCTGTTGTCTATCCTAATTAGTGGCGCTGAGGTACTCTTAGGATTGGCAATTTTGATTGGAGCATGGTCCAGACTAGCAACTACACTGATTCTGCTAATGACTGTATTTTTTGCTTGGTTAACCAATTTCACGGCTGATTGTGTTTCAAATCGTACGGACTACTCAAGTATTTCAAGAAAGCTAAGTGAGGGTGATCAAGCTTTTTTGAGCGGAGACAAGGAAACTGGAAAAATAAAGTATGAACGTGCTTTTTTTAAGGCAGATAGAATGGTATCACCATTTGCAGATACAATTAAGCTGGCAGTGGATGCAAGAAGACAAATAGATCAGGAAAATCCGGATTCGAATAGTATCCTGGCTGCACAGCAAATTCCAATTCCCAACTTCTATTGGGAATGTGTGGAAGATTGTGGGTGTTTTGGTGATGCTTTGAAGGGATCTGTAGGCAGATCATTGACACCAAGAGAATCATTTTATAAGGATGTTTTCCTTGTCTTTTTTGTCTTAGTGTTGTTTTTTAAGCAGGGCACTATTCGTATCAATTCCCTTAGTGACGATGTGGTGATTATTGGAGGAAGTTTAATTCTCATCGCGTTGTTTGGTGGAGGCTTGTTTGGTTGGTGGTTCCCTTTATTTTTTACCCTGGTAGCTTGTATTCTGTATTATGGTCTTAAAAGTGTAATGAAACCCGGTGCAAAACAAGTTTTTGCCATAGCAATTGTAATGGCCTTATGTTCATATGGATTCGCTTTATACACGTATACGTTCTTGCCAATAAAAGACTATAGGCCATATAAAATTGGAGATAGCGTAATTGACAATATGATGTCAGCGTATGAGCGAAATTTGAAATTAGGGCCTGAAGAGCAATTGCCCGAAATGAAATACTACACGAATTGGTTGTGGCGGAACAGACACACTGGAAAAGATACGATTGTGGTTGACACCTCCTATACTGCCCTTAGATTGTGGGAAGACTCCTCTTTCAATAGCACCTATTTAGCAATTGATTATGATGGTGAAAAACACGTTTTGCAAACCGGGTATGAACGTAAGATAAATGATTTCCAGTTGTTGCAGAGCTATAGTGATCTAGATTCATTGAAAAAACGCGATAGCGCCATTCGATTCAATATCGAAATGGAGTACGACCCAGGGTACAGTGAAGATTATTATGTTATGAAAAATACGATCGAGAACAGAATCGAGTTGGTTTTAAAAACAGAATTTAAGGATTCATTGTATCCCATGATCAATGGATTATGGGAATACGTCGGGGACTCAAACGTAGTTGTTCGGCCACCAAATGATCCTAAAATTGATGTTACCAATTACGTGCTTAATCAGGATCGGGTGTTATGGGTTGTGTGTTATGATTTGGAAAAGGTGAATGAGGAAAGCCTGAAATCCATGAAGGATGTAGTCTCACAAGCGGAGAGTAATGGTGTTCAAATCGTCTTTGTATCTAGTGCTTCTGATGAACTAGCTGAAGAAGTTAAACGCGAAACAGAATTTTATTTTCCTTATTATATTTGTGATCAAACCGAACTGAAAATCGTGGTTCGTTCAAACCCTGGAATGGTCTATTTGGAAAAAGGAATTGTAAAAGGTAAATGGGACTGCAATAGAATTCCTCAACTTAAAGATCTGAAGTAAGCATGTTTAGATACATTATAAGGAGACTCTTTTATGGCTTACTTGTTTTGTTCGGGGTAATTACCATCGTTTTCTTTCTTTTCAACTTCAAACAGGGCGATCCATCTTTAATGCTTGGTGGACAAAATGCAAATCAGGAAATTTTGCAATCTATTCGGCATGATTTGGGACTCGATTTACCTCTGATGTCAAGATATGCTTTGTACCTCAACGATTTGTCGCCGGTGTCCGTGCACAACACTTCGGTTCAATCGAGTTATATCTTCTTAGATGATACCAAGTATACCTATCTAAAGCTCCTGGATTGGAGTGAAAATCGCACACTGGTATTGAAGTATCCTTATTTGAGAAGATCATATAGCACCGATCGAGAGGTCTCCGACATCATTAAGAGTACACTGCCGGATACGGCAATATTGGCAGTTGCATCGATTCTTATCGCAACTATTTTTGGAATAGTTTTAGGAATATTTGCAGCGTTGAATAGAGGGTCCTTTTTTGATAATAGCTCGCTGGTATTTGCAGTTCTGGGGATGTCAGCACCCTCTTATTTGTCGGGAATTATTATTGCCTGGATCGGCGGAAGTTTATGGACTGAAGTCACAAGTCTGCCTGTCTTGCCATTTTTCTTTTTGATGCTCGGCCTGGTTTTCGGCGTAATACTTCAGAAGAAAAAGAAATCAAGTATCGGTTCTTCCAAGAAAATACTTTGGGGATTTTTACTGGAAATGACTGTGAAATGGTTTTTGTTGGGTGTTGTCATTTGGTTGCTAGGAGTGGTCATTAATGGCTTGTCAGGTTCAGAATTGATTCCAGGTATATCTGTTTACACTGATTTGCCGGGTACAGGCCTGGAAGGAACTGGTGTTTTGGCTGAGCGGGATGAATGGACCAGAGAATACAGATACCATTGGGACCGACTTATTTTACCTGCAATAACACTTGGAATTCGGCCATTGGCTATTGTGATGCAGCTTACTCGAAGTTCGATGCTTGATGTAATATCTCAGGATTACGTTCGAACAGCTAAGGCAAAAGGAGTCTCATCATTTAGAGTGATTTTTAAACACACCTTAAAAAATGCACTAAACCCGGTAGTAACAGCGGTTTCTGGTTGGTTTGCTTCCCTTTTAGCAGGAGCAGTATTTGTCGAAAGGGTTTTTGATTGGGATGGCATTGGAAATCAGTTGGTAATATCTGTCTTAGGTGAGGATTTACCCGTTGCAATGGGAATAACACTGGTTATCGCTGTGTTCTTTGTGTTGATTAATATATTAGTAGATGTACTGTACGGATTTTTAGATCCGAGAGTTAGAATTAGATAGAATGAGACGAAAAATTGTAGCTGCCAATTGGAAAATGAATATGACGGGTGAGACCGCACATAATTTTTTTAGTCAATTGAACCAAATGACATGGCCTGATGATGTAGATGCAATAGTTGCTCCCCCTAATTTGTATTTGCAGGGACTTCATTCCATAAAAGGAAATGCTAAACTTTGCGGTCAAAACTGTCATTCGGAGCAAAGTGGGGCTTATACGGGTGAAGTGTCTGCCGCCATGTTATCAGATGCAGGGGCCAGTTATTGTTTAGTGGGACATAGTGAACGTAGAAAATACTTTTTGGAAAGTTCTTCATTTTTAAAGGCAAAGGTCACTGCTATTCTGGATAATGGATTGTTCCCAATATACTGTTGTGGAGAAACAGAGTCAGAAAGGCGTAATGATACCCATTTTGATGTGGTAAAAAATCAAATTTCCAATGATCTTTTTGGGCTATCCAATAGCGAATTTGGAAAAGTAATCATTGCGTATGAACCGGTATGGGCTATAGGCACTGGATTAACTGCAACCTCAGATCAGGCTCAGGAAATGCACTACTTTATTCGCTCTGTTGTTAGAGAAAAATATGGCTCGGATATAGCAGATGATGTATGCCTATTGTACGGTGGGAGTTGCAATACAACAAATGCCAAGGACTTATTTAGTTGCAAGGATGTAGATGGAGGATTGATTGGCGGGGCATCTATGGATCCCCAAAGCTTTTTGCAGATTGCACAATCATTCTAGAAATGAACTACGTAGAAGTTGAATTTTTTTTGAATCCTTTGCTCCCGGCGAGAGAGGTGTTGGTTTATGAACTTTCTGAAATAGAATTCGAAAGTTTTGTAAACACTTCAGCTGGGGTGAAAGCATACATTCAACAGGTCAAATTTGATGAGGATTTATTTGACAATTTGCATGCGCTGAAAATAGGAGCACTGGAGTTTTCCTATCGTGTTAGGGAAATTGAATCGACAAATTGGAACAAGAAATGGGAAGATGAATTTGATCCGATATGGGTGGATAGAAAGTGTTTGATTCGAGCACCGTTTCATTCCCCATCGGATGGAGATGCACTAGAAATTGTTATTGCACCGAATATGTCTTTTGGGACGGGCCATCATCCAACAACATATCTGATGGTTCAGGAATTGCTGGATGTTCCTTTGATTGGAAAGAACTTGCTGGACATGGGGTGCGGCACCGGGATTCTTGCCATCTTGGCAAAAAAGAGAGGAGCTGATCGTGTAGTTGGAATTGATATTGAAGATTACGCTTACCACAATTCTATAGAAAATTTTAAGTTGAATAAGTTAGAAGATATTTGCATTTACAAAGGGGGGGCAGAACAGATTGACAACCAAAAATTTGATGTTATTTTAGCTAATATTAATCGTAACATTCTACTAAAGGACATGGAGATATATGTGAATGCATTGAATCATGGAGGTCGGTTGCTTTTAAGTGGGTTTTACACCACCGATAATGAGCTATTAGAGAGTAAGGCAGAGAATTTGGGATTGGTTTTTGATAAAAAAATGGAAAAGGACGGTTGGTCGTTATTATCTTACCAGGTATAAATTTATGAGATTAAAAAGTGCGTTAATAGTTGTGTTGGGTTTATTGACAACCTTGACCCATGGACAGTTTAGTTCTTTTTCTACAGACTCTACCGAGTTTTTTGAGCAATCGAAGGATTGGTTGGCAACGGTTGATAGGGGGGATGCAAAAAGATTCATGGAGGAATTTGAAACACAATGGTACGGAGGTAAGTTCAGTAGTAATCAGAGGATGATCGTGTATAAAACTGCCAATCTGATTCTCAAGCAAAAATTGAAGCCTTACCCTGATTACAAGGCCTATTTGACTTCATTATCCAACTTTTTTAGAAAAGAACAGCCTGACGGTGCTTTTGAAGATTGGCACCAAACAATCGATCAGTTGGCGGCAAGAAATAAACAAAAATTCTCCGATTTCCTCAAAATGAGCTCAAACTTGTTCAATGAGAATATCATTTTTCAATCTTCATCAACGGTATGGCAGGCAAGTGCTCCGAAATTTAAATTTAAGTTCAAAGACAAAACTCCGCTGGTTGTTTTCGAAAAAATTGACTTGAAATGCATGTCCAAAGGAGACAGCGGCGTGATTTATCAAACTGCCGGCACTTTTGATCCACTTAAGAACATTTGGCTTGGTAAAGGTGGCAAGGTTACCTGGAAACGCGCTGGGTTGGATCCAAAAGAGACATATGCTGAGCTTAAGAACTATAAGATAGGACTGAAAAGTGCGGGATACAATGCGGATTCAGTTTTGTTTTACAATAGCTACTTTGAGGAACCAATACTTGGTGTTTTAGCCGAAAAAGTTCTTTCTAATAGAGGACCTGATAAAGTGGTGTTTCCTCGGTTCGAATCTTATGATAAACGTTTGATAATAAAAAATATATTTCAGGACATTGACTATGATGGTGGGTTCACGATGGAAGGTGGAAGGCTCATTGGAAAAGGTACATTTGAAGAACTGGCGAAAATTACCATTAAGTACGAGGGGAAGCCATTCATCACAGCAGAGTCTATCATTTATGTTATCAACGCAACAAGTATTGCATCAGAAAAGGCAGAGCTTCAAATTAAGCTGGGGGAGGATTCGATTTATCATCCGGGAATTGAGCTTAAATATGTTCATGAGGGACTAGAAAAGCGAAAATTGACACTCATACGTGGGGGGCAAGGCACGGGTCAGAGCCCTTACTTCAATTCGTTTCACAAAATTGATATGGAGTTCGAAGCACTCTCGTGGCGTATAGGTGATGATAATATGAATTTTGGCACACTAATGGGCAGTACTGAGAACAAAGCCTTCTTTGAATCCCAGAATTATTTCTCTCAGTACCGATACGATAGATTGACAGGGATGGGTGTCAACCCATTGGTTAGAATCAAGGCTTTTGTGAAAAAAAATGGATCCAGGAACTTTAAGGCGATAGATCTAGCAACTTATTTAGGCAAAACGATGTCGCAATTGAAGCCCTTGTTATACAGCCTCAACAACATGGGGTTGCTGGTCTACAATTCAGCAAAGGGAACAATTTCGGTGAAATCGAGAATGTATAGATGGATTGGAGCTAGATCAGGAAGAATGGATTTTGACGTAATACAATTTGTGTCAGAGCCGGAAAGTGGGGTTAAATACAATGGATCATTGAGTTTGCTGAATTATGATCTGGCTCTGGAAGGGGTTAAAAACATCACCTTAAGTCGTGCTCAGGGAACCAAAGTGTTTCCAGATGAAGGAAAGATCATACTTAAAAAGAATAGGAGCTTTACATTCAAAGGCGTTATTCTAGCCGGAAGAACGGAAGTATACGGGGATGAGTTTTCTTTTGACTACGACAAGTTTAGATTGAATTTGATTGAAACCAATTGGATTCGATTTTTTGTTAAGCGAAAGGAAAAACACACTTCAGGAGATGTAATTCGAAAACTTCAAAGTCAGTTGGTCGGGGCACGCGGATACATCGATATAGATCACGAAAAAAACAAATCTGGAAAGGATACAACAAAACACGAATATCCTGTCATGAATATTACAAAAAAGACATTTGTTTTTTACGATAATAAAAATATCCATGAGGGACAATACGATAGAGAGAAATTCTATTTCGAAGTAGAGCCGTTTATCATGGATAGTCTGGATAACTTTGCTACAAGAGGAATGCACTTTGATGGCAAATTGGTTTCTGCTTCAATTTTTCCTGACATTACGGAATCACTTACGGTTCAGGATGATTATTCTTTAGGATTTCAAAGGGATGCTCCGGAAGGGGGTATTCCGTTGTATTTAGGTAAGGCCAACTACGAAAACGAAATTAAACTCAGTAATAAAGGTCTGCAGGGTAGTGGAGAAATTGATTATTTAACGTCGCATGCGGAATCGTCAGAAATTACCTTTTTACCAAATTCTCTGAGTGCTATAGCTGAGGTTTATGTGAACAAAGGAGGTCCTGGTCCACCCGAATTGCCCAATGTGAGAGGGTCGAATGTGAAAGTGGTGTATGTGCCTGAAGAAGAAGTCTTATATGCATCCAGTATTAATAAAACAGACCTTCTCGATTTTTATGATTCACTTGCCAAACTCAACGGAACATTGGCCTTGCGACCAGAGGGGATGACCGGAAACGGATTAATGACGATCATGAAAAAAGGTGAGCTGTTAGCAGTAAATTTTAAATTCAAAGAAAGACAGATCGATGCAGATACCTCCGACTTCGACTTGTTGAGTTTTGATTTGGATGCGCTGGCCTTTAGGACAACCAATGTGAATGCGCACATTGATTTCGATACCAAGAAAAGTGAGTTCAAGTCCAATGATGGTGAGTCCTTCGTGGAATTTCCTGATAACCAGTACATATGCTATATGGACAAGTTCAATTGGTACATGAAGAGTGATGATCTTGAAATGGAAGCCGGTAAAAAAGGGGATAGCGATGTGAAAATAGAAACAGACATGGATCTGGCCGGTCCGAATTTCTTCTCAGTACATCCTAAACAGGATTCTCTCAGCTTTAGGGCGCCTAAAGCCAGATTTGATGTCCGGAAAAAAGTGATTACGTGCACAGACTTAGAGTACATTACGGTTGCTGATTCAAGAATATATCCGGATAGCAATAAGGTGTACATTGAGCGTAAGGCCAAAATGCGGACATTGAACAATTCGAGTATTGTTACCAATTACATAACAAAATACCATACCATACTTAAAGCCGTTACGGACATCAAAGCCAAGAATGAGTATAAGTCGTCGGGCTATTATCAGTTCAAGGATGAGCTGGGTAAAACAAGGGAGATCTATTTTGATAAAATTGAGCCCGATACCGCCCTAAGAAGCTATGCAAAAGGTGAGATTAAGGAGAAAATGGAGTTCAAATTGAGCCCTCAATTCAGCTACTATGGACAGGTTGAAATGTTTTCTGCACAAAAGGAGCTACTTTTCACTGGGCTAACTAAAATCAGTCATAATTGTGGCGGAATAGCAAGAAACTGGATGAGCTTTTCATCGCCTATTGACCCAAAAGACATTTACATTCCTGTTGAGAAAGATCTGAAAGACGAAAATGGAAATCCTGTAGCAGCGGGAATTATTATGAATACGGATTCTGTATCCCTGTATCCTACATTTTTGTCGAATAAATTGAATGAGAAACACAAGAATGTAGTTGTGGCTCAAGGATTCTTGAGGTTCAATAAGAAAAAACAGGTATATCAGATTGGTGAAAAAGAAAAGCTGAGAGAAGAGTCTTTACCCGGTAATTTGGTTACGTTAAGTCGGGATAGTTGTTTTGTTAGAGGTCAGGGTCAAATGAACTTTGGAATCAATTCAGGACAGTTGAGCATTGTGCCGTATGGTAAGGTGTTTTATTCTCCGGTGAAAAAGGAAGTGGAAGGCGTAGCGACGATTGTGTTGAACTTTCCGTTCAATGAAAACGCACTTGAAAAAATGGGCAAGGACATCGTTTCAAAAGTGGGATTTGAGTCTTTCGACTATTCCAGTCCTTCCTTTGAACTTGCGTTGCGAGAAATATGTGGTCTGGAAAAGTCGGATAATATTATTTCCGATCTGACCATTCATGGGGAGATCAAAAAGAAAAACTTCGCTGAAGAACTGTTGAAGTCCATGATTTTACCGGATGTGAAATTTGTCTGGAACAAATCCACGAACTCCTATAGAAGTGTCGGAAAAATTGGCATTGGTAACATTTTGAAGAAACAAGTGTATAAATATGTCGAGGGTTATATTGAACTCACGAAGCGTTCAACTGGCGATATGGTTGATATTTATTTGAAATTGGACGGAAAGAACTTTTATTATTTCAACTATAAAAGTGGCAAGAAAGGTATTTTCCAGACGTATGCTGCTAATAAAGAATACAATGAAATAATCAAAGATACCAAGACGGATAATACGAAGTTCAAAGGAGAAAAAGGAGTAGAAGATTTTCAGTTTATGTTATCTTCGCCAACGAAAGCTAGAGCTTTTTTACGAAGAATGGAAGATTAGAGCATATGGATGACATCCTAAATTTGTACAATATTATTGCATTAGTACTCGCTTATTTAATTGGGTCTGTGCCTTCTGCTGTGTGGATCGGAACACTTTTTTTTGGTGTTGACGTTCGTGAGCACGGGAGTAAAAATGCGGGAGCTACAAATACCTTCAGAGTACTCGGTAAAAGGGCAGGTTTTCCGGTTCTTTTTATGGACATCATAAAAGGGTGGGCAGCAGTTACCATTTTGAGTATGTTCTGTGAGTTCGGACACGGTACGAATCAGCTAGTGAACTTTCAGCTTGCGGTAGGAATGTCTGCTGTATTTGGTCATATTTATCCCATTTACGCCAAATTTAAAGGCGGAAAAGGTGTAGCCACCTTGTTGGGAATTATTTTCGCCATACATCCGGAAGCTGCCGGAATTGCATTCGGCGTTTTCTTAATTACCTTTTTAATCAGCAAATACGTTTCACTCGGGGCCCTTTGTGCTGCGGTTGCTTTCCCATTCATAATAATTTTCATTTTCAAGGCGAAAGACACACCTACTCTGATCTATTTTTCCATAGTCATGTCATTATTAGTGATTTACACGCATCGATCCAATATTGACAGACTGCTGAAAAAAGAGGAAAATAAGATGAAAGTCAGCTTCAATCTCAGAAGAAATAACAAATAAACCATTTTTTACGTAGAGTGTACAGTCAAGAGTGTATACGCTAATTGTAAATAGAATTTTTTTCTTGGTTATCTCTATTATGGTAACCATTTCTTTTTTTGGTCAATCCAAGGAAGACTTCAAGGTAGCCGATAAACTTTTTGATGAGGGCAATTACATCGAGGGAAAAGAAAAATTCTCAACACTCCTTGCTTTGGATCAGACGAATGCAGATCTGAATTTTAAATACGGGGCTTGCTTACTTTATTCTGAGGAAGACAAACTCAAAGGTCTCGGACATCTGCAATACGCAATTAAAGACCCCACAATTGATGTAAGAGCCTATTATTTCATTGGAAAAGCATACCACCTGAATTATCGTTTTGAAGATGCTATTAAGGCATACAACAAGTTTAAAAGCGCAGGTTCAACAAAGCAATATGAACGTTTAAATGTTGATCAGGAGATTCGAATGTGCAACAATGGTAAAAAACTGTTGAAGAACATTTCAGAATTGGTCGTGATCAACAAGAAGGAAGTAGTGTTCAATCGACTGCAGTATAGCTATGACCTCAGGAACATAGGGGGTAAAGTCTTAGTAACAGATGAATTTCAATCCAGCTATGACAAAAAGATCGGCCATCGACCATTGGTACATTTTCCTTCAACCCAGCAGAATAATATATTTTATTCAAGCTATGGTAAGGATGGTGAAACGGGCAAAGACATTTATCAAATCAAGAAATTACCAAATGGAAAGTGGTCAAATGCACAAAAATTGCCTGTTCAGGTAAATACCGATTCTGACGAGGATTATGGCTTTTTGCATCCAGATGGAATGACATTTTATTTCTGCTCGAAAGGACATTCTTCAATGGGAGGTTACGATGTATTCAGATGTTCATATGATAGTGAATACAATACATTCGGTCCTGCTCAAAATATGGATTTCAAGATCAACACTCCGGATGACGACATATTGTATATCGTTGATTCTTTGAATAAGGAAGCGTATTTTGCTTCTACCAGATCATCCAGAGGAGGTTATGTAGATGTCTACAATGTTAAAGTGGAAATCTACCCAATTTTGAATGCCATTATCGCAGGTCGTTTTCAAAATGACATAGACCCAAACAACATGGGTGTTGTAATTAAGGTGAATGATGTAATCAAAGATGAAATTGTCGGTGTTTACAATTCAAAAAGTGAAAGCGGCAAGTTTCTCATCATCTTACCTAAAAGCGGCCGATACCAATACATCATAGAGTCACCACAATCCGATAAAGTCCATACGGGTTTGTTTGAGGTGCCCTATCAGAAGGAGCTGAAACCACTAAAGCAGGAAATCTCTCTTGTAATGGATGGTGCAGAAGAGCGCTTGGTCATTAACAACTTATTTGATGAAGAGGTCGAAAACTCTGAGCTGATTATGGCTGAAGTCTTGAAGCAGATATCGGACGTAGAGCAAAATGCGGACAAACTTGAACCTCTTGAAGACACTACGGCAGTAAGTGCCCAGGATACATTGCTTGGAATAATCAATGAGGAAGACCTGATTGCATTGGCCGATACAATGGCAGCACAGTCAGCAAGAGAAATGCAGGAAATAAAAGAGAAAAGAGATGTTGCTTTTTTTGTTGCAAATGAGAAAATGAAATCTGCGCGGGAAAATGCAAAAAAGGCAGAAGAGATTTTAAAAGGGATTGACAATGTGGATAACCCCCAGGAAAAAAGGCAGCTGATCCAACTGGCTTCTGAATACCATGCAAAATCACAAAACGATAATGAAGTTGCCACAGGAGCGCTGAATCTGGGTAATACTCTGGAAGAACAGTACGAAAAGAAAAAGAAAGAAGCGGAACAATCACAAATTTATGCGAACGACATCAGGACAGCGCTAAATGCTTCAAGTACAGAAGATGCCATTACCAAACTGGAAGAGCTGAAATCGTATGTTGAGGAGGCACGGAAACTTGATGTTGATGACAAAAGTGAATTTGAGCAGATCACGGCGAAAGCTCGGGAAAAACAATCCGAGGCTACGGAATTGATGAATAAAGCAAGGCAGCTGAGAAACGATGAAGACGAGATACGTCAGGAAATCAGGAATCTTGAAACCCAGTACAATTCTGCCTCTAAGAAACAAAAGCCGGATATTCAGATCAGAATTGATGAGGCAAAAGAACTGCTTGTGCAGACAGAGAAAGATGCAGACAAAGCTTTTGCTTTTGCGAAAGAAGTGCAGAAAGATGCGGACGTGCTAAATGATGAGGCAGAGGTTCTGGAGCGTCTCTTCGATGATTTGGCTGATGTAGAAGCCACTGAATTAACGGAGGAAGAGAAAACGGCTCTGAGCGAGGAAATACAGTCGGGAGAAATAGATGCCTCTATTGAAAGTACTACTACAGTTCTAGCAGAAAATCAAATCGAGGAAAAAACAGAAACCGATACATCTAGCGGACCCGGTCAACAATTAAAAGATCGGGTGGCTGCAATTATGGCATCGAAAGAAGAAGAATCCTATGATTCTGTTCGCCAGGCCTTGAGTGAATTGCCTGATGGACCGGATAAAACCGCTCGGGTAAACGAGGCAAATAGAGTTGAGGCGGAACGTCTGTCAAGAGACATTGCAGCAATTGATGAGGCCTTGAAGAGCGAAACTGATCCCGCAACGCGTGAACAACTTGAAACTACGATCGAGGAGTTGAAAGTGAAGGAAACGAAATTGGTTGAGGAAATAGCTCAAAATGATGAGAATAATATAGCTGAGACTGAAACTAATACTGAAACCTCTATTTCGGTAAATGAAATTGGCAACAAAGAAGAATATGTTGAGTTGTCGAACCGGGAAAATGCAGCCGAACAAATTACAGATCCCATTGAAAAGGCAAGAGAAAAGGAAAATATTGCGAACGAATGGATCGATGAACTTGCTGAGGATATAGAGAAAATGGAGACTCTTGCTTCCACCGAGACCGACGAGTTGAAAAGGACGGAATACCTCGATAAGGCAGAAGAGCTGAAGCTTGAAAAAGTGAGGAAAGAGGAGGAGCGAAATGAATGGATGGAAATTGCAAGTACTACCAGCTCAGAAGTCAACAATAGTTCTGAAACGAGCAGCAATGAATCGTTATTAAATAGAGTGGATGAGGAGAAATATGAGGATTTTGAAACTAAAGCAAGTGGGCTCACTACAATTTCTAACCCGATATCAAGAGCAAGTGCTGAGATAGAGCTGAAGAATGAGTGGGTTGAATCGATTGAAGAGGACGTTGCGATATTGAACGAGTCGTATAAGGAGGCCAATGAAAATGAAAAAGAGGAAATTCAAAATGAAATTGATGTTTTGAACCGGAAAAAAGCGGAGCTGAATGATCAGATTGCTGAAAGTGAAGAGGTAATTCGCTCATCATCAGAAACAGAGATCGCATCAAATACATCCAGTTCAGCCGATTCCTCGGAAACAAGCACCAGTGAAAATGCAATAGAGGAAGCGGAAACAGTTACTTCCTCTGAAAATACAATTGTTGCTTCAGTAGAAGAATTCTCCTATACGGATGAAAAATCATATGCTTCGGAGGAATCGGAAAAAGTAATGGATGATCTAAAAGATGAGTTGGAAGATTTGAATGCAGAGCAATTGGAGCTGGAGGCACTGAAAATTGATCTGGAGTCGGATTCAGAAATGTCTGAATCGAAACGAAGCAAGCTAATTGCACAGATTGAAAAGCAGGAAGAAAAGGTATTGAAGAAGGAAATCGAAGTGGCCGAGTCATTTGTTGAGATCAATCAATTCGAAAAGAAAGAATTGATAGAAGAAATCGATAATTACAAAAAGGAAATAGAAGTAGCGGGTGGTATTGATTCTATTGAATCTTTGCCATCTGACGAAAAGGTGGCCAATGTGAATCGAGCATTTGATTCAGCCAAGGAAATGAGAGAAAAAGCATCTCAAACACAGGATGACTCAACGAAAAGCCAACTTTTAAAAGAAGCCTCTGCACTGGAAGAAGCCGCATTGGTTGAATTAAAGAGTCTATCGTCTGAACTGAATGAAGTTGCGGCGAATGTACGTGTTGAAAAAACCGAGGATAAAACAGATGTCGTTGATGAGGTGTCAACCAATTATACGCCATCTACGAAAGAGAATACCCCCGTAGAGGAAATTGAGGAAACTTCGCTGGCGAATTTGGACTCTTTCAATTCTAGCACCTCACAAGAAAAGCTGGCAGAAGTAAGTGATCAGCTGGAGGACATCAATGAGTATGACACGGAGATTGAAATACTCGAGATGGAAAAGGAGCAGGCGGATGAAAAGGAAACAAAAAAGCTGGACAAGAAAATTTCCAAGATCGAAAAGAAAAGAGCCAAAATTGAACTCAAAGTTGCACCTGAAATTGCTCAGGCCAATGAGTTGGAATTCAATCAAAGTAAAAGCTTGAATGAATCATTGACCAGTGATATCAACTCAATTTCAACGAATGACAGATCAAATTCTACCTATACGGATGCGATAAATTACCGACGTGTAGCGGAACGTCAATTTGATGAAGCTCAGACCATAAGGGAGAACGCATCTTCTATTAAAGACGCTGCAGCGAAAAACGATTCACTGAAAAAGGCAAATACGCTCGAGAAACTGGCGATAAGGAATATGGCAGCTGCAAATTCCATGAATATGAAAGCAGCTGAGGTGGCTGCGCTCAATGTTTATCCTGCCGACGGCAATAACGACTTTGATCAGGTAAATGATAAATTGACAAAGCAAAGAACATTGGCCGCAACTCTCCTTTCTGAGGGGAATGACATGATCATGCAGGCGAAAGTGTTATCTGATAGCGCTCAGGTGGTTAAGAATGAGGAGGAGAAAAATAGGCTTTTGGCAGAGAGTGAGGAAATGCAAAGAACAGGAGAGCAAAAGAAACAGCTTTCCACTAAACTAAATTCAAATGCTGACCAGGTTGAGACGCGAATTAAAGATGATCAGACGCTAGCTTCATTGACTGATGAAAGTGTGAAAGAAGTTAGAAAATCACCGGAATACAAAGAGGCACACATGCAATTTTTAGATCGGTTGGATCGCATTGAAAATAGCATAAAAAATGGTGAGTCTTTGGTGCCTCAATTAAGGTCCAGCGCTGAACAAGATAAACTAAAGGCTGCTGAACTAAACAAGCGAGCTGCTGAATCTGAAGATGAGCAAGAAAAACAGAATTTGTTGAGTCAAGCTATTGAGCTTGAGCAATTGGCTAGTGCAAAGCTGAACAGAGCGGACTCCGTCGAGAGCGATCTGGATGAACTGGAATTCATGAAGGAACAGGTCGTATTGGCGCAAAATGACTACCTGGAGGCGATGCCAAATCAAGAGCTGGCTAGTATGATCAAAGCTGTTGGAAGGTCAAATTTTGACAAAGCTCCGCTTAGTCCAGGTGAGTTGGATATTAGTGAAATAGGAGGAACGAATTTTGAAGCCCCTGACAAAATTGAAGAAGATATCGTTTCAATTGACAATTCAAGGGAATCATCCAGCTATTCTGAAGAAAACCCTATTCCAATAAATCCAAAGATGCCGGAGGGATTGGTTTATCGTGTGCAGGTTGGAGCTTTTTCAAGACCGATACCTCAGGACTTGTTTAAAGGATTCACGCCACTAACAGGTGAGGTAATAAGAAACAACATTACCCGATACAGAGTAGGTTATTTCACCAGATATCAGAATGCGAATTCTGTTAAGAATCAGGTAAGAGGATTAGGATTTGATGATGCATTTGTGGTTGCTATATACAACGGCGAATCCATTCGGATTTCGGAGGCCAGAAGGCTAGAGGTGGAAACATTAGGTGAAGCACCAGTGCTTGCAGCAAATGATAATTCCAGAACGTCGACGAACACGAATGCTGAAAGTTCTTCAAATAATTCAACGGCGAATTCGAATACGGCAAGCACAACAACATCAAATAATTCGAATTCTGAAAACAGTAGTTCAACTACTTCGAACTCTGCAACAGCAGGTATAAGCTATTATGAGGAGCTTGAAAATGCGCCAAATGCTCAACCGGTAGAATCTTTGAAAGGATTGTTCTATACCGTACAAATTGGTGCGTTTTCAAAGAAAGTCACGGGGGATGACCTCTTTAATATTCAACCGCTGAATGTTAATCTGACCTCAGGAGGGCTGTTGAGATATTCAACGGGAAGATACAGGGAAATTCCAGCCGCTAGTTTGAGAAAGGATGAGGTTCGCAGGATTGGTGTTCGAGATGCGTTTGTTACGGTATATTACAATGGTAAAAGAACTACTTTTTCTGAAGCACGTAATTTAATAGAGCAATTTGGAGATGGAGTCTTTTCCGATGGAGGGGGTGGAACCAATCCTAACGATGATGAGAATGGAGATTCTGGTTCGGTCATAGAAGGGTTGGAATACATCATTGACATCGGCACATACGACGGGTCTGTGCCGACCGAAATAGCAGAGATTTTATTGCCGCATAGCGATATTATTGTTCGAAAATTCCTTGATGAGACAACACTGCAGCTTACTTCCGGGCCGCTCAATACGATACAATCAGCGAGAAGCAGAAAGCAGCTGTTGGATAAGCAGAATGTGCTAGAAGTGGACATCAAGGTGCTATACCAAGGTAAAGAGATCACCATGGAAGAGGCTGAGCAGCTGGAAAATAGATGATCCTTTCCCGTAGTTGTCATTTTCCAGCATTATCGAGGTCAGAATCTTCAATAAGTCCAAAAATATTGGCTTTCGATTCATGAACCTATCTAATTTTTCTTTAAAATTAAGGAACGAAAAAACAGACGCTTCAACCAATGAGCACAGATACACAGGAAGAAATAGATATCAAGGAATTAGAGCAATTAATTGATATTAGAAACATTGTGTTGTACAATGACGATGTGAACACCTTTGATTTTGTGATCAAGCAGCTGGTCAAATATTGTAAGCATCGGCATCTACAGGCAGAACAGTGTGCGTATTTGGTTCATTATACAGGAAAGTGCCAGGTGAAATCTGGCACGTATGACGAGCTAGAGCCCGTTTGTTCAGCATTGCTGAATAAAGGACTTACAGTGGAAATTGAATAGGTGGCATCTTTTTTGTCGAACAGTAATCATTAGTTTATTCCGAATCATGAAACCATTGTCAATTCTAAACTTGTCGTGTATTCTAATCTTCTTTGTCTCGTGTGCAAAAGTTCCTATTACAGATCGGAAACAATTGAAATTGTTGCCCGAGGAACAGCTGATCAGTATGAGTAAAACTTCTTACGAACAATTTTTGGCAGACGCCCAAGTCCTACCTGTATCAGATCCTCGTGCTCAAAGAGTGCTTTCAGTGGGAAATAAAATTAAGGAGGCGGCAATTCAACATTTAACGAAGCACCATCTGCTAAAACGAGTTGAGAATTTTGAATGGCGGTTCAATACGGTAGAGGACCCAACTATTAATGCCTGGTGCATGCCAGGAGGTTTAGTAGTCGTATATACGGGAATTTTGGACTTGGTAGACACGGACGATGAACTCGCTGCGATTATGGGGCATGAAATTGCGCATGCGATTGCTCGGCATGGAAATGAACGAATGAGCCAAGGAATGGGGGTTCAGGTTGCTTTGGGGGTTTTACAGGGTACAACAGCGGAGGATAAACAGCACTTATTGTACTATGCCGGAATCGGCTCTCAGCTTGGTGTGTTAAAATTTTCGAGAGTACATGAAACGGAATCGGATAAGATCGGATTGGTGTATATGAAAATGGCCGGTTACGATCCTAGCCATGCGATCAATTTTTGGAAAAAAATGGCGGCCAATGGTGGTCATGTGCCGGAGCTATTAAGCACGCACCCTAGTGACGAGAGAAGGGTGAAGGATATTGAGGAATTTATCCCGGAAATCGACAATCACATTCATTGAAGTATTGATTAAATCGATCAAGGAAATAAAAAGGGGAGCTTGCATCCTAAGCTCCCCTTTTTTCTACCTAACTACCAGCACCACCTGGTTATAAAACGTGTTACTACTAACTTCTTTAGAAAACCGGACAATACAGTTTTCTTACTTTCTTTTGTTTCTTCTTACAAGGCAGGTAAGCGGTGTAAGAAAGCTCGTGTGAGCCCAATGTCTGTCTCAATATTCCCGATGTGCTTACATCGTAGGAATAAGCAAATTTGAATTTCTCGGTTTCAACCCCGGCCAATACGATAAAGCTGTCGTTGTTTCGGTACCATCCGCCTACTACAAGCTCTCGCATTCTCAAATACAGTCCCATATTTACCTGGGTGAATTCGTTTTGCTTGGTGACCATTATGTTCGGAGAGATCGACCGATCTTTCTTCCACATTTTACCCAATGGGATGTTGGCTCCTGCGTGGAGGGTATATTTTCTGGGCAGAGAAGTAGCATACCGATCAAGCAATCCCTCAGCAGGCTGAGTAAGATGATCCACAACAAATCCACCAAAGAAGTAATCGGCAAAGACCATGGCTCCCGCTGAGAAGTCAAAATAATTGACCGGCTCTCCGAATGATTGTTGTGTTTCATAAATCACACCTTCTCTTGCATCGATCATATCTCCGAATACCAATTGGTTCCAGTCGATGCTCTTATTCACGAAAGTGGCTTTACCTCCGAATTTTACCGTAACCTTCTTGCTTAGCTGATACTGATAGGCATACACTGCACTGGCTGCAGTTGTTTTCAATCGTCCGCTTCCTGCACGATCGTGTAATATGTTGAATCCAACTCCACCGTTGAGCTTTTCTGAGTATTGATCGAAAGAAGTACTGTAAGTCGTATAGGCATCTTTGATCCCTGGCCATTGATTTCGATAGTTCATAGTCACCGTAGGGCAACCTCTTACTCCTGCAAGAGCAGGATTCAGATAAATGGGGTTCGCATAGAACTGGGTGAAATGAGCATCCTGAGCGAAACCGGTCAGTGCGACCAGTAGTGCGATGAATGTTGTTAGTAATGCTCTCATTTTCGGTGTTTGTTTAGGTTTATTCAAATGTACGCCCGTAAGTAGGGCTATAGAAGGGGGAATTTCCCAAATGCCCAAATCGGTTTCCAAGTGAACCCGTTGCTCCTACAAAGCAAAAAGCCCCAGAATCGGGGCTTTTTCATAATGGACAGACTTTTGTAGGGTGCAAGTTTTGGCTTATCTAAGTAGAGCAACTGTTCCAGCAGTTGAAATATTTTCGTTGGTTTCCATATCATAAGCAGTCACATTGTATACATACGACCCCTGTTGAGCAGCGCTGCCTTGATAAGTTCCATCCCAGTGCGTATTGATATCTGTACTTTCGAATATCTTCTCTCCCCAGCGGTTGAATACTTCCAGGTGAAAATCTCTTACATTAATTCCTTTGGCTCCGAACTGATCATTGATCCCATCAGAATCCGGAGTAAATGCGGTAGGCATAAATAAAGAAGTAGATTTCTTAAGATTCGCCGTGTTCGAGGTACTTACGATTGCCGTTTCATTCGCTTTATGAGCGATAATTCGGTAGGTTACCGTTCCTCGTTCAGAGGAAGTAATCGACTGGCTGTAAAAAACATTAGTAAATAGAATAAGAACAGCTGTGATTCCGATTCCTTGAAGAAGACTTTTGATTGCTATGTTCTTAACTGTATTCATGCTTTCTTGTGTTTGGTTAAGCAAGTATACCGCCTAGATCGGCTGTAGTTAAGTGAAGATTTCCATATATGGGAATATTCTTTCTGAAAAGTCTGAAACCCTTTCCAAATGGGAGATTTAGCGAGTTTCACGTTGGGAAACTGAAATGCTACAAAATGGATCGATTTTGGACGTTTTGTATTGGATTAAGAGGAAAATTTGCCTTGTTAAGATTGCACGTGTTGGTTCAAATAGCAGGGTTCCTTGATTAAAAGACAGAATATATTTAACAAAGTAGAATCAGGGGCAAGTTGAAACTTTGGATTCAGTTTCTAATCGTTAAGTTTCACTTTCCGGCTAATTTATTCTGCAGAAACAACTGAACACCGCTGTTGTTATTCGCTGTTACGATCATGCCGGGATTTCCTTTTCCTGTGGACAACAAAGCAACATTACGAACGTCACGTGCTGTAAATATTCCAGCCTCTTTAATTCCAAGCACTTGGAACTCACCATTCCCTTTACCCAATAAAATTTTACCTGTACCTCCGTCTGCTCTGGGAGTTTCTACCTCAGAAACATGGAGGTTTCCGGCAACAAACAAATCTTGATGCCCGTCTCGGTTGAAATCATCGCTAACCGTTGCCATCACAGGAGCAAATTGTATTTCTGTTGGTAAAGGCTTTAGTGTGAATGTTCCATCTCCTTCATTAATGAGCAGGGAAGATGCAAAATCATTTGCGGCGTAATGAAGCGCCGTATCCAGATGCTCTCCATAGATGTCAAACAGGTTGGCTTCCCCAAAGGCATTATACGTAGGGAATTTCTTTTTTATAAATGGCATTTGCTGACTGGAACATTGTCGGCCTCGGACGGGAAAGCACTCCCCGGAATTGTAATATCCCAAAACAATATCCAAATTTCCAGTGTGATCAAAGTCGTGACAATAGATGTGAAATGGCTCCTCATTCGTTGCTCTGTACTTATAATTCAACCCCAGGTTACCAAGAACATAATCAGGATCACCATCATTATCTATGTCTGTTTCATGAATATCGAACCACCAGCCTACATGCTGGTCCAGCTCAAGCTTTTTGGATTGATTTTTAAGTTTGCCTCCACTATTTTTAAAGACCAAAATTCCGGTCCATTCACCGGCTAAAATCAGGTCTGGTTGGCTGTCTGAATTAAAATCGGTCCATTTCGCTGAAGTGATAAGTCCTGGTTTTAACAACTCAGGAGCAGCTTGCTCGGTGACGTCATTGAATTTACCGTTGACGTTTTCTAAAATGTAACTGCGGGGTGCGACCGGATATTTTCCAGGTGTTACTCTTCCTCCAACAAATAGGTCAGCATCGTTGTCACCATCAAAGTCTGCACTGCATACAACACCACCACTTGTTAACATGGTAGGTAATGAGCCCGATGATCGCTTAAATGTTCGATCCCCATTATTGAGATAGAGTCTGTCCTGGAGCAACGTTGAGGAGCCATCAAATTCGTTGCCTCCGCTTACCACGTATAGATCCTGATCTCCGTCACCATCCACATCAAAAAAGTGAGCGGCAACGTCTTCATGAGCTGCATCCGCGGTCCACGTTGGAGTGGAAATGGTAGTAAGATTGAGTGGCCCATCTTGTATAAAAAGTATTCCGGGCTGGCCTGCAGCACCTCCAACATAAAAATCATCCAGTCCGTCACCGTCTACATCTCCTTGTGCTAAAGCAGGTCCCCATTGCGACATTTTATGTGGAAGCAAGATTTCTCTTTCATAATCATTGAAATCATTTTCCCTGTGGGTGAAAATAGATCCGCTGCTTGGTCCTACAGGCCTGAAAAGACCTGTCTTTTCTTGTTCTTCTGTCTTCATCTTGATCTCTGCATCGGAATGCCGAACAAGTAAAAGCTGATTTGCTACGACGTTCTCTAAGGTCTGTTCATTTCCGTCTGCCCATGTGACCTCTATTCGATCAATTTGTTTCTGTTTTCCAAGCCCGAAGTGCAAACAGGGTTCCATACAGGATTGAAAACCTCTCGTAACTTGAAATTCCTGAAATTGAATGCTGTCGCTGGTGTGGATAGTTACTTTTGTTCCAAGACCATTGATATTTTTTGTGGGTCCCTCAAATTTGATTCGAATATAGCTGTTGTTATGATTGTCTGATGTTGTGTTTTCGTAAACGCATGCCGGGTCAAAATAGTTGTTTACTACGATATCCAGATCACCATCAGCATCCAAATCACCAAGTGCAGCGCCATTAGAATATCCGGAGAAATTGAATCCCCAATCTTCCGATTTGTCATCGAATCGATAACCGCCAGCGTTTCGATAAGCATAGTTGGCCAAAGGTGTGCTGATCATGTGGTCTCGCAATTCTTCAAAGGAGAGAGAACCACCTTTGGAGGCGGCAATGTCTGATGTTTTATTTAAATAATCTTTGTCTTGAACATCGCGGACATATCCATTGGTTACAATAATGTCTTTTAGCCCATCATTATCCAGATCTGCAAAAACAGGAGCCCAGCTCCAGTCTGTATTTCTTATGCCGGCAAAATCAGCGATGTCAGTAAAAGTGCCATTGCCATTGTTTAATTGCAATGCGTTCCGCATGTACTGGTAGTGAAATCCTGCATCCACATGTTTCCAAAAAAGATCTGGATTCATTGGAGCCATATTGGTCTTTTTACGTTTGTTATCGGCAGCGAGCATTTCAACAATAAATAGGTCCAACAAACCATCGTTGTTGAAGTCAGCAATATCTGTGCCCATAGCAAAGTATGGACAGTGAGGGAATGATTGCTTCATTTGGTCTGCAAAAGTTCCGTTGCCCTGATTGACATAGAAGTAATCTGGAATTTGAAAGTCATTGGCTACATACACGTCTGTTTTGCCATCGTTGTTGATGTCACTTATGCCTAAGCCCAGACCATGTCCGAAATTTTGAATGCCAGCAATTTTTGATACGTTAATGAATTGACCATCGTCGTTTCTGTACAGTTTGTCACTATACTTGTCACTCGGATTCGAAATACCAGCAAATAGTTGTTTGTACGTCAATCGAAATTCTGGATGTCCCGTGATATAACAATCGAGATCCCCATCCATGTCATAGTCAAAAAAACCCGCGTGAATGGAATTCCCATTATCATTTAAGCCATATTCAGCTGCCCTTTCCTCGAACTTAAGATTACCTTGATTTATGTAAAGTAAATTCTCATGTGTGCGTTCATCTTTAAAGAAACCGGATCTGCAGACATATATGTCCAATAGACCATCGTTGTTGATATCGACCATCGTCACACCGGTTTTTAGTCCGCCTCTGCCTCCAATTCCGGCGTCGTCGGTGATGTCTTCAAAGGAAAGGTTGCCTTTGTTTTTATAGAGCTTATCACCTGATATTGTTCCTGTAAAATAAACTTCGGGCAGGCCATCATTATCCAGATCTCCAATAGCTGATCCTCCGCCATTGTACAAATAATCCCATTGATAATAATTAATGTCGTTGGTTTCATTCAATTGGTTGGAGAAATGAATTCCCGACTCCGATGGACTTACTAATCTGAATAAAGTTTTGGACTTGCTTTGTGCAGCTGAGCTGTCTGGATTGGAGGAAGCTGTGGATTCTGAGCCACAGCAAAAGCAGAGTATAAATAGGATTGAAACAATACTTGTCAATAGCCCATTATAACGCGGGCATTCCTTGGAATTTGAGTACAAATGAAACATAGGCGGTAGAGTGTAAGAGCAAGACATCAATTCCAGTAAAACCAAATAATATTTGGTTTAAAACTTGTGGAATCGACGAATTGCTGCTGTGGCGTTTCACTCAAAGTACAAAATTTTGCACTAAAGACAAAATTAGTCTACATAAAAAAACAGTACGTCGAATAAAAAGAGCTATTCATCGAATAGTAATAAGTAGATACAAGAGTTGAATTGATCATATAGTGTTCCGTTTTAAAAAACGGTGATTACATAAGTATGAAAGCAATTGTTGTACTTGCCACCTTGCTTTTGTATTCTTGTTCTATTGTGTGTTGGAGCCAATCGAAAAGCTATGATCGGTTGTATTCCATTTACGAAAAGGAAAATCCTCTAAGACTTCTAAAAAAAGCCTCAAAGTGGAAGGTTAAAAATACCAGAGATCCGGTCCCTTATTATTTCCTGGCGCTTGGTTATTACCAGATGTACCAGCAATCTAATAATGCCGGGCGCTATGGTAAAGCTGTATATTATCTCAAGCAGGCAAAATCTAGAGATAAAGAAGGTTCAAAGTGGAGTCAACTTTCGAATGAAATAGAGCCGATCAGAATATTAGTGGAATCTAAAGTGAGCTACTTGTCTACGTTGAATCGTAAAAAAGCATTGAAGCTATCTGAAGATTATTTACAGCTGTTCGGTGATTCGCTACCTGAATTTGCCGGTTTGATTCGTAAACAATATTCTATTTCCAGAAGCAAAAGTACATCTACGATTTTACCTGTTCGTCATTCGGGTAAAAAGAGGGATTCTATAAAATGGATTGCTCAGAAATATATTGGGGTTCCTTACAAGTGGGCAGGGGAATCACCTTCTGGTTTTGACTGTTCCGGATATGTGAAATATGTATTTCAACAGGTTGGGGTAAAGCTTCCCCATAACGCAAACAAAATTTCATACTTGGGTCAGGAGGTAAGTGAGAATGCTGCACAAACCGGTGATGTAATTCTCTTTGGTACAAGATCTTCAAAAGGGCACAGGGCTTATCATGCCGGTATTGTGTTCGAAAATCAGGATGGCAAATTGAAAATTATTCATTGCATTTCGAAAGGTGTGCACATAACCACTGATTATGACAGGTATTGGAAATCCAGAAAATTATTGATTACTAATGTGCTGGATTACCCTTTGAACAAAGAGGTTAGTCAAAAAAGGTGAAAATAGTGAACTATTGAAAAAAGATAAAAAATGAGCCAAAAACGACTAAAAGTTCACAGAAAACACATAAAAAACATTAAAAATGGAGATTTTTCATATAACATTCGAGGAAAGACTCTAATAAAGTAGATCACTTTTAACAATTATTTAATTTAGCTTATTGTTTGATATACAATAAGGTTGTATATTTATATCTGATTCCGCGAATAGGGCAGAATACAATGAATACGGATATAAAACCATTTTACGCAGTAATTTTCGGAGGCGACGGAGATTTGTCTTGTAGAAAGATTATCCCTGCCCTGTTCTATCGTTGGTTGGATGGCCAGCTGAATATGGACTTCAAAATTCTTTGTATTTCAAGATCAATTTCAGAAGATAAGGTTCTGAAAAGTAAATTATCCGATTTTATCAAAAAGACGATTGAGGTCGAGCATGAAAATAAGATTGCATCTTTTCTGGAGCGTGTTCAATTGGTGAACTTAACGAAAATGACTCATCATGAATTTGATAAGCTCTCTGTAGAATTGGACAATCATGTAGATTGGCAGAGGGTATATTATTTGTCGGTACCATCTTCAGCTTTTTCTGACATTTGTATCGCCCTCAAGGAAAAAGGATTGATCCAAGCAGATAGTAAAGTAGTTTTGGAAAAGCCCCTTGGTCACGACCTGACTTCAAGTGATGCCATCAATAATGCTGTTTTAACTGCATTTACAGAAGATCAGATTTTTAGAATTGATCATTATTTAGGCAAGGAAACTGTGCAAAACCTTATGGTTTTGCGATTTGCCAATCATCTTTTTGAACGAGCTTGGAACTCAGAGAATATTGATTGTGTTCAAATTACGGTAGCAGAAAAACTTGGAGTGGAAAACAGAGCAGAATATTACGATAAGACCGGAGCTTTGTTGGATATGGTTCAAAACCATCTATTGCAACTGTTGTGTTTGATTGCAATGGAACCACCATCAAAACTAACTCCTGACGCTGTTCGAAATGAAAAACTAAAAGTTTTACAATCGTTGCGAATGTTCAAAAAAGGTTCGGTAACGGATCATTTGGTGCGAGGTCAATACACTCGAGGGAAAATGAAGGAGGAGAAGGTGAATTCGTATTTGGAAGACATCGAAAAATACAATTCTGAAACAGAAACTTTTGTTGCAATTAAGGCCTTTATAGACAACTGGAGATGGAAGAATACACCATTTTATTTAAGGACAGGTAAAAGAATGACCAAGCGTTATTCCGAAATTGTCATCAATTTCAAGGCTATTCAACACAATATATTCCCGGATTCTCAAGTCGCGCTTGGGAACAAATTAATCATCAGACTTCAGCCGGAAGAACGAATCGAGCTGGTTCAGCTAAGTAAAATACCCGGACCGGGAGGTTATCGATTTAAGCCGATCTCGCTAAAACTGGATTTTGTAGATTCTTTCAAGAAACGGATGCCATATGCTTATGAACGTCTGATCATAGACATACTTCGTGGAAATCAAACCTTATTTATGCGGTACGACGAGCTGGAAGCGGCTTGGAAATGGATCGAATCGATAAAGAAACATTGGCTCAAAGAATCTAAACTTGTTCTGTACGAGTCAGGAACATGGGGTCCGGGAGAAGAAATTATGGATAAAACACAATCATGGTAAAAGAACTCAACATACGCGATTTTTCTACTTCTGAGGAATTGCTGGATGAAATGGTTTCAGCATTTGAAAAAACAATCCAATCTATTCAAAACAGTAGTAAAAGTCCAAGAGTGTTGCTCTCTGGGGGAGGTACTCCTGTGCCGCTATATAAGAGATTGTCAAATATTCCCTTGCCATGGGATCAGATCACATTTGGATTGGTTGACGATCGATTTGTGTCGGGAGAGAGTGAATACAGCAATGAAAAGCTAATCTTTGAAACATTGTTAAGAGGAAAGGCGCGGAGTGCAAAATTATTAGGCCTTGTTACGGATCGAGTTGATCTTGGCTACAATTTGGATCAACTTGATACAACGTATTCAATTTTTGAAGAACGCTTGGACCTAGTGATCTTAGGAATGGGTGGAGACGGTCATACAGCATCTATTTTTCCGAATGATGCTGCTTCTGAAAAAGCTTTGATGGAGGATTCAACTCCGTTTCATTACACAACCTCACCAATATTTCCCTTCCAAAGGATTACGTGTAGTAAACGATTGATTTGTCAGGCATCGGAAATATTTCTAATGATTACAGGAAAAAAGAAATTGGATGTGCTTATGGGTGATGAGCAGCTTCCAATTCATAGCTTTTTGAAAGCCCGACCGGACATAAAAATATTTTGGAGTGAGTGAAGTAAAACAAATTATAGCCAAGGTTACAGACCGCATACGAAGCAGAAGCAGCGAGACAAGGTCGGCGTATATTGAAAGATGTAATAAAAATTTCGACCAGTCCATCAGACGTGCCCATTTAAGTTGTGGAAATCTGGCTCATGGATTTGCTGCATGTGGCGCTACCGATAAGGAATTTCTCTCAGCAGGAGAGGAGCCTAATCTGGGAATCATAACGGCCTATAATGATATGCTTTCTGCCCACAAAACATATGAGGATTACCCGAAACGAATAAGGACATATGCCAATGAATTCAGTTCAACTGCTCAGGTGGCAGGTGCTACTCCGGCAATGTGCGATGGTGTTACTCAAGGTCAACCGGGTATGGACCTGTCTTTGCTGAGCAGGGATATCATTGCCTTATCTACCGCAATTGGATTGTCGCATGATATGTTTGATGGGGTGATCAATCTGGGAATATGTGATAAAATTGTACCCGGGTTGTTGATCGGTAATTTAAGTTTTGGACACTTGCCATCTGTATTTATGCCCGGTGGTCCTATGACGAGCGGAATTTCAAATTCCGAAAAAGCCAAAATTCGGCAGGATTTTGCAGAAGGCAAAATAGGCCGAGAAGAGCTGTTGAAGGGAGAGTCTGATTCTTATCATTCACCCGGAACTTGCACATTTTATGGTACAGCCAATAGCAATCAGATGCTAATGGAAATTATGGGCTTGCAGCTCCCGGGGTCCAGTTTTGTAAATCCGGGAACTCCGATGCGCGAAGCCCTCGACCGCGAAGCGGTTAAAGTATTGGTCAAGAACATTAGAACTAAGGAGATCAATAGGTCGGTAGGATTTATTTTGGACGAAAAAGTCATCGTTAATGGTGTAGTAGGACTGCTGGCTACAGGAGGGTCAACTAATCACACGTTGCATTTGGTTGCTATAGCCAGAGCGGCAGGGATTAAGCTTACCTGGGATGACTTTTCCGATCTAGCAGAAGAGATTCCGCTTATAACTCGAATTTATCCCAATGGACTTGCTGATGTAAATCAGTTTCATGCCTCAGGAGGGATGTCTTACGTCATTCATACATTGCGTGAAAATGGAATGCTTCATGATGACGTGAATACAATTCTAGGGCCAGGCCTCCGAAAATATACAATGGAACCGAAGCTGATCAACGGAAATGTTGTCTACAAATCTGGGCCTGATCAGTCCTTGAATACCAAGATCATTCGTCCTGTGAATGAACCGTTTGATCCAAAAGGTGGTTTAAAGGTGTTGAAAGGCAATTTGGGTATAGCAGTTGTGAAAACATCTGCTGTTGAGCAGGAGAATAGACGAGTTGAAGCTGAGGCAATTGTGTTTGCAGATCAGGGTGAGCTGATTCAGCGCTTTAAAGACGGTGAGTTGGATCGAGATTTTATTGCGGTATTGCCGTTTCAAGGTCCGAAGCAGAAGGGCATGCCAGAGCTTCATAAATTGACACCCACCTTAACTGTGCTGCAGAAACGAGGATATAGAGTAGGGCTTGTTACAGACGGACGGATGTCAGGTGCATCGGGAAAGGTGCCCGCTGCCATACATGTTAGCCCGGAGGCTTGCGATGGTGGAGCAATCGGGAAAATTCAGGACGGTGATGTCATTCAGTTGGATGCTGAGAAAGGAGTATTAGAGTGCGTGGAAAATATAGAAAATCGCCCCTCTCGTGAAGTGATTGCTAATGAAGAAAGTCACGGACGTGATCTCTTTCAAAACCTACGGAACATAGTTGGTAAGAGTGAGGACGGGGCCGGAATACTGTGAATTATATGAAGCAGAACGGGATTGAAAATATACTGAAGAAACACCAACAAATACCCGTTGTGACTGTCAGTGATATGAACGAAGTTGAGCAGGTGCGCAACGCAGTCGCGGGACGAGGTATACAATGTGTAGAGATTACCTTAAGGACTCCATTTGCATGGGATGCAATTCGTCATTTAAAAGATAATTTTTCAGATGAATTGTCGGTTGGAGTAGGGACTGTTTGTTCTGAAAATGAAGTGGGTCAGTGCGTCAAATATGGCGTGGATTTTATCGTAAGTCCAGGATCGACAGTTAATCTAATTAATTCTCTAGAGAAATCAGGTATACCTTTTTTACCGGGTGTTGCCACTCCTTCTGAAATTATTCAGGCTTTGGAGCAGAAATGCGATCATTTAAAGTTCTTTCCGGCAAACCTATTTGGAGGAATAGAAGCTTTGAAGATGTATGGCGCTTTATTTAATGCGGTTAAATTCTGTCCTACCGGTGGAATCAATGAGGCAAATTATAGAGAATACCTCAAGTTGGATAATGTAGTATCTGTAGGTGGGTCTTGGTTGTGTAAGTGATTTGCAAATCAAAAGAAAATTGTAATGTGACTAAAAATAAAAAGGGGAGCGGCAATGCTCCCCTTTTTTCTTCTCACTTAATCCATCTCTGTTCTACTGTATAACGAACTTCTTGAATACTCTTTTATTTCCAATTCTGAATTCAGAAATGTAGATGCCACTTGGCAGAATTGACGTGTCAATTACTTTGCTTGAGCCAACTGCCTGCATCGCTAAAATTTGCTTTCCGCTTAAATCTCTAACCACAAGCTCATCAATGAATTCATTTGTTCTTACTTGTAGTTGTTCGTTTGCGGGGTTGGGATACATCAAAATATCCTCTTTAGACTGCTCTTCCATTGAAGTTGCGACACTTCCTGTTACTACAACACTTCCCAAAGTAGCTTCATCTGCAGGGTTTGCATTTACACCGTAAACATTAAACCCGTACTGGACAATTAAGCCCGTTGGTAAACTGCTTCCCGGAATAGTAACTGAAAAATTTCCGCTCATGGGTAAAGTCATAACACCCGACCCACCAAGTGCATCGGAGTAACCTGCTCCAGGATCTAATGCTTTTATAAAATACACTGCAGTATAAAGTGAAGTATCTAAGGTGTGGGAAGAAACCGAACCTCTGAAGGTAAGGTCAACTCCATTGAAAGTTGCACCAGGTTCTGCATACGTACTTGCATCCATTAATTTATTTCCTGTTGGACCCGGAGTTACACCTCCATCGGGTGAATTTGTCCAGTAATCGATGTCACTTGCGGCTCCCCCCAATGCATCTTGATAGGTATTGAAGTTGGGCTGGAGTGTGATTGTGTTTGCTGCTGAATCAAATGTGGTTTTGAGATCAGCGACGCCCCAAGAGCTACCAAATTGATAACCTCCACCCATGTCGAACACATTGATGTATCCAGTCCAGTTGTCTGTTGCACTTGCTTCAACATCATTCTGGGTGTAGGCCAGATTGATCAAAAGGCAGAAGGCTGTAGTGATGGTAAAAAGCTTAACGTAAAAGTTTTTCATATGTCAGAATTTTAAATTAGCGTATTCTTATTGTTTATAATACAATAACTAATTTCAGCAATTTTTGTCGAAAAACCAAGTCGAAACAAAAATTAAATCGAAATCAGACGATTGTCAACCGAAAAATGGTGGAATGAAATTGCTTGAATTGGAAAATGAGCTTCAATTACCTTGGAAGCGTGCAGCTATGGTCAAATTTCAAAATTATAGCCGCTCTTTATCAACTTTTTGTAATTCGCTTTGTCAAATCGGTACAACTTGGCAGGCCGATGGGAAACACTTTTTTGCAGTTCTCCTGTTTCCGTGAGTAATCCTACAGAATGGATTTTTTTCCTAAAGTTACGAGTATCAAAGGTGGTTTGCAAGATGGTTTCGTACAAATTTTGAAGCTCTGTAAGCGTGAACGCTTCCGGTAAGAGCTCAAATCCAATCGGTTTTACCTTGACCGAATTAACTAGCTCTTGCTTGCACGTAGCAAATATTTTGTTGTGGTCAAAAGCCAGCTCACCGATGCGCTTCACAGAGTGCCATTTTGCTTCCGTTGCGAATGAAGATGGGTTCAGCTGGTAATCCTCAATTTTCAATAAGCTGAAATAAGCTACAGTGAATACCCTTCCCAATGGGTGTCTGCCAACATCTCCAAATGTTTTCACCTGATCCATATACACGTTGGATAGTCCGGTTAGATCTTTTAAGACACGGGAAACGGCATCATCAATATTTTCCTTTTCTTTAATTAGATCTCCCGGAAGAGCCCAATAATTGAGATAAGGTGCCTCTCCTCTTTTGATCAACAGAACTTTCAGATCAGTAGTGTCATAGCCGAAAATGACACAGTCGATGGAAACGGAATAATTAAAATTATCTAGGGGCATTTACTTTATTTCGCATTGGTTCAATTACAAATGTAATGTTTTATCGATACGAATAGAGAGGATGTTCCCGTTGCTGTAACTACTGAAATACGCGAACGTAATCCACATACATCCTCTGTGGGAAGACCGTGGATGCATCAGGGCTCCCTGGCCAATTTCCACCTACAGCGATGTTGAAAATGAAAAAGAAATTCTGGTGAAATTCTGTTTTTTCTGCTCCAGAAATGTTCATTACATGGTATTGTACGTCATCCCTCAAAAAGCGGATTTGATTGGAGTCCCAGATGATTGAGAATACATGCCATTCATCGGCAAATATGCCAGTTGATAGGGCGTTGGAACCCCCGAAGTTAGCATGGCCACCTTCGTCCCAGTGCAATGTTCCATGAACCCGATTGTCTCCGGCTCCAGATGCCGATGTACCTCCAACCAGCTCCATGATATCGATCTCACCACATTGCGGCCAACCGACGGTGCTAATATTGTCACCCAGCATCCATAGGGCAGGCCAAATTCCTTGTCCATAGGGTAGCACTGCTCTAATATCAATTCTTCCGTATTGAAAGGACGTCAGTCCTTGCGTTTTGATTCGTGATGAGGTGTAGCTTTGACCATCGAAGCTCTCAGCCTTTGCTGTTATCGTTAAGACTCCACTGTCTACAACTGCATTTTCGGTTCGATAGTACTGTAGCTCATTATTTCCCCATCCCCAGCTGCCTGTTCCAATGTCGTAAGTCCAAGCAGAAGACAGAGAACTGCCGTCAAATTCATCATTCCAAACTAGTGAATATCCCGGATAGCTCATTGGTGTCGAATACCCGGTAGAAGGTATCCCGGATGAGGGAGAAGGAATGCTTACAGATACCGTCTCCGTTTTTTCAATGTACTCTGCATAAGTGGCGTGTGCTTTCGTACTGATTGTATACGATCCGCTGGCCATAAATGTGTAGCTGGCAATTCCGTCATTTGATTCAACTTCTACTGCATTACTTCCATCATAGAAGGTAGTCGTGAAAAAGTTGGCTCCGCTCGCTGAGGCTTGCACTTCAACCAAGCCTTCAGTTGCAGTAACGATAGTTTCCAAGTTAGTTGGCAGCTGAACCCCGGGCTCTTCTACCGGTTTTTTACAGCTGATTGCCAGTACTAATAGGGCGGCTAAAATCGAATACAACTTCATGTTTACTTTTTTGATGCGGTTATTGTATAAAAGTATTCTATTCTGAAAGCAAGCGCAAATACCAATGCAGGTTGCCATCGTCCGGACAGGAGCAGGAGTGTTTGTATTGTAAGTACAGCTCATCATCGGTTATACTCAGTATTTTGTAGGTTGTTACTCCTGAATAAAGCCCCAAGAAAGCATCTCCTGATATCGAAATTGTCGTGTCTGCTCCTTGAGTTATGGTCCAGGTTTCACCCAGCTGATCTGTATAAGGCGCCGTATAGTCATACGAATTTTCATAAGAACCAGGGAAATCTCCTGCAAGTGTGTTGTGCACATACACATGGCCGTTATTGACCATGTCAAATTCAAAACCGGTCAATCGAAATACATATCGATCATCGTATAACCCGACACCAGCTTTGTCGAGAGCGGTTGCCGCCCACCATTCTGGTGTATTTCCAAGAGGACTAACAGGATCCGGACCTACTCCAAGGTGACCGTTTGCTGTGGAATCTATATACCAGGATTTGAAACCCGGTCCTGAGGGGCCGCCTGTCAGCATAAGATATAGCGGGTCGTTGATTAAGCTTGGGTCGTCCACGGCGATGTCAATTTCTTTTGAACTCTCTGCGCTTCCCCCTTTTGTGAAGATCCGAACGCTTACTGTATATGTTCCCGCATAAGGATATTCACCTGTTACGGTTGAACCGGTTCCTGTGAGTCCATTTCCAAAATCCCAACTCGCTAGTAATTCCGAGTTGCTCAAAGAAAACTCGATGATATTTGGATTTGACGCTGAGGGTGTTATTGTAAATTCAGCGTCCGCCGCAGTGGGTTCGGGACCCATTTCCGGACGCTCTTTTCTACACGAGTTCATCAATGTCATCACAATGAGCAGAGTGACAATGGATATGGATGCGAAATGTTTTGTCATAGTAATCATTTTAATATCCTGGATTTTGAGACCAATTTCCCCCGGCAAGGTCAATTTCTACCTGAGGTATTGGGAATAATTCGTGCTTGCCAGGCTGGAATCCGTCTATATTAGCTGCCGCCTGACCGGTTCGAACCAGATCAAAAAATCGGTGTCCTTCACAAGCGAGCTCTAGTCTTCGTTCTGTATATATATCATTGATGGAATTGAGTGTAATGCTCGGCATTCCAACTCTGGTTCTAATTTGGTTAACGTAATTTTCTGCGGTACCAGTATTGCCATTTTGATAGTGTGCTTCGGCAGCCATCAGTAAGACATCCGCATATCGAACCATACGGTAATTCACAGGACTGGTTAGGTCATTGTCCGGCAATCCGATTTCCCCTTGGCGTTTGATGTACTTGTTGTTGTAGTATCCGGTGTGACCTCCAGCTCCGATGGCGTAGGTTATGTCGGCAGGGTTTGCCTGAGCAGCAATAAAAGCATCGATGTCCAGAATGGTTAAATCCCTTCTTGGATCGGTTGGGTCAAATGCATCGTACAGGTCTTGCGTTGGAAGATTGTAACTGTTACCATCTCCATACACGGGACCATTGTATTGTCGAATTCCGTGA
>CAJWDP010000004.1 GCA_913030835.1 uncultured Flavobacteriales bacterium | reverse complement strand
TCGGATTTCTACGTCCGGTTTTTCAGGAGGATGAGCTCAAATTAATTCTTGTTGGAGCTTTCTTAGGTTGTGCTGCAGGGGTTGCTCAGCTTGTTTTTGTATTCGGCGGATGGTAATCCACTTAAGCAGCTACCACATAACGATATTGTAGGTTCTTCCATTGATCTCAACCGTTGCTTCGTTATCACAACTTCCCGGACCGTAATCAAACGTTCTCATATGCAAATCCTCCGGCTGCAGCTCAAATATGCCTTTCTTTATCCACTGGCAATCCATCGCAACCATCAACGGACTTGTAATCACAAGATCAAATTCCCTACCTAGTCTGTTTACGCCATTGGCGGTACCGGTTATGGAATAAACATCATCCAGTATTCCCGATAGTCCATTTGACAGCCAATTCGTCCCTTCGCCCGCCGTCCATTCTCGGTTTCTTCTCGATTCCCATTCAGCCACATCGCCATCAGGAGTTGTTAATCTTCCATTTACAATTTCTATTGAATAATTGATATTTCCCGAGCTATTACGCCCGTTATTGGTCACCGTCTTTTGACCTTCCACCTTATAATCCTGGATGTAATAATTACTAGGTGTTATGGTGAATACCGCTCCGGAGTCTTTGTACATGCCCGTTGCATGAATAGTTATAATTCCTTTTCTGACTCTCCCAAAAAAATCAGTAGTACCTGTTCCAAAATCAATTTCTATATCTTTCGGGAATGTTGTATCGGGCCAGGCCGGAGTTACAGTTACCGTCGGACTGCCGTAGATGTCTTTGTAATTGCTTCCTGATTTACCCTCTAGAGATTCCTCTTTTATTACATCTTCAGACACTTTTTGGACATCATTGAATCCACCTTCAATTATTGAAATATCAATTGAAGTAGTGGTATCACGATTCAACTTTCGTTTTTCGCATGAACCGAATGAAATCCAAAAAATTGCAACTAAAGAGATGGCCAAAAACTGTCTCATAACACGAACGCTTAAAAGCTATAATACTCTATTTTAGAAATTTAGTTGCGTTACTCCTTTAATTCTTAACAGATGGAGTAATAAAATATCCTATTCCTCACTGACCTGAACCTGAACACCAAGATCCTTCAATTGTTCCTGATCCAAAGGAGAAGGAGCATCGATCATCGTATCTCTGCCTGAATTGTTTTTTGGAAAAGCGATGAAGTCTCGAATACTTTCCTGGCCACCGAAAAGGGAGCATAGACGATCGAAGCCGAATGCAATCCCACCATGTGGTGGAGCACCATACTCAAACGCGTCCATTAAAAAGCCAAACTGATTTCTGGCCTCTTCTTTTGAAAACCCAAGCAGGTCGAACATTCTGGATTGCAATTCTCGATCGTGTATTCGAATCGAGCCTCCTCCTACTTCAACACCATTTATGGCCAGATCGTACGCATTTGCACGAACACTTCCCGGATCGTCTTCCATTCCGTTTACATCAGCCGGTTTAGGTGAAGTGAACGGGTGGTGCATAGCATGAAAACGCTCCGTTTCATCGTCCCACTCTAATAGAGGGAAATCTACTACCCACAACGGCTTAAAAATTTCGGGATTTCTCAGGCCAAGCGCAGTTCCCATATGCAACCGCAGCTCGTTCAATTGCTTTCGAGTGGCATCAACCTGACCGGAAAGGACCAAAATTAAATCTCCTTTTTCAGCGTGGGTTTCTTTTGCCCAAAGGGCTAGCTCGTTCTGGTCAAAAAATTTGTCCACATTGGACTTGAACGTCCCATCTTCATTGCATTTCACATATACCAATCCCTTAGCACCAATCTGCGGTCGTTTCACCCAATCCGTCAATTTGTCCAGCTGCTTTCTAGAATACTCTGCACAGCCGGGAGCAACTATTCCCAATACAACTTCCGCATCATCAAAAACTCTGAATCCTTTGTTTTGCGCCCATTGATTCATTTCATTGAACTCCATTCCAAAACGAATATCCGGTTTATCCGAACCGTACTTCTCCATTGCCTCATCGTAGGTGATTCTAGGAAAATCGCCATCAAATCCCACACCCTTAACGGTTTCAAACAAATGCTTGATTAGCCCTTCAAAAGTTCTCAAAACATCCTCCTGTTCAACAAAGGCCATTTCACAATCGATCTGTGTAAATTCCGGCTGTCGATCCGCTCTTAAATCCTCGTCTCTGAAACAACGCACGATCTGGTAATATCTGTCGTATCCACTGACCATTAGCAATTGCTTAAACGTCTGGGGTGACTGAGGCAAAGCATAGAACTCACCCGGATTCATTCTGGAAGGGACAACAAAGTCTCTCGCTCCTTCAGGCGTAGATTTTATCAAATATGGCGTCTCAACTTCCAAAAAATTAGCAGAATCCAGGTAATTCCTGACCTCCAAAGACATTTTGTGTCGGAGCTCCAAATTTTTTCTTGGTTGATTTCTTCTCAGATCCAAGTAGCGGTATTGCATCCTTAGCTCATCGCCTCCATCCGTCTGGTCTTCAATCGTAAATGGTGGCGTCTTGCTCGAATTCAATACTTGCAACGAATCAACATCAATTTCTATTTCTCCGGTAGGCATCCCCGGATTTTTACTGGATCGCTCAATTACCTTGCCCCGAACCTGAATTACAAACTCTCTTCCAAGCTTTCTGGCTTCCTCACATAATGAGGCATCTACGTCCATATTAAATGCCAGCTGAGTTATTCCATATCGATCCCTAAGATCGACAAATGTCATCCCACCTAAGTCTCTGGTTTTTTGAACCCAACCACTCAAAGTAACTTCCTTACCTAAATCATCAATTCTCAATTGACCATTCGTATGCGATCTAAGCATTGCTTGTATTTTTAAGATCATCAAAGCTAAGGATAAACGACAAGTTCAACTAACTTTGTGGAATGGAAATTCAACCATTGAACGATGAGTATTTCATGAGACAGGCTCTGATCGAAGCACAAAAAGGATTTGAGATGGAGGAGGTGCCCGTTGGTGCAGTAATCGTTTGCAAAAACAAGATCATCGCCCGATCCCACAATTTTACGGAACGGCTTACCGATTTTACGGCACATGCAGAGATGCAGGCTTTTACCTCAGCATCAGAATATCTGGGAAATAAGTATTTAACGAACTGCACTTTGTACGTTACCCTTGAACCATGTACAATGTGTGCAGGAGCTTCTTTCTGGACCCGGATCGGAAAAATTGTATTCGGCGCTTCAGATGAGCGAAGAGGATACCAAAGACTAAAGGACAATGTATTGCACCCTTCTACCGAAGTTGTCGGTGGTATTTTAGCCAAAGAATCTTCCGAATTACTTAAACAGTTTTTCCTAAAAAAAAGAACGTGATACGATTAAACACGTAAATTTGCACGAACAAAAAAAGAGATTTTATGTATCCACCAGAATTAGTAGCACCCATGAAAGAAGACCTGACCAGTGCAGGCTTCCAGCAATTGGTAACCGCTGCAGAAGTTGACAATGCGATCAACGAAACCCAAGGCACCACATTGTTGGTTATCAATTCGGTTTGTGGCTGTGCTGCTGCAAATGCACGGCCAGCGGCTAAAATGTCGGTCAATCATTCCAAAAGACCTGAAAACTTGGTGACTGTTTTTGCGGGTGTAGACAGAGAAGCTGTGGATCAAGCAAGAAAGTACACATTGCCTTATCCCCCTTCATCACCTAGCATGGCCTTATTCAAGGATGGGAAGTTGGTTCATTTCATTGAGAGACATCATATAGAAGGCAGAGCTGCTGAGATGATATCAGAAAACTTGCAAGCAGCCTACGACGAGCACTGCTAATTTGGTTGAAATTTTATTTTAACACTTTTGGTATTCGAAAATAATCCGAGTCTTTTTTCGGAGCATTTTTGAGTGCTTCTTCTTGGGTGGTTTCACTGTAAGGCACATCATCTCTAAGAACATTCAGTTCTTCCGTAAGGTGGATTAACGGTTCAATTCCCTCCGTATTTACTTCGTTCAATTTTCCAACAAAGTCGATCATTTTGTTCATGTCGTCCTTCATCTTGTCTTTTGACTTGCCTTCAAATTTTAATTTGGACAAACCGGCAATCTTGTCTACAATGCTATCATCAATATTCATCAGGTAACGCTGAATTAATTGTTTCAAAAATCTGCTCTCGCAAAGGTACTAAATCTTCGACGGTCATATTGGTTGTCTGCACCATTGAATGTACAACCGTTTTTGAAATTCCGGGCCGACCATTAAAAAACAAGTCCGTATGATCACAAAACAGAAACTTATTATTTTGAAAGCTAAGTGGAACAATGGGAACCTGATTTGCTATGGCAAGCTTGAAAGCTCCATTCTTAAATCTCTGCATCCCCTTCTTTTTTGGATCCCATCCACCTTCCGGGAAAATAATTATAGAGTCTCCGGATCGAAGTGCTTCACCGCATTTTTCTAGCGACCTAAATGCCTGAACACGACTTCCTCTTTCCACAGCAATGTCCATTTTTCTAAAAACATTTTTCAAAATCGGCCAACCCAAAATCTCGGCTTTGCCTAAAAATCTAAAATGATGAGGGACAATACTGTATAGCAATATGATATCGAGATACGATGCATGGTTGGCAACAACTATGTATGGACCAGAATCAGGAAAATTCTCCTTTCCCTTTACAATAACAGGTACAAGGCATACTATTTCCAAAAATTTCGACCAGATTTTCCGCCATGTGAAGCCATATCTAAATCCATTGTCAAACTGCACCGCAAATAAAAATATAGGAGCAAAAATGAGAAGCGATATGGCAAATACAATCGCAAAATAGAGTTTGTATATGAACCTGAAAGGAGCAAAAATATATCTCATTACCGATCACAGTTAGAATTTTAACTTGCTCTAACTTACCAACAATAATATTCGATTATTGCGAATAATGAACAATCAATTTGCTAATTTTGATCACAAAATAAGCGAATGGCAAGAGTATTGACAGGGATACAAAGTACAGGAACACCTCACCTTGGGAATATCCTTGGGGCCATTCTTCCGGCCATTGAAATGGCAAACCTTTCGGAAAATGAGTCCTTTCTTTTTATTGCCGATATGCATTCGCTAACACAGATCAAGGATGGGGAACTGCTTAGGCAAAACACCTATTCTGTAGCTGCTACCTGGTTGGCTTTTGGTCTTGATCCAAACAAAACGGTGTTTTACAGACAAAGTGATATCCCGGAAGTTACGGAGCTCACCTGGTATCTTAGCTGCTACTTTCCTTATTCTAGGCTGCAGCTCGCTCATTCATTCAAGGACAAAGCGGATCGTTTAGAAGATGTGAACGGCGGTCTATTCACCTATCCTGTTCTAATGGCTGCGGATATACTCCTTTACGATGCAGAATTGGTACCAGTAGGAAAAGATCAGCTGCAACATCTGGAAATGGCAAGAGACATAGCATCCAGATTCAACCATTCGGTAAAAAAAGAAATCCTTGTAGCTCCCGAAGCCGTGTTGCAAGAGAATAACATGCTCGTACCGGGAACGGATGGAGAAAAAATGAGTAAATCGAGAGACAATTGTATCAACGTATTCTTATCCGAAAAACAATTAACAAAATACATCAACAAAAAGATCATTACTGACGATACCCCATTAGAACAGCCCAAAGTTGCAGACCAGACACCGGTGTATGAATTGTATAAGCAAATTGCTCCATTAAAAGCGGAAAGCATGAGAACGAAGCTTGCTCAAGGCGGTTACGGCTGGGGGCATGCGAAACAAGATCTTTCCAATGAGCTATTAAGCAAATTTTCTGAGGAACGGGAGCGTTACGAGCACTACATGGCCAATACACACGAAATCGACAAAGTGCTTTTTGACGGTGCAGAAAAAGCAAAAAAAGTCGCATCAGCTACTTTAGCCAAAGTCAGGGAAGTGACGGGCTATTGATACATATGTTCTAATGAAAGATCGCCTTTGGTAAACCCAAAAGTAGTTTTCGTTAATTGTCTATTGTCAGTACTTTCTTATTTGCTTACATTGGATAACTTGATAATTTATCGCAACTACACTTTAACTTTTAACATGAACCGATTCAGTCTATACCTTATCACCTGTTTTATCGCAAACATTCTATTTGTGAGCACCACTAACAGCCAATTTCTTGGCTTACCCGTTTGGCCTCTTGTAACCGGATTTGAACAGAGTGGTCCGACACAGGATTTAACTTCTACCACATTGCACCAATATGTAATTTGGAATTCTTCAACCCCAATAGCTATGGATATCCCTAGTGGAAGCAGCAATAAGGTTGGGCCTTCGCATGCTGGAGTTAATGAATGTGGCGAGCTTGTGTTTTTTACACTTCATAATGGAGACTTCAATGCTGCTACTGCCGAGCTTAATCTGTACGACGCAGGCGGAAATCAGATTATAGTAACCGGTGGAGAAATGAATGCAAGTGCGGGAGACGACGAAATCCAGGTTGTGCTCAGACCGGGCTCAGTAAATCAATGGTTTTTCATCTATAATCTTGCTCCTTCAAGCTACCCAAGCACCAGCCCGGGGTACCAAGCTTCTTACCTGGCTTACTCATTGGTAGAAGTTATGGGTACTACTGCCCAATACATTTCTGATGGATCGGGACCGATAAAAGACAGATTATTGGATGTAGGCGGAACCAATTATCAATATTTTCCCGGAAAAGCAACTTCGGCAAGCTCATTTGTTGGCAATCATGATATTTATGCTCAACGTCGCGACCAGGCGTTTGGAAGCACCGTTATCAGCTCAACTTTTGAGGTAGATAAATTTGTTATTGACACGAGTAAGACAATCGCTCATGCCGCCACTTCAAGCACCGTATCAAGCTATAGCTGGTCATTGATGGCAGCAGGAAGCCCTATCGAATTAGACCCAAACTCAAATCAGCTTCTGGTTATGGCTCGATCACAAAACAACAATCAACAAGAAGCGTATCTCTTTGACGTAAGCTCTCCAACAGCCTTTGCCGCTTTACCAACCACCATCAAGTTCTCTGAACTTTTGATTGATTTCGACTCTACAATATCTGTATCGGGTTCATTATCACAATATCATGCCCCTATGGAATTCGACATTAGTACAGGAACAGGATTTGACTGGCTCCGAAATATGGAAAGAAAAATAGTTGGGGTGGAATTTAGTCCAAGCGGTGACTACTTATACTTTTGCGGCGGTGGTTACCAATCAAGTGGTAATAGTAATTTATCCTACCTCGGGCAAATTGACCTAACCACTAGCGGACCAAACTACATCACAAGACTGCAGGTTCAAACATCCGATCCATTGAATTCTTATAACAGCACAACGGGAACCGGTCCAACTTGGTCTAGTTCAAATTACACGAATTTGTGGCTTTTCCATCCGACGGCAAAAATTCAAACTTGCTATGATGGCAATATGTATTTCACAAAAGGGAGAAGCTCTGATCTATTTGTTCTACCGGATCCTGACGCGCTTATGCCGATCAACCTTACACCACATGATATTGATTTCTCAACCCCTTCGATTCCAAACATTTCAACTAACGGCTATGCGAACAATATGCCTGATCAAATTGATGGATATGATTATTTTGATTGTGGTGGTTCGACATCAACAGCGGAACATGAAAGCACAACTATTGCAATTGAATTGGGCCCAGTCCCTGCAAATGATAGATTACAAATAAAATTGGATAGTAAAGTCCGTGCAGAATACGGGACGTTGCAAATTGTTGATTTAACCGGAAAGTTGTTGTTTACCGAAGCATTCATCCCACAAATCGGCACAAGTTCTCACGATATAAATGTTTCAACACTGGGGTCAGGTGTTTACCTATTGACCATCGAATGTCATACAAATTCAGGTATCGAACACAAAACCATCCGGTTTATTAAGCAGTAAATTATTCGTTTCTTATCCACCAACAAAAGAAAAGGGCCTCATCTAGTTGACGAGGCCCTTTCGTAATTGTAACTGATGTTTACTTGAGTAACGTTACATGCCCTTTGAATTCATGTTTTTCTCCGAGCATAATATCTTTTGCCTTTATTCTCCAGGCATATACATCTGTCTTCAGCATCAATCCGGTAACCCGATCCAGCCCATCCCATGGGACATTTAAGGTTTCACTGTGCCATACAACTTCTCCCCATCTGTTGAACACATACACTTCGTACTCATCAGGGTCAGCCCCTTGTAAAACAGGCATCCAAGTATCATTTATATTGTCCCCATCCGGTGTAAATGCGTTCGGAGCATAAATAATGAATTCAGGATCAATAATGATCGTTTTACAAACAGTACTGTCACAACCATTGTCGTTGATCGCCGTTAAGCATGCCTGATAAGTACCTTCCGTATAATCCGGGAAGTAGATGATCGGGTTTTGATCGGTTGATGAAGGCGGCTCAACCCCAGGCGTGAACGTCCACGAATAATTGGTTGCATTCAACGATTGGTTCAAAAAGGTTATTTCAGATTCCATGAAAGAGGTTGGCTGAGGACCAAAGTTAAAATCAGCTATCACCTGATCAGGAGCAGTAAGTGCAGCCGATGAATATGCAAAACAATCGTTCGCATCCTGTATTACCAGATCGTAAGTACCTTCACATAATCCGGTAAAAATCCCCGTTGCATTATTCATCGTTCCTGAAGGACCTGTTAAACTAAATTGCACTCCGGCCGTACCTGTAATTTCTATCTGACCATCACAGCTTTCAAAACAAGTTTCATCCGTAACAATATTCACCCCGGCATCCAACAATGGAAGCTCGCCAACAATGATCCCAATAGAGTCGATAACACAACCGTTATCATCTGTTACAATCAGATCGTAGGTCCCTGCACAAACATTGATCGCATTCGGATCGGTTGAAGAAGCTATTCCGCCTGACCAATTGTAATTGTATCCTGCCGAAACTGTTCCCCCATTAACGACCGCGTTAATGCTACCATCACAACCACCATTACAGACAGCGTCCTGAGTTATGATTGACAAAGTAAGCTGTGCCGGATCAGTAACTGTTGCATTGCCCACTGCCTCACAGCCATTGCTGCTCTGAACCACGATGTCATAGGTTCCACTGCATGCACCAGCAAAGGAAGCAGAAACCTGAAAAGAAGTTCCATTATCTATCGAGTATTGCGTTGCATTGATTGCATCAATCGTCAATGTACCATCACAGCTTCCGAAGCACAAAGGATCCACAGCAGTGACTGACACCACGGAAACACTATCCACATAAATCGTTTCAAATCCAGCAGATGTGCACGTACTTACTATGGTATAAGTAATATCATGGAATCCAGGTCCGGCAACAACAGGGTCAAAACTACCCGTGGCACCATCGATACAGGTTAAACAAGACGCACTCCAAGTGCCTCCCGCATTTAATGCAGTCAGCGTAAACGCCGGATCGTAATCACAAAACGGACCAGCCGGGTTGATCGTAGGGTCGATCGCTGTTTCAACCGTGACGGTTGTCGAATCGATCGCAAAGCACGAACCGGTAAATGAGTAATACACGGTATACACACCTGCACCTACCGACGGATCGAAAGATCCAGAAACAGGATCAATACAACTCGGACACGAAGCAGACCATGTTCCTCCGGGTGTTACCGCTCCAATCATGGTAATTGGAACCGACTGGTCGCAAATTGGACCAGCAACAGGAGTAATGGACGCATCAAGGCTATTGATCACATCCACCATAATCGTGTCATTGCCACCACAAGCTCCGGAAATGCTGTAGTACACTTCGTAGGTCCCAATTCCCGGAACGGATGGAGTAAAGTTACCGGCAGCATCAATGCATGCCCCACAGGCTGCAGACCATGTCCCTCCAGGCAAGTCTGCAGTCAAGGTATAAGTTCCAGGACCATCGCAATACGGACCAGCAGGATCAATAGTAGGTGGATTCGTCCCACCAATAATCACATCTATTGTATCCCCAAGCGGGCAAATTCCTCCACCACCTGTAAAACCATACCATATCTGATACGTTCCACCAGCTAATGTCCCAGGGTCGAAGGCTCCTGTGACTGGATCAATACAAGTGCCGCAGCTCGCCCCCCATTCTCCGCCAGGATCAACTGCTGTCATAATAGCTATTGGATCACCAGGGCAATATGGACCTGCTGGGGTTACGGTCGGGTCATTCGATGCAGTAGGAATTACCACGATCTCCTTAACAACCGGTGTAGTAAAGCATCCACTGATTGACGTTCCCGTTATCGTGTAGGTTATGGTATCTGTAGGAAAGGCATAAACGCTTGTACCCGTAGTCGAACTCAAATTTGTCGCGGGGCTCCAAACCCAATTGAAATCACCGACTGCAGAACCTGTAATCTCGATCAAAACAGAATCTGAACAGGGTGTTCCCAATGCACCTGTAGATCCAGGCACTACGTATGTTGTATCCGTAATAGGAACACATTGAGCTCCTGTTGATGTAGATCCGACATAATCAAACGCGAAAAGATTGTCAAAAGCAGCATCTGCACCAGCCGCATTTAATATCACCACGAATTTGAATGTTTCACTTCCACCGGGTGGAATTGATTCGATCAGATAGCTCAAAGAAATAGCTTCGTCTGCAAAAGTTGTTGCTCCCACGGTAGTGGTAAGCGGAACTGCAGGATTTCCATTCCACATATTGGAGGCATTACGATTAGAAAAACCTCCATGGCAAACTCTGAACATATCTCCAATTGCAGCAAAACCAAGGTAAGAGGGCCACGGCATTGCCTGTTCTGCTGTAACGTGCGCTTTATTACAAGTACTTGGAGGATTAGCTACAATGGTATTCGTTGTCGTATAATCAAATGTGAGCTCCACATTATTATCCGGGTCTACATTCCGGTAATAATAAATACTATCTACAGCGGTACCACTGTTGTTTGTTATGGTTACTTCTGTCGTGTAAAACAAGTCGTTTTGTTTCAATGAGTAAACAATCCCGATACTTAGATCGTATCCTGAAGCGGCAATCGATCCATCCCAATCGATAGACATACAGCCTGCATTATTTACATAATTGCTCAAAGTGCCAGGTATATCATTTGTTCCAAAATTCGAACAGTTGTTATTAAATTGGGCTCCATTATTTCCACCTACCTCAAGGCCCCAGCCGTTTTCCGGTGATCCGGGAGTAAAGAAATCTCCGTCGAAATTCACCCATCCGGAAAAAGTCGGATCCGCTACGAATCCGAATAGGTTGCCGGAATTGGAACGAAAGTGTATCGGTGTTGGTGGTTGACCCAGGTTAATATCGGAACCCTCGTATCCCCATTGACCGGAAATACCTATCTCTACAGCGGTACCGATTAAATACCCTTCTCCCCCGTATATTTGTGCAAAGCCGATGTAGCTCGTAAACATCAGCATTAATGACAGAATTATTTGTCTCATGTAGGCTAGTCTTTGTTTGACATGTATTGCTCTGACGCATAAAAATACAAAAGTTGCCTCCAACCACCTATTTTACCCAAATTTTCAATGTTTTTTTGACGAAGTCATATATGAACCCTAAACGTACATGTTTAACGAGTTTTAGCATAATATGAATTCAAGTTGCACTTTAGTGCAAACACAATTGAAACCCTAAAATAGGATTGCTACGAATAAAACCTCATTCGACGATGAACCTGGAAATCCCTGTAGCATCTGCAGTCCTTAGCAAATAACTACCCGAATCCAATGATGAAATATTCAGCTGATTCATTCCAACTGCTATTGTCGTTTGAAGAACAATTCTACCGGCCATATCAACTACTTCAACTTGTCCGTTACTCGATGATTCAATCATGAGTACATCTTTAGCTGGATTAGGAAACAATTTCGAAATTGAGTTGATCTCCTGTATGCCAGCGAAAACCTCAACATCAATAGCTGCTCTAGGTAGAATTTTGTACTCGCTATACGAATAGTAAACGGGACCGGTAACTCGGTACTGTGTACCAAGGACCGGTGAAGGGTAAGAATAGATAATGTCATCTATTAACGCCGGACCGGTTCCATCATTGATTTCCCATTGACCAAATCCCATGCTCGGATTGGTACAAGCCGCATACTCGGTTGTTACCAAAACTCCTTCGTACTTTTCAAGATTTACGCTATCCGTTGCAATAATCGGCGAGTTTGGAAGCGTATTTCCAGAATTCAACACATTAAACGAAGTAACATTTCTGATAATAGTCTGATTGAAATTCTCATTGACATTACCATCAATTAGAACGCTGTCTCCAATCGATGGAGTGTTGATCGAATCCCTCACAAAGATGCCGTGCCACGCACCGGAACCGTCTTGGATCCAATACCCTCTTTCATCGGCATTGAAAGCGCCACTCGATTCTGCTGTAACAATACCTTTCAGGTTGGTTACGTCTGTACCATTAAACGGTGAAAATCCGCCGGGATCTGTTGTGTATTGAATGTTGTAAACCGTAAATTGAAGTGAAGACCCGGATATATCGGCTGCATCTCTTGGTAACAATTTAAATTCACTATACGAGAACCAAACAGGACCAGTAACATCATAAATATTACCCAATACAGGCACATAGGAGTAAATGATATCGTCCACTAAACAGGTATCTGTAGATCCGTCATAAATTGCCCATTGTCCAAAACCAACCGATGGATTCGTACATTCTGCAGAGGCTGCACGCACCAACACACCTTCAAAATCTTCATAGTTCACCTCAATAGTTGCAACAGGCCAAGCTGCCGGCTCAGGATTTCCGCCAGAAACAACATTGTACGCAGAAACAGCAGTAATTCGCGTAAAGTTAAAATTCTCTTGCACCATTCCTGTGACCGTGACACTATCACCTCTGGTAGGTATATTTGAAGCATCATTCACGTAAATTCCATTCCAGGCACCGCTTCCACTTTGAATGAAGTAGCCAACATCGCCCGCACTATTCACCAAAGCAGTTACTATTCCGCCGGTTGTAACCACCTGACCATCATATGGTGAGTTTCCACCTGGAGATGTTGTATACTGAATGTCATAGATCGGTACTGAAGGTACCGAAATTGGTCCCTCCTGAATAATCACATCGTCAATTTCATACGTACTTCCGTCAGAAACACCGCCAGAATACTGAAAAGCGAGATAAACGGTAGAAGGCGATCCTGAAACTGCCGTCGTAATATCTACATCACCCGAATTAACAAATGACCAGCTTCCCGTATTAGCATCCATCGTGCAGGAGCTTGTGATATCAGTCCAGGAGGCTGCCAATGGAGATCCGGAACCACTGTAATCCGTAGAAATATTGACTATCAAATCATCCCCCGGGAATCGTTTCATATTATTAAAATTCAAGACAGGCATCGTAGAAGCAGACAGATCAATCACCGGAGTTATGAGCCAAGTTTGCATTACTTCATTCGTTGATGTCGTAGAATTGTAATTGGAAACTTCTGCAAAAGCATCTCCTCCAAAATCATCGTGTATCCAATTGAATCCTGATGTTGAAGCGACAACGACCTGAGTTGTCCATGCATTGTTATTGGTAAGAGACCCCCCGGCACCCGAACCAGGTTCAAAATCATCCGAAAAATAGGTTTGTCCGTTGAGGAACCCGATAAATGTGCAAGCTAAAATTGTTGTGTAAAGTGTTTTCATGTGATATAATTTGTTCGTGCGAAACCCTGTAAAGTTACTGATTTTCAATGTTAATGTTGTCCAGCTCCCAAGTCGCACCGTTTGAAGTGCTGCCCTGATATTTGAACGCAATGAATGTGGAACCTGATTTGTAAGCAGACAGATCAATTCCTCCACTCGATACAAAATCCCAATCTCCGGAGTCTACATCCCAATTTGGAACAATAGAAGTCAGATTTATCCAAGTACCCTGAACATCAGGGTCGCTGAAACCATCATAATCCGTTGAAACCCATAATTCGAGAGCTTGTCCACTGTATTGCGTTACATTATCAAAGGATAAAACCGGTGTTCCAGGGGCAATCGTATTTAAATCAATCGGCGGGGAGATGAGCCATGAAGTAGTTGAATAGTTCGCTCCTCCTTCGTAATTACTTGCGCTGGCAACGTCACCTCCATAGATTTCCCACTCGCCAACATTGGTTCCACCAACGGCGGTCCCATTCCAATAGGATGTCCACCCACCGGAAGTAATCGAGCCATCGTTGAAGTCCTTGCTAAAAACATAGATTGCTCCACACCTCGGATTATTGAACAGCACCTCATCAGGAGTTCTGATCAATAGCTGCATGGTCGTATTAAATTGGGTTACAACAGCGGTCAATTGGCCGTTGCCTGATGGGGTTAAGTCATCTGCAAAATTGGAGTATCCACTTGAACGAATGATGATCTCATCCGTTTCCTGACAGTTCGTTATTGTCCGATCCAAAGAAACCTGATTTTGTCCATCCGCCCATGTTTGTCCTGCACTGCTACTGACAAACTCAACGGAGTCTATACTTATCAATTTTGACTGGAGGGACTGTTCAATTTGATCTATCCTAACCGTCTGCGGTGTTAGGTGCCGATTGTTTGCCAGCTTTATAATATTGTCATCAGTATCCACTGAATCCAATTGCACCATTCCTGTATATTGGCCAACAACGGTATTCTTTAAATAGATTCGAATCGAATCCCCTTCGTTTATACTTCCGCTTGAAAATAGGCGCACGTTAATCGCTCCTGTTGCATCCTGTACAAAAATGTTTTTATACAAATTCCCCGTAGATTCATCCATGGTTACCACAGCATAAACACTGGAATCCCCTACAAATTTGTGTGGATATGGAAGTGCTTTTATTTCCGCTATAGTGAGCACTCCACCAACAGGTATTGTGTTTACCGGCGGGTTATCGTACTTTTTTTTACAAGACTGGAATAACCAGATAACTCCAACACAAAGAATCGTTAGTTGCAATATATTCCTAAAGCTGTTCATTCTTGTATAATAATATTGTCAATCTCCCAGGTCGCGCCATCTACATTTGAACCAATATACTTAAAGGCAATATAGGTGTTGGGCGAAATATATGGGCTCAAATCGATCGTTCCACTGGGAACAAAAGTCCAATCTCCTGAATCTACATCCCAATTAGGAACTGAGGAAGTAATGTTCGTCCATGTGCCCTGTAAAGCAGGATCACTAGAGCCATCATAATCCGTAGAAACATACAGCTCTAAACCAGGCCCGCTGTATCTGGTAACATTATCGAATGTCAGGATCGGGAGTGTCGTACCGGTTAAATTTACCGATGGAGAAACCAACCAGCTTTCGCAAGCGTAATTCGTGAACGAAGCAAATTCAAAGTTACTTGCCGATGCTACATTCCCCCCGAAAATTTCCCATTCTCCCCAATTTGTTCCATTGGCATTGGTTCCCGTCCAAAAACTTCCCCAGCCTCCGGATGTAGTAGAACCATCATCAAAATCCTTATACAATAGATAAGAGGCTGTGCACCTTGGATCGGCCATTTGCGCTTCAAGTGGAGTTCGAATATACAGTTGCATATCTGTATTGTATTGGCCTACTACGCCGATAATGGATCCGTTACCAGAAGGAATTACCTCATTTGCAAAATTTGCATATCCACTGGTTCGAACAATAACTTCATCTCCAAAGCAATTCACAAGCATTCTGTTCAGGGAAGCTTGGTTATCTCCGTCGGCCCAGGTACCCCCAACATCCATCCCAGAAAACTCAACGCCTTCCAAACGAATTAGCTGGGCCTGAATGCTCGAGTTGATTTCAGCTATTGTAACCGTTTTTGGCTCAACTATATTCCCTGTGGATTGTGTGACAATATTATCATCTACGTCCACAGAATCAAGCTGAAGCATCCCATCGAACTGAGTTAATATGGTTCCTTTCAACGAAACTCTCACGGAATCACCCTGAATAACACCACCGGAGGAAAGTAATCTAAGATTCATTCCCGCTCCGCTCGTATCTTGGATGTAAACGTTTTTATAAATATTCCCAGTTTGCTCATCCATTGTTATAACACCGAAAATACTGGTGTCGCCAACAAATTTGTGAGGGAAAGCCATTGATCTTAGTTGAGCAATGGAAATTATCCCATTTTCAGGAAGTTGATTTAACGGTGGACTATCATATTCTCTTTTGCAAGCGAATAAGCTCAACGCGAAAAAAACTATATAAAACAATCTAATCTTCATTCTCAGAACTGATAGGTTAACATCCCAAAATAAGTAAGTCCGTACATGTAGCCGTATTTAGGGGGAAACTTGCCGATCTCACCCGGATTGTATCTTAATTGTTCATAGCCACCCGTTTTAAAATCGGTGTTGTTCAATATGTTGCTCACACTCAAAAATAGTCTTAGGTATTTCCCACTAGACAGTCTCCAACTCTTTCCACCAAACATATTTATTGTATATCCTCCTTCCAGTTCGGTAATATCCAATGTCTCATCCCACTGAGGATCCGTAACAACAAATGCTGCCACAGCCTCTTCTGTTCTTCGGTCTGGATTTGGCCCTAGGTTCATTCGATCAAAATAATTCCAGTTTGCCCCTACGAACCAATACTTAGGAGAATTGTATTTGACTCCAAACGTTCCTGCTAGCTGGGGCATTCCACCTATGTCATAATTTTTGAGGTATATGGTGCGATCTTCGGCGATTACTTCCTGCGTATTGTCAGCCGTAATCGTTGCCTTTGGTCTATTGCTGAATATGAAATCTCCCGTCGTAAATGCAGTGCTCAACACCCAAACTGAAGCAAGTGTATATTCCACACCTATCTCGGTTCCCATAAAAAGTTGATCCACATCCGACATCACATAATTCACAAATGCATTGTATTCATCATGATAAAAGCTTCTCGCCCAAACCTGATCGTTGATTTCAGTGTAAAATGCCGTTAGCCGAGCTCTCAAATTAGGATACCGAACCATGTAATTAATGTCTCCACTGATTACTTCAGTACTTTTCAAATTGTTAACCACATAATCCCTGGTTCTTGGAGAAACATAAGAATTTCTTGACAGCGGCGCTCTTGTCATGTATGCACCATTAATTGAGATGAGGTGTCTTCCCGTCAACTTGTAAGTAGCTCCCAATTTAACCCCGTAATTGAAAAAATTGTGCTTCTCAGATTCACCGAATGATGCATCGGGAAAACGACCATTCTGCATGTATCCCGTTCTCCAAAAAGATGTATTTGAAATGGTAAATCCGGCATAACCATCCAACTTTGTTGATTTCCAATCCACGTTAGCGAATGCATCGTAGGTATGGACATTAATATCGTAATTGTACCCGAATACCTCGCCTTCCTCAATTATATTGTTGTAATTGTTCAAATCGTTTTGTGCGGAGAGGCTATCTGCAAAATCACGCTGAGCAAATTGATCAACATCAACCCAAAATTCTCCACCCAAAAGGTCGTTGAGTAATCTGTAATTCTTGCTTTTATAAATATCCGCCTGTGCACCGGCAGACAGGTATAGATTTTCCGTTAAATCATCATTGTACCAAACTTTCAATCCAAACTGTCTTGGGTCTTGTCTGTATTCTTCTAAAATATATTTTGATCGGTTACCTGTCAGCACTGTTCCCACGGCGCCATTAGGATCTTCAACGGTGGTTAAATTGTTGTAGTTCGCGTTATAAAGCGCATCCCAATTAATTTGAGTTACATCTGTGTTTCCTTGCGACCAATCGGCGGTTTGGATTGCCGCATAACTTGGGTTTTCTGTTAAATTGTAGCTGGGTAAGTACCTGTAATAATCCGGTCGAGGATCGGGCGCTTCAAACCAGTTCAGATTCGAATTCGAAGTTCTTCCAAATACACCATATGCCGTTGTGGTTAGTTTAGCGGTATTCGACAATTTCAGATCGTGGGTAAGAAAAATGTGTGGTTTGTGATTGTCTCTGACCCGAGCATTTCTTTTAGTGCTGTCGGATCCATCTGCGTTGGATTGCCACCCCCAGTAAGGATTGTAAAAGTTGTTACCCGTAAGATCATAAGCCTCCTGAACGGCTATCCCCTGTCGTTCCTGAACTGTTGGTGATCCAAACCCCGACAAACTCAGCTGATGTTTCTCATTGAATTTCTTTAGTACTGAGAAATAGTAACTACCACCATTGAACGAGCTTCCCTCGACATACCCTTCATTAGAATATCGAAATGCACCTGAAAATGCAATGGCCCAGCCATTGTCCATCATGCCCGTGGAATGGGTTACAATAGCTCTCTGTCTATACGTTCTGTTTGTTAGTGCATACGAAATTCTTGTTCCCTTTCTCAAATTCGTTGAACGAAGATTGACATTGGAATACCCTCCTATGTTTCCGAATCCCATATTTGCTGAGCTGATGCCCTGTCGATTCTCGGGATATCTGGTTACATCGTTTAACCCTCCCCAAAATGCCCAGATTGCCCAACCGCTTTCTCTGTCATTCATCGGAATTCCATTCATCATGATCTGAGTGTTTTCCGAGCTGTAGCCTCTAAACCTGTAGCGTGCTCCACTAAAGTTAAATCCAGCAATGGACATGAAAACATCACGAGATGATTGTAAAATTCCCGACACATCCTGACTTTGTTCTTCCGATTCCAATTCATCGGCCGAAACCGTAAATACCGGAATAATATTTGCCGCCGGAGATAACGAGTCAATCTCTGATTTCGCCGTATCCGTTTGAGCAATCAAACAGGGGCAAGTCAGCATTAGAAGTACAAAAGGAATGAGCCTGAATTGCATTTCTTTTAGGTTTCAGATTCAATTTGATGCCTAAAGTAAAGCAAAATATTCTATTGGCCATCCTACACTATCGTAGGGCGGGCCAGATTGATTTGGAAATGCCTAGATAGTAGAAATTAGCTTGTATTAATTTAATTATTTGATAATATTGCACATCTTGTCTACTCTTAAGATCTCTATGCAGAAGACATAACACTTGCCTCATGAAATATTGCTTATCAATCTTCATTGTTTTAATCGTTTGCTTCTCGCCCTATGCTCAGAAATTCGAGCTGAACAAAGACAAGAATTACAAGCTGACCACCATAGGATTCTACAATCTGGAAAATCTGTTTGACACTATAGTGGACCCAAATCCTGATCTAATATTGCAAGATGACTTTACTCCCAACGGAAATAAAAATTGGAACACAGCAAAATATTATGAGAAACTGGACAATTTGGCGACCGTAATTAGTCAGATCGGCACAGAAGCTACACCGGATGGGCTTGCAGTTCTAGGTGTTTGTGAAATAGAAAACAGAAGTGTTCTTGAAGACCTTGTTAAAGTAGAGTCCATCTCGTCCCGAAATTATCAGATTGTGCATTATGATTCCCCTGACCATCGCGGCATTGATGTTGGGTTTTTATACAATCCGAACTATTTTAAAGTCACTTCCTCGAAAAATTATAAAGTTACAATACCGGGCGACCCAAATTGGACCACTCGGGACGAACTTTTGGTAAGCGGTGAACTGGACGGTGAACGAATGCATTTCATTATCTGTCATTGGCCTTCAAGAAGAGGCGGGGAAAAGAAAAGCAGACCCAAAAGAGTAATCGCCGCTAAAATGGCAAAGCACATTACAGACTCAATTCAGCTTGCTGAACCCAACGCCAAAGTGATCATCATGGGTGACTTGAACGATGACCCTTTAAGCCCGAGTATAAAAGAGGGACTTATGGCAAAAAGAAAATGGGAAGAGGTTGAAAATGGAGAGCTTTTTAATCCCATGGAAAATTTGCACCGAAAAGGCATTGGAACACACTTTTGGCGAGACAACCCCAACGTTTTTGATATGATTATAGTAAGCTCCGGCATGGTACCGAAAAACGGAGACTTCACTTCCTACAAATTTTACAAGGCGAAAGTTTTCAGTAAAAATTTTTTGAAACAACAAACAGGAAACTGGAAGGGGTATCCATTTAGAACGTACGCCGGAGGAAGTTATCTGGGGGGCTATTCCGATCATTATCCGGTGTACATGCTTTCCGTTAAAGAAGTAAATTAAAAGCGTGAGAAAAAACATCTTTTACTATTTGTTGGCTGTTGTTATGCCAATTTCTGCAATGAGTCAGGACACCGTGCGACTGATGACCTACAACCTCTTGAATTATCCATATGTAGCCGCTTCAAGGGCAGACACACTAGCCATAATAATAGATGATGTTCTTCCGGACGTGCTCATTGTTAATGAGCTACAAAATAATTCGGGAGCAACAACCATTCTCAATAATGCAATGAACACCAACGGAAGAAGCAATTACAGTAGAGCTATTTTCTACAACGGTCCGGCTTCCGATAACATGTGTTATTACGATAACACGAAGTTTGGACTTGCATCGCAACGGCAAATCACTACTACTCTGCGAGACATAAGTGAGTATGTGCTTTATTGGAAAGGTAACCTACCTGGTTCAGACACCATCTTTTTCAATGTATATGCGGCTCATTTGAAAGCAGGCAGTAGCGGGTCCGACGAAACTCAGCGATTATCTGAAGCCCAAGTTATCAAGGACAGATTGGATCAAAGAATGGGGATTGAAAATATATTCCTTGGGGGAGACTTCAACATCTATACAAATCTGGAGCCTGCCTTTACGGAAATAAAATCAGGCGGCGCAACGGATCTCTTTGACCCAATCAATAATGAAGGAGCCTGGCATGCGAATCCTGTTTATGCAAACATTCATACCCAAGCTACAGGATCTATAAATGGTGGTTCAGGTGGTGGTTTGGATGACCGTTTTGATTTCTTCTTCGTAAGCGAAGATGTTCTTTCAGGGCTCAATTCCGTTCAGTACATCACCGGTTCTTACAAAGCCTACGGTCAGGATGGAAATCGATACAATTCTGACCTGAATGTTTGGCCGCCCAACACTGCAGTTTCTCCCGAAGTTGCATCCGCGCTTTACAATATGTCGGATCATCTTCCGGTTATCATGGATGTGTTGATCGATCCATCATTAAATATCAATTCAAATACAGCAAATAATTGGAAATTCTTCTGCTCACAAGAAACTGGAGAATTGGTGCTGAGAAAGCCCGTAACAGATTCGAAGATAGTTGTGAAAATTTCGGACCTCGCTGGAAAATTAGTTGATGAATTTGTATGCCCCAACACAATCGAATCAAGAATCAACATAAACAATTTAACCCCGGGAATATATCTTGCCACGGCAGCCGCTGAAAACCACCGACTATCGATCAAATTTGTGGGTGGTCAATAAATTTTCCCACTAGCTCATAAAAATCATCGGGCGCTTCCGCGTGAACCCAATGTCCCGCTCCTTCCACTGTTACAATTTCGGATTGATTGAACTGATTCAAAATTGAGCTGTAGTCGGACTCCATTATATAGTTAGATTGATCTCCTCGAATAAACAGCGTGGGGATACTGACCTCATCACTCGGAAGCCCTTCCAACATATTTTCTATGTCTCGCGTCAGTGTATTTAAGTTAAATCGCCACTCCAGACGGTCCTTTTCTTCCCAATACAAATTCTTCAAAAGAAACTGCCGTAGGATTGGTTCTGAAATGTAGTCCGATAAACGATCATCGCAAGATTTCCTTGTCCTGCAAACATTTAGATCGATGGCATTCAATCCTTCTAAAATTACTTCATGGTGCATCGGGTAACTTTTAGGAGCAATGTCCACCACTATTAATTTGCTTAGCCGAGTATCATCCAACTGGGCGTATGTCATGGCTGTTTTACCTCCCATGGAATGCCCCATTAAAATAATATCTTCTAATTCCTTTTCCTGAATAAATTCATCCAGATCATCGGACATCAATTCGTAATTGTGATCCAATGCATGACCTGAACGCCCATGATTTCTCTGATCAACCAAATAGACATGAAAGTGAACACTCAACTTCTTAGCAAAGCTTTGCCAATTGTCTGATGAACCGAATAATCCGTGTAAAATGATAAGCGGTTGTCCGGAACCATATTCTCTGCAATGAAGCTTCATCGTAATTCTCTTAAGTAAAGGCCGACGGTATTTTCAAACCCATAATAAAGTGCATCTGAAACAAAAGCGTGCCCAATAGACACCTCAGATAAACCGACTATATTTTCAGCAAAAAATCTCAAATTGGTTCTGTTCAGATCGTGACCGGCATTCAACCCAAGCTTTAGCTCCATCGCTTTTTTACTCGCAGCTACATACGGTTCAATCGCAGCCAAACGATTTTTTTCGAACCCCGATGCATACTCCTCTGTATACAGCTCAATTCGGTCCGTACCGGTAGTAGCAGCTCCTTCGATCATATCCAGATCAGCGTCAACAAAAATTGAAGTGCGAATACCGAGATTTCTGAACTTGGCAATTATTTCTGTGAGGTATCCCTGATTCTTCACCGTATCCCAGCCATGGTTACTTGTCAGCTGGTTTTGACTATCCGGAACGAGTGTAACCTGATCCGGAAGCACCTCAGAAACCAAATCAACAAATCGATCTTCTTTTGGGTTTCCTTCTACATTTAATTCGGTTTTCACCACTGCCCTAAGCTCCCGCACATCATCATAACGAATATGGCGTTCATCTGGTCTAGGGTGAACGGTTATTCCATTAGCACCAAATGCCTCTATATCTTTTGCAACCTGCACGAGGTCAGGCATATTCCCTCCCCTAGCATTTCTGATTGTTGCTACTTTATTAATGTTTACACTCAACCTGGTCATCTGATCCAACAAATTTCATTTTAACGATATTATCATGCCGTCCGTCAACTTCAGCACGATTGTTGTACTATTTTTGTAAATATCAAAGTTATAATTAATACATTGTTCTAAGAATGGTTGCACTGGATTTAATAACAGATGAAGTCCCTCCTTTAAAGCTTTCGGAAAAATGTACGAAAGCCTTGCATTGGATGGAAGAGTTCAGAGTGAATCATATTCCTGTGGTCGACGGAAATGAATACATGGGCCTAATATCTGACGACAATATTTTTGACCTGGAAAATCCAGAAGTCAGTATAGAAAAATCCAAATTGATTTTACCTGTTCCTCACGTCAAATCGGACCAGCACATCTACGACGTGATGAAAGCAATATCCGATCTGCAATTAACGCTAGTTCCGGTTCTCGACAATGACAATAACTACTTAGGGTGTATAACCGTGCCGCATCTAATGGAGCTTGTTGTAAATACAGCTTCCATAAATGAACCAGGGGGTATTATCGTGTTGGAAATGGCCCAAAATGATTATAGTCTCACCGAAATTGCACAGATCGTAGAAGGTAATGATTCAAAAATATTAAGCTCCTACATCACCTCCGCATCGGATTCAACCTCCATGGAAGTTACAATCAAAGTGAACACCAAGGATTTAGGAGGTATATTGCAAACCTTTAACCGTTATGATTACAGAATCAGTGCTTCTTATTCAGAAGATCGGTTCAAAGAAGATGTTAAACTTCGATACGATGCGTTAATGAAGTATTTGAATATCTAGAAGATCTTATTGTCAAGAAAAATACCTTACGTTTTTATCTTTCTTTTTTTAGCTGCACTAACGGCTAAAGGGATGAGCAGTTCGCATTTCACCATCAGAAATATAAGTGTCGCTGGTAATTTTAAAACTCAAGACAGGATTGTATTGATCGCATCTAATCTGTCGATAGGAGAGCGAATCCTCAAAAGTGAAATGCAAGCACGGATTATATCAGCACAAAACAACATTCAAAACACCGACCTTTTCAATTCTGTAACCGTCAGCAACATTCCGTTGAATGATTCAATAACAGAACTGATCATAACGGTGACAGAAAGGTGGTTCATATGGCCACTGCCTATATTTGAAAACGCCGACCCAAATTTCAACACCTGGTGGGAACGCAAGGATTTCACAAGATTGAATTATGGAATGGTTGTAATGCACCAAAATTTTCGAGGCAGAGGAGAAGAGCTGGGAGTCCTGCTTCAGCTCGGATATTCAAAAAGATTTGGACTGCTGTATAACGCTCCATACGCATCTCCAAAAGGAAAATCCGGCGTATCTATCTACGCAGGTTATGACCAACAGCATGAAGTAACCGTTGGTACGTTAAACAACAAAAGAGTTTTCTTCACCGGAAACGATGGACGCACCAAGGAACAACTACAGCTGCAACTTTCATTTCTCCAAAGACACAATTTTGTGACCACACAAAAATTTACGACGACATACAATCTTTTAAAAATTCGACCGGAAGTTGCAGAAATGAATCCCAATTTTATTGGAGACTCTGCCACACACACCTCTTTTTTAACATTCACGTACCAATTCAAAAAAGACAAGCGGGACTACAAACACTATCCTTTAACCGGTCATTATCTTGATCTTTTGCTAAGTCAGAATGGAATTGGAATCAATAAGTCTATCTTCCTTACAACGATAGAAAGCGCTGCCAGAAAATTCATGCGTATACATAAAAGGTTTTACGGGGCCATTGGCATTGCAGGAAAAACTACCGTTCAGGCTAATATCCCGTATTTCCTTCAACGTGGATTAGGTTACGAGCATCAGATTAGAGGTTACGAGTATTATGTTCTTGACGGAAATCATTATGGTATCGGCAAATCAAATATAAAAGCCGAATTGATTCCAAAAAAAACACATGTCATGTCGAAAATTAAGAATCAACGATTCAACAAGTTGTACTTCGCATTGTATGCAAATCTATTTGCAGATGTTGGATATGTAATCAACAACTTCTCCGGATCGGTTAATTCATACTGCAACCAATGGCTTTATAGTTGCGGCGCAGGACTGGATTTTCTGACGTATTACGATACGGTCATTCGATTGGAATTCTCATTCAACAAACAAAAGGAAAGCGGTTTTTTCTTACATTTCACACAACCAATCTAAAGACATGGTTTTAGCTATTTACGGGAGAAAATTTGAAGACAGTTCTATTTCAATGGTCAACCTAGTCCTGGATGAGCTAGAAAAGGTGACAGAACAGATTTGGATTTATGAAGCATTCCATCGTTTTCTGGAAGGGAAATTGAAAAAGAAAATAGAAGCCAGGTCTTTTCGAAAAAGAGAAGAAATAACCGATGAAATCCAAGCATTGGTCACAATAGGTGGTGACGGCACCATCTTGGATGTAGTAACCGAATTTCACGATTCACAAATTCCAGTTTTAGGGATGAATACAGGTCGATTGGGGTTTCTGGCTAATAACGCGAAGGAAGATGTTGCTCGCGCACTTGCTTGCCTTCGATCAAAAGAATACGAGATTGACAAAAGGTCCCTCATTGAGTTCCAATCGAACCAAGGTCTGTTCAAAAATGAAAACTACGCCCTCAACGAGGTAACCATCCACAAAAAAGACTCTTCCTCCATGGTTACAATTGATGCTACCGTGAACGGACAGTACTTGAATTCGTATTGGGCAGATGGGTTGATTATAGCTACACCAACAGGATCAACCGCTTATTCATTGAGCTGCGGAGGTCCAATATTGGCGCCCGCATCAAACAATTTCGTAATAACACCAATTGCTCCGCACAATTTGAATGTAAGGCCATTCATCGTGGATGATAATAGTACAATTGAACTGAAAATAGTAGGTAGAGAAAATGAATATTTTGCTACAATTGACTCCAGAAGTGAAACCATAACCAACGAAACCATTATTTCATTGAAAAAAGCAGATCATTATTTCAACATCATCCAATTTGAGTGGCAAACTTTTTTCGATACCATTCGAAACAAACTATTGTGGGGTAGAGACAATCGCAATAGCGCTAAGTTTTGAGCCCTTGTCAACAATAAAACATGCCATTTTGTGTTAGTTCTGAGAAGAAAGAATCAAACAAATAGTCTAACTTCGTTTTTTGCTATGCGTAGAGCTGTCATACTTGTATTTATATGCCTAACGCCAATATTCGGATTTTGTCAATCTGAAGAAATTGGAATTTTTGCTGGCGGATCGTACTATCTGGGTGACCTTAACCCGGCAAAGCAATTCTACAATACCAATTTTGCACCGGGTCTTCTTTATCGATACAATATGAAGGACAATCGGTGGGTGTTGCGAATTCATTTTACATATGGTACGGTAGAGGCCCGCGATGCCGATTCCAAAATTCAATCTAATATCGACCGAAATCTGGACTTTCGCTCCTACATTATTGAAGCTGGGCCAATTATGGAGCTGAATTTTATTGAATATGAAATGGGTACTCGAACCAACTTTGGCAATAAAAACAGGAAAAGTGGTACCGCATACATTTTTGCAGGAGTCAATTACTTTAGAATGAGACCGGAAGGAACCCTTGACAATATCATGGTCGAACTCCAGCCGTTAGGAACTGAAGGTCAGGAATCGAGCCAGAATAGCGATAAGCGTTACAACCTGAATCAAATCTCCATACCTGTTGGATTGGGTATTAAATTTAACCTTGGACCTCGAATCGCTTGTTCATTTGAATACGGACTGCGCAAAACATTTACTGATTATCTTGATGATGTCAGCGGCACTTACGTTGATCCCGTTACGCTTGCTCTTGAAAACGGACCAATAGCAGCACAAATGGCAAATAAAAATGCTGATGCTATTGTACTAGACGGACAGCAGAGAGGGAACCCCGGCACTAAGGATTGGTATGTATTCGCAGGGGCTATTCTATCTTATCGATTGAATAAACCCGGAACTTGCAAAAAATGGTAACAAACCCTTGATATAGAAATAATTAACTCGATTTTTGTTAAAAAAACGTAATTCCATTTCAATACCTCGTTTTTTCTTAGGAAATTCGCACGCCTAAGGAAATCTTAGTGCAGTATTCATCAATTATTTTCTTTGATTGGAAAAGACCAAATAGACTTAGCTAATGTACCAAACCATGTTGCGATCATTATGGATGGGAATGGTAGATGGGCAAAACAGCAAGGAGAGCTAAGAACTTTTGGACACACAAGTGGTGTAGAAGCAGTTCGAGAGGCTCTCACCGCGGCCGGCGAAATAGGAATAAAACACCTTACACTCTACGCATTTTCTACAGAAAACTGGAATCGCCCGGTAGAAGAGGTGAATGCCTTGATGGATCTTTTGGTGTCCACAATAATGAATGAAATAGACTCATTGCAGGAGAATAAAGTAAAACTTACAGCCATAGGTAACATTTCGAGTCTTCCGGATCAATGTCAAAATGAGCTTCAGAAAGGAATAGAAGAAACCGCGGAAAATGATGGCGTAAACTTGAATCTTGCACTCAGCTACAGCTCAAGATGGGAAATTACAAAGGCCTTTAAAGAAATTGCGAAAGATGTTGAGCTGAAAAACTTAAGGTCTGATGAAATAAATGAGTCCATTGTTAGTTCTTATCTCACAACCGGAGATTTACCTGACCCTGAACTGATGATAAGAACAAGTGGAGAAAAAAGGGTTAGCAACTTTATGCTTTGGCAAATTGCCTACAGTGAGTTGTACTTTACAGATGTATTGTGGCCTGATTTTCGAAAAGAAGATTTTTACAAAGCAATAATTGAGTTCCAAAACCGGGAAAGAAGATTCGGAAAAACAAGTGAGCAGAAATAAACTATATAGCATACTGTTTTTCCTGATTTGTAGCTTACAATATCAATCGTTTGCTCAGGTCACCCTTGGTGGATCAACCTTCAGCTACAAATCGCCGAAAACGTATACTATTGCTTCGATAGAATTCCCTGGTCATGGTGAACATGACCCAGAATTGCTTAAGAATCTGACGGATCTAAGAGAAGGAAGGAAAATTAAAATCCCGGGCGACGACATCAGTATTGCGCTCGAAAGATTGTGGAAGCTAAAAGACTACGCAGACATTCAAATTAACGCCGTCAAAATTATTGGTTCCGACATTTGGCTCAGAGTCCACTTGAAAGAAAAAGAAAGAATGAGCCGGTACAAATTTACCGGATCACCAAGCAAGTCTGAAGTAGACAACATTCGTGAGTCTCTGGAATTAAGGGCCGAGATGCGTATTGACGAGAATACGATCAATCGAATTAAGAGAATTACAAAAAGCTACTACATCAACAAAGGATTTTACAATTGCAAAGTGAATGTAATTAAAAAGGTAGATGAGATCTTAAATGAACGCGTACGACTTGAAATCAATGTGTTGAAAGGAAAACGAGTTAAAATCAGAGACATAACAATAGAAGGCGCAAAAGAAATCAGTTCAGCGAAGATTCTTCGAAAGATGAAGAAAACAAAACAAAAACAATGGTACCGATTCTATGCCGCTTCCAAGTTCATCCCAAGTGAATATAAAAACGACAAAGAAAGTCTGATTAACTACTACCATTCTGAGGCATACAGAGACGCTCAGATTCTTTCCGACACCATTTTACATAACGAAGACAACACCATCTCAATTGTAGTTAAGATCGAGGAAGGTTCTCAATATTACATTAGGAACATCAGCTGGATTGGCAATAGCAAGTACAGAAGTGGGCAATTGGATACAATCCTTGGTATTCAAAAAGGAGATAAATACAGCCAAGGTATATTAGATACCAGATTGTTTATGAATCCAGCCGGAACCGATGTATCCTCGTTGTATATGGACGATGGCTATCTGTTTTTTAGCGTAAACCCTGTTGAGGTGCTTGTTTATGAAGATAGTATCGACCTTGAGATGAGAATTTTCGAAGGAAAGCAAGCGAGAGTGAATCGAGTTACAATTAAGGGAAATGATCGCACATCCGAACACGTGGTCCGGAGAGAAATCAAAACTCGACCTGGCGATCTTTTTAACAGAAATGATGCCGTGAGAACACAACAGCTGCTCTCTCAGCTGGGATATTTCAATCCCGAAACACTCGGAATTGAACCAACCCCGAATCAAGAAGACGGTACTGTTGACATAACCTATACGGTGGAAGAACGTCCATCAGATCAGATAGAGCTTTCCGGTGGTTGGGGAGCAGGAAGGATCGTCGGAACTCTCGGGGTATCCTTTAATAACTTTTCATTGCGTAAATTATTTAACAAGGGAAGCTGGAAACCATTACCTTCCGGAGACGGCCAGAGACTTAGTGTCCGAGCTCAATCAAACGGTGTTTTCTTTCAGTCCTATAACTTTTCGTTTACCGAACCTTGGCTCGGTGGTAAACGACCCAATACGTTTAGCTTTACAGGGTGGCACTCTGTTCAGTCCCTGAATGCGCTATCACGAGATGATCCGGACAGAGCTTTTATCAAAATGTATGGTATCTCAACAGGCTTAGGGGCCAGGATGAAGAGACCCGACGAATATTTTAATTTTTCAACGGAAGCTTCTTATCAGTATTATGTGCTTCAGAACTTTGGAAGTGTTTTCACGTTCACGGATGGTTTTTCCAACAACCTTAGTTTGCGGTTTACATTGTCCAGAAATTCAATCGATCAACCCATATACCCAAGATCCGGATCGAGTATCTCTTTGTCGTATAAGTTCACACCTCTGCCTTTCTCATTGTTTGACGGGATTGATAATTACGACGATGTTCCTGACCAGGAAAAATTCAAGTGGCTGGAATACAACAAAATCAAATTCAGCTCATCTTTTTTTACGTCACTATCGAAAGATCGAAAGCTGGTACTTAATGCGCGAATGGGCTTCGGGTTTCTACAGGAATGGAATCGCAACCTTGGACCTTCACCTTTTGAACGATTTTACCTGGGAGGAAGTGGCCTTAGCGGATTCAATTTGGACGGTCGTGAAATCATCGCCTTAAGGGGCTATGGAGACAACAACGTTTCACCATCTCAAGGTGGGCTTTTGATAAGCAAATATACCATGGAGCTCCGCTATCCGGTATCACTTAACCCCAATGCTACAATCTTCTGTTTGGCTTTTGCAGAAGCGGGAAATACCTGGAACGACTGGAAAAAATACAACCCATTTCAAGTGAAGCGTTCGGCTGGACTTGGGGTTAGAATATTTCTACCTATGTTTGGCCTTATGGGGCTGGATTATGGTTGGGGATTCGATCAATACGACAAGGGTGCTCAAGGGTATGGTCAGCAAACACTGGATCAAATCAGGAAAGGGCAGTTTCACTTTACAATTGGCATGAATCTTGGAGAACTCTGATCAAAATTATATTTTCGCAGCAAATTTCTGTTTCTAAGGGAATTAAGAATGTTAAAACAGGCTTTAATCATATTACTAGTACTTGTGTCAGTTGGCACCTCATACGGACAGAAGTATGTATACGTTGACACCAAATACATTCTGGAACAAATTCCTGAATTTACTGAAGCACAAGAGGAAATTAATACCATCTCAAAAACCTGGCAAGAAGAGATAAGAAACAGAAAGGCTGCAATAGAGAACAAGCTTCAAGCCTTTAAAGCGGAAGAAATTCTACTCCCCGAGGAGACTAAGAAAAACAAACTTGCAGAGATCGATCTTCTTAAAGGAGAAGTACGATCCCTTCAAAAGCAGCGCTTTGGTGTGAATGGAGACTTGTTTCAAAAAAGACAAGAATTGATTCAACCCATTCAGGAGAAAGTATATAAAGCAATACGGAAAATTGCAAAAGACAACAATTACTCATTTGTCTTTGACAAAGCTAATTCATCAAACATTCTCTATGCAGAGAGTAAATTTGATATCAGCGACCGGGTCATTAGAAAAATGGGGTACACATCAAAATAATATAACTAAGAACTTAAATCAAGCATAATGAAAAAAGGAATTCTACTAATTACTGCGTTGGTCAGTTTCACGTTCAGTGTTTCTGCTCAGAAATATGGACATGCAGATGCCCAAGCAATGTTAACGGAGCTACCCGATTATAAATTGGCGGAAGACTCCCTGAAGAGATTTGCAGCACAGCTTGAAGCTGAAATGGAAAGTCAAATTAAGATTTATCAGCAGCGCGTTGCAGATTTTGAAAAGGCAAAAGCAGCAGGACTTTTTAGTCCCGAGATCGAACAATCAAGGATTCAGGAGCTACAAGAAAAACAGCAACGAATGCAAGATTATCAGGTGAATGCACAAAACATGATTCAACAAAGAGAAACAGCATTGCTTGAGCCAATGATCAAAAGAGTGAAAGACGCTATCAATAAAGTGGCCTCGGATAACAAATACACCTACATTTTTGATCCTAACATTTTGCTTTTTAGTGACGGTGGAGACGACATTGCTCCTTTGGTAAGAAAAGAGCTGGGTATTCAGTAATTGTTTACCTCCATTATTTTTTAAAACCTCTTCTGTCGAACGGAAGAGGTTTTTTTGCTATTCTGATATTTATCTACCTTTATTTCGTGGAAAGCAAGAAAGCTCCAATAGGTATTTTTGATTCCGGTTATGGTGGTCTCACAGTGCTTCAGGAAATACAAAACCTGTTACCCGATTACGATTACATCTACTTTGGAGATAACGCTAGGGCCCCATATGGAACAAGATCATTTGAAGTCGTCTATGAATACACGTTGGAGGCGGTAAAAAAACTTTTCGAGCTCAACTGCCCCTTGATTATTTTGGCTTGCAATACGGCAAGCGCAAAAGCACTGAGGACTATTCAACAGAATGACCTGCCTCTTCTTGGCGATACTAGCAAACGTGTTTTGGGAGTAATACGACCTTGTTCAGAGATCATTGGTGAATACTCCAAATCCAGACACATTGGAATATTGGGGACAAATGGGACAGTTAATTCAAATTCCTACAAAATTGAAATTGGGAATTTCTTCCCGGATATTAGCGTAACTCAGCTTGCTTGTCCTCTATGGGTTCCTTTGGTTGAGCATGATGAATACCATTCACCACAAGGAGAAGCTCTAATAAAACAAAAAGTAGAAGAATTGATCGAATTGGACAATTCAATAGATACAATTGTTTTAGGCTGCACACACTATCCGTTTTTGAAAGAAATAATTGAGCGTTATGCCGGCCCTTCCATACAGGTAATCGGACAGGGAGAAATTGTTGCCACTAGCCTCGAATCCTACTTAAGCAGGCACAGTAAGATGAATGAGCGTCTCAGCAAGTTGGGCACTACTGACTTTTATACGACTGAAAAACCGGAAATCTTTGAAGAAAAAGCAACTAGATTTCTCTCTCGAAAGATTACTGCCAAGTACTTAACCTTATGATTCGCGTTTACCCCTCAATAAGTTAACACTGATATTTCCCAATTCCGAATTTGGAAATTTGGTAAATACTTGGTGGTCTGAAAATAATCCTGCCTCGGCACATACCTGGTGGAACACCTCTATCTCCACAATGTACTGATCGGAAAATCCATGTGTTGCATCGTATGCAGTCGCTGCAGTCTTTCCCAATGCACTGGCCACCAAATGTGGGTCTATTGTATGCAGCTCTATGGCAAGCAAACCAAATTTTTCAACGTAAGGCGCCCATCTTAACATATGCTGCAGCAAATTATCTTCCACCAGATTATTACTAATTCGTCTTCCTCTGAATGCATAAGCTCCGCTTGAATCGCTATCTCGTTCAGCATTGACCTTTTCAGGCTCCTCCCAAATTCTATTGTGATCCAAAAATGTTCTAACATTTAGGAGCTCTTTAAGGTCGATACCGTAGTTTTCATTCAAGTCTTTCGCCAGACGGTCAGGCTTTCCTATATCTCCCCAAATGACTTTCGCCCAAATCTCGGATTGCACCAAATTTCGTCGAGTTACTTTTAGTGCAGCTTCGTTGTAATCAACTCCTACCAAAAACAGGGGGTGTTCATCCAATAATTCTCCTCTTAAAGTATGATGATCGATTACAGTAAATATATGCTGCAAAAAGGCGCCGTTTCCGCAACCCATGTCTAAAATTCCTTTTGGCTGCTCTTCAATTGGCCGATTGAACAGCTCAATAATGATTTCGTCCACCACCTTAAAATAGTTAGAGTGGGCTCCCCCACTACCCCATACATTCATTTCCCGATCAACATGAAGCTCCTCAGAACCATTTCCACTTTGTCTCAACACATGCGGATCACCGAAAATGAGATCATCGAGATGGCGAAAAGTGGGTAAATAGGAAACGGTTACCCCATAGGCCGATGCCCTTTTTGCAAAGAACAGTCCTGTTTCTGTGAATTGATAATTCTCATTTTTCATTGTGAACCAACCCAAATGAACCAAAAAGTCCAATAACTTTTTAAAGCTTTCCGGATCCGAATGAAATTCATCCGGACGAAAAGATGTTTCCATAAAATACTTGTGAAACATTCCACCCATGCCCAAATGAACAAGTGTCGGGCCGACCAAAAAACCCTCGATATGATCAATGATCTCTTTGTGGACTCTGCTGTCCGGACCATTTAAGTCCAACCCGAAATGCTCTTTGTATTTAATAAACAGCTTGTGCAACGCTTCAAAAGGCTGACGTTCAAATTTTCTTGGATGATACTGTCCTGACAATTTTATAAGATCAACTACATCATTGTATACGTCAGCAATTGGAAAAACAACAGCACCCTTATCGGTAATCTTGTAGTGTACGTCTTTATGATTCTTTTCAATTTCCTGTATTAACATACCTTGAGATGCCAGAACTCTCAAGGCCACATTCAAATACCCTTCATTGGCATTAAATTTCGACGTTAAAACCGATAGATTTGCCTGACCATGTTCTAAAAAATACGCAAGTACACCCTTGCCATTTAAGGCAACAAGGGTTGGCGCGGTAACCAGACCATCAAGATGTTTGAATAGCTTTCCTCGAAGCTCTTTCTTATTGATCATGTAAATAATTTACGAAATTATCCGGTTGTTTCCATGATTGCTCTCAAATCAACATCGCTATTTGAACCATCCGGAATACTTGATGTAGTTCTTTGCAATTCGTTCTATTTCTCCCTTTCGCAATTCCTGACTCACTTCTTTTATGAATTTGGCAGGCACCCCCGCATAGAGACTTCCCTCCTTAATGTGGGTTCCCTGAGTTACCACGGCTCCTGCGGCAATGATACTTCCGGATTCAACAATACAATCATCCATTACGATCGCTCCCATTCCAATAAGAACATTGTCTTTTATAGTGCATCCATGAACAATTGCATTGTGACCTATAGACACATTGTTCCCAATAGAAGTAGGCGATTTCTGATAGGTGCAATGCACAACTGCACCATCTTGAATATTCACACGAGATCCGATCTTTATGTAATGAACATCTCCACGAATAACTGCATTGTACCATATACTGCACTCATCCCCCATTGAAACATCACCGACAACTACTGCGTTTTCAGCCATCCAGCAATTTTTTCCAAATACAGGCGTCTTGCCTCTTATTTCTCTTATTAATGCCATTAGAACTTATTTGTCATAAATTTGCACAAAAATTAAACAATGAGCACAGCAAAAATCCCAGTAACAGTTTACTCAGAAGTAACCCCGAATCCACAAGTTATGAAATTCGTGGCCGATAAGATGCTACTGGGTACGGGAGAAAGCGCAGAGTACCTTTCCTTAAATGACACCATTGGTTCGTCCACATTGGCTGAGGCTCTTTTCCAATTTCCTTTTGTCGAAGCGATCTTCATCACAAGAAACTTTGTTGCGATAACAAAAAATGACACCATTAATTGGGATCTGATTCACGGGGAAGTAAGAAATTACATTGTAGAATTTCTTCAAACGAACGAGGTTGTGGTCCAATCCCTACCAAATAACGAAACAAGAGAGTTCAGTAAAGAAGGTCAGGACGATAAAGTCGTTGTTTCCATAGAACCGGAAATAAATACAGAGCAAGATCAAATGATCGTTGACTTGCTCGAAGAGTATGTAAAACCAGCAGTTGAAGCGGATGGAGGTGCAATTCATTTTAAACGTTTCGATGAAAGCAATGGAATAGTGACCGTAGTCCTAAAAGGCGCATGCAGTGGGTGCCCTTCATCAACTGCTACATTGAAAGGTGGCATTGAATCACTTTTGAAAAATCATCTGCCTGAAGTATCTGAAGTAGTTGCCTTGGAAGGGTAATTAACTATTTGCTCCTGTCTTTTATGGAATTTTGATCTCCATGCATCTTATCATCAGTTGAGCGCAAGAAAACGCTCGGTTAACTCTTAAAACTTGATGATGATGAAAACATATTTTTACCTCATAGCAATCGCTCTAATAACAGTTCCTGCCATGAACTGTGCTCAAACCGGACCGGGAGAGATAAAAGGCAAAGTATTCAATGACCTGGTTGAACCAGAACCATATATAGAGGTTTGGGTAGACATAGCCGGATCAAATCAACTAAAAACGGAAACCGACGAAAACGGGAAGTTTACACTTAAGCCCCTATTTCCGGGAACATATGTTGTTTATGCCACTGGCTTCGGTTACGACACAACAATTATCCGAAAAGTCAAGGTAACTGCAGATAAAATAACGTACCTCAATGACATTGACATAGCTGCTGCTGTTGTAAAGGAAAGAGAAGCTCCCTTGATCGAGAAGGATGATCCCGGTTTACACAGAATGGATGCACAAACCATTAAAGCGCTCCCAATTCGCTATGATGCTGCTGCAATGATTCAAAGCATGACTCCTGAAATTAAAAAAGGCGACAACGGTGAGCTCTATTTTAAGGGTGCACGAAACGGAACGAGTGTCTACTATGTTGATGGAATTAAACTGACAGGAGCACTGGCCAATCTGCCTGCACGCTCTTACGCTTCGATACAAGTGTATACGGGAGGAGTACCTGCCAAGTATGGTGATACAACGGGGGGAGTTGTAGCCATAGAAACCCAAAGCTATTTCAGCTTATGGAGACAGGAAAAAAATAGAAGGGAAATTGCCCGAAAAAAAGCAAGCAGATAAAGAAAAACAAAGCCGGAATTCATGACCTTATGGCGGCCTTTATCGTGTCTGCTTTGGGGTCATGTTTTCTGTCTTAAGTAAAATACAGAACCAAAATTCAATTTATATATGGATAGATTATTACATTAACTTTAGAGACTTTATTGTCATGTAAAAGAAGAAATTGGGCTTAGATCACGGGCGTAAAGTAAAATATGGCTTTGTACAGAAATAAAAATACACGTGATTTATCGGATCGGGAATTGGTGTACAGATACCAAAAATCCCGAAACAAGCGTTACATCGGCGAGTTGTACGAAAGGTATGGGCACTTGGTCTATGGGGTTAGCCTAAAATACCTAAAGAATGTACAAGAAGCTCAAGACAATGTTATGTTGGTTTTTGAAAAACTGATGTCGGAACTGGAAAAATCGGATGTAAAGAACTTTAAGGCCTGGATCCACACTGTAACGAAGAATCAATGTCTCATGCATCTTAGAAAAAACAAAAATGTTCGATCCAAAGAGCAGAGCATTGAGCCGATCGAGTATTCGCTTGCTTCCGAAACAACCGATGTAGAACAAGTGATCGCAAAAGAGCATAGCCTGACGCAAATGGAGCAGGCACTGAACCAGTTAAAGAAAGAGCAAAAAACATGTGTGGAACTGTTTTATTTGAAGGAAAAATGCTATCAAGACATTGCTGAAATTACGGGATTTAGTTTAAAACAGGTTAAAAGCTATATCCAAAACGGAAAGAGGAATCTGAAGATAATTTTGACGAAAGATGGAATCAAAATTTAATAAAATATTTAACCAAGATTTTCCTGTTACCAAACAGGAGCTTAGAGATTATTTTTCGGGAAATCTATCCCCTGCCGAGATGCACAAAATTGAGCTTAAAATCGAATCCAGCGATCTGAGCTCTGAAGCATTAGAAGGTTTTTTAGATCATCCTGAAGCCTTTGCACAACTCCACGAGCTGGACAACTCGTTTGAAAAGCAATTAAAAACCCAAAAATCCTGGACTTCTTCACACACTTTGCTGGCTGCTGCAATTGCGGGAATACTAGTAGTTGCAGGAGGATACTGGCTAAATGAGGGAGTAGGAACCAATTCCAAGGTTGCAGTTGCGGAAAATCTGTCAAATGAGAAAGAAACTGCAACACAAGAGGTTCATTTTAAAATTTCTGAACCCATTGTTATCACTGAAGAAATAGAAAAAGAGGTAGAAGAAGCAAATCTGCTTCCCGAAAACCGGCAGCTAACAGCAGATTTTATCGAAACGCATCAGCCTATTACAGTTGAAGCTGAAGATGACGTATCCGATGATGAATTGGATTCCCTGGTACAGCAAATAGCCGTTCCAGCCCCGTTGTCCCCAATAAACACCGAAGAAATTAATACGATAGAATCAAGTAAGGTAGTACGATCCAATATTAAGGTCGTTTACGCCCATAATTTTCTGCTAGTGGACTATACCGAACTGTATAGCGATGGAATTCAAAAACAAGTGATTCAACACGATTTGCACAATGGAACACCCGTTTGGTTAGAGAACAGGAGAGACTCTGCACATGACATACACACCGAGCCAATTGTACAAATAGTTAAAGTAGATTATTTGAAATTCATGGACGACGTTCAGTTTAAATTCAAAAGAAATCAATACAAGAAAGCACTCAAAGACTATCATCAGGTTTTAAAACAGTATCCTCAAGATGTCAACGCCTTGTTCTATGGTGGCCTTTGCTATTACAATTTAGATAAGCCAGAGCGCGCATTGCAATACTTCGACAACTTGATACACAATGCCGTAAATACCTTTCGTCAGGAAGGTCAATTCTATAAAGCAATGAGTCTAATTGCCATGAACAAGCATGGTCAAGGTAACGGTCTGCTGCTTCAAATTAGCGAGGAAGGGGGATTCTACGCCCAACAGGCAAAAGAATTGTTGGATAATCTGTAATTTACACCTTGATATGAGGATATTATTGACGATACTATTTTCGGTAATAGTAGTTTTTTGTTCAGCGCAAAATGTTGGGATTAATACCAATACGCCGGACTCTTCTGCAATCCTTCATCTGGAGTCAACCGAGATGGGTTTCCTTCCTCCACGCATGACAACTGCGGAAAGAGATGCCATAACATTACCTGCCGATGGTCTCGTCATTTTTAACGTGACCGACAGCACCTTGCAATATTACAACGGTGAATGCTGGATGCACTCCTACCAAAAATCTTGCGATGAGTGTTTCTTTAACATTACCTTAGATACAACCTCCGGAACAATAGATCGCATTCTCTCTGATAGTCTGACCTTTTCAATTACCATTGATCAAAGCGGCACGCTGACACATACAACAAGTTTATTCCTGTTGCATAGCCTTCCTCCTCTTACAACAATTAATTTAACTCAAGACACTGTTTTGGGGTCAGGTTCTGTTGATGCAACGGTTATCACCAGCATTTTTGATACTCCCGGCAGCTATCCGATTGCCATACAAGGAATTTGCAACAGCAGCATCCAGGTCGAAGTCTTTTATTTGAACATTGATAGCTGTTACCAGGTGACCATAAACACCTCTTACACCAATTACGACTTGCAATCGGTTAATGGTTTACCCGGCATTGGCACACCAATTTGTGTAGTTGCGGATGTAGAGCCAGGCACCACAATTAGCAGCAATGATCCAACAATTCCAGCCTTCTCCAGTGGAGCGCTGGACGGCCTGTCACATGTCGGCATTAGAAATGTGGGCCTTATTGAAGCGGAAGGAGGAGACGGGGCAACCGGAGGAACACTTGCAACCTTCGGGAACACGGGTGAAGATGGAGGGGACGCACTATTTCTAACGACAAAAACCTCCATCATTAACACCGGATATATTTTCGGAGGTGGCGGCGGAGGCGCTTCGGTAGGCTTTGGAGCAACCTTTAGCATACCGGTTATTGGTTCATTCACCCTTGGAATAGGAGCCGGCGGTGGTGGCGGTTGTGCAGACGGCGCCGGTGGAACCTCGGGAGCAATTCCTTTGCCCATCTGGGCAGATGGCCAAAATGCAACAAATGGTTTGTCAGCTGTTCCTGGAGAAGGAGGCCTGCTCAATGTACCCATTTCAATTCCAGTCGGTCCGGTCACAATTACGATTACACCGAATGTGGAAGGAGGAGACGGCGGAAATTATGGAATAGACGGAACATCTGGAAATATATTCGTCAGTGCATCGGCTACCATACCGATCGTTGGTACGATAACCTTACCCGTTCCACCCATAACGGTTCCTCTGCCTTCAGGAGGGTCAGCCGGCTATTGCATCAATAAGAATAGTAATACTTTGATCGGTTTACCTGATGGTAACTACCAAACCGCAAATGAAAAAGGAGAAATTGGAAATTAAATGAGACTAATTTTTATACTATTAATTACTGTAAACTCATTGACCTCGCTGGCAGGATTCGAAGGAGTAATCACTTCAACCATTTTTAATCAAGGCCAAAGTGTAGAAGTGAAATGGTTCATCAAAGAAGACATGCTTAAACTAAGCATGGGGTACGAAGGTGAAAGTGGTCCGACAACAGCTGAATTCATCGTAAAGAAAGGAGAAGAAACCATGACAGTGATCACTACCTCTGCTGCCTACAACGGGTTTTCCGAAATAAATAAAAGCACCATCAGCGGTAGTCTGAATATTCACAATCTCTTCTTTCAAAAAACTGAAACCACCTCTGAAGATGTGGTAAAATACCAGGCAAAAAACAATCAATACAATTGTGCGATCTGGCAAAAAGAAATAGACATTCAGCTAGGTGCATTTTCTGCATTTTTTCAGGATGATCCGGCCTTTGTTCTTCTGGAACAACTTGGATTAAGTGGATTCCCTGAAAAGGTATTGCTTACCAACCACAATGGAGAATTGATTTATGCCTCCACCGTAATCAACATCGAACAAAGACAATTGAGTTCGTCGGATTTTTCGATCCCGGAGGGCTATCAAAAAAGAGAACCTGTGGAAATGGAAATCGCAAAGTAAATCCGAATTGAAATCAGGATCAGCGATGCAACATTAGTGCTCCACTGTATTCGTATTCCCGGGTGACTGACCTTGCTTTAATCACATAAAAATACGTTCCCTCAGGAACCGGTTGACCCGTCCAGATATTGCTTCCATCCCAGGCAAAATCCAGTTTTGAGCTGAAATAGATTTCTTTTCCCCACCGATTAAATACGGAAATTGACTTGTCCGTCATCCCGATCGAATTGGCAAAAAACACATCGTTTTCCCCATCCCCATTTGGCGTAAATACGTTGGGGATGTCAATCCCTTCCACGACCTCCAAGATCAATGTATCCTTTGATTCACAACCGAAGCTATTCATGGCGGTTAATACCACCTGATACAGTCCCGGATAATCATAATTGTGGACCGGGTTTTCAAGAGTGGAGCTATTTCCATCGCCAAAATCCCAAAAGTAATCATCGGCGTCCGTGCTGTAATTAGCAAATTCAAAACTACCGTACAAAGGATTTCCCGTAGTATCAAATTCCGCCAACAGTCCAGGAAATAAATTCACGTTTAACCCACCGGGAAATGATTCACAGCCATTGCTGTCTATTTCATAAACAGTTATGCTACCACCCCCACTGGAAAGCCAGTCCACATCAATTGAGCTGGATCCTGCTCCAAAGTCTATTAGGGCATCCGAAGGCACATCCCAAACATAAACCGAACCCATATTCGATGGAATTGCATCGTAGGTCCATAACAAATCGGGATCGCAAACAATGGTATCACCTGCTATTTCAGGAGCCGGTGGAGTCATCGTAGCCAAAGCAAATTGAAACGGATCGTAATTATGAACTGAGTCCACTACAATCACATGATACCCAATTAGTAAAGCAGAATCTCTTCCAATGGCATTCCACCTACCGGAAGCAGCAGTATCCCATTGAGCAATCTCATCAAAATGACCATCCGTTCCATGATAATAGAGATGTAGATTCGAACTCGATGTCCCTAAGCTATGCTCGATCAGATGGTAATAAAGATCATTAATTCGACAAACCGTAGAATCGTGATTCGAAACAGTGTAACCATCCGCAGTCGCATTGTAATTATTGAAGCCTACAGAAAAAATATTTGTACTTGTATCGTTCAAGGCGAGTACAACAGGACGATACCTCAGCGTTCCTTGCGAAGATCCCATCGGAAAAGTATAACTAGAATCCTGATTAATATGTCTGACCAAACGACCTCCCAACAACGTGCTTGCAAAACCCTCAGCAAAAAATGTATCATCGTTGGTTACCGCATCAATGCTCGGATTTGTTATCGTCATATGAAAGCTATCAATTGCCAGCTCTCTGTCATTGATTCCTAATTCATTGGTAGTAAATGCATCAATGAGCAATGTTTTTATACCAGATCCCATCAGCTCAAGATCAAAAAAATAGCTGATCGAATCTCCTCCAATAAATTCATTGTTTCCTTCTAATAAAACAAGAGAAGAATCTGCGATGAAGCTAGCACTATTCAACCAATCTCCTTGTAATTCATAACGACCATCACCTTGAATCAAAGCAGAATCTGAAAGTACAAAGTCCCCATTCTGATATCCGTTCTCTGTCCTTACTCTGCCTTGGTTTGAAAAATAGGTCCCCGGAAAGGTCGACTCAAGATTTCCGTTTACATGAAGTAGAGCTCCCTCTGTTATATATACTTGTGCCTGGTTCCAAAAAAGTTGTTGCGCCCAACTAGGAAATGACAAGATAAATAGCGGTATTATGAATATACTTTTCAAGCAACTGAAAATACATCCAATATTAATCGATTGCAAAGAAAACGCTCGGTTTTACTGCACCTTTGAATTCGTAAAAGGATGATTGAACCCACCATTTTTAGCTTACATTTACAACCATGGATAAGTCTCGAATCATAAAATCAATGGTAACCATTATGTCCATATTTGGTCTGTTTTTTACAGTTTATTTAATCTTGAAGAATGAGCACAATGATCAACAAATTTATTCTGAAAAAGAAGCCATTTATCTGCAGTCCGATGCGATTCTAGCAATGGAAAAAGCAGAATTATTAATTCAAGAAAATAAATACGATGAAGGGATAGCACAGTACAAGGTTGCTTTGGCCATGAGTGGAGGGAATGATCAGATCCGTCAAGAAATTGCTCGGGCATACCGAAAGCAGTGCATTCTTTCCGACGAAAACTGCGAAGATGCTTTGTTGGTCTACAATTTTCTTATCAGTACGTATCCCGAAGATGAAGAATTGATTTTGGAGCGGCTTGAACTACACGAATACATAGGTGATTCTGCCGGTATGGAGCAAGATCAGGACCTTTTGAAAAAAGTGCGAATCGGTTCCTTACTTGATTATTGACACGATCAGCTGTACCAACTTATTACAAACCCAACAGAACCTCGACCGGATCCTTGGCGCCAAAAATCATTTTTTCAGGGTTTTCGAGCATCTCCTTGACTTTTACCAAAAAGCTAACCGATTCTTTACCGTCAATAATTCGATGATCGTAAGACAGGGCAACATACATGATCGGCCGAATTTCCACTTTTCCGTTGATTGCTACCGGCCTTTCCACAATATTGTGCATGCCAAGAATGGCTGATTGCGGCGGGTTAATGATCGGGGTGCTGAGCATAGATCCGAACACACCTCCGTTGGTTATCGTAAATGTTCCTCCCGTCATGTCTTCAATAGCAATTTGACCGTCACGGGCCTTTACGGCTAATCTCTTAATCTCTGATTCAATTTCGGCAAGAGACATTTGTTCTGCATTCCTCACAACAGGAACCATTAGGCCTTTGGGAGAGCTTACAGCTATGCCAATGTCAGCATAATTGTGAGAAATCATCATGTCGCCATCGATCATAGAATTTACCTGTGGAAACAGGTTTAATGCTTCGGTAACCGCTTTGGTAAAGAAAGACATAAAGCCCAATCCAACGGCATGTGTTTCTTTGAATTTTTCTTTGTACCGTTTACGGATGTCCATGATCGGCTTCATGTCTACTTCATTAAAAGTAGTAAGCATAGCCGTTTCATTTTTGACCGCAACCAATCTGGAAGCAATTTTTCTTCGAAGCATTTTCATCTTCACTGCTTCCGTGTCTCTTGTTCCTCCCCAACCTTGGGCAGATTGCGACGAAAATCCTGCAGCCATTGCAGCTAAAACATCCTGCTTTGTTATTCTACCATCTTTTCCTGTTCCATGAATTTGTTGAACAGGAATGTTATTCTCTTCTATGATCTTTTTGGCTGCAACCGAAGGTGTTCCGGCCGCGTAACTTTCCTTTGCTTTGACTGGTGCAGGATTCGGAACCGGATCTTTTGGTTTTTCGGTTGCTTTTGTTGTCGCTTCCGGAGTCGTTTCCTGAACAGGTGCAGGGTCAGCTGATGCTGCTCCTTCGGGCTTTGGTGCGGATGTATCGATGTGGCATACCACCGCTCCAACAGCAACTGCGTCTCCGACCTCAGCTTTCAATGTAATGACGCCGGATTCTTCCGCAGGAAGTTCCAAGGTTGCCTTATCGGAATCTACTTCAGCAATGGCTTGGTCTTTTTCAACATAATCACCATCATCAACAAGCCATTCGGCAATTTCTACTTCAGAAATCGACTCCCCGGGGCTGGGTACTTTCATTTCAAGAACTGACATTACTTTTGATCTTTAATTTAATTTCTTTTATACAATCTGTTTTGCGTTTTCCAGCAATTGCCCAATCAGCGCGTCCTGCCTTCTTTCATGAACTTTAGGCGAACCTGCCGCAGGTGAACCACTCGATCGTCTGGCTATTACTTCCAATTTAACCGTGCGCCACTTTCTGAGTATATAGCTCCATGCCCCCATATTCTCGGGCTCTTCCTGAATCCAAATGTGGCGTTTTGCTTTTGCATATTTCTTTACTGTCTCATCCAGCTGTTTTTTCGGCAACGGATACAATTGTTCCACCCGAACAATCGCAATGTTGTCCACGCCACCAATGTCTTCAACCTTCTCTAGTATGTCGTAATACACTTTACCTGAGCAATAAGCGACGATGTCCACATTCTTGGCATCAACCCGCTCATCATCAATCACCTCTTGAAATTGTCCTTCGGCCAGATCAGCAATAGACGATACAGCTTTAGGATACCTTAAGAGCTTTTTTGGTGTAAATGCAATCATAGGCTTTCTGAAATTCCATTTGAGCTGCCTACGCAATGCATGAAAATGATTTCCTGGAAGCGTGCAATTGATTACAATCATATTGTTTTCAGCACATAGCTGGAGATAACGTTCCATTCTACCGGAAGAATGCTCAGATCCCATACCCTCATAGCCATGGGGCAACAACATCACTAATCCGTTCATCGTATGCCACTTGTCTTCCGCTGCACTGATAAATTGATCAATAATAATTTGCGCACCGTTATTAAAGTCTCCGAATTGCGCCTCCCAAATTATTAAGCCGTTAGGCGTTCCAAATGCATACCCGTAATCAAATCCAAGCACACCGTATTCGGAAAGCAACGAGTTATAGATTTGGAACTTCGCCTGTTTGTCGTTTAATAAATTGAGTGTAACTACTTCCTCCTCCGCGTCTTCGGTTTTAACAACGGCATGTCTGTGGGAAAAGGTTCCTCTCTCCACATCCTGACCAGAAATCCTTACCGGATGACCTTCGTCAAGCAATGAGGCATAAGCCAACATTTCAACCATTCCCCAGTCCAATCGGTCTTCCTCGAGCATTTTCAAACGGTCATTGGCCAGCTTGATTGATTTTCGAAAATATTTTTTCCCTTCGGGTAAGGTGGCAAGGCTCTTGCCTAATGCGAGCAATTTGCGCTTGCTTACTTTAGTGTTTGGTTTGGCTAATTCCCCGGGATATTTCGCTTTTTTCAAATGGGCCCAGTCGTCCGCCAGAAAATGAGTCACTTTTGCACGCTTTATTTTTTTCGCCTCATCGAACTGACCCTGGAGCATGTCATCAAATTCTTTCAATGTTTGCTCTGCATATTCTTTTGTAATGACACCGTCCTCAATGAGTTTATTCATGTATATGTCCCGAGGATTCGGGTGCTTGGCTATAGCTTTATATAATGCGGGCTGTGTAAACTTTGGTTCATCTCCTTCATTGTGACCATATTTTCTGTAGCACAGCAAATCCACAAAAACATCACGATTAAATTCCTGACGGTACTCCAAGGCAATTTGCATGACCTGTATAACCGCCTCCACATCATCGCCGTTCACATGAAATACGGGGCACAGTGTTGTTTTGGCAACATCAGTACAGTAGGTTGACGAGCGACCGTCAAGATAATTTGTTGTAAACCCGATCTGATTGTTCACTACAATGTGAATCGTTCCCCCGGTTTTGTAGCCCTCCAGCTGGGCCATCTGGACCACTTCATAAACAACTCCCTGACCAGCAACTGCTGCATCACCATGAACTAGAATGGGAACAATCTTCTTGCTATCACCACCCAGCTTATTGTCTATTATAGCTCTCGTTAACCCTTCAGCTATAGGATCAACTGCTTCCAGGTGAGAAGGATTGGGGCATAAGGTCATGTGCACAGAATTTCCACTTTCGCATTTTGCCTCACATGAAAACCCAAGGTGGTATTTTACATCACCATCAAACAAACTATTTTCATATTCCTTTCCCTCGAATTCAGAAAAAATGGCGTCGTACGTCTTGTTGAAAATATTTGCCAGCACATTCAATCGTCCTCGGTGGGCCATGGCCATCACAAAATTCTCTACACCAATTTCAGATCCTCTCTCAATTAGCGCATCAAGAGCAGGAATTAGTGCCTCCCCACCCTCTAGCGAAAATCGTTTCTGACCCACAAACTTTTTCTGGAGAAATTGTTCAAATCCATTGGCCTGATTCAACTTATGAAGGATGTGCTTTTTGGAATCTGCACTTAGCTGTAAGCGATTTTTAAGCTCTATTTTATTCTTGAGCCAATCCACTCTATTCGGGTGGCGTACATAGGTAAATTCTACCCCTATACTTTGGCAGTACGTTTCCTCCAGATGATCCACAATTTCTTGAAGAGTAGCCGATCCAATTCCAATTTCTTCACCTGCATTGAATCGTTCTGACAGATCGGATTCTTCCAGCCCGAAGTTCTGAAGCGACAAATCAGGGCTATATTTTCTTCTTTCACGAACCGGATTGGTTTTTGTAAATAAGTGTCCCCTGTTCCTGTACCCATTGATCAGTTGAATTACTTTGAATTCTTTGTGCATATCCTCCGGAACCGATCCTGTTTTCTCAAAATTGATTCTGGCAAATTCAAATCCCTCAAAAAATTTCTGCCAACCAAATTCAACTGAGTTATTATCACTTAGGTATTGACTATAAAGCTCCTCGATTGAAGAACCGTGCGCATTACTCAAATAAGAAAACTTGTCCATGCTGCGGCCCGAATTAAATGTATGGAAGCAAAGTTAGTTTTTTTTGAACCCGAACCCCGGACATGCAGTAATTTGTGATTTTTCAACTACTTTTTTTAGTCATTTGCTAATTATGTAACTACATATTATAGTTGTAGTCGTAATTTCCTTTGCTTTTGGACGAGGTATCTTGTCCAAAAACACCGCTGATCCCATCAATAGATTTATTTAACTGTTCAAAAAGAACAAAAACAAGTGTTAATCGTTGTTTTTAAACGATTGAATTACCAATATTGGGAAGTGCTTTGGCGCAACTGTATTAAAAAGGCAACAACAATACCTTTGATTATGGGCAAAGAAAAAATTTGCATCACTGGCGGTTCAGGTTTGATAGGTTCTCATCTGACCAAATTTCTTTTAGCCGAAGGGTACGAGGTAGTTCATCTATCAAGAAACAAAAATTCCAAGGGTCGTGTTAAGGTGTACTTGTGGGATTATAAAAAAGGTCATATTGAATCCGATGCGCTTAAAAACTGCCACCATTTGATTCATCTGGCGGGCGCCGGAATTGCGGAAGAAAGGTGGACATTTAAAAGAAAGAAGGTGCTGATAGAATCTAGAGTGGACTCTTCCGCCTTTTTATGTCAATACATCAAAGAAAACAAGATCCCCATAAAAACATACATCACATCGTCAGGCATAAATCTTTATTCAGATCAGAATGACATTGTACATGACGAATCTTCTCCGGCTGGAGAAGAATTTTTGTCCAAGCTAGTTTATCACTGGGAAAAGGCCTCCTTTGAATTGAATGATTATTGCAATGTCGCGCAGGTCAGAACAAGTGTTGTCCTGGATAAACATGGGGGGGCCTTGAAAAAGATTGCGGATCTGGTAAAACTTCATTTGGGTTCACCCGTTGGCAGTGGCAAGCAATGGATTCCCTGGATCCATCACAGTGACCTTTGTGGCATTTTTCTTCACATAATTCGTCAGGAGCTCAATGGTCCGTTCAATGCTGTTGCAGACCAACATGTAAACAATGCGCAATTCACTCGAACCATTGCCAAAGTGCTGAACAAAAAGATGATTTTACCTAAAGTTCCTGCAGCCATGATTACTGCCGCATATGGAGAAATGGGAAGTGTGGTATTACAAGGTGTTCGTGCTTCCAATCAAAAGATTAAAGCATCAGGATTCCAATTCAAGTATGAAAACCTGGAAACTGCCTTGAATGAGATTTACGGGAAATGAAACTTCCTACAATTACGGAAATCTCTCATTTGCATACTATGAACAGGGACTAGGCCCATGATTATGATTGCAGGTTCACTGCTCCCTATTAAACAAAGCTTCCGAAAAAGAAAACAATGGAGCTTTTTTCTCTTCGCTAAGGGAAAGTTGATTCAAATTATTCATGGCCGTTTCGTAGTATCGATTCATTTCAATTTCACAAGAAGATCGCACGTTTACCGAATCGTAAATTTTTATTACCTCCCGTACCTTTACAACAGGATCAAATTCTTCTTTTTCCATCCAATCATTCAAGGTGCATTCCCCAGACCCATTCGTCATTTCAAGCGCCTTTAACATTAGAAACGTTTTTTTGTTTTCAATGATGTCCCCACCCACTTGCTTGCCGAATTTATCCTGATCTCCATACACATCCAGAATATCATCCATGATCTGAAATGAAATTCCCAAATTTCTTCCAAATTCATAAATACGGTCAGCATCTTCATCAGATGCCCCCCCGATTATTGCTCCTATCTTCATTGCCCCTGCAAGCAAAACTGCTGTTTTAAGCTCGACCATTTTGATATACTCCGGGATGGAAACATCGTTTCTTTTCTCGAAATCCATGTCCATTTGCTGACCAACACATACCTCAACTGCCGTTGTGTGAAAAATATCCAACACTTTCCTAAGAACACGATCCGGACACTGTGTCATCAATTGAACTGCCTGAACCATCATCACATCTCCCGACAGAATAGCTTCGTTCACCCCCCATTTTTCATGAACAGTCGGACTACCCCTTCGAATTGGAGCGCTATCCATAATGTCATCATGCAACAATGTGAAATTGTGAAACACCTCAACAGCAAGGGCGCAATTGATTGCATCATCTATATCTCCTCCGAACAAATCATTGGTCATCAGCAAAAGTGCCGGCCTTAGTCGCTTGCCTCCCAAATCCAGAATATAATTTACGGGCTTAAAGAGCCTATTTGAACCATTGCCTTTTTTAAACTCAACAATAGAATCAGCTATAATTTGCTGATAATCGATAACATTCCTCATTGATTCAATATCGTCATTAAGTACTCCCCATAACCGCTTTTCATAAGGGGTTGTGCTAATTTACGCAAGTCTTCATCCGAGATATATCCCCGAGCATGAGCTACGGCTTCTATACACCCAATTCCTAATCCCTGCCTTTCTTCGATAGTCTGCACAAAGTGGGAGGCTTGCATTAGAGATTTAAATGTTCCTGTATCCAACCAGGCTGTTCCCCGATCAAGAATTGATACTTGTAGTTGTCCCCTTCTGAGATACTCCTTATTTACGTCAGTAATTTCATATTCCCCTCTACCGCTTGGCTCAAGACTTTTAGCAATATCAACCACCGAATTATCGTAAAAATACAATCCGGGAACCGCAAAATTGGATTTGGGATGTTTGGGCTTTTCCTCTATTGAAAGTACTTTCAAGTTCTCATCGAAATCAACTACTCCATAACGCTCGGGATCATGAACATGGTATGCGTAAATTATACCGCCTTCCGGATCTGAATTACCTCGCAATAATTTTCCCATACTATTTCCAAAGAAGATATTGTCGCCCAAAACCAATGCAACTTTGTCTTCCCCTATAAATTGTTCTCCGATTACAAAGGCTTGCGCCAAACCATTTGGCTCCTGTTGAATCGCGTAGTTAAAATTGCAACCCAACCAAGAACCATCTCCTAAGAGTCGTTTGAAATTTTCTTGTTCATGGGGTGTTGTAATGATCAGAATGTCCCGTATACCTCCGCTCATGAGCGTCGCCAGTGGATAGTAAATCATCGGTTTATTGTAGACCGGCAAAAGCTGCTTACTTGTAGCTAAAGTCAGCGGGTGCAATCGAGTACCGGAGCCACCGGCAAGTATAATTCCTTTCATTTCTTAGCTATTCAGATTTCTCTACTTGTAACCAATCTAATTCAATATCTTCTTCTTCATCAAGCAATTCCAGCAACGGTTCTTTAAAAGCCTTGGTCGTAATTCTTTTCTCTAAAGATAAAAGTAAAGATGGTAATAAAACTAAATTTGCCAGCATTGCAAAAAGCAATGTGACCGAAACCAAAATCCCTAGCGCTTGCGTGCCCCCGAAATTTGAAGTACAGAAGATCCCAAATCCAAAAAACAAAACTATTGAGGTGTAAATCATACTCACTCCTGTTTCCCGAATTGCGTTGATTACGGAACCCTTTATATCCCAGCTTTGGTTCTTAAGCTCTTGCCTATATTTGGCCAAAAAATGAATCGTGTCGTCTACAGAAATTCCGAAAGCCACACTGAAAACCAAAATCGTTGAAGGTTTAATCGGCACATCGAAAAATCCCATAATTGCCGCTGTTACAATCAAAGGGATAAGATTTGGAAGTAATGAAACAAACACCATCCTCAATGATTTAAATAAAGTCGCCATCAATATGGCAATGATCACAATCGCAATTGCCAGGCTGATAAAAAGATTGTTGACCAGATAATTTGTGCCTTTGGTGAAAACAATACTCGTTCCGGTTATGCTAAAATCTAAAATGTTCTTCTCAACGGCCTTTTTGAAAATGGAAATAAACGCCGGAGTGTTGTGAAACGACTTAATGTATTTTTCATCCTCGAAAAATTGATTTTCCATCTCCAAACTTAGCTCACTTAAAATGTCATTAAGGCTATTTCTGGATTCAGGATGAAGGGACAAAAATTCATCAATAAAGTTAGATAGCCGCAGCCCTTGTAAGACGTTGATATTTTGCAATACAAATTCACGATCTTCTATCTCATAGTTTAGTATCGAATCTGCAAGATGGTGATACCTTGGGTTTTCTATTTCCAAAGCAGCGATACTATCTAAAGAAGAGTTGACGTAATCATTAAGCGACGTGCGGACATTTCTACTCGTATCTACGTTTATCCCTTGCGCTCTGGCTTTCCTGAATTTTGTTTGTTCCAGATCTTTCAACTCAGGTATGATTATGGATTCCGTGAGCAGACTGGATCGCCTTTGATTTTTAACCGCATCAATTATTTCCAATTCTACATCGCTTTTTGCCTCCGGAAATCTATCATAGAATTCCAGCAGAAAGTTCTCTTTTTCCGAACCCTTAAGGATTCCAATCTTTGTTATTGCGGAAGTATAGAATGGTTTGTTCGGGTTCAGTATTGAGTCAATGTCATGGGTCACCTTCTTTAACAAAGAATCCATCTCTCTGGTTCCTACATCTGCAACTTGCAAGGAAACCCGGAGCTTTGTACTATCCGAACTAATAAAACCATTATTCAGGTTGGTAGCTACATCCGAATTACTTACATGAGTTCTCAATCTCCGCAATATGCTGATGTTGGGCAGCTCATATTTATCCGACCTTCCCTTGAAATAAGCCTGTGTTAAAAACTTGATCGCATCCACAACCGATACAGACCGTGAAAGTCGGCTTTCTTTCTTGAGATGCTCTTGGACTTCATCCACCTGCTCTAAAACACCCGGAGAAAATAATCTCTTGGTATTCTTTGCTTCGATGACCACTTCAAAGGGCATTACCCCGTTAAAATTATTCTCAAAAAATTCCAAATCCTTTCGTACTTCGTCCCCCTTAGGCAAATCATCAACTATGTTTCCTGACACACGCATCATAGAGATGCCTATTCCTCCGGCTATCAGAACTATTACAGTTAGAACGTACACTTTTGGTCGGTGTCTCGTAGCCCATATAACCAACCTATCTACAACAACATACAACCATTTTCGTTCAAGATGCTTTACATGTTTTGTCGATGGCGGCTTGAGGAAGCTGTACATTATAGGTACGATAATAATGGCCAAAAAGAACACCGTCAAAATACAAATTGACGCAATCACTCCGAAACGCTGCATAATCTGGCTGTGGGTAAAAATGAAGGTTGCAAATCCCATTGCCGTTGTTGCATTGGTCATGAATGTAGCGTTTCCAATCTTTTGAATTACTCTTGAAAGGGCCCTGGCCTTGTTTCCGTGTGATCGATATTCCTGCTGGTATTTGTTGATTAAGTAAATGCAATTGGGAATTCCAATCACAATGATCAGTGGAGGAATTAACCCCATCAGAACGCTCATTTTATAACCAAACATTCCAATTATTCCGAAGGAAAAAACAACGCCAAATGCAACCACCGTGAGTGACACAAGAACAACCTTAAACGATCGGAAGAACAACCATAGTAGAAGAGCTGTAACGGCCATGGCCAGCATAACAAAGAGTTTCAGCTCTCCCCTTATCTTTTCCATATTTGAAGCCCGAATAAAAGGAAGGCCCGAGTAATGAAGGTCGCCAAATATTTTACTGTAAGATTCCGACAATTCATAGATATCACTAACTAAAGTGCCCCTGGCATCAGAATCAAATAATGTCGGATTGACAAACACCATCATTACGTGAATGTCCTTTTCCTTTAGGTATACGATGTCTTCATAAAATTTCAGGCGATTGATCTCCTGATAAATAGAGTCCAGCTCAACATTACTCTTTGGCAATCTGCTGAGGAGCGACCTGAACTCAAACGACTTCTCCTGTTTGTTTTTCACGATGTCGTAGAGGTGTGCAGTCGAGAAGACAGAATCAATGACGGATAAGGTACACGGATCGCCTTTATCGTCGGTGGACAGCACTTTTATCTTGGAGATCTGATCACTCATTCTCCACCAATTGTTAAAATGAGCCGTATCCTTAAACATCAAGGAGTCCTGTGTTCCTATAACGATAACACTTCCGTCCTTTCCAAAATCTTTTTTGAAAGCTTCATGATCAATGCTGGTTTGATCATTGTTGGGGAGTAGTTTAGCAAAATTATAATCCAGGCCAACAAACTGGCTATAATGAACCATCAAAGCAGTAATCCCGCACAGCAATAAGATAATTACTAACCGGAACCTCAGTATAATTTTGGAAATTGCTGACCACATACCGTTTGAAAACTACCTGCTTCTTTTTGAGGGTCGCTAAATTAGACATAAACTATCAGGATTAGAAATAATTTCGTTCAATGTCAGAAAGAAACCAGCAAAGCCGAACGGGATTAGGAAAAATTTGTATTCTTAACCTAATTTGCACAACAGCTCAGATTTTAAAATCCCTAATTTAGCTGAATGGATAATTTCTCCGTAATTCGAGACACGCACAAGTATGTGGATCTTAAAAAGCTCAAGGGGTCTTGGAAGCTTTGGAGAAGCTACAATCGATCAAAAAGTACAGGGCGGGCCATCGTAAAGGCCCTACCCTATGCCGTTTCCATAGAACCTACAACCGCATGCAATCTCGGTTGTCCGGAATGCCCAAGTGGTTTAAAAAAGTTTAGCAGGAATACCGGAAACCTCAAACATGAGCTATTTACCAATATTATTGATCAGATGAAGGATCATCTGATTTACTTGACATTCTACTTTCAGGGAGAACCATTTATTAATCCTGATTTTCTCGACATGGTTACTTATGCACACAAGCATAAAATATACACCGCAACATCGACCAACGCTCACTTTTTAAACGAGGCAAACGCAATTCGCACGATTGAATCCAATTTGGACAAATTAATTGTGTCAGTGGATGGTACTACACAGGAGGTTTATGAAAAGTATCGAATAAACGGAAGCCTAGATAAAGCACTAGACGGCATAAGGGAAGTAGTCAAATGGAAACGACGATTAAAATCAAAGACTCCAAAAATCGTTATGCAGTATTTGGTTGTGAGGCACAACGAACACCAAATAGAAGACGCAAAGGCGCTGGCTAAAGATCTGGGCGTTGATGAGATACAGTTTAAAACTGCTCAGATCTACAATCATGAAAATGGAAGTGAATTAATCCCTCAACAGGATAAGTACTCTAGGTATCGATTAAAATCAAATGGAGAATATGAAATCAAGAACGAATTGGTGAATCAATGCTGGCGAATGTGGCATTCATGTGTAATAACCTGGGATGGTCATGTTGTACCCTGTTGCTTTGATAAAGATGCCGATTTTAAATTCGGTGATCTAAAGATAGATTCGTTCAGAGATATATGGTATTCGGATGAATACATGAAATTCAGAAACTCAATATTAAAATCCAGAAGTCAGATCGAAATTTGTAAAAATTGTACTGAAGGAACGAAAGTCTGGGCATAAACAGAGTCAATTCCTATAGTCTGAAATTAGACAAATGACACCAAATCCTTGTTAAAACGCCTTTTTTTGCCGACATTTGCCTGGTTAAGCGCCACCCTTGTAGTTTTTGCCCTATGATTACGCGTAGTATAATTACATCTCTTTTGGCATTCACGTGCCTAAGCTGTTTTGCCCAGAATTGGACAGGAAACGTCAACTCTGACTGGGAAAATCCTGCGAATTGGTCAGGTGGAGCTTTACCAACAAACGATGATGTCTTACTCATAGATAGCCTATCGAACTACACAGGGAACAGATCTCACCCTATAATCACAGCAAATAGCACGTTCACCCCTCGCAAACTAACTATTGAAAATGGTGGCAAACTCAGTATAGACGGGACTGCTGCTTCCCTAACCGTGGACGGAAGGAATTTCGAAGTTAACAACGCATTCAGCGCAGATTTTACAACAAGCCTAACCATTTCAAACGGGGCTACACTGCTCATTCTAAGTGACAAGAAGTTAAAGATTAAAGACGGAGCGATTTGCCGTCTTACAGGAGGAACTTTGCTGATCGAGAAAGACCTAGACATTGACGACGGCACTTTTGTCATGAATGAATCAACCGGCCCCAGTAGGATTGAGTTAAATACTGAGAAAAATGGGAAAGGAAAACTAAAGGTGAAGTCGTTGGACAGAGACAGCAGATTTACGGCTGCCGCTGGCAGCATGCTCATCAACGCAGGAGATTTATTCACAATTGACATGGATGGTAGCAGAACCGGAGGATTGCATAATGCTATTATTAGCATCGAAGGTGCTTCGGTCGTAAATGAAGGACCTACACGCTTTAAAAACCAAATAGACGATGCAACAATTATTAGCGTAAGAAGCGGTTCATTGGAACTCCAAGGGCCTGTTGCAGCAAAATCAGGTTCAGGAAAACTCGATATCCGGGTAACCGGCGGAAGCCTTATTTTTCAGGACAATTTAACACTCGAACCTCAAGACGAATTAGCTCAGACCGGTAACAGTGAAATTCGATTTCAGTCTACAGGGTCTATAACCAATGATGGATCGATTAACTGCACAGATGGAACCGTTATTTTTGAAGGCACAACGAATTTAGCGAACAACGGTCAATGGCAGTTCAATAACTTAGAAATCGCTTCAGGTGGTATTTTAAATCAATCTACAGCGGGCAGAGTCAATGTTTCAGGAAACTGGGTCAATAACGGAGGAACTTTTTCCGCAGGTCTTAACAGCATTACCTTTAATGGTGCTACAACCCAGACAATTGATGTGAGCGCGAATGAAACATTTAATGATTTTACGGTTTCTGCATCGGCTATTGCTAATATTCCAGCTACCTCGGAAATTACAATCGCTGGTATTGAGCAGATCGACGGATCGCTCAATAATGATGGAATTGTCAATTTCAGAACCGGCTACGACAATAACGTGGGGCTCTTGTCCGGAGACGGGACACATGTCATTGCAGAAGGGAACTGGAATAACATAGGTACTTTTACCCCAGAGTCTAGTGAAGTTGTATTTCAAGGGTCCTTACTTCAAAGAATAGAGGGCACTTCAGAATACAACAACCTAACCATTGATAACTCCAGCGGGGTTTCGATAGTATCAGGGACGCACACGGTTTCAGGAACAGTTACTCCAACCAGCGGAACGTTCAACACCAACAATTCATTAATTCTAAAATCAGATGCGAACGGAACAGGTCGAATTATGACAATACAGCCTGGTGCTGATGTAATTGGCGAAGTAGAAATGCAACGGTTTGTGGAAGCTGGATTAACGGGCTGGAGAATGCAAACATCTGCTGTTCAAAATCAAACGCTTGCCGATTGGTCAGATGATTTCACTACCGCTGGTTTTACCGGCTCTGACTATCCATCCTTCTCGTTCGTTTCAATAAGAAAATACGATGAAACTGTGGGCGGATCAAAAGACCACCCGCTTAGCTGGGAGGTGCCAAACAACATTTCAGATCCAGTAGACCTAAGTGAAGGGTTTTGGGTTTGGAGTGGGAATGGCTTGTTTACCACTGCGGCCTTCACCATCGACAACAAGGGAGAGATCAACAAAGGAGATGTAGCGAAAGATCTCAATTTTACTGCAAGCGGAGGAGCATTTGACGATGGGTGGAATCTTTTCGGAAATCCCTATCCTGCCCCAATTGACTTTGATTCTCCAAATTGGACAAAAACCAACATTGACGGGACTTTTTGGGTTTGGAATACCGACACCCAAAGTTTCGCCTCCTGGACCACTATTGGCTCGGTAGGAACCAATGGCGGAACTCCGGAAATTGCATCTTCTCAGGCGATCTGGGTGAAGGCAAATGCCCCGGGCGCATCAATAACGGTGCGTGAAACGTGCAAAACTTCTAATATTGTGGAATTTAAATCCAACCCAATTAGCGAGGGTCAAATTGGATTTAAAATAACGGGGAACGGATGGCAAGATGAATCGGTACTGCGGTTTTATCCGGGAGGAACCGAGAATTACGATGTGCAGCTTGACGCGCCCAAGATGTATAGCGGAAACACTGCAGTGCCAGGAATCGCAACAGTGTCCCTTGGCATCGATTATGGAGTTAACACGCTTTCAGACAGTCTCCGAGACTTTTCAATACCGGTTCGAACTTTGGTTGGTGCAGCGGGAAGCTATACGATAGAATTTTCTGGGATAGATAATTTTCCAAGTAGTGCATGCTTATTCTTTGAAGATCTTGAATTGGATTCTTTGATAGATCTAACTGCTGTCTCCTCCTATGAATGCACATTGGCAGACACAACAAACGCACCAAGGTTCCTAATCCACATGTCTAAACCGCACAACCTGCAGGCTGAAGCTACCAGCTGTTCTAAAACCAGTGATGGAGAAATAACAGCAATTGGTAATGGAAACGGTCCATGGACCTATAATTTTTATGACTCCGGAAACAACCTTGTTCATAGCAGCTCATTAAATTCTCCAGAAATAGTTGAAAATTTATCCTCAGGGGTTTACTACGTTGAGATCATCAACAGTGGAGGGTCTTGCACATCAATTGTTGAGGATTCCATAAGGATTGAGTCACCACTGCCAATCGAATCAAATGCATTGGAATTATCTCCAAGCTGCTTTGGCTCAAACGATGGAGAGATTCAGCTTTCTGTTTCTGGTGGGAACGCACCCTATTTGGCAACATGGTCAAATGGAATGTCAGGTGATTTTTTAAGTGGCCTTGCTGTAGGAAATTATCAAGGGTTCATTTCCGACTATAATGGATGTACAGACACAATTCTGGTTACTCTTTCTGAACCACTTGAAGTAGTGTCTCAATTTACTTCAGCAGATACGGCGCAGCTAAGTTCGGGAGCTGCAGATGTAATCATGAATAATATTTCCATCAATTCAACTGAATTTTCTTGGAATTTCGGAGACGGAACCACCAGCAATGCTGAAAATCCCATTCATACGTACGTGACAAGTGGCCACTTCACGGTGAGCCTTACTACAGAAAATGAAAACGGGTGTTCCGATACGTACACAAAAGATGTTGTTGTTCTAGAGGAATCATTAACGGGAATTTCAGATGAGTACGACGAATACACCCTAAGCACCCAGCTCATTGACGGCCAAGTCACCTTAAGTGGACTGTTCCCCGAAAGTAAAACCCTTAAGGTGAAAGTATTCAACATTGTTGGTCAGGAATCTATCCCTGCAGTTCAGGTCTCTGGCAAGACCATCTCGCATACATTTGACATTTCTGGCTTAAGCAAAGGAATCTATCTGGTAAGCGTCTCGGACAATACATTTACGGAAGTGTTTAAGGTCATCCATAGATAATCTTTATCCTCAATCGGACTTTCTTTTTAGCCACTCTTTGTTATCTTCGTCTGCACATTTTAATCCCGTGAAAAACTATGTACGGAAAGATCAAAGAACACCTGCAAAAAGAGCTGGAAACCATCGAATCTTCAGGGCTTTTTAAAAGCGAAAGAATCATTACCACTCCGCAAGGCGCCGATGTAAGGGTAAACAGCGGCGATGACGTAATCATCATGTGCGCCAACAATTACCTCGGACTTTCATCACACCCAGAAGTCATTCAAGCGGCAAAAGATGCGCTCGACAGTCACGGATTTGGTATGTCTTCGGTTCGATTTATTTGTGGAACTCAAAATATTCACAAAGAGCTGGAAGAAAAAATCGCGAATTTTTACGGTACTGAAGACACCATTCTATATGCTGCTGCTTTTGACGCGAATGGGGGATTGTTTGAACCTCTTCTCAATGCAGAAGACGCGATTATTTCCGATGCGCTGAACCACGCCTCCATAATTGATGGTGTTCGCCTTTGTAAAGCTGCAAGATACCGCTACGCGCATAGCGACATGAATGATCTGGAGAACAAACTGATCGAAGCACAGGACAAGCGTTTCAGACTGGTCGTTACGGACGGTGTATTCTCTATGGATGGGGATATTGCAAAATTGGATCAAATCTGCGATCTGGCGGAAAAGTACGATGCGTTAGTTATGATTGACGAATGCCATTCCGCAGGCTTTATCGGTGCCACTGGACGAGGAACGCCTGAATACTGCAATGTTATGGGTAGAGTCGATATTATAACCGGAACCTTAGGAAAAGCTCTGGGAGGTGCAATGGGCGGATATACTACCGGAAAGAAAGAAATTATTGAAATCTTGAGGCAACGCTCAAGACCTTATCTATTCTCCAACTCGCTCGCTCCATCAATCGTTGGTGCCGCCAATAAGGTCTTTGATCTATTAAGTTCAAACACGGAATTGAGAGACCGGCTTGATGAAAACACAAAATATTTCAAATCAAAGATTAAAGCAGCAGGATTCGATATAAAACAAGGCGATTCGCCCATTGTACCTATCATGTTGTATGATGCTTCGCTATCTCAACAATTTGCAAATAAGTTACTCGATGAAGGCGTATACGCTATCGGGTTTTTCTATCCCGTTGTACCCAAAGGTGAAGCTCGGATACGGACGCAAATCTCAGCTGCACACACCAAAGAGCATCTAGACAAAGCAATAGATGCATTTATAAAAGTGGGGAAAGAGCTGGATGTTATTTAGTTCGGATTCAAGTGTAAAATCTATCCTGTCGTTGCAGCATTTGACGAACTCGTGAGGTCCGAAGTTCTTGATGAATTGGTGTTTCAACCCCAAGGAAGCTAATGAAAGCGCCAAATTTCAATGGCAATTAACTTGGCGTAATAAAAAAATAGTTTTAAATTCGCAGCCCATTTTAGGGAAACTTTAATAACATATTTAAGCTAAACGTGGATACATTAAGTTATAAAACAGCATCAGTTAACAAGGCAAACGCTGACAAGAAGTGGTTCCTTGTAGATGCAGACGGTCAAACTTTAGGCAGATTAGCAAGCAGAATTGCCGTGGTGTTAAGAGGAAAGCATAAGGTGAATTATACGCCTCATGCCGACTGCGGAGATTATGTTGTAGTGATCAATGCTGACAAAGTAAAACTAAGCGGGAACAAGTGGTCTGAAAAAAAATACATCAGACATACGGGTTACCCGGGAGGTCAGCGAGTTACAACAGCCGAAGAAGTACTTGCTAAGCATCCAGAACGCTTGGTTGAAAAAGCTGTTAAAGGCATGCTTCCAAAGAATAAGCTTGGTAGAGCGATTTACAAAAATATGAAAGTGTATGTGGGTCCTGATCACGATCAAGAGGCTCAAAAACCTGAAGTTTTAGATTTAAGTTCAATACGATAATATGTCAACGATCAACGCATTAGGAAGAAGAAAAACCTCAGTAGCAAGAGTATATCTTAGCGAAGGAAAAGGTAAAGTTGTAATTAACGGCAGAGAGATAAATGAATATGTGCCCATTGCAATCCATCAATATAAAATCAACAGACCCTTCGAGCTTACTGAAACCAAAGGAAAATACGACGTAAAAGTAAACGTAAAAGGCGGTGGTATAAATGGCCAAGTTGACGCAATCCGTTTGGCAATTTGCAGAGCGCTTGTTAAGATAGACGAAGCCAACAAACCTGTCTTGAAAGGGGAAAGCTTGATGACAAGAGACCCAAGAATGGTTGAAAGAAAGAAACCTGGACAACCAAAGGCCAGAAAGAAATTTCAATTTAGTAAACGTTAATTTAATAACTGTTCTGAAGAAGAGTCTTTGCCGACTCTTGTTTAGTATCCAAGCTCTGCTATTCAACTTGAATTACAGCAGTGCTGCCTAAACTAGGAATGTAAACAGAATAAAATGGCAAAAATTACATTTGAAGATTTATTGAATGCAGGGGTGCATTTCGGGCACTTAAAAAGAAAGTGGAATCCGAATATGGCACCATACATTTTTGACGAGAAAAAAGGAATTCACGTCATTGATCTGAACAAATCTATCGTTAAGATAGAAGAGGCTGCTTCGGCCCTAAAACAAATTGCTAAATCCGGGAAAAAAGTTCTTTTCGTAGCAACTAAAAAGCAAGCAAAAGAAATCGTTGAAAACCTGGTGAAAGAAGTGAACATGCCCTATGTTACCGAAAGGTGGACCGGTGGTATGCTTACCAATTTTGGAACGACAAGAAAAACCATCCGAAAAATGCATTCCATTGACAAAATGAATCAAGATGGAACGATGGATACATTGTCAAAAAGAGAGCAGCTTATGCTCTCCAGACAAAAAGGAAAGATGGAAAAAGTCTTGGGTTCAATTGCGGACATGACAAGATTGCCAGCTGCATTGTTTGTCGTTGACATCCGAAAGGAGCACATCGCTGTAAAAGAAGCGAAAAAGTTGGGCATCCCAATTTTTGCTATGGTCGACACAAATTCAGACCCAAGAGAGGTTGATTTTGTAATACCAGCAAATGATGATGCAACGAAGTCAATTTCAACAATTGTTGGACATATGACAGAGTCAATCAAAGAAGGTCTTTCTGAGCGGAAAACTGCAAAATCCAAAGTAGATACAAAATCAGAAGAACCAGCAGCCGTTGAGGAAGCAAAATAAGTTTAACAAAAAAGAAAACAAGAATTATGTCTGTTACAGCTTCACAAGTAAATGAACTAAGAAAAAAGACAGGTGCAGGAATGATGGACTGCAAAAAAGCACTGACCGAAACAAACGGGGACATGGAGGAAGCGATTGACCTGCTAAGAAAAAAAGGTCAAAAAGTTGCTGCTAAGAGAGGTGACCGAGATGCTTCAGAAGGTTTGGTTATTGCTAAAGTCGATGATAACGGAACGAAAGGAGTTTTGGTATGCTTGAACTGCGAAACTGATTTTGTTGCAAAAAACAAAGACTTTGGAGATTTCGCTAACAAACTGGCTGAGATCGCAATCACTGGAGGTGCTTCTTCTATAGATGAACTTAAAACACAATCCTACGACGGTAATGGATTAAGTGTTGCAGATAAAATCACAGAACAAACAGGTGTAATTGGTGAAAAAATAGACATCTCAGCTTGTCAAGTAATTGAAGCAGCCAACGTTGTGGCTTACAATCACCCAGGCAATCAAATTGCTACAATAGTTGGATTCTCGAAAGACGCATCGGAAGCCGGAAGACAAGTTGCTATGCAAGTTGCGGCTATGGCACCGATTTCAGTAGATGAAAATTCGGTTCCAAAAGAAATCATTGACAAAGAGTTAGAAATTGGCAAGGAATTGGCCATTCAAGAGGGTAAGCCAGCTGAACTGGCGGAAAAAATTGCTCACGGAAGATTGAATAAATTTTACAAAGAGTCCACTCTGTTAAATCAAGCCTTTGTAAGAGACAATAAAAAGTCAGTAAAACAATTTCTTCAGGAAACCGATGGAGACCTGACGGTAACCGACTTCAAAAGGGTATCCCTTTCAATTTAATTTATTAAAGAGAGCTTAGCTCTCTTTTTTTTTATCCTTACATTTAGAACTGCTATTTAACACACACCATGAAATACAAAAGAGTTCTACTCAAACTCAGTGGAGAAGCACTGATGGGAAACAAAGGTTTTGGTATCGACAACGATCGATTGATGCAATATGCAAAAGAAATAAAAACCGTTTCTGAAAGTGGAGTTGAGATTGCCATCGTAATTGGTGGGGGAAATATTTTCCGGGGTGTACAGGCATCTGAAGGTGGCATGGAAAGAACCCAAGGAGATTATATGGGTATGCTCGCCACTATGATCAATAGTATGGCACTTCAAGCAGCTTTGGAATCCATTGGATTGCAAACACGACTTCAGTCCGCCATCGAGATGAAAGAAATTGCCGAGCCGTTTATCAGAAGAAAAGCAGTCAGGCATCTTGAAAGAGGTCGGATCGTGATCTTTGGTGCGGGGACCGGAAATCCTTTTTTCACAACGGATTCAGCAGCTTCTTTGCGAGCGATTGAAATTGAAGCCAATGTAATTCTAAAAGGAACTCGGGTAGACGGCATTTATTCTGCTGACCCGGAAAAAGATCCTGAAGCTACAAAGTTCAATCAAATTTCTTTTGATGAAGTGTATGACATGGGACTCAATGTTATGGACCTTACTGCTTTCACCTTATGCAAAGAAAACAATCTTCCAATCATTGTTTTCGACATGAATACTCCGGGTAATTTGTACAATTTGGTGCAGGGAGAAGAGGTCGGAACTCTTGTCGATGCATAACTTCAAAATCTTATATTTGAGGTCATAAGTTCACTTGGAAAAACAAAAGAAATGACAGAAGAAATAAATATGGCAATGGAAGAGGCAGAAGCATCTATGAAAAAATCCATGGAGCATCTGGCAAGCGAATTAACCAAAATTCGCGCTGGAAAGGCAACACCTTCCATGTTGGATTCTGTACAGGTAGAGTATTACGGGAACCCTACTCCATTGAATCAAGTTGCCAATGTGAACACAGTAGACGCCAGAACAATTTCTGTGCAGCCTTGGGAAAAGTCTATTCTTGATGACATTTCAAAAGGCATAACTAATGCTAACCTTGGCCTAAACCCGCAAAACAATGGTGAGCTGATCATGATTAATGTTCCTGTTCTAACTGAAGAAAGAAGAAAAGAGCTTTGTAAAAGAGCAAAAGCAGCCGGGGAGCACGCCAAAGTTGGTATTCGTAATTCAAGGAAAGAGGCGAATGATTTCATAAAAGGCCTGAAAAGTGACGGGCTATCAGAAGATATGGCAAAAAATGCCGAAATTGATGTCCAAGAGCTTACCGATAATTATACAAGTCGAGTGGATGTATTGGTAGACAACAAAGAAAAGGACATAATGACGGTATAATCCGCATCCCGGAATGCAGGAAAGACATATTAATAAGAAAAAGTACTTTAACGAGCAGGTCCAAACCACCGAAAAGTACGTTATCCCTTTCATTGAGCAAACACACCCGATTACCCCTGAAACATCAATCTTGGAGATTGGCTGCGGAGAGGGAGGAAACCTGCTACCATTTCTACAACGAGGTTGCAAAATCGTAGGCATTGATATTCTACAAGGTAAAATTGATAAAGCCAATGAATACTTTCTTGACCACCCAAAAAAGGATCGTGCAAATTTTATGGTTCAGGACATCTATGACGTCGATCCAGACTTAAATTGGAAGTTCGACATTATCATCATGAGAGATGTGATTGAGCACATTCATGATCAGGAAAAATTTATGGCTTACATTAAAAGGTTCCTTAAACCCTCAAGCAATATCTTTTTTGGATTTCCACCATGGCAAATGCCATTTGGGGGCCACCAGCAAACCTGCAAAAGCACTTTTCTCTCAAAACTTCCCTGGTTTCATCTCTTGCCAACAGTGGCATATAAAAAAATGTTGCTTTTGTTCGGTGAAACTCAAAGAAATGTTGACAACCTGATAGAAATAAAAGAAACGGGTATTAGCCTCGAACGTTTCCGAAGAATTTTAAAAAAAGAGGAATACTCCATTGATCGAGAAGTTTGGTATTTTATCAACCCGAATTATGAAATAAAATTTGGATTAAAACCGAAAAAATCAATACCCCCTTTCAAATCCATACCGTACCTGAGAAATTTCTTTATTACTGCCGGATATTACCTAATATCTTACCCCAACGCCACCATTTCCAGTCAAGATGCAAATGTGCCTGAATCATATATTTGATACATTTGCTTCAAAGCAAAAGATTCGTACTAATTAATACGCGTTTTAAACCGTGAAAGGAGAAAATAATAAACGATTAATCATAGGTGCCGGCGGCCAGATTGGCGGAGATCTTGTAGAATATTTAAGAGGTAAGTACGGCAATGAGAATGTAGTCGCCACAGACATAAAGCAACTCGAGATAGCCGGTCCGACAGAACAACTTGACGTAATGGATTTAGATGCATTACGCGGCGTTATTGAAAAACACAATACGACTGAGGTTTATCTTCTTGCAGCATTACTTTCTGCATCGGCGGAATTAAAACCTCAAGTGGCTTGGGACCTAAATATGAAAGGGCTATTTAACGTTTTGAATCTTGCAAAAGAAGGTCTGATAAAAAAAGTGTTTTGGCCAAGTTCAATTGCCGTTTTTGGTCCAAGTACACCGAAAGAATCAACTCCGCAAAACACCATAATGGATCCCAATACGGTGTATGGAATTTCAAAGCTAGCCGGAGAAAGATGGTGTGAGTATTACCATAATAAATACGGTGTTGATGTGAGAAGTATAAGATACCCTGGATTAATCAGCTGGAAAACGAAACCAGGGGGAGGTACAACAGATTACGCCATCGATATTTTTTACTCTGCGCTTCAAAATGAAATTTATACTTGTTTCTTGAAAGAGGACAGAGCTTTACCTATGATGTATATGGATGATGCCGTAAGGGCTACCGTACAACTGATGGAAGCACCGAAAGAAAACATCACGGTGCGATCAAGTTACAACTTAGGTGGTGTTTCTTTCAAACCGACTGACATTGCTAGGGCGATTCGCAAAAGGATAAAAGATTTTGGCATCTGCTACCAACCTGATTTTAGAGACGAAATCGCTCAATCGTGGCCACACAGCATCGACGATCAGGATTCACAAAAGGACTGGAACTGGAAGAACAAGTATGAATTGGAAGAAATTGTTGAGGTAATGCTACACAATTTGTCGGAAAAATTACAATTGTCTTAATTCGATAAAATTAACTGTAAATTCTGTATGTTTCTGATTTTAAACATCTTATGAATAGCTTAAGCTAATTGCACAACACTTTTACTGTTAAATTTACTTGCAAAAACCATAAACCTGTTGTATTTTTAAGACTCAGCGGGCAAGAATGGATACTTATTTTAGCCACCCTCATTATCCGAGTCCCGCTAATTGCTATGAAAGTAACGATTAAAGTGATATTTATAGCCTTGTTAGTATCAGGGATAAGCAGTATTGTCAGCGCTCAATCTTTGGTATATCAAGGAGTTACCGTTAACGAAACTATTGATGGTAAAAAAGAGGGCCCTTGGGTCATTTTCGCAAGCATGCGAAACCTTCCGGATTATAAACCTGAAGATAAATACGAAGAAGGCAGTTATAAGACCAATCGAAAGGTTGGGCTGTGGAAGAGGTATTATGCCAGTGGGAATACACAAAGTGAGGTTAACTACGTAAATGGCCGTGCAAAAGGAAATTTCAAAACCTATTATGATGAGCCTGGTGTAATCGAAGAAATAGGAACTCAACGAGGTAAAACTCTTACGGGTTCATTCAAAAGGTATCACAAAAACGGGCAGTTGGCACAGGTGAAAAATTTCAACGAAAAAGGTCAATCCCAAGGTCAACAAAAGTACATTTATCCGAACGGCGTTGTAGAGCTAGAGTTTTCGACCTCTGCAGGAATTGAACAAGGACAAGCCATAAGACGATATCCAAACGGTGACATCAAAGAGATCATTGAATTTGGAGAAGGTGGTGTGGTAAAATCAAGAAATCAAATGGAAAGGGTCAATCCTCCTGTTGATCTTAACTTGGGGCCGGAAGTCAAAACAAGCGAGAAAATTGTTAGCGGAACAATCAATGACGGAGGGAAAGAAGTTCAGGTCGTTGAAATTCCCGATGGAAATCGAAAGGTATACAATGACAACAAAGACATTTGGATGGACGGAACATTTGAAGGTGGAAGATTGAAAGAAGGAAAATTGTATATCTATGATGAAGACGGAATCATAGAAAAGGTCGAAATTTTCAAAAATTTCAAATACGCTGCCGACGGAATTATCGAATTTTAAGAAAAATTAATAGTAGATGTGGAAAGGTTGACCTACGGTTCAACCTTTTTCTTTTTTACTTTGTACCGTAATAATCACATCTATGAGGAATCCCTTCATTTTTTTCATGATTATCATTATCGCTTTCTCTTGTGGAGAGAGCGAAAGTGAATCCAACAAACCCCCTGTTGATCCTAAGGATGGCATGAATATAAAATCCATTATAACGCCCACATTTAATGCAGACTCCTCTTTTCAATATGTAATCGACCAAGTCGATTTCGGCCCTCGAGTTCCGAATACCCCAGAACATGACAGCTGCGCAGTTTACCTGGTGAATAAGCTAAGGGAGTTTGGAGCCGAAACCATGGTGCAAAAGGGGACAGTAATGGCATACACAAACTCGGCGCTATCCATTCAAAACATTATTGGCCGTTTTTACAAGCATCGAAAGAAAAGAATTCTTCTCTGTGCTCATTGGGATAGTCGTCACATCGCAGACCGAGACCCGATCAATCCCAACGGTCCAATAGAAGGCGCAAATGACGGTGCCAGCGGTGTAGCCGTTTTGCTTGAGATAGGAAGGCACTTGATGAAGACTGACCCCAACATCGGCGTTGACATTATATTTTTTGATGCCGAAGACTATGGAACCCCCCAGCTAACAGTAGGTATGTCCGCCCTTTCCGACATGGACAATTCCTGGTGTCTTGGTTCACAATACTGGGCTAAAAACCCGCCTATTTCAGGTTACAAACCCCAGTTTGGGATCCTGTTGGATATGGTGGGCGCAAGCAATGCTGTGTTTCCCAAAGAAGGATTCTCCTTAAAGTATGCCAACCCAGTTGTTCAGGCTATTTGGTCCAAAGCACAAAGTCTAGGTTACGGCAAATATTTTATCAACAAAGCTGTAGGCGGCATTACTGATGATCACAAATACATCAATGAAATATCTGGCATACCTGTTGTAGACATTATTCACTACAATCCTGCAAAGAGTGATTTTGGTATTTTTCATCATACGCATAACGACAATCTTTCCATTATTGACAAAGAAACGATGCGGGTTGTGGGCAATGTTTGCATGGAAATAATTTATCAAGGACTATAAATTGGATTTATGAAATTTTTGTACCTTTTGCCGTCTTTTAAACGTATAGAAAACAGAACAGTAAAACGCCCGTTAAAATTGCAGGTAATTTAGCTTTGTCCTAATGATTTACTTCAGCTAACTACTGAAATATGAGTACTTTAAAATTGATCATATCCATATTGTTGCTTTGCACCTTTCTGCAAAATAATTACGGACAGGTAAATTACAATGGTCAGGAGGCTAACATCCCCGGCGAAAACGGCAGAAAATCCGGACTGTGGGTATTCTATGGAAAAGATAAAAACATCAAAGGGTATCAACCTGAGGACATTTACGAGGTAGGTGTGTTTGTAGATGGCAGAAAAGACAGTGTTTGGAAACGATTCTACCCAAGTGGGAACTTAATGAGCGAAATAACATATAAGGGTGGTCGTCCAAATGGCCCGTTTACCACGTATCATGACAAGGAAGGGGCAGTTGAAGAGCAAGGCAATCAAAGTGGATTGGTTTTAGTTGGAAGTCATGTAAGAACAAACATCGACGGCCAGGTAATAATGGAAAAAAATTACAACGATAAAGGACAATCGGACGGACCTCAAGCTTACTACCACGACAATGGAAAACCCGAATTGGTTTGGACGAAGAAGGACGGAGTGAACAACGGAACGTTAACCCGATATTACAAAAATGGTGATGTTAAAGAAGTAACTGAATATGGCGAAGGGGGAGAAATTGTAAACTCAACAAAAAAAGAGCGTGTTAATCCTCCTTTCGAAGAGCCCAAACCAAAAGAACCTCAAAAACTTGCTCCAAAAATTCCGGCTGGAACACACATTCAGATTAACGGAAAGAAAATTGCAGCAGTTACCATACCGCCTGGCAAACAGAAAGTTTTCAAAGAAGGAGGAGACATTCTCTACGATGGTTTCTTTGAAGAAGGGAAGTTCAAAGAGGGGGAATACTATGTATACGACGAAGACGGTCTAATTCATCACATTGAGGTCTATAAAAATTTCAGGTTTGTTGCTAACGGCGTAATTAAAGACCTTTAATTCTTAAATTCGGGTTTAAATAAATTCAATGCCCGAAAAAAAACTATTTCTTCTGGATGCCTTTGCGCTTATTTACAGAGCTCATTTCGCATTTATAAAGAATCCTAGAATCAACTCTAAAGGTCTAAACACCTCTGCCGTTTTTGGATTCTGTAATACGTTGCTAGAGGTACTCAACAAAGAAAATCCAACACATATTGCCGTTGTATTTGATGCTCCTGCGGTAACCAATCGTGAATTGGAGTACTCAGAATACAAAGCGAATCGAGAGGAAATGCCGGAGGACCTCAGAATGGCCATCCCATATGTAAAGCAATTGATCGACGCCTTCAATATACCGTCTATTATGCTGAACGGATATGAAGCGGATGACCTCATCGGAACATTAGCTAAAAAAGCAGAAAAAAAAGGATTCACCACCTACATGATGACTCCCGACAAAGATTTTGCTCAACTCGTGTCGCAAAACATATTCATGTACAGACCAGGGCGCGGAGGGAATCCAGCACAAAAATGGGGTGTCAATGAGGTATGCGAAAGATTTGAAGTCGATGACCCCATAAAAGTGATCGATATCCTTGGACTTTGGGGAGACTCTGTAGACAACATTCCGGGAATTCCCGGAATCGGTGAAAAAACTTCTAAAAAGTTAATCAAGCAATACGGCAGTGTAGAAAATTTAATAGCTAACGCGCACGAGCTAAAAGGAAAGCAGCAAGAAAACGTGATCAACTTTGCTGAACAGGGATTGCTGTCTAAAAAGCTGGCTACCATTATTTTAGATGCCCCGGTCGAATTGGATGAACAGGATTTAAAAGTGGAGGCTCCGGACGAAGAGAAAATCCTTTCGCTTTTCAGCGAATTGGAATTCAGAGCTCTTTCTAAGCGAGTGCTCGGTGAAAATGCAAAAATTGAAATTCCGGCTCCAACTGCGGGGACACAGATGGATCTATTCAATTCGCATTCCGAAGAAAACAATGAAACAGGGAAAGAATTGAAATCAATTGAAAATGTCAACGCGAATTATACGTTGATCGTCACCGAAGAGGAAAGGTTAAAATTGATTTCTATTCTAAAAGACTCAAAGACCATTTGCTTCGACACCGAAACCACCGGGATCAATGCACACCAGGCAGAGCTAGTAGGCCTGTGTTTTTCCGTTAAGAAAGGAGAAGGTTTTTATGTGCCAATATCCGAAGAACAAGAAACAGCGAAAAAAGAGCTACTTGAATTCTTACCTGTATTTCATGATGAATCGATCGAAAAAGTAGCTCAGAACATCAAATATGACCTAACCATTCTAAAACGATATGGAATCGAAGTCAAAGGACCTCTTTTTGACACAATGATTGCCCATTATTTATTTCAACCGGACATGAAGCATGGTATGGATCTTCTGGCAGAAAATTATTTGAACTACAAAACAATCCCCATTGAAAGTCTGATCGGAAAGAAAGGAAAGAACCAAAGGAGCATGAGAGATCTTGATCCTAAGGAAGTTTTAAATTACGCAGCCGAAGATGCTGACATTACGCTTCAGCTTAAAGACATTTTTGCTGCTAAACTGAAAGAAACCAACAACGAAGATTTATTTAATCAGATTGAAATACCTCTTTCCAAAGTGCTTGCAAAAATGGAAATGAATGGCGTTAATCTGGACAAAGAGGTCTTGGAGTCGTTTTCCAACGAACTGGACGGTTCACTGACGGAATTAAGAGAATCCATTTTAAGCCACGCAGGTATTGAATTTAATTTAGACTCTCCCAAACAGCTTGGCGAGGTACTTTTCGATCACCTAAAAATTGACGAGAAAGCGAAAAAAACAAAAACAGGCCAATATCAAACCAATGAAGACACCCTTCTTAAGTTGGTTTCCAAACACCCCATTATTCAATTCATTCTGGACTATCGGTCTTTAAAAAAATTGAAATCAACTTATGTGAGCGCGTTGCCCAACATGGTTAATCCATCCACAGGAAGAATCCATACAAGTTATATGCAAACCGTTGCTGCTACGGGAAGACTAAGCTCAAACAATCCCAATCTTCAAAACATCCCCATCCGAACAGAAAAAGGGCGGGAGATTCGTAAAGCATTCATACCAAAAAATGATGATTTCATCTTGCTGGCAGCCGACTACTCTCAAATTGAATTGCGCATCATTGCTGCTTTAAGTAAAGATCAAGGAATGGTAAATGCATTTAATTCTGGAACTGATATTCACTCAGCGACTGCATCTAAAGTGTTTGATGTTGAGTTGGATCAAGTAACCAGGGAGCAACGGTCAAAAGCTAAAATGGTGAATTTTGGAATCATATACGGCATCAGCGCTTTTGGACTTTCTCAAAGATTAAATATTCCAAGAAAAGAAGCTAAGTTTATCATTGACAGCTACTTTGAAAAGTATTCTAGAATTAAAGAATACATGGATGAGTCGATTGATTTTGCTCGAAAAAACGGATATGTTAAAACGATCAAGAACAGGAAGAGGTACTTAAAAGACATCAATTCTTCCAACGCGATTGTTCGTGGATTTGCAGAACGGAACGCCATTAATGCTCCCATACAAGGGTCAGCTGCTGACGTCATCAAAATTGCAATGATCAATATCGACGAAGCAATGGAACAGGAAAAACTCAAATCCTCAATGATTCTTCAAGTTCATGATGAGCTCGTATTTGATGTATATAAACCGGAATTGAATCAAGTAACAGAATTAGTAAAGTTTCACATGGAAAATGCGGTTCAAATCGGGGTTCCACTAACCGTTGAAATGGACACTGGTTCCAATTGGCTTGAAGCACATTGATTTTATGTTATATTTGAAAAGACACAAAGCCGTAAGAATGAAAAAAACAGTTTTCCTACTTGCTACCGTTTCCATATTTAGCTGTGCAGAAAATGAAACACCAGGAGAAATTGATCGCGACCTGAATGGAAATGGTTTAGAAGTTACTAATCAAAAGCTTAAAGATAAAGTAACGGCAATTGAAAACATTTTTTATTCTATACCATCGCCAAGGGTAACGATCGACATAATAGAAGAAGCAGGAGCTGTATTCGACGTCCAATTGACCAATGACCCACAAAACCTGGATAAGTATACGTCAAAAGCTGAACGAGCACTAAACATGGGGGTTTATGGTGCGGATGTGAACTATTGCTCGGCATTCAATAAAACCGCCGATGTTATGATGTTATTGGCCTGCACAAGAAGTTTGGGAGAGGAACTAGGGCTAGAGAGCATATTCGACCAAACCGTAATTGACCGACTAAATGACAACCGAGAAAATGCCGACTCCGTTCAGTCAATTATAACAAATACATTTTGGGAAATCGAATCCAAACTAGAAGAGGACGATCGTGCCGAGCTTGCTGCACTAATTGTAATTGGCGGATGGATCGAAGGTCTGAACATTGCTTGCGGACAGGCAAAAATCAACATAGATAATCAGAAAATGATCGATCGCATTGCCGAACAAGCAATTGCATTAGATAATGTTATTGAGCTTGCAAAATTTTATAAGATAAGAGGTTTGGTGATCAATGAGCTACTGGAAAGTCTTGAAGATCTCAAAGTTTCATTTGATAAAATCGAAGTTGTGGAATCTGCCGGAACCAATAGTAATAGCAGCGATTCAATACCCACGATTGGCATGAAAATTGAAAGACGGATGTCCGTAGAACTACTTGAGGAAATTACCGTAAAAGTCCACAACATAAGAGAAGATATTGTTAATTAAGACCACACATATTCAAAAACATCGCTTTTTACTATCATGCCTAACCATGGTGATAATAATGTGTCTGAATTCGGCTGTAAGTCAGGGGCAATGCCGATCATTTGCAAAAAGAAAGTGCTTGCCATCATTGGAAGAAAATGGCTTTTCTTTCAGTGGTCAGCTAAACAATGCGGTGGTTCTTGAAGGTGATAAATTAGATATCTCACTCACATTTCATGAAGGCAAAACAAATCGATTAATGGTTTGTTCTCAACCCATTTTGGGCGATGTTTCCTACCGATTGATGGATAAAAACAGAACACAGCTTTTTGACAGTCAGTCTTCTGATGTTAATTATTTCGATTTTAAAGTGGAATCAACGCAGCAATTGATTCTTGAGATAACAGTTCCTGAACCAGAAACAACACATGGGATTCTCCATGAAGGATGTATCTGCGTTCTGCAAGGCTACAAATAGTGGCGCGGTTAAAGAAATTAGGTCCATCCTGGTTTACTTTGAACATATTATGTTCGCATTAAATGCCTAAACGAAGAGAATTCATAAAAAAAGCAATCCTGACAGGCATAGCCGCAGAGTTTGGATCAAGTATTTCGGGATGGTCCGATTTGCTTGCCCACACTTTTCATGATGATTATGGATCAATTCCCGATATAGACCGCAGTGATTTTTGGGCCGTGGTTCGCAATGAATTTCTTGTCAATGAACAATTAACTTATCTCAACACTTCTACTGTAGGAAGATCTCCCAAACGGGTAATTGAATCTATTGTAGAATCCACATATGAATTAGAAGAAGTGGTAAAGACGGGACATAAAAAAACCACTTTAATTCGTAACAATGTTGCCAAATTTTTCAATGCCGACCCAAAGGAAATTGCCTTTACTGTTAACGCTACTGCAGGTATGAACTTAGTTGCTTTTGGATTAGATCTGAAAAAAGATGATGAAATCATTTTGACAAAACACGAGCACGTTGGTGGAGCAATGCCATGGACTTCAGTCGCGAACAAAACAGGTGCTAAAATTTCTACCATCGATCTTGACCCAACTGGAAAAACAAATTTTGACCGAATTGCATCTGCTATTTCTGACAAAACAAAAGTGGTTGTCTTCTCCCATGTAACATGCACCAACGGCATGGTACTCCCTGCAAAGGAAATTGCTGCCCGATGCAAAGAGCTAGGGGTTTACTGCTGCATCGATGGGGCCCAGGCAGCGGGCATGATACCCGTTGATGTCTCTGATATCGACCCTGATTTCTACATTATGTGCGGCCACAAATGGATGCTCGGACCAAAAGGTACTGGAATTCTGTATATAGCCGATCGAAACCTTAACAAATTAGAAACGAATCATGTCGGAGCTTATTCCGATTCCAAATATGATCAAAATGCCAACCTACTTGAATTAAAAGATGAGGCTAGCCGCTACGAATTTGGAACGAGAAATACTCCACTGCTTTGCGGGTTAAATACCGCTATTGATTTTATTGAAGAAATTGGAATTGACAGAATACATTCACGAGGCGTAGAATTGGCTTCTTTTCTCCGTGCAAAGCTGATCGACATAGAAGGCATGGAGATATTGACTCCATCTGAAGGCCCTTACAGCGCATCAATTCTCACGTTTCGAATAAAAAACAGGTCGTACCAAGAAATTCAAAAATCATTGTTTCGGAAATTTAAGATCCGAGTGCGAGGTATTTACGAAAATGAGCTGGACGCCATTCGTGTTTCGTGTGCTTGCTACAACAATGAGGAACAGTTGACTTACTTAGCTGCCTCTTTGAACTCTATTTGCTCTGACTAAAATCCAGAGATCCTTGTTGGCTATTCCTGATAAACTTGATCAGTTCACCATTATTTTTCTGGAAATTTGAGCGCCATCTGCTACTATCTTAATAGTGTACAGCCCCGAGGTCAGTTCACTCACGTCAATGTTCAGCCGATGCATCCCTTCCGATCTGCCCAGATGGGTATCGGAGATCAGCAGTTTACCGACCATATCATAAAGCTCCACTCGTATATCCGTTGATTTGAGCAAATTGAACTCAATGTTTGCCAGATCCTGCGTAGGATTAGGATATATATTTACGTCTTTCACCCAATCCACTTCAGGCACATTTATCACCGCATCCAGATTGATATCGTCAAGGTAAATATTGTTGCCTCCACCTCCGACATATACAATCTTGAACCTGAATTTTGAATTCCAATACGTCGAATTGATATTGGTCACCGTTACTTCCTGCCATTCAGATGCTGTAGGAATAAAATTTCCGTTTTGCTCCGGTGCCGTTCCAACTACCGCCGACGAAATATTTTTTCGCAAAGCCCATGACTGTCCACAATTTGCACTTGCCCATACTTCAAGTTTATCTGTATTTGAAGCGGATCTTCGAGCAAATGCATACTTGAAGGTCAATATAGCACTTGTCGCATTTTCAAGATTGATCGTATTGCTAATGAAGCTATCGTCCGTTGCACTATTGGGCACACTATTGTCAATCCAAACGGAGCGCGACCCTGATGCTGCAGCGACATTTCCGACTTCCCACTGCTGACCAAACTGATTGTCAACCAACCACTCCGGATCAGGTAACGACCATATCGATTCAAACCCTTCTGAGAATGGTGCCGTTCGTCCCGTACTCGGCATGACTAAAATATAAGCCGTCTTCGTGGCTGTCACGGTTCCGGAGCCATCCGTAACTTCAAGGGTTACGTCATAATTTCCAGGAGAATTATATACCACTGTTGGGTTTTGATTTGTTGAGGTCGATGGAGTACCTCCAGGGAAGGTCCAGGACCAACCGGATACATTATTGAAAGATAAGTCCTCAAATTCGATAGAACTGCCAACACAAATTTCATATTTGTCCGCATTGAAATCAGCTTTGCACAGATCAGTCGCTGGTGCATCTGCACCAACTGCGGCAAGGTTTGCCGCTTTCCATATATTATTTCTACCGCCCGCTGATGAAGTTAGGGCCACGCGCATACGATCTACCTGACCTTGAGTAAACATTTTGGAGCAATAGGAATATTCCATGTAGTTTTCGACGTTATCAATTTGGTTGAAGCCCCAGTAGGCATTATCACCGCTACAAGTGTTGGAAGACAGATTACATGTTGTCACGCCAATACATTCCGGAGTATCGTCAACTCCATCATCATCACTGCAGCTCGACGCATTGCCCGGATTATTGTTCGGCCCCCAATTGTGGGAAAGATTCAACCAGTGCCCCACTTCATGTGTGAGCGATCTGCTTCTCTGCACACTTCCGGTGCCAATAGAGCCAACATATCCATGCTGGATCCAAATCCCATTACCCATTCCTGTGCCAGACCAACCCGGATTCGTCGTATAGCCGGCTGCTCCACCAATATCAGAAGCTACATATATATTCAAATACTCATCTCCAGGCCAATTTCCATTATAAACGTCGTTGCCATCGATAACGGCTTGAATCTGATCGCCACCGTCATCTCCCAGATAAGTATAATAGGTGAATGTTCTCGTAACCCCGTTAAAACAGTCACCGTTTGGTGCTATCGTAGCAAGAGCAAATTCAATTTCCGCATCGGCAGGCATTCCAATGAAATTGGCATTCACAGAACCAGCATCTGTATTGTTCAGCCTAAAATCCCGGTTCAGAATGGATACAGCGTCTTCAATCTGATCAAAAGAAATATTCTCGGCTGTATTTTGGTGCAGAACGTGAAACACCACCGGAATTGTGTAAACTACCCCTCTTTCAGCAGCCACGTTGGACGATCTGTCCTCTTGAAAGCTTTTGAATTTCTCCTCCAACGAATTGTGGTGCTTTTGGTAAAGCTCCTTAAGGGCCGGATGCTTTTCAATGAGCTCCATTCTTTTCCAATGCGTTCCACAATACTCCAGTTCCTCCCCCTGTCTAATACCCAAATGTCTTTGAGCATCCCGAATCTCTTTCACAGAATTCCCATTTACCTGCGAATAGTAAGGCAAAGCGAAAATAAATACAGCAAGCGCGATAACAATGTTCTTCATAATGCGATTAATAAGTAAAAATCAATGCTTAAGCTAATTTTCAGTAACTTGAGGTAAGAGGCCATGTAAAAATAACAAACGGATTCCCGTAAGCAGTCTCATTTCTGACCAAAGGTAGAATTCTATTGCAAGCGGTAGTTCTCGGTTACTTTACGAATTGATTTCCAGTAACCTTTCGATATCCTTAATCGTGCCGAAAACCACCAGCGTATCCGTTTCATACACTTTTGTGTCTGACCCGGGTACTCCGATTGTATGATGTTCCTTTACAATTTCCCCGTTGATTTCCTCCTCAAACTCCCTCTTCAAGGTGACTAGAGTTAAGCGATACTTATCCCTCAGACCAATATCCTCAACGGTTCTGTTTGCAATACCTTTTGGTGTTTTTATTTCAGCAATCTCATAGTTATCCGGAAGCTGAAGGAATGAAATTATACTAGGGTTCATTAATGTTTCAACAACGTCTTCAGCTACAGCATCCTCAGGAGTAATAATTTCGGTAACTCCGATTTTTTCCAGAATGGTTCGCTGCTGATCCCCGCTAGCTCTTGCGATTATTCGCTTAATCCCAATATCCATCAGGTGTACACAGGTTAAAATCGTCGCTTCAAAATTCTCACCAATGGCAATAACCGCAGCATCCACATCTTCAATGCTTTGTGAAAGAAGGTTTTTTTTCTTCGTGCAATCCATAGTAACGGCCATGGCAACTTCGTCTTTGAGACCCTCAATCTTGTCTTCTGAAAAATCAAAGCAATACACCTCAGCCCCTTTTTTTGCCAGCTTAAGTGCAATTTGCCTCCCGTATCTGCCAACACCAATTACTACAAACTTATTGCCTTCCATTTTCTACAAGTATAATTTAACGTAAAGCTTGTTTCAAATCCTCAACCAGGTCATCAGCGTCTTCAACCCCAACACTTAACCGTATCAACGAATCAACCACACCACTTTTCTCACGTTCTTCTTTGGGAATTGATGCGTGGGTCATAGTGGCCGGATGACCGATCAACGATTCCACACCCCCCAATGATTCTGCAAGAGAGAACAATTTAACATTTTTAACCACAGCATATGCATCATCCATGCTGTTCCCAATTAGTGTAAAAGAGATCATACCTCCAAAATCTCTCATTTGCTCCTTGGCTACTTCGTGATTTTCGTGAAAAGCGAAACCAGGCCAATACACTTTATCAACTTTTGGGTGCTCATTTAGAAAATTCGCAATCTTCTTACCATTCTCACAATGCCGTTGAATCCTAAGATGCAATGTCTTCAACCCTCTTAGGACCAAAAAGGAATCCATTGGACCGCAAACTGCTCCTGACGAATTTTGAATTCGATACATTTCCTCAGCAATCTGTTCATTTTTGGTTACCAACGCGCCCATTACTACATCAGAATGCCCTCCTAAGTACTTAGTCACCGAGTGCATGACAATGTCTGCCCCAAGGTCTAATGGAGTTTGCAAATAGGGTGTAGCAAAAGTATTATCCACTCCTAGTAACGCTCCTGCTTCTTTCGCTAGTTTTGACAATCCTTTGATGTCAATTATATTCATCATCGGATTAGTGGGTGTTTCCGCCCAAATCAAACGTGTATTCGAATTAATTTTTTCTCTGACGTTTTCGAGATTCCCCATAGGAACAAAATGAAATTTAATACCATACTGTTCAAATACGGTAGTAAAGATTCTATATGATCCTCCATATAGATCGTTCGTCGATATCACCTCATCCCCGGGTTTTAACATTTTAATGAGGCAATCAATAGCGGCCATTCCCGACCCAAAGCAAGCACCATACTTCCCATTTTCGAGTTGAGCTATGGCATTTTCCAATGCATTTCTTGTTGGGTTTCCAGTTCGAGAATATTCGTACCCTTTGTGATTTCCAACACCCTCTTGAACGTACGTTGATGTTTGATAAATCGGCGTCATAATTGCCCCTGTACTCGGGTCCGGCTCTACTCCGGCATGAATCGCCTTAGTTCCAAATTTTAATTCCGATAATTCTTTCATAGCGCTACGAAATTACATTTTTCTTGCTGTCGTTCAACTTATTCTAAAGCGAATTAAATCTGTATTTTTGGCGAAAGAAATCATATGCGAATTCCTTTACTATTGATCCTGTCGTTGATAAGCATCCTTTCGGTTGCCCAGTCAGTCGTGTCTGGGCCTTTTCAGGGCCACACCACTTCGCACTCAACCAAGGTTTGGTTTCTTGGTAAAGGGTTGGACACTGTGCAGTACAAGGCATACAATCTTATGGACTCAGCAGATATTCATACCGGCTCTATTTCGGCAGATTACGATTATTGTCACAAAAATTCGTGTCCGTTCAAATTTGAACTTGGCAATTTGAAAGAATTGGGCACATACAATCTGCAAATTATAGCAGATGGAAAGGTCCTGTCTGATCAAGAAATTCAAACCATAAGGAACTATGATGTAGATGACTTTTCCTTTCTAATCGGCTCTTGTGCGTTCATAGGTACTGGTAAAGACAAATTGTACAAGCTATGGAACAGCACTAGAATTTTCAATACGCTTGCGGCAGAAAACAACGGTGATTTTATGCTTTGGATGGGAGACAATGTGTACCTAATGGGTAAAGATTACAAATCATTGAACAAGTCCATCAAACGATATGCGAAAGTCCGACAACACAAAAAGCTAAACCGGTTTCTGAAGACAAAATTCCATTATGCGATCTGGGACGACCACGATTACGGACCAAATAATTGTGATGGCACTTTCCCGCAAAAAGAAAATTCTAAAAAGATCTTTGACGCTTTCTGGCAAAACCCCAATGCGCCCCATAAAAATGGAATCTATTTCAGCATGAAATATGCAGATATTGAATTGTTTATGCTCGATGACCGTTACAATCGAAACGATAACAAATCAGAAAAAGAGTTGCTGGGCAAACATCAGATGGCTTGGCTTAAAGCAGGACTAACATCATCCACAGCCTCGTTCAAAATTATTGTGTGCGGCAATCAGATGCTCAATGAATTCGAAGGCCATGAAAGCTTCATGCAGTACAAAAAAGAAAAAGATGAGCTATTCAATCACATAAGAACCAACCAAATTAGTGGCGTACTTTTTTTCTCAGGTGACCGCCACCACAGTGAGATATTACGAAAACAAGAAACCGGAATCTACCCATTCTATGATTTTACTTGTTCCGCTTTAACAAGCTGGCGCTATCCACTAAGAAAATTGTTCAAAGAAGGAGAAAATGACCTAAGAATCAAAGAATTGTTGTTGCAACACAATTATGCTGTTGTTTCGGTTTCCGGAATTGAAAACAACAGAGCAATAACGGTCACTTATAAAAACAAGTTTGGAAAGGTCTTACAGAGCCACACACTCCGACAACAAGAGATTTCTTATTAAGTCGAACAGCAATATGACGCAAATCATACATGGTTTTGTCATTCCATTTGTACATTTAAGCCATGAAAAAGATCTTCTATTTGAGCACATGCACTACTTGTTTAAGAATCATTAAGGAGCTCAATTTATCCTCAGAATTTGAAACACAGGATATCAAATCAGAACCTATTTCGGAAGAACAGCTGGATTATTTAAGAGAGCTTGCGGGGTCGTATGAATGTCTCTTCAGCAAGAGAGCAATTAAGTATCGGGAGTGGAACCTTAAAGAGAAACAACTTGACGAATCACAAATCAAATCTTATCTACTGAAAGAATATACCTTTCTAAAAAGACCCGTGCTTGTAGCAGATGATGAGATTTTTATTGGAAATTCAAAGAAAACCGTAACCGCCGCAAAGTCTTTCCTTCATGGCTAGGCAGTTCTATGCACATCTCGCCGTATTCGGGGCCAATTTAATTTATGGTCTGAACTATGTGCTCGCAAAAGGTCCTATGCCCGATTACATCCAGCCGAGAGGCTTTATTTTCTTGCGCGTAGTTGGGGCATTAGCTATGTTTTGGCTTGTCCGGTTATTTTTCAAAAACAATTCGAAATTAAAGTCTATCAAAATTGCAAAAACCGACTATGTTCGTCTTGCATTGTGCGGCTTTTTTGGCGTTTGTTTGAATCAGATGTTGTTTTTCGAAGGACTTTTCAGAACCTCAGAAATCAACTCTTCCATTATGATGACATCGAATCCGCTTATAGTTCTAATTCTGGCGGCTCTGTTGATCGGTGAAAAAGTTACTGTTTCCAAAATAATTGGAATTCTGATCGGCGGGTTCGGAGCAGCTATGATCATCCTTTCGGGTGATCGTTCTGCTGAAGGGTCTTCATTGGTCGGTGATCTACTGATTCTTGGGAACAGTGCTTCGTATGCCGTTTATTTAGTTCTGGTCAAACCATTAATGAAAAGATACAACCCCGTGGTAATTATTTCCTGGGTTTTTTTATTCGGAGCATGTTTTGTCATTCCAATCGGATTTGGACAAGTTCAGGAGATCAATTGGGACATGCCGTCTTACATCGTGGGAAGCATACTTTTTGTAATTATCGGAACAACCTTCTTTGCCTATCTACTTAATATTTATGGAGTTAGCAAACTAAATGCCTCCGTAGTAAGTGCATATATCTACTTACAGCCGGTTATGGCAACATTATTTGCATTAATGATTAGTTATGACGAAAAAATCGGAGGATTGACCTACCAAAAAGTTTTATACACACTTTTGATTTTTACTGGGGTCTATTTGGTTGGCAAACCAGGGCGTATAGCTACAAAAAAGGCGGGCTAATCAAATAATATAGTGAACCCGTTTTCTTTTATCTAGGGGGCATTTTGTACCTTGTGCCTGTTAACAGAAAGAAATTATGATACTTTCCATGACAGGCTTCGGCAAAGCTGAAGGTACAATTGGCAACAATAAATTCAACGTTGAAATCAGATCGGTCAACAGCAAACAATTCGACCTGTCTGTGCGGATGCCCGCCATCTACAAGGAAAAAGAAATTCCACTCAGGAATAAGCTGTCCAAAGAATTGTATCGTGGAAAAATAGACCTTTCCATTCAATTTGATTCTAACGGAGCTGATCACTTGAGTGCAGTAATTAATCATACCGTTGTAAAGAAGTATTATGAACAAATTGAGTCACTGTCAAATGACCTTGGGCTAAATCCCGCACCTTCTCTGATCGACATCCTTCGTCTTCCGGATACAATGAAACAAGAGCGTCTTGAAGTAGATGAAGAAGAGTGGGAGCTTGTAATGAAGCTGATTGAACAAGCAATCAAAAATTTTATTTCATTCAGAAAACAAGAGGGCGAAGCTATTCTAAATGAATTTAACGTACGAATTAATAACATAGAGCAATACGCCAACGAGATCATTCCCTACGAGAAAGAGAGAACGGAAAGCGTCAGAGATAAAATCGAATCCCTTTTCTCAGAGTATGAAGAAAGGGAGAGTGTTGACAATAACAGGTTGGAGCAGGAGATGATCTATTACCTGGAAAAACTGGACATTACAGAAGAAAGATCAAGACTTTTCAATCACATTAAATACTTCAGAGAGACTCTTGATTCAGATACGCCCCAAGGAAAGAAGCTGGGTTTCATTTGCCAGGAATTGGGACGAGAGATCAACACAATGGGGTCAAAAGCAAACCACGCAACCATACAAAAACTGGTTGTTCAAATGAAGGACGAACTAGAAAAAATTAAAGAACAGGTACTGAATGCACTCTAGTAACGATAGTGAATTAGGGAATCGTAGAGGAAAAGCCCTCATATTTAGTGCCCCTTCAGGTGCGGGGAAAACTACGATTGTTCACCACCTTCTACAGCTTGATTTGGGATTGGAATTCTCTATCTCTGCTACTACCCGAGAAAAGCGAGGTGATGAAATCGACGGAAAAGATTACCATTTTTTAGGTCTGAGTGAGTTTAAATCGAAAATATTGGACCATGAATTTGTAGAGTGGCAGGAAGTGTATGCCAACCAGTTCTATGGAACCTTGCGAACAGAGATCGACCGTATCTGGTCAAGCGGTAGGCACGTCATCTTCGATGTAGACGTTGAAGGTGGTATCAATCTGAAGCGCTATTTTAAATCCGATGCACTTTCGATCTTCATTGAACCACCCTCCATAGATATTCTTGAAGAAAGACTGCGATTGCGGAATACAGACAGCGAGGGAAGCATACAAAACAGGATTCGAAAAGCCGGTTCTGAATTAACAAAATCCAATCAATACGACTGCACCCTAGTAAATAAAGACCTGACAAAAACACTGCAAAAAGCTGAGCTCATTGTACGTGAATTCCTTATTACATGAGTGAATTTAGATAGGAAGTAATGGATAACTCCCTTAACTTTGTTTGCATTGCATCCGTTTTTGAATTCTTAATAGAAGCAGAATGATTAAAAATATCGGCCTATTTTTTGGTTCTTTTAATCCGATCCATGTCGGCCATCTCATTATTGCCAATCACGTTGCACAGCTAGAGTCCATAGATGAAGTCTGGCTGGTCATTTCTCCTCATAATCCGCACAAAAAGAAAGAATCTCTACTGCCCGATTTGAATCGGCTTTACATGGTGAACATTGCTATAGAAGACAATAATAAACTGCGAGCTTCTGACATTGAATTTAAAATGCCGCAGCCGTCCTATACCATCGACACACTAACCTATCTAAAGGAAAAACATCCGGACTATAAGTTTAATCTTATTATGGGAGCAGACAATTTGCGGTCATTTCACAAGTGGAAAAACTATGAAGACATTTTAAAGGAACATAAGCTGCTCGTTTACCCGCGAGTTTTAACCGACAAAGAAATCCAAGAAAATTATGATGCAATTCCATCCATAGAGAGTCATCACTTTGAAATCATCAACGCTCCCTTGATGAAAGTATCCGCTAGTTTTATAAGAAATGCAATGAAAGCAAAAAAGGATGTACGCTACCTCCTGACGGAACCAGTGTGGAAATACTGTGACGAAATGTCTTTCTACAAATAGCGGCCCAGCATCTTTGGTAGATTTTAGTAATTTCGAGCATGAGCTTTCTGAGTTATAGAACTCCCCCAAAAGTAGCCGATAAAAGTGCTCTAGAGCTTGAGCGAAAGACCATTTCGGAATCTTCTTTCTATATCGGAAACAATTGGCTGCGCAAAAACCGATTCGGCGTGTGGGAAGCCCGACTATCCGGAAAACCGTTTGAGATTGGAGCGAAATACGGAATTCTTGCCAAAGAGCTTATTCAACAACAGGAGATCGTTTTTGTAAATGATTTTTCCAAAGCCGTTCCGAACAAGTTGAAACAATTCTTCTTAAAGCATTTGATCGGCTTGTTTAATCGAAAACTTGACAAGCACATTCCTATAGAATACTTACTTGAAATATACGGTGGTTCCTTTGCAAACTCAAGAGAATTCAACTCAATCGCCCCCGCATATTTAAGAGTTCTTAATTATCATGCGGCACACGATATCGGACATGCTTTGAACGATTATCAGCTGGTGGGGTGCACTTCCTTCTCGGTAAAAGGCTCAAAAACTAAAGATGGACAAATCATTTCCGGACGTAATTTTGATTTTTATTCTGGTGATGAATTTGCAAAAACTAAAGTGATCTCATTTTTTGAACCGGAGCAGGGACATAAGTTTGCCAGCTTGTCGTGGCCCGGATTTTCCGGGGTAGTTTCAGGTATGAATGTAGAGGGCCTAACCGTAACCATGAACGCAGCAAAATCTACCCTTCCAAGATCGTCAAAAACACCCATTTCCTTGCTGGGAAGAGAGCTGCTCCAGTATGCAAGTAACATTGAAGAAGCAATTGCTCTTGCGAATAAAAGAGATGTTTTTGTTTCAGAAACGATCATGGTGAATTCAGCTAAAGACAACGCTACTGTACTCATCGAAAAAGCACCTAAACAATCGGACAGCTTTCTTCCTCAGCAAGATGTTGTTGTTTGTGCCAATCATTTTCAGAGTGACCGTTTCGCATCCTCTGATCTTAACGTAGAGAATATTGAGCAAAGCGACTCAATTTACAGATTCAATAAAATGAAGCAGCTACTCAACGAATCAGAGGAAGTCTCTTCATTAAGAGCAGCAGACATACTTCGCGATCGCAATGGAACAAACGGCGAAGAATTAGGCAACGGCAATCCAAGGGCAATCAATCAGCTGATCGCACACCATTCAATCATTTTTCAACCCGGAAAATTGAAGATGTGGATTTCCACAGAACCGTGGCAGATCGGCGAATATTTGTGCTACGACCTCAACAAAGTTTTTAATCTGCAGGAAGTCCCAACAAACGACATTGATGAAGCATCATATTTAATACCTGCCGATCCTTTCATAAAGACCAAAGAATATCACGATTTTATCACGTTCAGAAATTTAAAGTTTAAGATCAATGACTTTATTTATGGTTTTTCTAAATCAGCTATCGACGAACATGAGGAGATCACGTTTGTCAATTCCAATCCGAACTACTACGAAGCATACATGATTCTTGGAATGTATTTTAAGAAGCTGAAGCAATACGAGAAGGCTAAAGTGTACTTTCATCAATCTTTGGATCGTATTGTTTCATCTAAAGAGGAAGAAGAAAAAATTAAAGCCTTGATTAAGAAATGCAAATAAATTCTATGTTGGAAAAATTAAAAGATGCATTGGATTACGCGCAAGAAAACTCTAGGTTTTACCGTGACCTTTTTGAAGAGTATTCTATTGACCTAACTTCATTTTCTCCTGATTCTTTTGAGCGCATCCCTTTTACTCAAAAATCCGATCTTACTGCAAGAAACCAAGATTTTCTGGCAATTGAAGAGTCATCCGTGTTTGACATCACCACAACTTCGGGTACTACAGGAGATCCCATTTCTTTTTACCTTTCCCGCAACGATGTGAACCGGCTAGCAACAAATGAGGCAGGTTCATTGAGTTTAGCTGGGGCTTCAAATGAAGATCGTTTTCAGTTGATGACGACAATGAACCGGCAGTTCATGGCAGGGTTAGCCTATTATGAGGGAATAAAAAAGTTGGGAGCTGGAATTGTTCGCACCGGACCGGGATCCCTGAAATCACAATGGGAGGCTATTTTAAAATATAAACCAACCTATTTAATCGCAATTCCCTCCTTTATACCTTCATTGATAGCAGAGGCCAAGAAACTAAATATTAACTACCAGCAAACTTCTGTAAAAGCAATTGTATGCATCGGTGAGCCCATTCGAACTCCAGAATTGCAACCGAATACGCTACACAAAAGAATTACCGATAACTGGGAGGTTCAACTGTATTCCACATACGCAAGCACTGAAATGAGTACGGCCTACACAGAATGTTTTGCTCAAAATGGATGTCATGAGCAATCGGAATTGATTTATACAGAAGTGGTAGATGAAGAAGGCAACCAAGTGCAGGAAGGAGAATCAGGTGAAGTGGTTGTAACTACACTCGGTGTGGAAGCTATGCCATTGATTCGTTACAAAACAGGGGATATATGCCACGTTTACAGGACGGCCTGCTCATGTAAAAGAACATCATTGAGACTGGGCCCGGTAATTGGCAGGAAAGATCATCGAATTAAATACAAAGGAACCACGCTCTATCCAAGGTCTTTACAAAACTTTCTGACACATGAAAATATATGGCCCTATGTAATTACAATACTTACTGATCATGAAGGAAATGACCTCGTTGAGCTCCTTTGCGATTTAAACACGGACCAAACAAAACTTCTGGATGCATTTAAGCAAAATTTTTCTGTAACTCCTCAAATAAAAAAAGTCTCCTCAGATAAAATTAACCATTTGATTTACGGCAAAAATTTAAGGAAGCCTCAGCTGGTCATAGACGCAAGATCGAATCAAAAAGCAAAGGATCTAATCTCAAACTTGTAATCTATTCTATGCTGGTTCAAGCTGATCTCCTTTTAAACAATCTTTTGGGAATATGGTACAATACCGCCAACGTAACCAACCAAGTATTTAACGCACTGATCCTTGCAAAGTCTTTGATTGGTCTAAAGTGGGTAATTCGATCCTCTGGATAGCTCACTCCAATATGCACCGGTATAAATTCTACCCCACTCCATGCCAATTTAACAATTGATTCGATCTCAAATCCAAATCGGTTTGTGATGTACTTGAAACGACAAACTGGCTTCACAGGATATAATCTGAACCCCGTTTGTGTATCGGGTAGCCTGATCCCCGTTTCCACCCAGAACCAAAAGTTACTGAACTTGTTTCCAAAAGAACTTTTTCCCGGGGCCCCTGCCGCCTCCAGGTCTCTTGATCCCATAAGAATTTTGTTTGGGTGATTTTTGTGTACTTCAAGAAGATCTTTAATATCACAAGGGTCGTGCTGTCCGTCAGAATCAATCGTAATAGCAGCTTCAATACCTAAGGAATTAGCTCGCTCAAATCCTTTCAACAAAGCAAAACCTTTTCCTCGATTCTGTTCATACTCTATAATGTCCAATGCTGCTGCAAATTCAGCTAAAATGTCCTCCGTTCCATCCGTGGAGCCGTCGTTCACAACTATTACCGGTAAGGAATGTTTCAGAACACCCTGGATTACTCCTTTTAGTTTTGGAGCATTATTGTAGGTTGGTATAATTACACAAACATTCAACTATTTAAAAGTGGCCTGATATTTCAAAAACGTTTGATTTGAATCAGAAACATCCCCTGAAACCCTTATTCCATACTCTAATTCCACGACTTTCAATTTTGCGGTTACTACAGGCACTTCATTTGGATTATGGATGGCAGTAAACTTACATTTTCGTATCTCAGCTATCTGCTTACCCTGGTATTCACCTTCAATGAGGTCATTCAACGATTGAATTAAGCAGACCCCCGGTGTGATCGGATTGTTCGGGAAATGACCCCGATAAAGATCATGCCCTGCATCAAAAAGTAATTCCGCTTCTATGCCCGACTCCGTTTTGGTTATTCCTCTGCTCTGATAAAATGATCTTGAATTTTTCATTGTAATTGAAATAGCTTCGGTTCCAATTTAGTATTTCTCTTCAAATTACTAAATATATATTGCGTACTGTCTCCATTAGGTTGTACCAGGACAAAGTCGGTTACATTGTGCTGATTGTCCAGCTGAACTCGTATTTCCTTCATGTATTTTTTGAGCTGAGTCGGCTTTGGTGTTAAGGTAATTGTAATTGCTTGACCTGTTGCAAAAAAGGATTTCGAAAAATCATTATTTCGAAATGTATCCCCGTTGAGACTGCTCACAATAAAGTCTTTCAATTTGCTCATTCCTTTCCCACGTTTTTGAATGGGTTTGTCCCCATCTTTTACGAATACGCTTGACCCGTTTACTACCATAATCCATGGGTCTGACCCATCTAAAACGTAACGAAGTTTATCGGAATGCTGAAAATAAATTGTTCCATTTTGCTCAAGAGCCATAGTCATTGCCGATAGAGACCGGACCATTCTGAATTCCATACTCAATGTTTTCGTAGCATGAATTCTTCGGTCGATCAGCTTCATTACTGAATCTTGCTGAGACGCACTCATTACCTGACCATATCCATTAAAGGATATGCAGATTACGATTAGCGTTATAAGTCTACACATATTCATTGCCTGTAGGCTACAGAGTGACAAGTTCTATGCCTAAATCTCGAGATTTGACAATTAAGTTCTTCAATGGTTCCAGACTATTTCTATTTGTATCATGAAATAAAACAACCGATCCATCAATTTCTTTACGATTCAGGTTTTTTTCAATTCTCGAAGAATCTTTTTCTACCCCATCGTTAGATCGAATGGTCCATCCTATGGATTCCATACCTAAATTACGCACTGCCCGTGCTAATCTTGGCGTTGTGACTCCGAACGGAGGCCTAAAAAGATGGGGCTTTTTGCCGGTAATCTTTTCAATCTCTTCGGAACACTTCAACAAATCCTTTTCTATTTTTCTTACAGATTTCACAGCAAAAGTATAATTGTGTTCATACGAATGGCTTCCAATTTCATGTCCCTCAGAAACTATTCTCTGCACCACTGCTTCCTTCCCTTTTATGTTTTTCCCGATCAAAAAAAACGTTGCCCGAACATTGTGTTTCTTCAGAAGATCCAAAAATTCAATCGTTTGTTCACAGGGGCCGTCATCAAAGGTAATTGCCAGCTCGCCTTTCTGCACAGACGAAATTGATTTTAGAAAAACACCTGACCTGATATTTGCGCTTGCCCATGCTAGAAAAGCAATATATATTGCTGTTATTGAAGCTAAAATTACCCCTAAATAAAATTGTTCAAATAGAATAGAGGTTATTGCAATACATATCAAAAAGGCCAAGACAATGATGTAAACCGCTTCACGCATCACCAAGCAAAGTTAACCCTATTTGCTTTTCCTCATGATGATTAATTATCAGAACATTTTTATCTCCTGATCTTATTCTCTGAATGGCAAACTCAATTCCAAAAGTAGAGTTCGTAAAATAAGATCCACAATAGGATTGATAGTTGATCTGCTCCACCTCTCCATAGTCCGGAATGTCAATCTCCTGGTTGGTTAGAATAAGGTCGAGGCTCCCGGCAGTTATGTTATTTTGTTCTAGGAATTGTAGTATTCGATTTTTCGCCGAAATTTCATTGGATAAAAGGAAGGAATCAACATCCTGAAGTGCTACCGCACCATTTGTCTTAGTAGCCGATAATGCAAGAAAAGTACAGCCGGATCCTAAATTTAGGCTGCTAAAATCTTCCAATTGTATTTTGAGTTTATCCAACCAATCTATTTGCTCATCAACTCCACCTAAAAGCACCCACTCATTCGTGTTATGGTCTTCCAGAGACGCATCCATTAAAGCATTTTCAAAACATGCCCCGGTATTCGCGTGCGTAATGTTGTATGAATGACTCTGCAAAAGTAATCCCAGCTGACCGGCTATTGTATTGTGCGTCGAGTGAATAAAGGCGGTAGGAGAAGCAGAATTGTTCTGAGAATATTCAACGAGAAATTTTCTTGTATCGTCAAGACAACCAAGACCTGTGGCAACAATAATACCTCTCAGTTCAAAGCCTTTCATGTTCTCGACACAACAATTTGCACAGCTTACCGTCATTCTCAGTAGCTTACTCATTCGCCTCAGCTTTCTTGGCTCAATGTACTTTTTGAAATCTGGAAAAGTAATTTCCCCAACTTCATCATTTAATATGTCCAACCAATCTTGGCGCTTAGGATCGGAATTCTGAACATTAATTCCAGAAAAAGTATTTATGTACTTCAGCTTCAACACTCGCTAACAATTAAAGTGGTTTGATTTCCTCCAAAGCCGAACGAGTTTGTCAAAACATTTGTAACCTCCTGATCAATGACCTCTTTCAAGGCGGGATAATCATGATTCATATCCTCTTTGATATTCAATGAAGGAAAAACACAATTATTATTTACCGCTAGTAATGAATACACCGCCTCAATAGCCCCTGAAGCGCCCAGTGTATGCCCCGTGTATGACTTGGTTGAAGAAAAGTGAGGCACATTCTCTTCAAAAATGGTTTGTATGGCAGTAAGCTCCACTTCATCATTATTCTCAGTAGCCGTACCGTGGGTATTGATGTAGTCAATCTCCTCAGCATTGAGTTGAGACCTATTCAATGCCTGACTCATGGCCAGAACTGCACCCTTACCTGTAGGGCTTAATGCTGTTTGGTGAAATGAATCATTGGCTATTCCAAAGCCTGCAAGTTTAGCCAGCGGAGTATTCCCCGATTCCCGCAAACTTTTTTCATTCTCTAATAGCAGGTATGCTGCTCCTTCTCCTAAATTAAGACCTGCTCTATTGGCATCAAATGGCCTACATTGTACAGCATCAAAGATCATCAAAGAAGAAAACCCCTGCACCGTGAAATTTGACAGGCCGTCCGTACCTCCGGCAAGAACACGATCCAATTTCCCATGCTGCATCAGTTTAGCTGCTTGTAAAATGGCATTTGCTCCAGAGCTGCACGCTGTAGAAATCGTATTGGCATAGCTACAATTAGGTATAATCCTAGAGATTAAACTGGTAGAATAACCACATGGATGCGACAAGATGGATCGAATGTCGCCATTCTCTCCGGTATTGATCAGGTTAATGATGTGTTTTTCTGTTCGATCCATCCCTCCGACACTATTTCCACTTATCACTCCTGTCTTGCACGAATCCGACGCTTCTAACCCTCCCCAGGCTTCTTTCGCTGCCGTAAGACCAAGCAAAGCTGTTCTGCTATAACCATTTTTCAAGGAATGAAAATCGGAAAGCTCTTCAGAAGATTGACTTACCGTACCTAAATATTTGTCCGGATAGTCTGCGTATGATCCTAGCCGAATCCCAGTGCTTTGATTTCGAAGAGCTTTAAAATTCTCCTCAGTATCTCTTCCCAATGCACTTATTACACCCCTTCCGGTAATGAAAATCTCCACCTATTTATTTGAGTCAATGTAGTTAGCAATAGTATCAACCGAATACAAGATTTCCTTTCCTTTTGAAGGATCCGCAATTTTAACCCCGTACTCTCTTTCAATCATTACGATTAGCTCCAACGCATCTATAGAATCAAGCCCGAGTCCGTCCCCAAATAATGGAGCTCCATCTTCAATCTCATTCTTTTCGACATCTTCCAAGCTCAAGTATTCTATAATATGACCTTTCAAAAGGTCTTTTTGTTCGCTATTCATTGTTACAAAGTTTAAGTATGTTTTGTTCAGTATTTAACCGATTTAATCCACTATCGCGTTCGGTCATCAAAAATATACAATTTCCATCATTCTGTGTAGGTTCGGCCCAACCAATGAGTATGGCCTTGCATTTTCTCTGAGTCAAAAATAGATTTGCCAAATCCCAAATACGTGTAGCAGAAAATTTTTCCTCGATTAAGAACATTCCTTCTCCGGTAATTTTCTGTTTGATGCATACCTCACCCATACCAACATTGGGCAAGGTATAAACAAAATTGGCAGGACTTGAGCGATCAAATCCTTTTCGGATCAAATCACCGTGTATCGAATCAGAAGGATAACTGCCCGACGCATTCAACATAACAAATGCAATTTCTGAACCTTCTGTTTCTTTACAAATATTGCTACGCTGACACATGAGTTCTCCAAGGATAAAAACCAGCTTTGCCATACCGTCCATCCTGTAATATTTTGGATAGCTTTTGATTTGATTTTCATAAATAAAATCCAGGCGTTCTGTTAGTGTTGCTCCTCTCAGATCAAGATTCTTCTCTTCGTCCCAATAGAGCTGGTCGGGCCCAAGGTAAAGTGCATGATTTATAACGACTTGGCTCATAATTTTTTAATCATTCCGGCTGCATTACCTCCACCAAAACCTGAACAAGTCTTTAAAAAAGAGGTGAAATCACCCTTAATACAATCAGAATGGACTCGTATTGACTTCTCTGTTCCGAGTCGTTGGAAACCCAATGTACCTGGCGCTATATTTCTCCTCAACCCCTGCATTGATATGATCGTTTCTATCGTTCCTGCAGCGCCTAGTGTATGGCCGAAATACGATTTCAGACTATTAATTGGTATGTCATGCAAGCCAAGGCTATGAAAGGCTTGCGCCTCCATTCCATCGTTGTAGTTCGTAGCTGTTCCGTGCGCACTGATGAAATCAGGTTTTAGATCAGATACCGACAATGCCCGTTGCACCGACTTCTTGAGCCCCTCTCCCGTTCTACTTGGACCTGAAATGTGATTCGCATCGTTGTTTGAAAAGCCACCTAAATATTGCAGAGGTGCTTCTTTGTAAATACTAATATCATTTGACAATATACAAGTACCAACCGCTTCGCCCAGGTTCAAACCCTTTCTTTGCTTATCATATGGTTTACATCGATCCTCATCCAAAGCGAATAATGACTTAAACCCGGCTATTACAAAATCTGAGACCAAATCGATTCCTGAAACAACAACCGTATTGGCGCTTCCCGATTGGATGAGGTCGTATGCTAAATTAATTGCAAGCAAACCCGAAATACATGCATTTGATACACAATAGAAATTGGCATCATTACCAAGAACTGACTTCACGGAATAGCTTAATCCAAATTCCTCTATAGATCTATCAATTTTGTCGATTTCACCTTTCGCGGAGCTGACTACATAGATTAGATTTTTCTGCTGATTCACTTTTTTCAGACTTTCATCAATTGAAGCCTTTAATAAGTACTGCCAAAATGAACCATCAAATGAATAATTGTCTCTATCTATTTTGGAAATGCTGTATTTCTCCTTGTTAATCCAATACTCTTTAATCCCTGTTCGTCCCTCAATCACATTGGTGAAACAATCTTCTGCTGTGCTGCCCAAGGGGGATATGATATTTTCTGCTCCGATAAAGACCCTCACTCCGCAAAGATTTTATCCCGCCATTCACTGAAAAATTGCGGAACAACCAAGTGCAATTCTCTCGTTTTCGCGTCCATAAATACTTGCGTCGTTCTTCCCGTTGCAGCCAATGTATTCAATGTGACGTTAAATATCTGGTATTCAAATATGATTTTCGCAGCTTCATTAGGGAGAATGGTTGTTGTAATTTCAATCTCATCACCATACCGCACCATTCCTTTGTGTTCAATTTCTGACTTAACGATTGGGATGAAGAATCCGTTTTCAAAAAATTCCAAGTAACCCATTCCGTATTCACGACCAAATGCTTCCCGTCCATCCTCAAAATAACGCAGGTAGGTTCCGTGCCATACTACTCCCATTGGGTCTGCCTCACTGAATTTAGTGAACTGTCTGAATGTATATGAATTATTGATCTTGTATAACTAATTTAAGTAAGCCTTCCGCAATAAGGTTCCCCTGAATTGAAATTTTCCCTGAAATTATGAGCACATTGAACACTTCGTTCTGAACTTCTACCGCGACATCCAACACATCTTTCACTTTGGCTTTTCCATTGATTTTAAACCCCTTCACTTCTCCAATAAATCCAATTTTTGGCGATTCGTCCTTATTGAAAAATGTAAGCCCTGCGGCCAAAGACTGCGCAACTACTTCCACAAACCCTGCCTTTAAAAGTTCACCATCTTCGACGAATACATGATTTTCGGGAACTTCAAAAGTTGATTTGAACATCTTATCTGTGAAATCAAACACGTGATCCACAAAAACAAATGGTTCCTTCTGTGGAATCAAATCAACTGCCGGTATCTTTTTCGAAGTAGTCATAATAATTAAACCATTGCTCGGGATGTTGTCGAACTAACGATTCAAGTTTGGAAATATACAAATCACTTATCTCTTGACCGGATGAATTTTCAATTAATTTGGACGCCTGAAGTGCGTAATGACGTTTTGATGTTTTTATTGCGTAAACAATACAAACGGGTATGTTAAGTCTTACGCCTAATTCAAAAGGACCGGTTGGGAAAATGGTTCTCTTACCAAAGAAACTTTTTTCAACCGTTTTAGATCCATCGAGAAAACGATCTCCATGCAAGCAGATCATTTCATTTTTCGTTACCGCTTCTTTCAAATTAACCAGATAAGAAAAATCATCTGTTATGGGTATAATGTTAAATAGCTGCCCATTGGTTTGTTTGACTAAAAAGTCCTTGATCTTCTTGTGTTCGGCATCTAACATCAAGACATTTATGTTACTGCTTATGCCCTTTTTTTTTAGCAAATTACCAGCAATTTCCCAATTTCCCAGATGAGCACTCAGCAACAACCCACCTTTACCCATTGAGGTTATTTCGAGCAAGTTTTCTTCCCCATCCAATGAAAATGTGTACTCATCCCCCTTGCCAATTAAAAAAGCAACACGATCAATGAGACACTGGCCTAAAACTTTAAAGTTCTTTCTAACAATTTTTTTTGCAGTCGCTGTATCATGGCCTACCGCCTGATAAAACTTAATTAGATTGGCCTTCTTATCCTTCTCAAACCAAAAATAAAATGGGTATACAATTTCTAGTAAAGCATACGCGGTTCCTACTCCAAACCATTTTAGGGTGTATACAAAAAAAGAATAACCTATTAATCCGCCTCGACTCTTACCGGTCCATTTGCTCATTTAATTGACCTTAGTCTGGACATAGTCGTAAAAATCGGAGAATGTCTTAATTTCTGTAAAATCTGCTTGCTCCACCTTAAATCCGAAATTCTCTTCAATAATTACAACCAAATCGACGTAATCTAAGCTATCTAATTCCAACGTCGCTTGCAACTCAGCATCATCAACGATTAAATCCTCAGCGACCTCAAATTCCTCCGATAAGATCTCCTTAGTCTTGGATACGATATCTTCTCTAGTCATATGCTCTTAAAATTACTGACGAATTTGTTCCCCCGAATCCAAACGAATTGGAAAGGACGGTCCGCAAAGTTCTCTGTTCCGTTTGGGCAAAAATATTTATTTTCTCCGAATATTCATCGGGATTTTCAAAATTGATATTTGGAGCAATAAAGCCATTCTTCATCATGAGCAAAGAGTAAACCAATTCACTTGCCCCTGCCATCCAGCACTCATGACCTGTCATTGACTTCGTAGAAGATACCGGCGTATTACTCCCGAACACCTTATATATTGCCTGTGCTTCAAAACCATCGCCTACTGGTGTCGAGGTTGCATGAGCGTTTACGTAGTCTATGTCCTCTGGAGAAATATTCGCTTGCTTTAGAGCCATTTCCAAAGATCTCACCTGCCCATCCAAATTGGGATTTGAAATGTGTTCACCATTCGAAGAAAAGCCATAGCCTATTACCTCAGCAATGATGTCTGCGCCCCTACTTTTGGCTGATTCTAGTGACTCTAGTATCAAGGTTGCTGCACCTCCTCCGGGAACCAAGCCATCCCTATCTCTATCAAAAGGTCTGCATGCCTTAGTCGGATTTGATTCATTTGTAGAAAATGCGCTGATGCCGTCAAAACTGGCCATCGCGTTTGGATTGACCTCCTGAGCGCCTCCGCACATGACCATGTCCTGATAGCCATTCTTAATGAGCACATATCCCATACCAACTGAATGAGAACCGGATGCACAAGCTGCACTCAACGTCATGTTTATTCCCTTCAATTTGAAAATAGTCGACAGGTTCATTGTGACTGTACAATTCATGGCTTGAAAAATGGAACCTGAGCCTAACAAGGTGGTATCCCCTTTTGCCCTCACTCCATCCACACTGTCAATTACCGCTTTAGATGAACTATCATTACCAAAAATAATTCCCATCTCATTTTTAGCCAGGAAATCCGCGTCTATTTTGGCCTGTTCAAGAGCTTCGTTCGCAGACACAAAAGCATAGTTGCATTGTTGCGCCATACTCTTTCTCTGCCTCCTGTCTAACAACCCTTTAAGATTGGGTTCTTCCACCATTCCGGTCAAAGCGGATCGGAAGCCAATATCTTTGCGCTGAGCGTCAAATATAATTCCGCTTTTCCCAGCAAAAAGCGAATCACGAACCTCATCTTTGCTTGTCCCCAAACAAGAATAAATTCCCATACCAGTTATAACTACCCTCCTCATCATGAATGGATTCCACCGTTGATATTTAGTACTTCTCCCGTTATATATCCTGCTTCTTTGGAAACTAAAAAGCTAACAGCATGAGCTACCTCCTCTACCGTTCCAAATCGATTGACCGGAATCAACTTCACCAGCTCCTCTTTTGGTAATTCACTTGTCATTTCCGTATCAATAAAGCCGGGAGCAACAGCATTTACAGTAATGTTTCTTTTGGCGACCTCCTGAGCAATCGATCGGGTTGCACCAATCACTCCTCCTTTTGCTGCAGAATAATTGGCCTGCCCAGGAACTCCTTTAACTCCCGAAACAGATACAACGTTTACAATACGCCCATACCTTTTCCGGACCATTTTTTTCAAAATCGCCGATGTTACATTGTAAAATCCATTGAGCGAAACATCCAAAACCTGGCTCCAGTCCGACTGCTCCATAAAAACAAACAAATTGTCTTTCGTTATACCTGCATTATTCACAAGCACTTCTATAACGGCATCCGGATTGTCTTTGTAAAACCCTTCAATTGCTCGATCCACATCCCACTTATCAGCTACATTGAACTTGAGTAACTCTCCTGCCCCTCCACTTTCCTCAATCTCCTTCAGCGTATCTTTTGCTGCTTTTTCGTTAGAATGGAAATTGACGAGAATTTTATACCCGTAATCCTTGGAAATTCGAGCTGCTATTCCTGCTCCTATGCCTCTTGACGCACCTGTTATCAAAGCGAACTTCATATCTCTATAGGTTGGTTGTTTTTAAGATAATCAATTAAGGTTGCTCCTTTTTCATTAATCGGTAAATCAGAATCGAAACTACCATTTAGCTCTTTGATTGTGTTGTGAATCGACTTTCCCTTCTCCGAAAACGAATCCTCCTCATTTACCAGATCCATTGCATGAGAAATGGCTTGTATATACAGTGATAGTACTTCATAGGTATTATCAATAACTTTTGCTGTAATTAGAGCAGAATTAGAACCCATGCTTACAATGTCCTGGTTATCATTGTTGCAAGGGATACTGTGCAAATACATAGGGTAACCCAATGTTTGATTTTCAGCTGTAGTTGATGTAACAGCATACTGCGCACCTTGAAATCCAAAGTTTAGCCCAAGCTTCTTATCATTAAGAAACGGGGGGAATGTCTTATTCAATCGATGATTCAACAAAAAGTTAAACTGACGATCAATTAACATGGATAATCGGATCACGGCTATTTTAAGCTTGTCCATTTCAAGCGAAACGTAATCCCCATGGAAATTCCCTCCATGATAAACCGACTCCTTTTCCAGATCCACTATTGGATTGTCATTTACAGAGTTTATTTCTTGCTCGATAATGGTTTCACAATGAATTAGTGTGTCCAGCACAGGCCCAATTATTTGGGGTATACAACGTAGCGAATAGTATTCCTGAACTTTTCTATTAAACTTCTCTTCTTCAGGAATTGAATTTAAGAATGGATGACTGTGTCTGTCCTTTATTCTAGTCGACGTTCGAAGCACCTCCTGCATTGAACTGGCAATTTTAAACTGACCGGAATGTCTTTTAGCACCATTGAGTTCATTGGAAAATGCATCATCGAATGCTTCAACCAGTTCATTAAGTACGCTTGATGTTAAAACGGACCATTCGACAAGTCTTCTTGCATAATAGGCATTTAAGGCAGCAATTCCCGTCATCGAAGAGGTGCCATTGATCAAAGCTAGCCCATCTCTCAACGTAAGTTGTAATGGTGATATATTCTGCTCATTCAACACTTCCTTGGTGGCTCTGATTTCACCTTCAAAAATCACTTTACCCTCACCAATGAGTGCCTGGGCAAGCTGCGCCAGCTGAACGAGATCTCCACTAGCGCCAACTCCACCATGCTCTTGAATTGCCGGGTGAATTTTACAGTTCAAAAATGTTTGTATCTGCTTGATTACCTCAGGATTTACCCCTGACTTACCAAGACTCAACGTGTTTAGTCGACTTAGTAATACAGCTCTGATTTGATGCTCATTGAGGAAGTTCCCCATGCCCTGCGCATGACTCCTTACGAGATTGTATTGCAACTGGACCTGATCAGATTCATTGATGCGGTATTGAGCCATAGGCCCAAATCCTGTATTGATACCATAAATAACCTTATCCTTTGAAAACTTCCTTAGAAATTCATTTGCCCTTTGTACAGTCTCCATTACCTGATCCGGCAAATTAACCGAACCCTCACTCAGCACAATGTTTTGAAATTCCTTTAATTTAAAACTACCAATCATCAACAAAAATTAACTTTGGCCTTTAGTCGCAGGTAAATTAAATGAAACCGATCACTCTACAATGGCTCAGAATAACAAAGAAATTTCCATTGGTATTTCTTGTTGTTTTCATTGTATTGATAGCGTTCTTACTCTTTTCAGCCAGGACTCAACTCAAATTCGAAGAGAATATGGTCTCTTCACTCCCCGAAAGTATTAAACTCGAACTACTTAAAAAAATATCGGAAAGACAAAAATCAGATCAATTGTTGGGCGTAAAATTTTCCGGAACGCCTGAAGAGGTCGTTTTGGCGGAACTTTTTGTTGATTCGTGCCTTTCAGTGAGTGAGTTTTTGGATACAACGGTTCGCTTAGAACCGGATATGACATCAGCTCTCGAGCCACTATTATCAAACACACCACTATTTTTATTACCAGAAGATTACGACTCAATTCGATCTAGATTAAGTCCGCAAGGTAGTTCTCAGGCAATTGAAGATTTGATCAACCGGCTTTACTCTCCTGAGTCCATAATGGCTTCATCCTTTTTATGCAGAGACCCTTTTAATACGCTTCAGAGCAGCACTAAAAATATACTTTCGGAACTTGCGGGAAGTAGTTTTGGCCGCTCCTTTGGCAAAATGGACAATGGAGGTATTAAGTTGTACCACTTGAATTTCTCTGCAAATGACATTGAAAAAGGTCGGAAATTCAATTCATTTATCAACCAAATTTTGGATAGTAGTCCGAGCAAACATCGACCCGTTTATTTCGGTTATTACCAAATTCCTCTTGCTAATGCTGAACAAATTCGATCAGATACTCATCTAACTATAGGTATCGCAGGCGTCCTTATTCTGATCATCTTGCTTTACTTCTACCGAAAGTTGTCCGTTCTATTATTGTTCGGTCTACCCGTGGTATTCGCGTTTTCATTAGCACTGGCATGTTTTGTTTACCTGGACCGACCTATTTCCGCAATTTCAGTGGGTATGGGCGCCGTGGTTATTGGCATCATTCTGGACTTCAATTTTCACTTTTATACCCATTACAGATCTTCGAACTCTTTGGAAAAAACCGTCCGGTCGATCAGTAATCCGCTTGTTCTGGGTGCGTTAACTACTATGTTCGCTTTTGGAGCCTTGTTCTTCACAAAATCCAAAGCCATGCAGGACTTCGGCCTCTTCGCTTCGTTTGCAATTATGGGAGCCGCTTTCTTCACGCTGTTCATGCTCCCAACTTTTATTCAGGTATTTCGAATCAAATACAAAAAGCAGGTTAAATCGTTTGATTGGAAAGTTCCACCATTAAACAACAAAGTGAGGCGCTACTCAACCATTGGCATTGTACTCACAACTATTGTGATGGGTTATTTCGCGAATCAAATTTCTTTCAACAGTGATCTGAATTCCATCAATTATTTTCCGCGAGAGCTGAGAGATAATGAAGCTCAAGTGATTGGCATAGATTCAAGAAAACATCACTCGGTTTTTGCATTTGCCTCGGGCCAAAGTGAAGAGGAAGCAAGAGAGAACAATGAGCTGGTTCGCTATTACCTGGACTCCTTGCACAGCATAGACACGAGCTTTAGATATGTTTCTACCTCCATATTGACCCCCTCAGACAAAAAGGTCGGTGAGTCCTTCAGTAAATGGAAGAACTTCTGGAAGTCAAATAAAGAAGCATTTAGTGTCTTCGACAGTTTATCTGTCGAATCTGGTTTTCGCGAGAATGCATTCCAGGCATTCAAAGAAATGACCGTTGCAGATCCCGACTACAGATCAATTGACACATTGGCCAATCTTTTTCCCGTTGACTTCTCCTTTAACACTGACAGCAACTATCAAATCGCTAGTCTTATCGAATATCCACTGGACAAATATGATCAGTATGTAGCTCCTTTATCGCAAATGGAAAATGTTCAGGTGATCAGTCGAAGAGACCTCGCTATTGATCTTGTTACTGTGCTTGAATCCGACTTCAATTACATTCTATTCGTTTCCATCTTTATTGTAGCACTTGCTCTTTTGATGGCTTATGGAAGGATCGAACTCATGCTGATCACATTTCTTCCTATGGCAATCAGCTGGATCTGGATCTTAGGTTTCGCACAAATTTTCGGAATCGAATTCAACTTTGTGAATATTGTTGTTTGCACTTTTGTTTTCGGTCTGGGAGACGACTTTGCCATCTTCATTACCGATGGCCATCTTCAGGAATTTAGGGAAGGCAGAAAAGAGCTGCCCGCTTTTAAAAGTGCTATTTTCTTATCTGCGATTTCCACAATCATAGGTTGCGGAGCATTATTTTTTGCAGAACACCCTGCCTTAAATTCAATTGCTCCAATGGCGGTTTTAGGGATGGTCATTATTCTGGTCACTTCGTTCGTCCTTCAGCCTTGGTTATTCGAAACCTTACTATCTCGTCGTACGAAAAGAAATAAACCTCCACTTACTTTGTTCAGTATTTGCTGTTCAATTTTTGCATTCTCTTATTTCTTGATAGGTTGTGTTTTGCTTCTCGCTCTTTTAGGAATTCTAATTCTCCTTCCATTCAAAAAACAACGGAAAGTTGCCTGGTACAATTGGATCATCTCCTACTTTGCCCGTTCGTTGGTCTATGTAATGATAAACGTCAAAAAGACCATCATTGGAAAAGAGAATCTTAGGAATAAACCACCTTCAATTATCATCGCAAACCATCAGTCTTTTGTTGACATCCTAGCCATTGTGATGCTAAACCCAAAAATCAAACTATTGACAAATAAATGGGTCTATAACTCTTTCGTTTTTGGCTGGGCCGTTCGTTACGCAGGATATGTAACTACGACTAAAGGCAGCGAACTAAATATCGAATCGATCAAACAAATGACCGACGAAGGCTATTCGTTAGCGATATTTCCTGAGGGTACCCGATCAAATGATGGAAAAACAAAAAGGTTCCATAAGGGTGCTTTTTGGTTGGCTCAAGAGCTTAGTTTACCGATCACTCCTGTGCTATTGCATGGATTTCACTTTACCATGGCCAAACACGATTACGTGCTCAAAAATGGCAGGCTGACCATCAAAATACTTCCACCCATTCAACCTGAGGACCCTACTTTTGGGAGCAGTTACCAGGAAAGAACCAAGATGATCAGCAAACACTTTAAGGCAGAGCAAAAGAAGCTCTCTGAGCAATTGGAAAACGCATCGTATTTTTATCAGCGTATCAAGTCCAACTACAATTACAGAGGGCCGATGGTCGAATCCTATTTCAAAGTGAAATGGTCATTTGAAAAAGCACATTTTGACCAATACAGTAGATTTATTCTCCCGACTGACTCTCTGATTGATGCCGGTTGCGGATATGGTTATTTTTCTTTTTTCCTCCATTACAAATTTCCTTCTTTAAGAATTGATGCGATGGATATGGACCAAACCAAGATCGCATATGCGTCGAACAATACAGAAAAAACAGATCGACTAAATTTTTATTCAGGAAATGTTAAGGATGTAGACTATTCCCAATACGATAAGATCTTTTTTAATGACGTGCTGCACTATCTTTCGGAGCACGACCTTAGTAAATTCATAGATCA
>CAJWDP010000003.1 GCA_913030835.1 uncultured Flavobacteriales bacterium | reverse complement strand
CAATTTTAAAGGCAGGAGCAATCTTGAAATAATTTTGAAATTCCAATCCGAGCTGAAACCAGAAATGATCTTTTTCCAACGCCAGTGCAGATAAATTCAAATTTCCAGGAATGAGCTCTTCCCAACCATCTATATACCTTCCTGATATGGATAATCTTGATCCTTCTGAAGGCCAGAATTTTCTATTTAGATTGTCAATTTCGTACCGGATTCCAATTGTATGGAACTCAAATTCTGTGATGTCTGCAGTATCTGTTGGGGCAAAATCTTCGGTTTGATGGTATCTGTTGGTTTTCATTCCATATCTGTAATTCAACAGTATTTTTCCGGAATTTGATACAGGAGATGCAATGTTGATCCCGACAAAATTTTCATTTTGGACGATATAGGATGGTCTAGAAAGTTCAAAAAAGGTCGCAAAATTTCTGAAATAGTCCCACCGGTTCAGCATTCCTTCCAATTCTATATAGAATGGATATCCGAGAGGGAAGTCTACTCTCAAATGCGTGTTCACCGAGCCGTAGAACTTACCAAAATAGCTGTTGGCTCCTAGGGTTATTGATTTAGAGCCCAGGTGTTTATATTCCAATCCAATATGTCCGATATTAACGTTCTTGGATGAAAAATTTCCTCCAAAATTGGCAATGATCTCGTTGTCTTTTTGTACGTCAAGCTTAAGTGTATACTTTCCGTCGTTTTGGATTTCACCAATTGGGTAAATAAAATCGATTTTGTCGTCCGATAGAACATTAAAATATCGCTTTTTTAGCTGAACAAAATCCATTTCCTTCCTGTTCCGGAATATATTTTTTGACACATAGGACTTTTGCTTGCTGTTGATTCCATCAATACTAATCGAATCAAAGATGACGGGTTTCATTCGACTTCTGTAGTTCGCTCTTAACGAATCCATTTCTGAAGCACTTGTCCGTCTGGATATGCGTTCTTTGATCAAGTCCATTTGAGCAATCGTTGCGTTATAACCATCTTCTATAGCTTCAGAAGCCATTTCAAAACCAAAAGTCCTGACCTTAGTTTTTGGGTCAATCAAAATTCCATTTTCACAAATGATCGAGTAATCGTCTCTGCTGACCACCATCGTTTTCAGTTGCGACAATAGATTGTTTCCATCAGGGGGAGCCATGGTGTCGGAGAGATTGCATCCAATGATGATATCAGGAAAGAATTCATCGTACATGACGTCTGTTGGAAAATTGTTGTAGAGACCGCCATCAAAAAGTAATTTGCCATCTACTGATATGGGCTTTAAGTAGAAAGGAAACGACATGGATGCCCGAACGGCTTGATTTAAATGTCCGTCTTTAAATAGAACGACTTCTTTGTTTTCGATGTCTGATGCTACACATCTGAATGGAACGAAAAGACTATCGAAATTATAGTTTGCACTTGAAGATACGGATGTGAATTTCGTAAGCATCTCAAAATCTAGAAGCTGAGGATTGATCAAGTTGGTTGGCAAAGTATTCGACCATTTGAAGTTCTTGTCTATTTTAATGGACAACCAAGAACCTGACGGTGCCGGCTTTTTGAAAAAGTATTGATTTTCTTCTTCGATTTCTCCCTTGGCCATTCGTAAGAATTTGTCACTGGCGACCATTGCCTCGATTTCTTTCGGTGAATAACCCGCCGCATAGAATGCTCCTACTAAAGCTCCGGAGGAGGTTCCTGTAATGTAATCGATCGGAATGTTGTTTTCTTCCAACGCCTTTAAGATTCCGATGTGGCTCATGCCTGCTGCACCTCCACCGCTCAATACAAGTCCTACTTTTTGAGAGTGAGCAATCCCGACCGTTGAAGCAAACAGAACAACGGCGACCACAAGTTTGAATATTGCCGGATTTGGTATTATTTTGGTGAGTGTTTCAATTGACAGTAAATCTAAAAAACTAAAACGTGTTTCAGATGATGAAAAGTATATGGAAAAATATAAAATATCTTCTGATTTTTTTCGGTTTATCATTATCGCTTTCAGGATGTTTTGATTTTGTTGAAGAAATTCAATTGAACAATGATGGGTCAGGCTTACTCAAATACAAGCTTAATTTGAGTAAGAGCAAAACCAAACTTAGCTCGATCATGCTAATGGATAGCATTCGTGGATTTGCTGTTCCTGATCAGGATGAAATTCATGAAAAACTGGTAGATCTGAAATTGCATTTACAAGATCAAGAGGGGCTTAGCGACGTAGTTGTTAAAGAAAATTGGGGTGAATACATTTTTGAAGTCAGTTTGCATTTTGACAATATTGAATCTGTAAATCATGGGTTTGAATCGGTTATGTCAAAAGATCAATTTGCGAAAGGATTGTTCTTTACACCGTTTGAATCAAGTGGCGATCGCTTTGTCCGGAATTACGTTCATCAGGATTATTCTTCTATACAAGGTTGGGATCGGAATTTTACGGAGGTTTTTTCGGATTCAAAATTCACAGCAGTATATAAATTTGGGCGACTTGTTGATTCTCAAACCAACCCTAAATATTTGATATCAAAAAATAGAAAAGCAGTTATGTTTAAATCATCTTTCTTAGATTTGATAAAAAAGGAAGCAACGCTTCAGAATTCAATAGTCCTACAATGAAATACTTTCTTCTTCTTTCCTTTCTGCTAGGAGTATATTGCGGAATTTCTCAAGACATTAGCGCACACGTTCCAACGCTGTCGAGCAGTGTCTTTGTGATTAACAATAAATCGATTCATGAAAAATGCAGCCGGGCGGATTTAAAAACATACTCATTTTTCAAAGAATTTAAGGAGAATTCAAATCAATACATTTCCGGAGCTAAGGTAGAAGAGACATTGGTTCCAATGCTCGTAGCAAATGCTGAAGACTTTGGGATTTCTACAACCGACAGATCATACGTTTTCGTTCGGGACAAGGATAGTATTAAGTATACGGCTTTTATAAGCAGGATCGCGAATGAAGATGCCTTAAATAACTTGGTAAAATCCATGCTGATGAGTGAAGATGAGATCAGTAATGGGGTAGGAGAAGGGTTTGAATTTGCCTTTAATGACAATATGGGGATTGCTTGGAATAGCACTATGGTGGTGTTTATGGACTATTGGATTCCCTATTATGCATATGCATCATATGGGCTTGAATCTATTGCGGAAGAAATTGAGCCGATCGAAACTCCTGAGGATGATGAATATTATGAATCGTATGCGGATAAACTTGAGGCTGAAGAACAGAAGCGAATCGAGAGAAAGAGAAATACGGTGATGGGTGCATTCGAAGAAATTTATAACCCTAATCCAGATCATACGATGGCATTGAATCCTCGCTTTCAAAATGCTACTCAGAACAATTCGGAGGTTACCGTATTTATCGATGGCGCAAATAGTTTTAAAGAATTGGACGGTATTTTCGGAGCGGCAGAACCTATGGGTGAAACACTCTCCATGATGTCGGACAATTATCTTTTTATCGATTTCAATATCAATGATAAAGATTTGACTGCTGAAATGACTTACCACATCAGTGACAGGTTTAAAGATCAGATGAATGCGACAAACAAAGCGAAATTCAATAAAAAAGCGTTAAAGTACATCGATGGACAAAATCTGATAGGATTCTTCGGGTTTGCAATTGATCCCGAGCCGTATTACGATATGATGATGGACATGTATTCAACGATCATGTCTTCTGTTCCCGAATATGGCGAAATTGCGGCAGGGGCTTTAGATATATTTAATATACTGCTGGACGAAGATGAAGTTTTTGATTTTATCAAAGGAGATGCGGTATTTGCTGTAACGGATATCAAAGAGTTTGATGTAACCTATACAACCTATGAATACGACGAAGATTTCAATGAACTTGAAGTGACTACAACCAAGAAAGAACCGATGCCTGAATATACTTTTGTGGCATCTATTGGTAATGAGCCACTGAGAAGCAGGATCTTGCGTATGATGGAAAAGTCAGATCTGTTGGTGTTCAATGAAGGATACTATACGTATCAGCCTCCGTTTTCGCGATATCGAAGAAGCAACCCATCGGGGCTTGGAGGAACACACTATGTTGCAGTGGAAAATGACGTATTGATTATAACAAATAATAAAGACCTGGTCACACTTTATCGCCAGTCGGGTTTGCCCAAAACCAACTGGTTGAACAAGGAACATCGTACGATTCTTAAAAAGAACAACTACGTTGGTTATTGGGATGCAAATAGGACGTTCACTAAATTGAATGAAGAAATGAAGTCGTTGGGTAAAGACTTTTTCAAAATGATGGAAGTGGCGGATAGTACTTTCAAGAATGCTACGGTTTGCGGATTAGAGAACGACGGAAACTTATTCAAAACGACCTTGTCACTCAATTTTGTTAATGAAAACAAAATTGCCATCGTTCAATTACTGGAATTCGTTGAAAGTATTGGTGGAAAATGAAAAATTCTGGAAAAATACTTCGGGGTGGATTTTGGGTATTGCTAATTGCATCGATTTGTTTGGGATATTTTAAGATAACCGAAACCAGTGAAGTTGATCATTACAAATACATTCCGAGCGGGGTTGACGGAGTGGTCGTTTTCGATGCAAGAAAAATCTCTAAAAAGTTTGTGGATCGGTTCAGGTATAATCCCGGAGGATTAGAAGATCTCATGCCCAACAAATTGAGCTCTGGGGAAGGGGAATTTCAAAATTTGGGCATAGATCCATTCTATAAAATGGTCATGTTCCATTTTAGTCTCGACAACCACAATTATGGCGCGTTCCTGATGAAATGTGATTCTCGAACTTTCTTGAAATTTTTGGATGAGCTTCCGGACATTGAATTTCAGGGTGAGGATAATGTGATTAACGGAATTGTTACGAGGAATTTTGAGCTGCCCGTGCAAAAAGGAACTGTATGCGTAGGAAATGGGGTAGGAATCTGTTGTTTTTCTTTAGATGGAAACCCAATTGGAAATAAGGAGCAAGATGAATTGAATTCGTTTTTAACAGAAGCAATGATAGCTCCAGATCAAGGTCTGCTGGCCTCTGATTCGAACTTTCAGGATTTCAGTAAGGTAAATGAAGATGTTGCCTATTGGAGCAATGGTAAAACGATTGGTTTTGGAGGCATGTCAAACGATTTTGTTGATTCGAGGACGTATTGTTCTTTTGAGCAAGGAGAGGTAGTTATCGATGCTGAATTGGATTTTTTGGAGTCTTGCCCGTTAAAGCCGGATGTGAAAGCGCTAAATAGCAGTGCTCCATTCGCTTTATCATTTATGGTAGAAGAGCAGCACTCATCGAAATTTGTCAATGAAATCGTTCCAAAAGCATTTCGTAAGTTTCTGGATGGCTACAACGGTAATTTCTTTCTTGAGATTAGTGGGCATCAATTGTATCAGGGCTATCATGTTGCTGATTCTATTGATGAAGAAACCTTTGAAACGTATGAAGTACTTGTCAAAAATGAAATGCTAACTCCATTTCCAAAGTTTACAACGGTGTTTGGGGTAAATGATATTGCACGATACGAGGAAAATCTGAAGCTGGATACCGCGTACCAAATGAAGGATGAATATTACGAGTTCGAGCTGTTGCAAGGGGTTCCATGCTACATTAATGTGATGAATAACAATGTGTGCATTTCAAACGATCAGAGTCAATTGAAACACATTCAAAATACACCTCCTGAGGAGATGTATGCGACCTATAGTATCCTGCTTGATTTTGTTGCGCTGAAAGAGTCTTTTCCTTTAAAGGGAGATCTCGGAATTGGTGTTCCAAATGTATTGGTTCATACAGGATTTGATATGCTGAATTTTGAAAAGCTATATGTTGACGTGGTTGAGGTTACTGAAAGTAAGGTGAAAGGGCACGGCGCTTTCAAGTTCAAAGACCCAGACAGACACTCAATAGAGGCTATACTTGAGATGGTGGAGCTAGGCATTAGTAACCGGGGAATCATTGAAGGAATGCTGTTTCAATCGGAACGATAATCGCGCGAATCAATTTCAGTACTTTTTATTCAGGTAATGTATTTCAAAATACTGAATATAAATATCTTATAACTTAAGAATACGCCTGAATTACGTCTTGCCTCGTAATGATATGATACTTGTCCCCCTCATAATTAACCAACACGGCTTGAATTTCTTTTGTAAACAGTTTTGACACATCTTCAATGCTTTTTCCTGCTTCCACAACGGGGAAAGGATTTTCCATAATGTTTCGGATCGGGAGCTCCTTTAATTCCGGTTTTTCTAATAGGCAGGAGAAAAGTTTTTTCTCGGTTACTGAGCCTATGAACGCTCCATTTTCAACAACTGGAATCTGGGAAATTTTATATTGGTGCATCAATAGCATGCCTTGAGATACAGGGTCATTGGGGGTAACGGTAACCAAATGTTTGTCAATGTGATTCTTAACAAGGTCAACGGCAACCGTTTTTTCTTCCTCTAAAAATCCTCGGTCACGCATCCAGTCATCATTGAACATTTTACCTACATAGCGGCTACCATGGTCATGAAACAACACCACCACAACGTCTGTTTCTTTGAGCTCATCACTTAGCTGTAGTACACCTTTGATTGCGGATCCTGCTGAGTTTCCAACGAAAATACCTTCCTCCTTTGCTAACCTTCTCTGATAAATAGCAGCATCTTTATCGGTTACTTTTTCAAACTTATCGATTACGTCAAAATTCACATTTTCAGGCAGTATGTCTTCGCCAATGCCCTCGGTTATGTAGGGATAGATCTCATTTTCGTCAAACACTCCTGTCTCGTGGTATTTTTTAAATACAGAACCATAGGTGTCAATTCCCCAAATCTTTATGTCCGGATTTTGCTCCTTAAGGTACTTCCCAACACCAGAAATTGTACCTCCAGTTCCAACACCGACTACGAAATGAGTGATTTTTCCTTCCGTTTGCTCCCAGATTTCAGGTCCGGTTTGCAAATAATGCGCTTTAGTGTTTGATGGGTTGTCGTATTGGTTTACGTACCAGGAATTTGGTATTTCAGTGGCCAATCGTTTTGAAACGGAATAATACGATTTGGGATCGTCGGGCGCAACGTTGGTAGGGCATACATGTACCTCTGCTCCTACAGCTCGTAAAATGTCCATTTTCTCTTTGCTCTGTTTGTCGCTGAGGACACAGATCAGTCGATATCCCTTTACGATACAAGCAAGTGCCAGCCCCATCCCTGTGTTTCCAGATGTCCCTTCAATTACGGTTCCACCCGGCTTTAGAAGTCCGCTTTCTTCTGCATCTTCAATCATCTGAAGCGCCATTCGATCTTTAACCGAGTTACCCGGATTTGTTGTCTCTACTTTTGCCAGGACGGTCGCTTTAACGTCCTTACAAAGTCCATTGATTCGAATAAGTGGTGTGTTTCCAATCGTTTCCAGTACGTTGTTGTAGAATTCCATGTCTTCAATCTAAATCACGGCAAAGTTAGATTTTCTAATCAAACCTAATGGCTTTAATTGGGGTTATTCTTGTAACAAACAATGTAGGGATCAATAATACCAATGTACAAACAATCAGTGTGAAAGCATTTAACAGCACCACCCCACCTGGCGTAAAATACATAGGAACTTCTTCAAGAAAATAGGTCGATTGATCCAGTTTGATAAAACCAAACTGGTTTTGCAATAGGATAACAAGTAATGCAATCCCGTTGCCTATAAGCAATCCTTTTATGGTCAGTATGGATCCGTTGATTAGAAAAATTTTTTGCACTCCCCAATTCACCGCCCCCATAGCTTTCAATACGCCGATCATGTTTGATCTTTCGAGAATCAAAATGAGTAATGCAGTGGTCATATTAATGATTGCTACGATCAGCATCAGAACTATTATTACGTACACATTTGCATCCAGCATTTCCAGCCACCCGAATATGCTGCTGTGGAGTTCATCTATCGTTGAAACAGTAAACATTCCGAGCATTTCACCTTGAATTAGCTTTGACGCTTCCTGCACGTGTTGAAAGTCATGGAGCAATACTTCAAAGCCACCTACGTATTGTGCTCGAGTGCCAGGTGTAGAACTAAATACCGTTGTTATAGTTCCATTTTTGAAATGATAGATCAATGTAGAATCATTTACACCTTGGTACTCCAATTCGTTTTCTTCCCCTGAGCACAAACAGTCCTCCGCATCTGAATCGATTCGAATGGATAAATAGGAGGTGTCTGGTTCAACAATTTGGGATGGAGCTGTTCCGTATTCCTCTTTGGTAAATCCTCCAATTACTACTTGAATAACCGTGTCGCGTGTTGGGTATATTACAATGCCGGATTGATCCGTAAAGGCTTGGTTGTTCCAGCTGTACAGCAGATGCTTATGTTCTGAGAATCCCTTCGCTTCGATGAACATTCCGCCATTTGTACATTTCGGACTCATTTTCAACGAAGATTCAATTCCCCACAAATTGAGCTCTTGGATCTGACCAATATCGGCAAAGAGAAATTGCTTGTCAAAGTCTTCCAATCCCGTGTTGTAAATGCCGGAAATAGTGAATTTTCGTTCTTTTGGACCACTCTCTTTAATGAAAAAAGTGGAAGCGGGATCGAATAGTTTCAAACCCAATTTGTTGGCAATGTAACGGGATATGATGATGCTGTCATTCCTCACATGATTTGAATAGCAAGGTATGATGCTTCCTTTTTCCAGTCTGCTCTCAATAAAACTCCAATCGTAATTGCTGTCTACTCCTTTTACGATTATTCCTTGAATGTCGCGGACATTTGATGACTTGCCGTTCGATTCCTGATTTTTTTTATTCGACCGTATTATTCCCGGTTTTATGGCATAACTTTGGATATGTCTTACTTGTTCCAGCTTACCGAGCTCACTCAGAAAAGGCTGATCTCGATACATTGGGGAAGATTCATAAGAAAGATTGTAAGCACCATTGGTAATTTGAACATGAGAGCCGAAACCCACAACCTTTTTTCTGATCTCGGACTGAAAACCGGTAACAATACTCACGCTGAGTATCATTACAATCATACCGAGAGCTATTCCCGCTGTGGCAAAAATTACGATGGGCTTCGAAAAGCGATTCGATTTTTTACCACCTTTGGCTATTCTTTTCGCTATAAAATATGAGGTGTTCAATTCATCCTATTTGATGCTAAAGTACATAAACATAGTGGCCATGAAAAAGAAATTGACGATTCTGTGCGTCCTTTTCTGCTGTGTCGGAAGTGCGCAAGTATCCTTCAATGATACCATTGTAGTTGGTGCTGCAAGGAATTCGGAATACATGCCCATTCTGTCGGGAAAACGAGTTGCCGTTCTGGGTAATCAAACTTCAATGGTAGCTTCAGTGCATACGGTCGATCGATTGTTGGATCTGGGTGTGGATGTAAGGAAAGTATTCGCTCCTGAGCATGGTTTTCGCGGAAAAGCAGACGCCGGCGAAAAAATTAACGATGGCCTGGATGCGAAGACCGGCTTGCCGATCAAGTCGCTTCACGGCAGGAAAAAAAAACCAAGCAAGGAGGATCTGTATGATGTGGACGTTGTCGTATTTGATATTCAGGATGTTGGTGCCCGGTTTTACACCTACATCTCAACGATGCATTACATCATGGAATCATGCGCGGAGCAGAATAAGGAATTTGTGGTCTTTGACAGGCCGAATCCAAATGGACATTATGTTGATGGTCCGCTTCTAAAAGAGGGAAATGAGAGCTTTGTAGGCATGCATCCGGTTCCGATCGTGCATGGAATGACAATAGGGGAATATGCGCAAATGATCAATGGTGAGGGTTGGTTGAGTGATGGAGTGAATTGTAATCTCCAGGTCATTCCATGCGAAGGATACGATCACAATTCCATGTATGAATTGCCGGTCAAACCCAGCCCGAATTTACCCAATATGGCCAGTATTTATTTGTATCCGAGCCTTTGTTTGTTTGAAGGAACACAAGTTAGTATTGGAAGAGGGACGGAGAAGCAATTCCAGCTTGTCGGCTCACCGTTTAATGGGACAGGAGACTACCGTTTTACCCCGATTCCAAGACCGGGAGCAAAAAAACCTAAGCACGAAGGTTTGGAATGTGTAGGTTATGATTTATCCGACTTTGGTGCAAATCAAATGCCTGAGGTTCGTTCGATCTACTTGCATTGGTTAATCGCATTTTACAACAATTCTTCCGATAAAGAGCGATTTTTTAGAAAGGATGGTTTTTTTAGATTGCTAACAGGCGATCGGTCCATCCGTAAAATGATTGAGGAAGGAAGGTCAGCTGAACAGATCTCAAGATCATGGGCCGATGATGTGAAAGCATTCATGAAGATTAGAGAAAAATACCTTCTTTATCCGGACTTTAAAGAGGATTGAACCTTCTATTTAAGTGGTGCTGCATTCCGCTTGGACATTGCTGCGAAATTTTGATCTAATGATTAGATCAGTGCTTTCCGGCCTTCTTCATGATTTGTCCCGCGACATAGGCGGAAATTTTGCGAGGAAACAATTTTCCGGAAGTCGTTCCTGCCTTGTTCAAAATTCCATGTACGGCAACCGATTGTCCACGAATCATTTTTTTGTATCCGAATCGGGCCACATCTTCAGCGGTAGGAAGCATCTTATGATCGGCCAAGTCCTGATCCATATTTGAATTGGCGGCAAATTCCGTTTTTGTTGGCCCTGGACACAATGCAGTAACGGTTATGTTATCGTTTTTCAGCTCCAGCGACAGTCCTTCACTGAATGACAGTACGAAGGCCTTGGTGGCAGCATAAAGGGTGAAATACGGCACAGCTTGAAAGGCAGCTGTACTAGCCACATTCATGATTTTACCGCAGATTTTATTTTCGATCCAATAGCTAACGAACAAATGGGTCAATTCTGTTAGCGCGTTCATGTTGAGCTGCATCATCATGCGGTTTCTGCTTGGATCAGACTGTTTAAAAAGCTGATTGTCTCCAAAACCGGCGTTGTTGATCAAATAGTCAATGGTAATGTTGTTGGAAGCAATCTGATCAAAGACCAATTGGGCTGCGTTATCAACCTGTAGATCCTGTACGATGACTTCAACATCAACTCCATATTCATCCTGCAGTGAATATTTCAGATTGAGCAATGACTTTTCTCTTCTTGCAACGATGACAAGATTTCCTCCGTTTTTCGCATGAATGATTGCCAGTTCTTTGCCAATTCCGGAGGATGCCCCGGTGATGAGTGCTGTTTTCATTTCCCTTTTAAATTGATGGCATTAAGTTACTAAATCGACGAAGAATGAAGTAGGGTAGAGCTAGCGTCGTTATTCTTTTTGGATCTGAATCGTGGTTCCTTGTTGCCAATGATTAAGGATGTCGTTGTTGGATAGTATGCTTCCCAATACATACATGTTTGAGCCCTCAAGCGCCTCTGAATTTTCCGCAAGTTCTTTTGTGACCACACTTTCCCCAAGATAATTAGAGTGAACAAAGAAAACCTCGTTATTTTCTTTGATCAAAAAACCAACATGACTGTCTAGTCCAACAATGTATATGTCTTTAGGTCTGTTTTGTATATGGCTGATCACATCTTCAAGCAACGAAAATTCTTTTACTTGTGTTCCGCAAATGGTGGTGCATATTGCATGTGAATAAAGTTTCGCAAGATCATATCGATTCAGTTTTAACCCGACATCTCTCAGGCTGGTAGAAACAAAATAGCCACAAGCGATGTTCCCTTCTCTTGGTTTATGCGTGTATCCATTAAAATCCCAGGTTGTTCCATACCATGCAGGCCACAACTGCTTTAATGCCTCATAAAAAGCACTATCCGATGAGATGGTTGATGTCCTAAGCCTCTGTGCGAATGGCTTTAGTGAATCGTTGTATAGCTTGAGCACCTCACGATCGGATAGCTTTTCGTATGGATCAGAAAACGACCAGACAACAGGTTGGACCGAATTTATAGTGTCAATGGATACAACTGGTGTGTCTAGTTTAAGGACAGGTTCTGCTTCGGTTTTATATGCCTGAATTTCTCCTGAACAGGATTGAACTGCTAATAAGCCAAATAGGATGAAAATCGTATTTCTCATATTCTGAGAATGATCGGATCTAAAAAAGGTACGGTTAGGTCAGCTCGCTAAGCTCAAACCATCTGTTTTCCTTGTCATCGATGTCCTTCGCAATGTTCGCCAGCTCTAAAGAAAGCTCTACTATTCGGTTGGAGTCAGATAGCCCTGAATTCATCTCTTCGGTCAGTTCGGTTTTTTTTGCTTCCAGTTGTTCCAACTCGTTGGTAATCTTTTCGAATTCGACCTTTTCCTTATAGGAAAGCTTTGTTTTCGTTTTTATGGGCTTACTCTTGTTTTGTTTTTCTTGTATGTTGCGCTGAGCAGCGCGTTCTTTCTTCTTCGAAAGGCGATAGGCAGTGTAATTTCCATTGATGTCCTTCACTTTACCTTCGCCTTCAAATACAAATAGATGATCGGTCATTTTGTCCATGAAAAATCGATCGTGCGAAACAATGAGTAAACATCCGGAGAAATTTTGAAGGTAATTTTCCAAAGCATTCAACGTGAACAAATCAAGATCATTTGTAGGTTCATCCAATATGAGGAAATTAGGGTTTTTCATCAAGATGGTTAACAAATACAAACGACGCTTTTCGCCTCCGCTTAGTGTTGAGACATAGGCCCAATGTTGCTCTTTTGTGAACAGAAACTGCTCCAGTAATTGCAGTGCCGTTATTTTCTTTCCTTTTTCTAAGGGGATTACTTCAGCAATATCCTTGATCACCTCAATGACTCGTTTGTCTTCCTTTAGTCGAATTCCTTCCTGATGATAATGACCAAAAACGACTGTATCACCAATAACTATTTTTCCACTATCCTGCTGAACTTCATTCGTGATCATTTTCAGGAAGGTCGATTTACCCGAGCCGTTGAATCCTACAATACCCACCTTTTCATTGCGCTTGAATACATAAGAGAATTTGTCCAAAAGTTTTAACTCTCCATAGGATTTAGAAACTTTATGAAACTCCAGAATTTTTGTGCCTAATCGTTGAATGTTGATTTTGAGACTTAGGGTGGATTGCTCAGCAGGTCCTTTTGCTTTGTCTTTCAATTCATGGTATCCCGTAACCCTCGCTTTTGCTTTGGTGCCTCTTGCTTTAGGTTGTCTTCGCATCCACTCCAGCTCAGTTCTGAGTAAATTCTTGGCTTTCGCTGCGTTTGTTTCCTGGATATGATAACGCTCCTCCCTTTTTTCTAGAAAATAGCTGTAGTTTCCTTTGTATTTATAGATAGATCCGCCGTCGAGTTCTATGATCTCGTTACAGATATTATCCAGAAAATACCGATCGTGGGTCACCATAAGCAGAGTAGTGTGGGTCTTACTCAAGTAACCCTCAAGCCATTCGATCATATCTAAGTCTAGATGGTTGGTTGGTTCATCCAGCAGGAGCATGTCCGGATTGTCTATCAGTATTTTTGCTAGAGCTACTCGTTTCGTTTGTCCACCTGAAAAATGTTCGGAAGTTACGTTAAGCCGGTCGAGTTTTAATTTACTCAGCACTTCATTGATCTTGACCTCTTTATCCCAGGCATTAAGTCGATTCATCTCATCAAAAGCGGCTTGAAATCCGGCGTCTGCAATCTCACTAGTGGTTACTTGCTGATACTTTTTAATGGCCAGAATTTCCGGTGAATCTGAATCCAAAATCAGCTCTTGTGCTGTTTTTCCCGGTGAAAAAATGTGCTGTTGTTCGAGCAGCTGGATGGAGATACCTTTACGAAAAACAACCCTGCCAGCATCTGGTTTTTCCAATCCGCAAATGCATTTTAATAAGGTGGATTTACCCGTTCCGTTTTTAGCTACGAAGGCGACTTTTTGGCCCTGGTCTATGCCAAAACCAACGTTTTCGAATAGGGTTTTTACCCCGTACGATTTTGTTAATCCTTCAACGGAAAGGTAATTCATTTTGTTAGAAACAGAATCTTATAACTGTCTTGTAATCAGTTTTTTTCGTAAATCTTATTAACTAAAGATTCACATTTAGACATGATGATCTTACGTTTCAATTTGAGTGTCGGGGTGAGCTCGCCGGTTTCTACGCTCCACTCCTCAGGAAGCAATTCGAACTTTTTCACTTGTTCCCATCCACCAAATTCCTGGTTGTATTTGTTCACCTCTGTTCGGATTTGTCCAATAAATTTTTCGTTTTCTATGAGCTGATCATTTGAGGAAACATCAATGCCGTTATCCTTGCACCATTGCATACTAAATTCAAATGCTGGTACAATAAGAGCGGCTGGATGTTTTTCGTTTTCACCAATCACGATTAGCTGTTCGATAAAACGAGATTCTTTGAACTTGTTTTCCATCACTTGAGGTGCAATGTACTTACCTCCTGATGTTTTGAAGATCTCTTTTTTCCTATCTGTTATCCTCAAAAAACCATCTTCTAACTTCCCAATATCTCCTGTATGGAACCATCCTTCGGAATCAATGACTTCTGAAGTAATGTCCGGACGATTGTAATAGCCCATCATAACATTGGGTCCTTTGACACAGATTTCACCGTCTTCTGCAATTTTAACTTCTACATCGTTGATGACATATCCTACAGATCCAAAACGAACACCATCATTCAGGTTTGAATTCACACTGACAACAGGGGAAGTTTCGGTAAGTCCGTAACCTTCATAGATTGGAATACCAATTGCATGAAAGAATTGCGCCAATCTCGGTTGAAGTGCAGCGGAACCGGAAGCAACCGCTTCTATTCGTCCGCCCAGCTTATCTCGCACCTTTGAATAAACTAGCTTGTCGGCCAATTTTCTTTGGAAACTAGGGTGCTTACCATATTCGTAGGATTGTGTGAGCTCCAGTGCCCATTTGAATATTTTAGCCTTGAGTCCACCTGCAGACATTCCGCCGGCAACAATACCATCGTAAACTTTCTCCAACAATCTCGGAACTGCAGTAAATACGTGCGGTCGAACTTCGACTATGTTGTCTTTAATGGTCTCCAACGATTCTGCGAAGTAAATGGACACTCCGGTGATTTGATACAAATAGAGAATCATTCGCTCAAAGACATGACAAACGGGTAAAAAGCTCAATCCGATTGCCGTGTGATCCGTTGGTAATCGTTCGATAGATGCCTTACAATTGGAAACAATGTTATTGTGACTTAGCATTACTCCTTTGGGCAGTCCAGTTGTTCCAGAGGTGTATATCAGGGTAGCTAGATCCATTGGGTCAACTTTATCCTTTAGAGCTTCTACTTCACTTTGTCCGGATTCATCCTTGCCCAGCTCAAGAACCTCATTCCAGCTTTTGCATCCTTCAACCGGCAAAAACGAATAAATAGACGTTAGAGATGGAACTTCACCAATAATATGATTCACTTTTTCAAATAATTCGTCGTTGGATACAAAGCACAGCTTTACTTCAGAATCGTTGAAAATAAATTTGTAATCCGATTCCGAGATGGTCGGATAAACAGGAACATTGACTGCTCCGATCTGAAGTACACCTATGTCCATGATATTCCATTCGGGTCGGTTGTTGTGCGATATGACAGCAATCTTGTCACCCGGTTGGATGCCTAATTTTAAGAGGCCTCGGCTGATCGCGTTGGCGGCCTCTATATATTCTTTCGTCGAATAGGTCTTCCACTGATTGTTGATTTTACCGGCTAAAGCAACCTCTTGTGGGAATTTTTCTAGCTGATAATGTGGAATATCGAATAATCTTTTTACGCTGTCCATACTGGTTTAGTCTATTTGTTATACAATGATGAAATACATAATAATCAACTAAAATAACCGATTTAGTAGAATTCGAAACCGAAAGACATCAAAATTTATTGAAACAGCTGCATATTGCTTGTTACAACAAAAAATGTATCCTTATCCGAAATTATAAGTTATTGATTTGTAGATAAAATTGCTTAGTTTTAACTATAATACGATTGGATGTAACTTTTGGAGTGCACCGATTGTTTCACCTATTATAAGACCTTTTGTGTTTTTGAATGAACAGGAAAGACTACAATATTGCCGTAAAAGAATACTCAGGACGACTGTTTAGGTATGTGCTCAAATGCTTGGGTAGTAAAGAAGACGCGAACGATATTGTTCAGGAATCTTATGAGAAACTGTGGAAAAACAGAAAAAAAGTTCCTTTGGAAAAGTCAAAGTCGTGGTTATTTACAACGGCACATAATCTATTGATCAATCATACAAAAAAACACAGAGCTGGTTTAATTGAAGATGAAAATTGCAGGGAACCGATGGTTTCATCTGTAAGCTATGAACTCAAGGATTTGATAGAGAAGGCTTTGAATGGTCTTCCGGAATTGCAGTATCAAATAATCCTGTTGAGGGATTTAGAAGGGTACAGTTATAAGGAAATAGGTGAAATACTCCATCTGAATGAATCACAAGTTAAAGTGTATTTGTTTAGAGCGAGGCAGAAAGTCAGACTTAAATTGAAAGACATTTCTGTTTTGGTGGCATAATTCTATGATCGTAAATCACAACAACATACAGCGGTGGATCTTTGATTATTTCGAAGGGAATCTTTCGTTGCATGAACAGATTGAATTAAGAGAGTTCATCAAACGGAATCCTGAATATAAAGATGATTTTGAAGATTGGGAAAATGTCCGTCTAACCGAAGATACTGTTCCTATCTATGCGAATGCAGAAGCGCTGATGGTAAAGGAGTCAATGCTGTCAAGGAAAGTATGGGCAATTGCAGGCGTTCTGATCCTGCTACTAGGATCGTCTCTGATTTATTGGTCGTCGAGCACGTGGGTTTCTAATTCGAATAATGCAGTAGCCACACCGAAGGTTTCCCCGCCTCTCAAGTCAGTGGATAGCGACTTAGCAATGGGTGAATCTTCGATACTGAGTAGTCTTAACGGCGGCTCGAATAATGGTGAAACGAGTTGGTCCAATACAAATGAAAAGGCTGCGCCTTCAAAATCAATAATTGTTGGGGAGGGTTCAGTACAAATGGTTTCTACCCGTATTGACAAACCGTTTGTCAATTCCACAGCGGAAACTGATATGGAATCGAACACTCCGCTGCACCCGATCATCCTAAAGCCTTTTGTGAACCAAATGAATCGTGTAGACGAAACTGAAAACGTTAATTCCGCTAGAAATGGAGGAGTAATTAGTTCAATAGTGGGTCTGAGTGATAATCTTGATCATTGTAGCTGGATGTTGATAAATCAGTTGACCATTGATTCGGATTATGATTGCGGTGAGCTTGAGCTAATAGGAAATCAGGAAGAAAAGACCGAAAAAGATAGGAAAGGAGTAATTAAGCAACTGGATCGCCTATTTGCAAGAAAGATTGGTCTGACCAATTTGTCAGATCCGATTTTTATCAATGATGGAGGCAATGCACTAAATAGTAATACTGCTCTATTTGGTGCGATGGGATCATCTCGTATCAATTTGACGTACAGAAATCAGTGGCACGGAACCGGGAACGCATCAGCCAGGTATGGTGTTTCTTACGATCAGTTTGTTGAACAGCTCCAAGGAGGGATCGGATTTGGTATAGAAAAACTGGATTACGAGAAAGGAATGTATTCGGGTTATAGTGCCAAGTTTGGTTATGCGCCTAGATTTAATTTGACGCGCTTGGTGTCATTGACCGTAGCGGCAGCATTCCATGTAAATCAACTCGAAGTGAACTTTGATAATTATAGGTACAATTCGCAAGTTGAATTAACCCAGGGTGATGTCAATGATACGTACGAGAGCGGATATGTGCCGCGTACCAATAAAATCTTGAATAAGGACTTATCTATGGGCGTTATGTTGAATACTCCATTTTGCTATATTGGTGGATCTGCTGAACACTTAATGGAGCCAGGGCAAAATTTGTTTACGTCGGATATGGACGAGAATTACACTTTAAAAACCAAGTATAGTGTGCAAATAGGAACGGATTATAAGAAGAATTCAGCATCAAAATTAGTATTCAGTCCACAATTAATTTTCGAAAATCAAGGAGGTAAATCGGAATTTTGGGCGAGTAGTTCGTTTAGATTTAATAATTTAATCGCGGGAACAGGGGTTTCGACAAATAAATCCGTTAAAGGAATTGTTGGAATTCAGAGTAAAAATTTACGATTTATGTACAGCTATGATTTAACCAAATCAGAGCTGTTGCAGCAAATGAAAGGGTCGCACGAAGCGTCCATAAGAGTATTGTTTAATAGTAAAAAGAAAAAGAGCCCATTGGCATTTTTATAAGGATGATGAAAAAACTATTACTACTGCTTTTTATAGCTATTTCGGCGAATGGTTTCGCTCAGGATCCTGAGTTTACTCAGTTCTATGCGAACAAGTTGTACCTGAATCCGGCATTTGCCGGATCCCATAACTGTCCGCGGGTGGTTATGAACTACAGAAATCAATGGCCCGCAATTACCGGTAACTTTGTTACAACTGCATTCGCATATGACCAGCATGTGGATGGAATAAAAGGTGGTTTAGGCTTATTGGTTACAAACGATCAGGCGGGACAGTCAACACTCAAAACAACCAGAGTTAGTGGTATTTATTCTTACAGGCAGGCGATAGGTCGAAAATTTTCAATAAAATTCGGAGTAGAGGCTACGTTTTTCCAAAAATCGTTGGACTGGAGTAAATTGACCTTTGGAGATATGATTGATCCTCGAAGAGGGTTTGTTTACCAGACGAATGATATTCAAAGAGGTGGAAGTACAAGTGGAATTGATTTTTCAGCGGGTTTGATCGGTTATTCTGACGTCTTTTATATGGGAGTAGCCGCTCATCATCTTACGGAGCCAAATGAATCATTGATTCTCGGTGAAAGCAAGTTGCCGATGAAGATAACGGGTCACATAGGTGCCAATATACCGATTGATGGTCAAACGGCGAGCAGATACTCCAAAGGTGGCACCAGTATTTCACCGAACGTTCTTTACAGAATGCAAGACAATTTTACTCAGCTGAACATGGGTATTTATATAAAGAAAGATGCGTTGGTTGGAGGTGTCTGGTATAGAAATAAAGATGCCTTTATAGTTACCCTTGGAATCAATACCGAGTACTTAAAAATTGGATATTCTTACGATGTTACCATCTCAAAATTGGGTACGGGAACAGGAGGCGCTCATGAAATTACGTTAGGAATTGACTTTACGTGTAAGCCAAAAAAGAGAACATTCAGGACCATCAGCTGTCCATCTTTCTAATGGCTTGAATAGCAAAGTTCGGCAATTGATAGTTCATCGTTCATGAACACAAACTCCGTTAATATAGGTTCGAAGTACTTTCGTATTAAGTATCTCTTCCTCAGAACACGTTAAAAGGTCCCGATTCAGTACAACCAGGTCAGCAAACTTGCCTTTTTCCAGAGTGCCTTTTTCTGATTCTTCAAAATTTGCCGTTGCGGCCCATGTTGTCATACCTTTTAATGCATTCAATTTACTCAGTGCATTCTCAGGTTGAAATTTGTGGTCGCTTTTGTCTGTAGTGCTTTTTCTAATAACAGCGGCATAAAAAGTAGCAATGGGCGAAATATCTTCCACTGGAAAATCCGTCCCCAATGCAATGATTCCATTTTGTTTACGCAAGTCTTCATACGCATAGCCGTATTTAAGCCGATTCAAGCCAATTCGCAACGCAGCCCAGCGCATATCAGAAGTAGCGTGAGTTGGCTGCACGGATGGAATAATATTAAATTTTCCAAACTGACTAATATCAGTACCGTGTACCAATTGAGCGTGTTCTACTCTCCATCTTTTATCGTTTGCACGCTTCAAGACATCACCATAAACATCCAATATTATCCGGGTTGCTGAATCTCCTATGCAATGAGTATTCATTTGAAATCCAGCTTTGTATAGCTTTTCCGCCCATTTTTTAAAGTACGCTTTATCGCTGAGCAACATACCAAAGCTAGTGGGTGAATCTTGATAAGCTTGCAACAAACAAGCTCCTCGTGAACCAAGTGCACCATCACCATAAAATTTAAACGACCTAACGTTCAACCGATCTGTCTTTATTGGACCAGCTTTTAAATAGTGATCAAAATTCTCCTGATTGTCACTGAGCATAGCGTAAATCCTCATTTGAAGGGTTCCTTGATCTTGTAGTTCTTGAATAACATCGATTTCCTTTTTGGATAAACCAGCATCGTCTACCGTTGTCAAACCAACTTTAAAGCAATTTTCTTGAGCAAGTAACATGGCTTGAATCAATTGATCCTTAGTTGGTGCGGGAATCAACTTCATGATGCTATCAACAGCCTTGTCAACCACAATACCCGTAAGTTCTCCATCGAGAACTTCAATGTGACCACCTTTAATTTTCGATTTTTTTGTGATACCTGCTCTTTGAAGTGCTAAAGAATTGGCAAGTGCGGCATGACCATCTACACGTCTGATTAGTACAGGAATGTTTGGAAAAAGAGAATCCAAGGCTGCTTTGTTTGGATATTCATTTTCTGGCCACTTTGTATGGTCCCACCCTCTTCCTATAAGCCACTCGGTGGAAAGCTTTTCGCTATGGTGCAATAAAGTCTGAAGCACTTCCTCAAACGAATTACATACTGAAAGTTGTGCTTGTTGAAGCCCCAATCCGTAACCAACAAAATGACAATGAGCATCAATAAATCCCGGGAATATTGTGTTCAGACCAGCGTCATAGGAAGAAGTATAATTGTATTTGTTCATTATTTCCCTCTCTGGACCCAGCTCCAGAATTCTTCCGTTTTTGATCGCTATTGCCTCAAAAACATCATTGGATCCATTCAAGGAGTAGATCTTCGCGTTGTGAATAACAAGGTCACATTTTTCAGCTTTCATACAAGAGCATAGTGCAACGACTAGAATAGGAATTAGGGGAATAAGTTTTGACATATTGAATCTATTTTTCTTTTCGTAAGAAGCCAGGGACTACCACCTTTCTGACCTTGGCCTTGTTTGCAATCAGTAACCCCAGAATCATGATGAGAGGAAGCGCAGGGGTTTTGTATCGAACCAGAGCTCCTGCAATAGGAGTGGTGAGCCCGATGATCAGGTACAGTAAAACAACATAGGAAGAAACAAACCAAATGGCTTCCTTGTTCGGTCCTGCTCTGCTGAATATTGCGCAAACTATAATGAAGAGCAAAACAAATATATTTTCTGTAAATGCAAGGATTTGCAGTGTATTTGATTCTCTGGAGGGAACGGGTTGAATTAGCGCATCCCAAAATGCTTCAGGAGCTAAAATCACTATGTCCTTCCACTCCCTTTCCACAATTTCATGGTCAAAAAGGCTTTTTGCGTTGGTTTGTTGGGCATGCCGTATCATGTCATTTCTTTTGCCTCCAATTAATCCGGCTACATGCCAATCCACATTGATGAAACCGATTAATATTCCAGTTGCGGCGCAAAGGAGCATTGCTGAAAAATATCGTATTTGAATATAACCTTTGATCCAATGCCCGCATAATTGTGCGATTACCGCCGGCAGAAGCGCTAGAAGTACATAATACTTTGTAATGAAAATCATCAAGAGAAAGAAACAAAGTACAATTAGTCGAAGCCAAATGTTAGACTTACCTAAGTTCTTCAAGTTCCAGATTGCTCCGCCCAGGAATAGCATCAACAGAGGCTCCTTAAGATTGCCCGAAGACCAAAGTAGTGTTGTGGGAAGCAATAGGACTAAGAGAATCGATATCCCTTTGTATTCCTGAGCAACGTTTCGGAATGCCTTTAATATTAGCGTAAGGCCGATTAGCCCTGAAAATCCGAATAATATACTGTGGATATGGTATGAGCCAAAGGAAATAAATCGCATCACTGCATTGATTCGGATCATGGTCCGATTGTTATTGAATATGTGGCCATCGTAGGTTTTGTACCAGTTGATCATATTGTCGAAATAGGATTCTCTGAAGTACTGGCCATCGCAGTCTATACCGAATAATAGCTGAAAAAAGTGCTGTTTACTCTCAAAAAAGGCATGGTAAAGAACTTCGCTATCATCAAAGTATTTGAATATATCCGCTTCTGATCGGATCGGGTATTGGGTGGAGTAGAGCCAGTAAAGGAAAAATCCGGTCATTACTTTCAGAATAAAAGCAAAATGAAACCAGTTTCTGCTGATGCCTTCAAAATTGAACAATGACCACTTTTGAATGAGAATCAAAAGTCCAGTTATGTAGATTGCAATTAAGCCATACTCGAAGGTCATGATCAAATATAGTAAGGATGCACACATGTTGAAAAAATAGGGTGCATATGCTTCCTGAACATTTGTCTTTGACTACCTTTGTGGCCTGTCAATACTAAAATTTAAAATTGATCAGCAAGTAAAAATGGAAGCAACTCAGAATCAGCAATTAGCAACATTGGAACAAGCCGAAGAGCTTGGCTTACTAAGCGAAGAATTTGACCAAATCAAAGCAATTTTGGGAAGAACACCCAATTTTACGGAAATGAGCATCTTTTCTGTTATGTGGTCGGAGCACTGTTCGTATAAAAATTCGATCAAGTGGTTAAAAACGCTACCCAAAGATGGACCCCATATGCTGGTTAAGGCGGGAGAAGAAAATGCCGGATTGGTTGACATTGGTGACGGATTAGCTTGCGCATTTAAAATTGAATCCCACAATCACCCGAGTGCGTTGGAACCCTATCAGGGCGCTGCTACCGGAGTCGGTGGTATAAACAGAGATATTTTTACAATGGGAGCCCGACCTGTGGCTCAGCTCAATTCATTGCGATTTGGAAATCCCGATCTGCCCAGAACAAAATGGCTGGTTAAAGGTGTGGTAAAAGGCATCGGTGACTACGGAAATTCATTTGGTATTCCTATAGTTGGCGGTGAAGTATTTTTTGATGAAAGCTACAATACCAATCCGTTAGTAAATGCTTTTTCAGCCGGAATTATGAAGGTGGATAGCTTAATATCTGCTACGGCAAGTGGTCCCGGCAATCCTGTATATATTGTGGGGTCATCAACCGGTAAGGATGGTATTCACGGTGCTGCATTTGCTTCGAAAGACATTACGGAAGAATCGGTAAATGATTTACCGTCTGTTCAGGTGGGAGATCCGTTTCAGGAAAAATTACTACTTGAAGCTACGCTGGAATTAGCTGAAACGGATGCGGTTGTGGGAATGCAGGACATGGGGGCAGCAGGAATAACTTGTTCTACATCGGAAATGAGTGCAGCCGGAGGTGTAGGTATGAAGATTGATCTGGATAAGGTTCCGACTCGACAAGAAAACATGAAAGATTGGGAAATTCTGCTTTCTGAATCGCAAGAAAGAATGCTGATTGTGGTGGAAAAAGGAAAAGAAGCAGAAGTGCAGAAAATTTACGACAAATGGGATCTTAACTGTGAACAGATAGGGGAAGTTACAGATACCGGTCGATTGGAATTTTGGATGGGTGGTGAAGTAGTTGCTGATGTGCCGGCTGATCCCTTGGTTCTAGGTGGTGGAGCACCAGTATACGAGAGAGAATACAAAGAGCCGGGATATTATTCGGACTATCAGAAATTTCAAATAACTCAGGTGGATGTTCCTGCTGATTTAAAGGAGGTGGCCAAGTTTTTACTTTCACACCCGAACATCGCCTCTAAAAGCTGGGTTTCAGAACAATACGATTCGATGGTCGGTACCGTAAATATGTCTACGAATGCACCTGCTGACGCCGGAATAGTCAACATCAAGGGAACCAATAAGGCATTGTCTATGACGGTTGATTGCAATTCGCGATATGTGCATGCGGATCCCGAAAAAGGAACTTCAATAGCGGTTGCAGAATCTGCCCGAAATATTGTTTGCTCGGGGGGGATTCCTTCAGCTATTACCAATTGTTTGAATTTTGGCAATCCGTACAACCCCGAAAGTTATTGGCATTTTGTTGGGGCAATTAAAGGAATGTCTGCAAGCTGCAAGAAATTCGGAACACCTGTAACAGGGGGGAACGTTAGTTTCTATAATCAAACGGTTACAGACGAAGGGGAAGAGCCAGTCTTTCCTACGCCGACTATAGGAATGCTCGGTATTATAGAGGATAAGGAGCACACCATGTCTATGAATTTCAAGGACAAGGGCGATTTAATTTTTCTTCTCGGAAAAGCAGTGGAAGATATCAACTCTTCTGAGTACCTCTATAGCTATCATGGAATTAAGGGATCTCCTGCACCGTATTTCGATTTAGAGGAGGAATATGAGATGCAGGAAACCCTGAAAGATCTTATTAGGTCAAAGCTGATCAATGCAGCACACGATTGTGCAGACGGAGGTTTATTTGTTACTCTATTCGAAATGGGCTTAAACAATGGATTGGGATTTGATGTGATAACAGATTCTGAAATTAGGGAAGATGCATTTTTGTTTGGTGAAGCTCAGGGGAGAGTCGTCATCACATTGAATGAGGATAGTGAAGAAGAGTTCATCGATAAAATGATGGAAAGCTCAACCCCTTTCACTTTGTTGGGTCACGTAACCCGCGGCAAAGTGGTTGTAGATGATGACCATTACGGATTCATTGATGAGCTAAGACCTGCCTACGATAATAAACTGCGGGAATTACTGGATTAGTGCACGATGCGAGCTGCTCGAATTCGAGTTTTACTCGCTATAGGTAAATTCATTGCTTTCTGCTTTTATTCTTCCGGGATATAGCTCCAATGCTTTCGATAGACATTTAGCAGCATTCAATAGTGCCGTTTTATTCAGAACATATGCAATACGGACCTCTTGTATTCCGCATCCGGGAGTAGAATAAAAGCCAGACGCAGGGGCGAGCATGATGGTCTGATTTTCATAGTCGAATTCCTCTAGCAGCCATTGACAAAACGCATCAGAATCATCAATTGGCAGTTTTGCAATAGCGTAAAACGCACCTTTCGGCTTTGGGCATACAACCCCTGGTATCTTGTTGAGCTCGTCAATCAATAAATTCCGTCGTTCCACATATTCATCAATCACCTCCTTAAAGTAAGAGGGAGGTGTGTTTAAGGCCGCCTCTCCGGCGATCTGACCCAAAGTAGGGGGGCTAAGTCTTGCCTGTCCAAACTTCAGCGCCATGTCAAGAATTTCTTGATTCTTAGTTACCAATGCACCAACTCTTGCACCACACATACTGTATCTTTTCGATACGGAATCAATTACAACTGTATTTTCCTCAATTCCTTCTAGCTGCAGCACGGAGTGCGGCACTGCTCCATCATAGCAAAACTCTCGGTAGACTTCATCAGAAAATAAGAACAAATCGTGTTCAATCACAATTTCTCTCAATGTTTCCAATTCTTCTTTGCTGTATAGGTAACCCGTTGGATTTCCCGGGTTACAAATGACAATACCTTTTGTTTTATCTGTAATCAAACTTTTAAACTGGCTAATAGGAGGTAAAGCAAAACCGTCTTCGATTTTTGCCGTCACAGGCACTACTTTAACTCCTGTCGTCGTAGCAAAACCGTTGTAGTTCGCATAGAAAGGTTCCGGAATAATTACTTCATCTCCCGGATTAAAACAAGTTTGCATTCCGAATATAAGCGCCTCTGACCCTCCTGTAGTTACGATTATGTTTTCGGCGTCAATATTTATGTTGAATCCGGAATAGTATTCGGCTAAACCAGCACGGTATGAATCAAAACCGGCTGAATGACTGTATTCAATGACCGATCGCTCTATGTTCCTAAGCCGATCGAGTACAACTTGAGGTGTATGAATGTCGGGCTGTCCAATGTTTAAGTGATAGACCGTTTTTCCGTCCTTTTTTGCTTTTTCCGCATACGGTACCAGCTTTCTAATTGGAGAAGAAGGCATCGATCTGGCCTTATCAGATAGTGAAGGCATAGGATATTTTTATGCTATTTTGGGTTTGGCAGCAGGTCTTCCAAGTTCTTTCAGAAATCCGAAATGGGCTATAATTGCTCCTGTAAACGTCTTCTTTTGGTAGTAGGGCAAATTGAATTCCTCTGCAGTATTCTTAACGATGTTTGATATTTTGCGATAATGAACGTGGCTAACGTCTGGGAACAAGTGATGTTCAATTTGAAAATTTAGTCCTCCAACATACCACGATAGGGGTAAGTTATTTTTTGCAAAATTACAGGTTGTTCTCAATTGATGAATTGCCCAGTTTTCTTCCATTTGACTATCATCATTTGGTAGGGGATAATCGCAATCACTCATGACATGGGCAGGTTGGAAAACCAAAGCAAGAATTATACCGGCTACATAGTGCATAATAAAAACGCCCAGAAATACTTGCCACCAAGTTAGGCCCATACTTTGACTCAAGATGAGATACGGAGCAAGGAAAATATATCCCCAATACAGTACTTTGGTCACAATAAGAACGACTAGCTCTTTCGTGTAGGTCGTTTGGAAACCTTTTAATAAACCTCTCTTTTTGTATCGATACAATTGCGAAAAGTCCTTATTAATAATCCAAGTAAATGTCATTAGACCGTAAAACAGCCAAGCATATAGGTGCTGAAAACGATGAATTTTACGCAGTTTAGCATGGGGTGAAAAACGCAACATTCCCGCTGGATCGATATCTTCATCATGACCTTCAATGTTTGTGAATGAATGATGCAATACATTGTGCTGGATTCTCCAGGTTATCGAGTTTCCGCCAACAACATTCAGCACATACCCAATTGCCTTATTCCATTTACGGTCCTTAGAGTATGCTCCATGGTTAGCGTCGTGCATGATTGACAATCCAATGCCTGCTAAGCCAATTCCCATTACTACTACTAGAAGTAATAATAACCAGATGTTGCTTGTCAGAGAACTTATGATAAGACCATAGGGTACAAAGTAGATCAATAACATGGCAATGGTTTTCGATACCATTTTCATTCCGCCAAATTTTGAGACGTTGTTTGTTTTGAAATAGTTGTCTACCCTTGACCGTAATGTCTGGTAAAATTTTGTTTCATCACCCGCAGGGAACTGAACTGATTGCATAAAAGTTGTATTTCAATGCAAAAGTAGTCTTTATTGTTTGCCAAATTACAATTTTGCTGTGTTCGTTTTGTACGAATAATTGTTTAAAGTTGTAGAATGTATTGGGCTTAAAATAGCTTTAATCTCTAGTAATCAACACTTTAAACCTGATCTTCGTTGGATTCTTTGAAGTATTGGAATAGATTGAAACTACTCTGTTTTGGAAATCTATTTTGTCTTTTGTGTCGAATGTGATATGAATAACACTTTTTTCTCCCGGTAGTATAGGCTCTTTGGTATAGTCGCATTTTGTACAAGGACAAGTAACAGAGACATGATCAATCAGTAAAGGAGCATTACCAACGTTTGAAAATTCAAAGTCATGTTCAAGCAAAGCACCCGCTTTTGTTGGACTGAACTTGTGTGTTTTTTCTTCAAAAGAAAACTCCGCCTGAGCCAAAGCCAAGACGGAGCTGAATACTATTGGTAATGTTACAATAAATGCCCTAAAAAGCAACTGATTTATTTTACTTCGCTGGCGCAATCGGTTCTTTCGCTAAAACATTCCCCTTTATCCGAATCATTTTCGTTGGAGTGTTAGTTGCATTAGACGTAATAGTTACTGATTTATTGATTGGACCAACTCGTTTAGTGTCATACTTAACTTTTATTTCTTGTGTTCCGCCCGGTGCAATTGGTGCTTTATCACATTGCGGCACAGTACATCCGCATGAACCTTTGCAATTGGAGATGATCAATGGGGCTGACCCCGTGTTTTTGACGACGAAAACGCATTCTCCGTTAGCGCCTTGCTTGATGGTTCCGTAATCGTGAACTTCCTTGTCTAATGTAAGCTCCTGAGCGAAGCCAATTTCACAAGTAAATAAAGCCACTAAAACTAGTACTGCTGTTACAATTGTATTTTTCATGATTCTAAGTTATTCTGTTGTTTTAATAATGTTATTTTTCCATTGGACCCGCCGGTGATAGCTCCGGTGAGCCACTAGGTGGTTTCGTAATCGTTCCTTTGATCTTCACGATCGATATTCTTTTATTTGCCGCGTTGGATTCGATGGTCACCGATTTGTTTATGGGGCCAATTCTTTTCGTATCGTATTTTACTTTAATTACTGCAGTTTCACCGGGAGGTATCGGATCACCGGAACATTCTGGAACCGTGCAGCCACAAGATCCTTTGCATCGATTTAGAATCAAAGGAGTGTCACCTGTGTTTGTCACAATAAATTCACAACCACCGGGAGCACCTTGTTCAATTGTTCCATAATCGTGAACTTCTTTGTTGATACTGATCATAGGTCCCTTGGATGCGGACATTGGTTTCGATACTACTTCTTGTGCGTTATAGCCTCCGATACCTATTGCCATTAGTAAAATTAGTGCTGTTAACTTCATTTGACTTAGTTGTTTGTAATTATTTCAATCAAATATAAAACTCTTCAAGAGATACAAGATTTGTTTAACATAACATTAACATGTAGTTTTTCAATAGATGCAATGCTGCACGACTGCAGTAAGCCTTTGCTAATTATCATTGATCAAACTTCCCATAAACCCTATGTTTGAAGTAATTGAAGGCATACCTTTATAATAAACATCTCCATTTGAAGGAATGTTTACCGTTAAATTTTGTTCTACGTTTACTTTGACTGTTCCATTTGAATAGACATCGGCTGAAACGTCTCTGAATTGCACCCCATAGCCGTGAAGCGTTCCATTTTGGCTCACATCCACGACAAGATCAAAGTCTGAGCTTCTCGGAGCAGGTAGGTCATGTGCCTCATCTCCACATACTTCATCAAAATAGACGGAGGCATTTCCACCAATAGACATTGACATTTCTCCAGTTGAAAAAGATTTTGATATGTATGTGCTACTGTTTCCGTCTACAATTTCTATGTCATTCAACGCTTGTAGGCTGATGTATGAGTCGGAAAATGTGTTTTTTATGGTGAGTGTATTACCGGAAATACTGAAGTTGTTGTACCCCTTTTCTTCGATCCATCCACCGGGGAAGAAAAATGCGCTTTCAGCTTGTTTTCGAATGTTGAAGGTTCCATTACCGTCTTTGATCACTATGCGGTCTATTGTTGAAGGTATTGTTGCTTTTAGCAATCCATCCGCACATTCATCTTGTGCACAATCGTATTTCTGACAACCGATAAAAGCAAAGACAATTAAAATTGAGTAAAGTAGATATTTCATATGCAATTTTTTCGGGTTTAAAAACAATTTGTGTGCCAAACAAAGTAATTCCGGATTTATGTTATCCAATAAATGCGGTTGAGTATTCGGCATGTGCTGTCAACAGTACACATCATGCAAGTTTGTGCTGGAAGAGGTATTTTATTTTACGAATCGGATGCAGCCATATACTAGGCTGTTCAATGTAACATTGGAATATCAAGGAATGCCATAAATAAATAACAGATTAATCGTAGTTTTGCTCACGAAATAAAACTAAGCTGCGGTTCAATATGGAAATCCCAAAAAAATACGATCCCCAAAAAGCGGAAAACAGATGGTACGAGTTCTGGTGTAATCAGGGTTTTTTTAATTCACTACCCGATGATAGGGAACCGTATACGGTGGTTATTCCTCCACCTAATGTAACCGGTGTGCTTCATATGGGGCATATGCTAAACAATACGATTCAGGATGTTTTGGTCCGAAGAGCTCGAATGCTGGGTAAAAACGCTTGTTGGGTTCCCGGAACCGATCATGCATCGATAGCAACCGAAGCAAAAGTGGTTGCAAAGCTGAAAAAAGAGGGGATAAGCAAATCGAATCTCACACGAGACGAATTTTTGCAGCACGCATGGGATTGGACCGAAAAGCACGGAGGGATAATACTGGAGCAGCTGAAAAAACTTGGTGCTTCTTGTGATTGGAATAGAACACGTTTCACGATGGATAAGGACTATTATGAAAGTGTGATCGATGTTTTTATTGACTTGTACAACAAAGGAAAAATCTACAGAGGGGTTCGAATGATCAATTGGGATCCTGTTGCGCTGACAGCACTTTCCGATGAGGAAGTAAATCACAAGGAGGTCAATTCAAAATTATACTACGTACGATACAAAATTGATTCTGTTGACGATGATTGGATTACCATTGCTACTACACGTCCGGAAACCATTTTAGGTGATTCCGCAATTTGCGTCAATCCAAACGACAGTCGTTATGCTCACCTAAAAGGAAAAAGCGCACTGGTGCCACTGATCAACAGAGAGATTCCAATCATATTTGACGATTATGTTGATCAGGAATTCGGAACGGGTTGTTTGAAAGTAACTCCGGCCCATGATGCAAACGATTACGAGCTTGGTGTTAAGTACAATTTGGAAACGTTCAATATCCTGTCTGACGATGGAAAGCTCAATGAATTGGCTCAATTGTATGTTGGGGAAGATCGATTCGTTGCCCGAAAGCAGATCGCAATTGATCTGGAAGAACAGGGGTATTTGGTAAAATCTGAGGATCATATCAATAAGATTGGTTTTTCAGAAAGGACAGACGCGATCATTGAACCAAAACTTTCATTACAGTGGTTCTGTGCAATGGAGGACCTAGCAAAACCTGCACTTGAACATGTAATGAACAACAATGTGCAGTTCCATCCCGCAAAATTCAAGAATACCTACAGGCATTGGATGGAAAACATCAAGGATTGGTGTGTGTCAAGACAGCTTTGGTGGGGACACCAAATACCTGCATATTATTTTGGAAAAGGGCCGAAGGATTTTGTTGTTGCCAAAACTGCTGACGAAGCTTTGAAGCTGGCAGTAGAAAAGTCTGGAAATTCCAATTTATCAATCGATGATCTAAGACAGGATGAAGATGTGCTGGATACATGGTTCAGCTCATGGATATGGCCTATTTCAGTATTTAATGGTTTCAAGGATGGAGCAGATCAATCTGATTTGGATTATTATTATCCTACCAATGACCTTGTTACGGCACCTGAAATTATGTTCTTTTGGGTGGCAAGGATGATCATTTCCGGATATGAATATAAAAATGAACAACCATTCAAAAATGTTTACTATACAGGGATTGTGCGTGATAAACTCGGTAGAAAAATGTCCAAATCTCTGGGGAATTCTCCGGATCCGCTTGAGCTGATTGGAAAGTATGGTGCTGATGGAGTAAGAGTAGGAATGCTACTGAGCTCACCTGCAGGTAACGATCTTCCGTTTGATAGCGCACAATGTGAGCAGGGAAGAAACTTTACCAATAAATTGTGGAACGCATTTCGACTGATTACTTCGTGGGAAGTGAAAGATTTTGAACAGCCAACATACGCAACTATTGCAGGAAAGTGGATGGATTCCAAGATCGCCAAAACAGTTTCTGACCTGAATGATCAATACGATAAATTCCGTATTTCCGAGGCGTTGATGACAACGTATAAGTTCATTTGGGATGATTTCTGTTCGTCCTATTTGGAAATAATAAAACCCGGTTACCAGCAACCGATAGATCGAACGACCTACAATAATGCAGTTGATTTTTTTGAAACAATTTTGAAAATAACTCACCCGTTCACTCCTTTTATTGCGGAAGAGCTGTGGCACCTTATCAGAGATAGAGATGAAAAAGACTGTGTGGTAGTTGCACCTTGGCCAACAGCAGGTGAAACAGATCCCGTAATTCTGGATGACCTTACAAAAGCGGAAGATATCGTAAGTAATTTGAGAAATTTAAGAAAAGAACGAAACATAGCGAATAAGGTTCTTCTCGAGTTAAAGGTGAAAGAAAATGAACCGTTTAATAGAGATATTGATAGTGTGATTGCGAAATTAGGAAACCTTTCATCCATCACATACGTGAGTGAAAAAGTAGAAAGTGCATTTTCTTTTGTAGTTAAAAGCAATGAATATTTTATTCCATTCAATGAGGAGGTTGACGTTGAGGCAGAAATTGCCAAAATAAAACAGGAGCTGAACTATACGAAAGGTTTTCTCGTTGGGGTTGAAAAGAAATTGTCGAACGAACGATTCGTCAATAACGCCCCTAAACAGGTGATTGAAAATGAATTGAAAAAGCAAGCTGATGCGCAAGCGAAGATCAAGGTGTTGGAAGAGAAGCTAATATCTTTCGCTTAAGGCATTTAGTTTATTCGAATATGGTCAAGTGTCCGTTGTATTCGAAGTCTTTGATATTTATGGTGTAAAAGTAGGATCCTTGCGGAACTTTTTCGCCAGCCATATTTCTCCCGTCCCAGGTTAAATTATTTCCTGATGCTATGAATAGAATTTGTCCCCATCGATTGTAGATCCGCATGTCAATACATTCATACAGCTTACCTGCGACGCTAACAACAAACTGATCGTTTTGCCCGTCTCCATTAGGGGTAAAAACGTTGGGGATTTGAATGGAATAATAATCTTCAAAATTATCAGCAGTTCCTGAAAAGCTCGCACTGTCCGAACAACCCAATGCTCCATATGCAATAAGCGTGGCTGTAAATGAACTACCATAATCATACGTATGTGACGGATTCTCGATCGTTGTAGATGTTCCATCTCCAAATAACCAAAGGTAGCTGTCAGCTAAGGTGCTGGTATTTTCAAAATCAACGATGATCCCTTCACACCCCGCATCTATTGCAGTGGAAAAAGATGGAATGGGGGATTCCTGAACATTAATTGTTGCTGATGCTGAATCTGAGCATCCACTTACGTCATCTAGCACAACTGTATAGACAGTTGTGGTAGTTGGTGCTGCCATAGGGTTGGAAATTGTCGGGTCCGAAAGTCCGGTTGGGGGTGTCCACAAATAGCTGGTCACGTTTGGACCATTTACATTTAATTGAACACTGTCTCCTGAACAAATCGTAGTGTCTTGCGGTGTAACCGATAGAATGAAAATTGAGATTTCCATTGTGTCGAAAGCAGAGCAGGAATTTGTATCGGTCACCAAAACAATGAAGTCTGTTGTGGTATCCGGGAATGCATTCGGATTGAAAACATTAGGATTATCTAATAAAGTAGACGGGGACCATTGATATACGCTTCCCCCTGCAGCATTCAGCTGAATGGTATCCCCATTACAGATTGATAGATCTGGTCCGGCATCAGCGTCGGGAAGACCATTCACATGAATAGTTATCGTATCTGTATTTGTACAAGCATTGGTGTCGGTAGCGAGAATTATATATTCAGTTGTGTCAACTGGAAAAGCCAACGGATTCGAAATAGAAGGGTCGCTCAAGGACGAACTTGGTGTCCAGGTATAGTTTATGCCACCTGTTCCATTCAACTGGATGGTGTCACCAATACAGATTGCTGAATCGTTACCGGCTTGAATGGCGGGAAGAGGATTTATACTTATGACAACCGAATCAATTGAAGAACATCCAATAGCGTCTGTTCCGGTTACATAATACACAAGGGTATCGAATGGATAGGCAATCGGATTCGCAATTGTTGGGTCTGAAAGTGAATCGATTGGACTCCACGTATAAGTTGCTGATCCAGAGGCTGAAAGCTGAACGGAATCTGCAAAACAAATGGAAGTGTCGTTGCCTGCATCTACCGGTGCAGGTATTGATATCGAAATTTGCACGGTATCATCGGCGATACAAAGATTGCTGTCTGTTATGCTAACTGTGTAAATAGTTGTTGAAGTAGGAAAAGCCAACGGATTAAAAATGGTGGAGTCACTCAAGCTAATAGCAGGAGTCCATGCGTAGAGGTCTCCACCCGATCCTTCAAGTTGAAGCGTATCCCCCAAGCATATTGTGGTGTCATTTCCGGCGTTAGCAGAAGGTAAGGGGTTAATGGTCAATTGCACGGAATCAAGAGTTGAACAACCATTTGTATCGGTCACTTGAACTATGTAAACTGTAGTGTCCAGTGGCCACGCGAAAGGATCTGCAACATTGGGGTCGGATAAACTGTCGGTTATAATCCATTGGTAGTCTGAACCGCCTGAAGCCAGCAATTGCAATGTGTCGCCAATACAGATTTGTGAATCGGTTCCCGCATCCGCAAATGGAAGTGTATTGACAAAGATCGTTACGGAGTCAATTCCCGAACAGGTATCGTTTGTGGTATTTAGAAAGTAAGTTGTTGTAACGGTAGGAAATGCCAGTGGGTTAGAAACGGTTGGATCGCTTAAACCAACGACGGGCGTCCAGGAATAGAATGAACCCGCTATGGAAGATGGATTTCCGCCAATCTGAATGGTGTCTCCTGCACAAATGGTTGAATCCGGACCTGCTTCGGAAGGAACAGCAGCATTAACGAATAGATTAACGGTATCAGAATTAACACATGCTGATACATCGGTAAGGGTTACCACATATTGAGTTGTATCCGAAGGAGAAGCCATTGGATTACTAATAGCTGTGTTGCTTAAACCTACAGAAGGCGACCAATTAAATGTTCCGGTTCCAGTAGCAGTAATCTGAACACTGTCTCCAGGACAAACCCATAAATCGTCTCCTGCATCGACATTTGGAAGAGGTATAACATTGACTTCCAACGTATCTGTATTTGAACATCCATTTACATCTGTACCCGATACAACGTACTGAGTGCTGTCCAATGGCCAGGCTAATGGGTTTCCAGTGGATGGGTCGGAAAGACTGTCTGTTGGAAACCAGTTGTATGTTATGCCTCCTGTTGCGGAAAGGCCAATCGTATCATTTTGACACAACTCCTCATCATTTCCTGCAAAAATTATTGGGAGGTCATTTACGGTGATCAATACGGATGCTGAATCTTCACATCCTGCCCCGTCAATTACGTGAACAGTATAATTCGACGTTACCCCTGCACTTGATACCGGATTGGAAACATTCGGGTCGGATAATCCAATTGGTGGGGTCCAATTGTAAACAGTTCCTCCTGTGGCAGCCAGTTGAGCTGTGTCGCCGCTGCATATGGTGGTGTCGTTGGAAACGGTAATTGTTGGAAGCGCATTCACGGTTATCACAATACTGTTTGTATCTGAGCAATTGTTCACATCTGTTCCTGTTACGGTGTAAACGGTGGTCGAAGTTGGTGAAGCTACGGGGTTAAATATGGAAGGATCTGAAAGATCAGTAATGGGAGACCAGCTATAAGAAACAGCGCCGGAAGCATTTAGCGTCGTATCAGATCCGGTACATAGATCTATATCGCTTCCTGCATCTACATTCGGTAGTGCATTGACGGTTATCCTTACTGAATCTGTATCTGTGCATCCATTGATATCTGTCACTGTCAATTCATAGTCTACACTGGTGCTCGGGCATGCTGTAGGACCTGCAAGTGTTGGATCACTCAGGCTTCCTGCAGGAGACCAGTCGTAACCAATTCCTCCGCTTCCATTTAGCACAGCACATTCATTTTCACAAACGGAAGTATCGTTTCCGGCTACTGCGATTGGAGCAGGGTTGACTGTAACGTTAACGGATGCAGAATCTTCACAACCAAGACTATTGACAATCACCTGGAATGTCTCGTTATTGGTAATGCATGCAACTGGATTGGTGATTGTAGGATCAGATAAACTTAACGCAGGCGACCAATCGTAGCTTCCTCCTCCGGTGGCCAATAGTTGCGCGCAATCTCCTTCACAAATAGTTGTATCATTACTAATAGAAATCGTTGGGAGTGGTGTTACGGTTATTATTACAGAATCAACACCGGAACAGGCGCTTGCGTCGGCAATATCAACATAGTACACTGTTGTGGAATCCGGTTGAGCGATTGGATCGGGAATAGTGGGGTCGGAGAGTCCGGTTGATGGTGTCCATGAATAAGTAACACCACCAGTTGCCTGCAATTGCAAACTGTCCCCAAAACAAATCGTAGAATCCTGTCCAGCGTCCATACTTACCGTCCCAACGGTTACGGTTACAGTATCTCTGCCATCGCATACACCACCAACACTAACTATCACAATGTAGTCTGTTGAAGAAGATGGATATACTGAAGGGTTGGATAGGGTATTGTCGTCAATATTTGTATTTGGGGCCCATTGATAGCTCGCCCCTATTGGACCGGTCGGACTTCCTCCCAATTGGACAGAATCTCCATTACAAATAAATTGATCTCCTCCTGCGTCAACTGAAGGTGACGAAATAACGGTTACATCAAGGTCGATCGGTAAGGATTCGCAACCGGCTAAGCTGGTTGCGGTAACTGAAACATTACCGGTACCGGGAGAAGTCCATAATATGGTAGCCTGATTTCCGCTTGATCCGATGACAGTTCCTCCTGTGATAGTCCAGTTGTATGTAGCATCAGTAATCAGTTGGGTCGTGTATGTTGCGGTGTCGTTCTGGCATATAACTATGGGGCCGAATAATGTGTCAGGCGCGGGATACGGCACTACAGTAATTAAATAAACCTCATTTGTGGTTTTTGGTGGACATCCATTGTCCGTCACACTGGCAGAAAATTGATAAGGAAGCGTTTGAGCCTGACCGCATCCCGTTGTCCAACAAAATTGCGCCGATACCGTATCAAGGCCAATTGCAGGAGTGTCAATAGTAGCAGGAGGATTGGTGATACTAGCGTCAAAAATATCTCCGTTTACCGTTAGAACAACGCTGTCATTGTTTGGATCGTCAAACCCAAAATCAAAACAAAGTGTTTCACCTTCCACTACCGTAAAACTATTCAGGGTTGTGCCGGCTGTTGGATCAATATTCGGTGCCGGATTTGGCGGGCAATTGAGAACCAATAACTGAAGGTCTCTCCTGGTGATTCCAACGATATTTCCACTTGCGTTGTATTCAGTGATTTCCACGGCAACTACATAGTCGCCAATATTGGGTGAATAATAAGCTGTAAGACCTGTTGCACCATCAATAAAGGAATATCCCCCTGCTCCAAATGGAACTGTAGGGCTGTAACCTCCACCCCATGTAACTGTGGGAATGGTCCACCCAAGGGTAGGGTCCGGAGGGAGCGGAGCTGGCGCGCCCGCAGAGCTAAATCCTGCGTAAGGATCTACAAAGGAATAAACGAGCTGATCACCATCAGGGTCAACCGCTGTATTAAGTATGCTTGTTGTATCTCCCACACATAAGAAAGGAATGGGTACATCTGTAAATACCGGTGAACTATTCCCTACTAAGGGAGGACCAATGTACGCATCGAAAGCCAGGCCTTCTGCACCGGGTGTTGCCAGATTTACAATACTTCCATTTCGGCAACATCGGTCATAAAAAACGTGGTATCCTGTAAAGTTAAGGTCGAGATTTATAAAACCCTCATAGATTGCTTCGAAAATACAAGTCGACGCACCTACGGTACAGCTAGTAGGAAGCTCCGGTGTAATTTTGGTAGTATCTACCCGAACCAAACCGATTGTGTCTACCAAATTTTTATCCACTCCGCCAAGGGGAACACCCGCAACATCGTGCTCATAAATACCTACATATAAAGGGCCGGATTCCGGCTCAATTTGAAATGCTGGATTTGCATCAGGCCCACAATTGGTATAAGTGGTTAAGATAATTTTATATCTGTATTTGGTCACACCTCCGATCACGACAGGGCCGATGTATTCGTAACCTAGATTACCCCCAATCAAATGTGTCGCATTGGAATTGTATCCCAACAAAAGAAAACAGATGCAAACAATAAATCTATTCAGCATTGAGTTTCAAAATTAAAGTTTTATGAATGGTTTTATGATGTTTTTGTTTCCAATATCCACAATCACATAATAGTGCCCTGCTACCAAATGAGAGACGTCAGTTTCAATAGATGTGTTGCTTGCTTGTTTTTTCGCTAAAATTCTTCCGGTAAGATCCACAATAGTTAAGCTCCGAATTTGCTGTCCTGTTGTAGTTGTTATAAAAGAACTGTTTACAGGATTTGGATAGACATTAATCTGAGGGGCTTTAACTTCTGAGATAGATGTTGGATCGACGAATGAAATACCGTAGTCTTCCGTCTGTCCAAAAGTCTGATCTGAACAAGCGTCTGAAATTCCACCAACCACGTCACTCATAACGCGCATTCGAACAGGTGTGTTTAACAATGCAGAGGCCGGAGGACTATAGGTCATCGACGGATCGATTTGACTCGGAGCATCCATGATCAGCTCAGTTAAGTCATCGAAAGTTCCGTCGTTATTGTAGTCAATCCACACTTTCGTGTCGTGCACATTAGGACCAGTTCGTACCTCCATGGTATAGCTCAGATGAATATCTAAAGTGGTGTTTTGCTCACAAGAGTAATCCCGATAGCCCTCAATACCATCCGGCGAAGAGTTGTTTATGGAATTGAGCTGGAAATTATAAATGCCATAATCGCAGCAGTATCCCAGGGTAGAAGGCGTGCATGAAGAAGCTACCAGTCCATCTTCCAAATTAACAGTAATATATCCCACAACGAGTTCCGTATCATTTCCAAATGCATTCGATGCGATGAGTGATACGTCATATGTCCCGCTAGTGGTATATGTATGAGTTGGATTTTGAGCCACGTCTGTAGATCCGTCTCCAAAGTCCCAAAGCCAAGCGATAGGAATATTCGTGGAAAGATCTTCAAAAGAAACTACGCCATCACAGGTTACAATTACATTGGAGGTGAACCCGGCATCCGGTGGAGAAGTATCTTGTTCGACAACTACTGTATAATCTTCGGCCTGGCCATACTCAAGATCTGAACATGGGTTGGGTGTCCCAAGAAAATCGTAGTCAGCACTAACTCTAAGTCGCAAGGGTGTGTTTAATACAGCTGAAGCGGGAATAACTACGGATTGGTTGATACTCATGGTTCCGTTTGTTTCAGCAATTTTTTCAGTAGCATCGTCTAGAGTTCCGTCATTATTGAAATCGATCCATGCGGCTCCATTAAGCGTGGTGGGTCCTGAAAAAAGAACTTCTAAATTATAGGATTGCCCCGCATACAGTGTGGTTTGCTGGCAGGTAAAATCTCCATAACCTTCACTACCGTCTCCGGAAGCATTATTTATTCCGTTCAAGTGAACATTGGTTATTCCAAAACCTAAGGTTCCCACCAAAGTAGTTGGAGTGCATGATGCTGCCGTAGGCGTCGGTGCTGATAAATTTATGGTAACTAATGCAGTTTTTACTTCAACATCCGAACCAAATGCATTTGTAGCAGTCAGGGTTACCGTATAAGTTCCGCTGGTGGTGTACGTATGACATGGGTTCTGAACGTTGTCAGTTGAACCATCTCCAAAGTCCCAAAGCCATTGAGTGGGAGAATTGGTTGAAAGATCAGAAAAGCACACGGAACCGGAGCAAGAGAACAATGTGGAAGCAGAGAATTCAGCACTGGGTGGAATGGCAGGTTCTGTCCAGTCCAGCTGAATATCAGGTCTTTCATCAGAAGTTTGCACGAACCCCGGAGAAGTACAAACATTCAACGCATCCTGAAATGTGTAGACTACTGATGTGAATGAAGTTGATGTGTGAAATACAATATCGTTTTGTGTAAAAGAGGTGTTGTTGAAACAAACATCAATGAGCAAATTTTGAACCCCATCCCAAAAAAACGGTGAAGCAAAAGTATGAACATTCCATCCGCTGGCAGGCGTATAGTTCATAGGACCAAAAACTGTCGTAAATCCGCTTGTTTCAAAATTTGTTGCTGAACTCGCTCCTGTATGCTTAATTTGAATGGTATAATCTTCTAAAGCTGTTCCATTAGCTGATTGTACGTTAAATGCTAGACTATTAATGTCTCCTGCAGACATGCCTTCTGAAATCAATTCGGACGCAGATATAAGTAGTTGATGCTTCGCACCCCAATACCAATTACCATAAGGTGCGGGGTAAGTGGTTCCGGAATTTGTTCCAGCACTTGTTCCCAATGTAATTGTAACACAAAAGGTTACGTTGGAAAATAGAGCGAAGCAGGCCAGTATCGCTAGTTTTTTCATTTGTAATTTTAGTAGATTCATTGTTGGGTTGTTAGCAGCGTAAAAATAAGTCATGAATTGGAAGTGCTATTTATCATATGGTAAATTGAATCTTTCCTTTTTTCGGAACAATAATAAGCAATATTGATTTTTGCGATATATGTTCCACTGTAGGTAAACAAATAGTACTGAATACTGTTTTCCGTACGATTAAATTATTTCAAATTCACAGGATAATCAATTTGGTGAAAACTCAATATAACAAAAGGCTGTCATATACTAGTTGACAATAATCCCAAATATTATGATTCCTAGTCGTACTTTTTCATCAAAGACTTTGCCAAAATCAAGTTCTTTTTTGAAAATATATGAGTTGATTTTTACGGATTATTTTTATCTTGCAACGTTTATAAAGGAGGTGTCGTCGATGGATATTATCGACTAACTTGGATGAGCAAAGAGTCAAATAATGTTTTAGAGGTATGTAATTCGCGTTACCAGGAGATTTACGGGAATTATAATATCTCGATGAATAAGAAGATTATTGTTTCTCATTTCGGAGAATTCAGTCAGGACTTGGTGAATTCAATTTCCAATGGGGTAGAAGAGGCTATGTTGGATGCCGGAGATCGAAAAGGAACCGTAAAAAGGATGTTCAGTATCCTAGTGGAAGGTCTTCAGAATATACGACTTCATGGTGAAAAAGATGAGGATGGAAATCAAGCTTCCTTTCTCCTGATCGGTCAGGATGATGGGGAGTACTTGGTGACGCTGGCCAATCTTATTTACAACACAAACAGACAGGTTATCGAGGACCGTTTGTCGGAAATTAATTCCTACGACGAAAAACAAGTGAAAAGTTTGTACATGGAGGTGTTAACCAACGGTATCATTTCTAATAAAGGAGGTGCTGGTCTTGGATTTATTACTATGGCGATGAAGTCCAAAAACAAGCTGAATTTCAATATGCACCAAATCAATGATAGCCTATCATGCTTCTCCATTGAAATAAAGATTGATCGGTAGTGACGGGTTTTACAATGGAGTTAAATAACCTGCAAATAGAGGAGGGTAAAAATACCCCAAAAGTAGATTGGAATTTAGCCAATGAGTTGCTCGTAGTATCAGGTAAATCGTTCCCCGAAAACACAAAAAAATTCTACAATCCCCTGACAGACTGGTTGGAAAAGAATCAGATCAAGGGCAAGAAAACGTTTGAATTTTACTTTTATTATTTGTCCAGTTCATCAATAATTGCCGTATATCAGATTCTTAAACGTCTCGAATTGGCTGAAGAGAACGGAGCAGAAATTGTCGTCATCTGGAAATTTGATCAGGGTGATGACGATATTAAACGGATTGGATTGGATTACGAAAAGATTACTTCTTTAACTATTAATCATCTTTGTGTCGGTAACAATTAGTCGCTGATTTTAACAAATTTGATGCTACCGACTTTTTCCTTTTTATCATCATAAATAACCAATGCAAACGTTCCGGACGTTAAATCAGAAACATCCATATAGACCGATTGCTCTGAATTACGTAAAGTTTTCCTTTTAACCATTTTGCCATTTGCCAAATTATACACTTCAAGTGAGTGGATTTGTATTGCCGATTGGCCTTGTTCGTCTGAAATACTAACATGAATCGCATTCGAAGTGGGAATAGGATAAGCAACTATACGATTGGATAAAATATCTCTATTTGACAATAAATAGAGCGTATCTTTTGATGCACTTGGTGTACTTAGGGTGCTCCTTTCCCAGTGGTTCATTCCATTTAGAACATAATATCCCTCACTGAAAGACTCTATATTTGTTTGGTTGAGAATATCCGAATACCAGAGTTCAGCGACCAATGTATCCGGATCCACGTCGACAATGCCATAACCATGACTTACAAATTCTGCGTGGACATGATTAGGATTGGCAGTATTACTCAGACTTGTAGCTAACGGAAGTAAAGCAGATGAAATTCCCATTTCATCAAAATTCCCACGAGTTAAACTTGTGGGAAGAAACTCACATGCGATCGATCCTGCACCACTGCTTCCACTGTAGTTTCCCGGGTCATATGGGTCATCGGAAAGGTCTGCAACTAACGTTACATGCGAATCACCGCTCATAAATACCACATTATTTATTGCATTGTCTTTAAGGTAAAGAAGCAATTCGTCTCGAGCTACATCCCAACCGTCCCATGAGCTGGTAGTCAAATAAGTTCCATCACCGGGGAACCAGCTTGGCAAGCCAATAACCGACCATCCTGCAACCATTTTTTGATTTCCTATAATCTTCCATCGTGCGGTGGAAGCGGAAAGCTCTGTTTTAAGCCAGTAATCCTGTTCCTGACCAAGAATATGGTAATCCGTTGGTGTAATCAGGTCAATGTCCTTTTTTGTATACATATCGATCATATAGACTTCCATCAATGCCCCGTAAGAAAATTTACGCCATAATTTAGAAGAATCGCTAGGATCAGATATCCGAACGGGAAGGTATTCATAGAAAGCTTGTATCGACGCATCGAAATCTGGAGCTCCTATATTTGAAAGGTCGTGATTGTCCCAAATAGCGATCCACGGATGTTGTTGTCTTGCGGCCCGCAAGTCAGGATCAAGCAGATAATATGCATGTCTGTCTCGCCACTCTTGCAAATTGGATGGCACTGAAGGGTAGGGAGAAGGCACTCTTACTTCCTCATCCTCATCGACAAAGTCATAGATGTAATCTCCAAGGTGCATTACGAAATCGATATCATTTCGTTCACTGATGCGTTTGTATCCATTAAAGAAGCCGGAATAGACACTGGTGCACGACACCACTGCGAATCGCATGTGTGAAAGAACGTCTGTTGACAACGGTGCTGTCCGGGTTGTTCCCGTTGCTGAGTAACGTCCCTGTTCGTCTTTAAACCTGTAGTAGTAGATCGTACTGGGAGATAAACCCGTTACATCTACTTTTACCGTGAAATCTGTAGAGGCATCAACGACTACTGAGTCGCGCTTATTGATCCAAGAGAAATCAGGATAGACTGACAGTTCCCAAAATACCTTTTCAATTGCAGCTGATGACGATATTTTTGTCCAAATAATGACTTGATCCGCTAATGGGTCTCCTGAAGTTACTCCATGGTAGAACGGTGCATTCGCTGTATCTCCATACATATTTGCGGGAAGTTGTGCCAATGAAGATTGTGTAAACGCAACAACTAGTATGAAGAAAGGCAGCCGCATTATTTACCGGTAACCTTCATCTCGACTCTTCGGTTTTTTGTCCGTCCGGCATCGGTTTCATTGGTTGCAATTGGACTGGATTCCCCGTATCCTTTCGCTTTGAGTCGATTACTGGTAATGTCTTTTCGTACTAGATATTCCACGGCAGATTTCGCTCTGGCCTCAGATAACTTTTGATTATAGCTATCTGAGCCTACGTTGTCCGTGTGTCCGCCTATTTCTATGGTTAAGGTTGAATTTTGATTCATGAAATCAACAAGCTGGTCCAGTAATCGGTATGATCTTTCATCCAGCTCTGCTTTTCCTGTTTTAAAAAGAAGGTCATCCAATATAATACTCTTGCCTACACCTAAAGCGGAGAGTTCAATTACCTTTTTAATTGGTTGGTCATTCGCTACTTCGAGCTTCAATGAATTATTAAAATACCCCTCTTTGGTAACCAATATTTCAAACTTTTTATTCATGCTTAAAGGGTACTCGTCCGGTGCAAAATCATTCATTACCATCAACGAATTAATGGGGGTTGACGGCACCGTAATGTCACTTACCATAACGGTTGCTTTGATCTCTTTTTTGGTGTCTTCATCAATTATTTTCAATCCCAGGTACGCTCCAATAAAACTTTTGTTCAAGTAGATTGGTCTATTCATCGTACCGAATTTGTCGTAAGAAATTTCAAATTCTTTGTCGTCATATCCGTCGGACCGTACTACCAATTTATGATTCACCCCAGTTTCTAATGAAGTGCTTATTTTATTTCCTTCTCCCAGCAGCTTTTCGTTTCCTTCCTCATCAATAAGAAAAACAGAAGCGCTGATTTCTTCATTGTTGTCCTTATCGAATACCTGCATGTCCAGATCAAAATTGATCACCGCTCTTTCCAGATAAACCGTGTCGTTGTATTCATTATCCTTCGAATTCTTGATCGAAAGATTTTGAGTTGTATACCCTTCTTTTTCAACAGAAATTGCGTATTCCTCTTTTAGATGAAGATCGAAAGTGGCCGAAGACTTGTTTTCAACGATGACTCCTTTTTCACCAGTTGTTAAGCTGTTGTATCGTGCAGTTGCAGCTAATTCATTTTTAGTGAGTGCATCATAAATTACGATGGAGTATAAAAATGGCTTCGCCTTTTTTTCGCTGGCTATTTTGTAATTCAGGAATACTTCCAAACTTCCGGTTGTTGTGCTCAGACCTTCTGTCAGTTTGGATGTTGTCATATCATAACTTACTCCAATGTCAATTGTATTTGTCAGGTACTTAGCACCGACAATGAACGAATCTCCGAATCGGTAGGCAGTGGCTAATGCAATGGCTGATTTTTTTTCCTTAGTTCTTTGCATATGATAGACCCAGTCTGAACCGATTACCACTTGGGACTGGTTCCCTTGCATCATCATTAGTAGTTTTGGCGAAATGGAAAAATTATTGCTTGCAAAAAATTGAGCACCACCCGTAATCGTATATCTTGTGGGGAGTCCAAACCCCTGAACGATCATTCCTGTTTCAGGTTGAAGGACATTAAAAGCGGCAACGCCGAAATAATACTTGTTGTCTCCAAGTGAGTCATTCTGATACCACATGAGTGCAGGGGAAACTTCAGCACCCTTCACAATCGGATTAGCGAGATCCTCTCCCAGGTTCGCTTGGGGGTCAAAATTAGCGCCATTCCATTGAGAGCCGGTGGTAATTCCGTCGATCGAGCTTGCCCCATTAAAATAACCGGCTTTTATTCCTGCGGCGAGATAACTACTTCCACCGCCTAGTTGAAAATTATAATTAAAGGACAAACCGAATTGGTTGGTTGACAGGTACCCGCCATCACCTAGGCGATCATTTACAAATGATACACCGATTGCACCATATTTAGTTCCTGTAACTGATTTTCTCAAAGGAAAAGACCCTTCGAATTGAGAGGTCGTAAAGGGGTTGACCAGGTTCATCCACTGACTACGATGCAACAACCGCAAATTGATGTCTTCACTTATAGCTGATTGAGCTGGGTTAACCAATGCATTGGAGTAGTTGAAATTGGAAAAAAATGCATCTTGTGCTTCACAAAATGTCACCAATAGAATCAGACTGATCGTCGTTGTGATTTTTAATTTGTCCATAGCTTATCTTCTCAATAAAAGGGTTCCTTTGTTTTGGTCGTTGAATGTAACTGGATTGCCTGTGATTGTGGTTCCTGTCATCGTCCATACATATGTGCCGGTAGGCTGATCTTCTCCGTTACTTTTACCATCCCATCCGACTGTAAGGAGCTCCACAGGATCGGTTGTTCCCCACACCTCTTTTCCCCAACGATTAAAAATTCTGAAATTTATATCCTCTAAACCAAAACCATAAACAAGGAATACATCATTACTTCCGTCTCCGTTGGGGGAGAACATATTCGGAACAAAGATGTTCAGCTCCTCATTTACAATCACGTTGATAGTTCCTACTTCATAACAGCCATTGGCGAGCAGGGTAGTTGCTGTGTATGTCGAATTTGATACTGGTGAGATCGAAATGGTCTGGGTTGTGTCTCCGGTATTCCACAAATAACCTGAACCCATGTTTGCAGTCAGATCAATGGTTGCACCCAATGAAATGGTCGTATCTGCGCTGATGGCATAATAAAAGTAGGTAGGACTTATGGTTACTGAATCAGAATCTGTGCAGTTATTGGTGTCAGTCACCACTACCGAGAACACTCCAAAGTTGCTAAAAGTATTGGTTTGAGTTGTTTCCCCATCGTCCCATAGATATGATGTATAGCCGGCTCCTGCATCGATTACAACCGAGTCTCCTAAACAGATCATTTCTTCATCGGTTAGATTGAAATTAATCGGATTGTATTGACCAATATCAATCGTATCGGAATTGGAACAATTGTTCGTATTGGTCAGCGTAACATAATATTGCCCGGGGGAAGTGATGCTAACAGCAGATGCAGTTTCCAACGTGCTCCAAGCATAGCTGGTAAAAGGAACACCGTCATTTGCATCTAGCAGGAGACTTGCCCCATCACAAATGGTCGTGTCGTTTCCAAGGTCAACAGCAGGGCTAATGTCAACAGTGAAGCTAATTGAATCAATCCCCGTGCACCCGTTGGCATCAGTGGCAAAAACATATACCATAGAATCCGTTAAGCTGGTATTGGTCAGATAGTAAGCTCCTGCAGTAGTGTCATCGTAAACAATATTACTTGTGGAGTTCAGACACCAATCATACGTAACACCATTGGATGCTAAAAAATCAATGGTAGAAAATTCACAGAAGACAACCGTTGTTGAGATTAAATTTGGGTCAGGTAGTGCATTCAGCGTAACCTGAATATCTTGAGTGACTGGTGTAATACAATCCGGAAAGGTAGCCCATTGTAGTGTGTATGTGTTGCCTGCTAATCCGCCAAAGGTAGCTGCAGGATCTGTGTTGCTGCTAAATCCTCCCGTTCCACCTGATAAAACCGACCATTGACCTGACCCTTGTGCGGACATCACAACGGAGTCACCACACGTCTCCTGAACCAAAGGTCCCGCATCGAAATCGCTGTATTCCCATCGGAAACGAATAACCCAACCAAAATCACCTTGGAAGTAGCTGTAATCATGCCATACACAAGCACTAGAGTCTCTGAAGTTGATTCCGTTTACATTTGCTTGCTCCCGACAATCGTCGCTACTCAAGCAAGGAAATCCAGAATCGTAGTCACATCTTGAGCCACCTAAACAATCATCCTCCCAAGCATCATATTGAAAGCTAAAAGTGGAGGCATCCGTGTTGTTTCCATTAATCAATAGCAAACTTCCTCCGGGAATGTACACGATTGGAATGTTGTCGTCTGTGTTTTGACAGGTACCTCCCTGGAGTGTGCCTCCTGTCCATGGCTGCGAGCCCACGGTGTGATTATCTGTGGCCCATATTTTCCAAGTCGGTTCTTCATCATCTCCGATTCCGTCATCGCAACCAATCTGCTGAAAGTTCTTAATTTCTAACTCGTAGTTAATATTCTGTGCGAAACCAGTCCAACCTAGAACCATTCCTGTTAGGGTGATAACAATCTTCTTCATTAGATTATTCTATGATTATTTTTTGTGACGATTTAACTCCGTTTGCTTGAATTACAAGTGCATACATCCCGGGCGATAGAGACGAAACGTCCATGTGCTGAGTATTTATAGATTCAATGATTTTCTGTCCTACCATGTTTCTCAATTCTACAGAGTAAGACGTGAGATCAGTTGAAAAGAATAAAATTTCATTCACCGGGTTAGGTGCTACCTCGAATTTGAATTCTCCAAGTTCATAAATTCCAACATTGGTAATTACTTCTGGTAGGGATTCGCCAATACATCCGTTCGTTCCCTGAACTTGAACAGTATAGCTTCCGTTTGCTGTTGCCGTGTAGAATTGACTTGTTGCTCCGCTTATCGGGGTTCCGTTGTAGTACCATTGGTAAAACGGAAATACCCCGGTTGATAGATCCGAACCTGTTCTGGTAATTGACGGGTTTGGTTTTGGCAGCACATCTAGAAATAATGTGTCTGACACGGAGCATCCGTCAGAATTCGTTACCACTACATAAGCAATCGAGTCAGTAGCTGAGATATTGGTATGAAGATAAGTGTCCGAACCACTGGATTGCATCACATTGGTTTGATCGTTTATCGAAAAGTCGTATTGAATTCCATCCTGGGCAGAAAAGGTGATGTCTTCTCCTTCACAAAGTGGATTTTGGTCTGCATCAAACTGCGGAACCGGATTGATAAATAAATTGACGGTTATGTTGTCGCTGTTGGTTGTTGCACAGCCAGCAAGCGTATTCCAATTGAGCACGTAGGATTGCCCTGAACTTCCTAAAAAGGTCGTATTCGGATCTGTTTGATCAGCAAAAGTACCACCGGTGCCACTGCCAATGGTCCATTCACCACTTCCTGAACCATCAAGCAGTATTGAAGTTCCACAAGTGTCAACGTTTGATCCAGCTGTAAAATTGGAATACTCCCACCGCACCCTGATCTTTACTCCAAAATCTCCGGCAGAATAGGTGTATGAATTCCACACACAATCCGGGTCATTTCGAAAATCAATACTGGTATAAGCCCCGAACGGCCCGGCAAGCGGGTCGTGATACTCTAAGCAATCATCTTCCTGCAATCCTGCCAAGCAAGATGCATCAAAATTGCAACGATCTGAACCTGAACCTCCATCACAATCATCTTCCCAGGCTTCAAATCGTACATCAATTAAAGTTGCTGCAGAATTTGTTTTTGAGGCAATGGTTGTTCCCGAAGTTGGAATGTATACGATGGGAATATTACCATCGGTGAAATGGCAAGTTCCGCCTTCCCATCCAGTAGAAATATTGTCACGAGTATATACTTTCCAGGTGGGCTCTTCATCGGACCCTGCACCATCATCACAGCCCGTCATGTAAAACTCCACAATTTCAGTGGTGTAATTTACATTCTGGGAAAAAGCAGTACAGGTGAATAGGAACAAAAGAGCGAATGAGTAGGTTTTTATCATGATCGTAAGTTAAAATTTAACCTTGCAGCAATTTAAACGAAAATCAGCGCAATCAAAAGATTTTTCAATCAATTCCTTTAGCCTTTATAGATTGTCCAACTTCTTGACTAATGTGATTTGATCTCGTTAAAAAAATCTCTTTTTTCCATCGGATAAATATTGAATGTGCCTTGGGCCATTGCCACGAGGTCTTGAGAGTCCTTCTTGACAATTTTCCCACTCGTCACCATTAGACTCTTACCTTTAAATTCAATTTTACCTGTTCCGATTAGAGTTTCTCCTTCAAAAACGGGTTTGAAATAGTTGATTTTGAATTCGACGGTACTGACTAAATTTCCCTCTGTAAAAGCCATGGATAGTGCAGTTGTTCCAATCACGGAATCCATCATGCCCGAAATGGCTCCTCCGTGACAAGTGTTGGGTGAGCTTAAGTGTTTTTCAGTGATTTTCATTTCATATTGAATGTCACCCGGTTCCTTTGCAGTCAGTATAAGACCATTGTTTTGGTCAAACTTGTTCATTTGGATGTAAAATTCTAATGGGTCCATTTAGTTTGCTTTCGTGAAATGTAAAAACAATTATTGGAACCGGATACGGAACAAAAGATTATATTTATTCTTCCAATCACATTCCTGTTTCACGAAAAATAAAATTTTGTTTGCGGATAATAGTGGCGTAATACATTGTTCGAAAGCATCAAGTACATTAGAACAAAAATTATAGATATGAAAAATTCAATCCAGTTACTCTCAATTTTCTTTTTACTTCTCTTGTTCGGTTGTAGTCAGGAAGTACAGAAAAGGGTTACCATTAACCCTGAATTCGCTCAACACATTTCTGCTTATACTTCTGGTATAGTAAGCAGGGAATCTACAATCAACATCATGTTAACAGAAGATGTGTCTGAAGAGTTTGTAGAAGCCGAAGAACCGATTGAAGATCTGATCAGATTTGTTCCTGAAGTCGAAGGTGAGGCGAAGTTTGTATCCACCAGAATGATTGAATTTACTCCTTCGGAATTATTGCAAAGTGGGATTGAATATACAGCATATCTAGACTTGTCCAAAGTGAAAGATCTTCCTTCCAATGCGGAAGAGTTTGCGTTTCAATTTAAAACCATTGAACAGGACCTGAATCTATTTATTGATGGTCTGTCAACATACAGTGCAGACAATTTAAAAGACCAGCAGCTATCCGGACGAATTATAACTGCAGATATTACCGATTCTGCCGATGTGCAAAAAACATTGTCTGCTTTTCAGGATGGAAAAGAGTTGAGTATTAACTGGAATCATGACTATGGGAATGAGCATCGTTTCATGGTGCAGCATGTAGAGCGAAAGGAACAGGCAAGTGAGGTCAAACTGCTGTACAACGGGGAGGCAATAGGAGCCGATAGATCTGCAGAGGAAATTGTTCCGGTTATTGCTTTGGGAGACTTTAAGGTGGTGGACATGTCTATTGTGCATAACCCCGAGCAGTATGTATTGATACATTTTTCGGATCCTCTAAAAAACAATCAAGAACTGGATGGATTAATAACGATTGATAATTTATCCAACCTCAATTATGAAATCGAGGGACATGATATAAAAGTCTTTTTGCCCAGAGTTGTATCGGGTACGAGAGTGGTTCATGTTAGTCCCGGTATAAAAAATGTCAATTCTTACAAAATGAAAGAAGGAGATGACATTGAGCTGGTTTTTGAAGGAATCAAGCCAAATATTAGGCTAGTCGGTTCCGGTACCATTATTCCGAATTCTGACGATGGTTATGTTTTCCCTTTTGAAGCCGTAAATCTAAAAGCGGTGGATGTCTATGTTACCCGAGTTTTTGAGGACAACATGGTACAATTTCTTCAGGTAAACAATTACAACGGTTCGTATCAGATGAAACGTGTTGCTAGCAACATCATGAAGAAAAAAGTTGACCTTACTCAGGATGGAGCAAAGAACCTGCATGAGTGGAACCGATTTTTTCTGGATTTGAATGATATTGTTGGAAAAGATCCGGGCACCATACATCAAATAGAATTGAGATTCAAGCAAAGCTATTCGGTTTATCAGTGTGGAGCAGACGATGCTTCGGATATGCAGGCTGTGGAAATTGAAGAGGAAGACGACGATTGGAATGAATCGGATTGGGTGAGTGGCTATTACTACGACGACTATTATTACGACGATTACTATGATGATTACGACTATGATTATCGGGAGCGGAAAAACCCTTGTCACTCTTCCTACTACCGGAATAAAAATGTGAGTACAAACATTCTAACATCCGACTTAGGTATTATTGCAAAGGCCGGTGCGGACAAAAAAATGCATGTTTTCTTATCGGATTTGAAAAGCACGGAAAGTATTGCTGGAGCAACCGTTGAGTTTTATGACTTTCAACAACAGATCATAGGTACATCAATTACGGATCAGGAGGGTATGTGCGTGGCATCATTGCCTAAAAAACCATTTGTTCTAATTGCGAAAAAGGGTGACCAGAGAGGATATTTAAAAATGCGCGACGGGGAGTCATTATCCCTATCAAAATTCGACGTTAGTGGTAGTCAAGTGAAAAAGGGTGTGAAAGGATTCATTTATGCCGAAAGGGGAGTTTGGAGACCGGGCGATTCGATCTATCTGTCGTTTGTATTGGAAGATGCAGATCGTGTTTTACCCAGTAATCATCCGGTTAAGTTTAAGCTATTCAACCCTCAAGGTCAGCTTGTAGATCAACAGATTTCAGTAGGTGGGGTAGAGAATCACTACGATTTCAGAACATCCACCGATCAAAATGACATTACAGGTACGTATCGTGCGCAAGTAAAGGTGGGCAATCGTTCTTACAACAAATACTTAAAGGTAGAAACAGTTAAGCCCAATCGACTAAAAATTTACATGGACTTTAACGCAGATATGCTGCGACAGTCTGGAGATAATGAGATCAAATTATCAACCAAATGGCTGCACGGGGCAGTTGCGAAGAATTTGAGGGCACAGGTAACATTAAATGTAAACTCGCAATACACCAGTTTTCCGGAGTTTGATGGTTTTATGTTTGACGACCCGCTTAAAAAGATCACATTGGACCAGGAGATGATCGTAGATGAGCGAGTCGATGAAAATGGAGAGCTACTCTTCAATCCTCAGATCAATGTGGGAAGCAATTCGCCCGGTATGTTGACAGCGAATTTTTCAACCAAAATTTATGAAGAAGGTGGAAACTTTTCAGTGGATTGGAAATCGATCAAATATTCTCCGTATGAGTCCTATGTTGGTGTTAAAGTGCCAAAAGGATCGTTATACAGAGGTACGTTAGTTACGGATGAGGATCATGAATTTGAAATTGCGACGGTAGATGCTGAGGGTAAGGCGATTTCAAGAAATAATTTGCAGGTTAAAGTATATAAAATCAACTGGAGATGGTGGTGGGACAGATATGACAATGATTTGTTGTCCTATATATCGAGTGAATCCAACGAGCCTGTTTTCAATAAATTGATTTCTTCCTCTAATGGAAAGGCTTCATTTAAGTTCAAAGTGAACCGTCCATCTTGGGGCAGGTATCTAGTTCGTGTTGAGGATCCTGTTTCGGGCCATGTCACAGGGAAAATATTCTACATTGATTGGCCGTATTGGGCGCGGGCAAATCGAACTGAAAACGAAAATGCAACAATGCTCAGCTTTTCAACGGATAAAGAAACCTATTCGACCGGAGAAGTAGTGAAAGTCTCATTTCCATCTCCAACCAACGGGAAGGCGCTGGTTTGTGTCGAGTCTGGGACCAAGGTAATTGAGAAATATTGGGTAGCAACTAAAAAGGGTGAAACCAAATTCGAGTTCAAAACAACAAGCGAAATGGCCCCGAATGTTTTTGTTCATGTGACTTTGCTGCAAGAGCATAAAGCAACCGAAAATGATCTCCCGATCCGAATGTACGGCGTTGTCCCGATCAATGTGGAAAATCCGGACTCGCATCTCAATCCCGTGATTAAGATGCCTGATGTTTTGAGACCCGAATCAACCGCTTCCATATCGGTTCAAGAGAAGGAAGGGAAACCGATGACCTATACACTGGCTATTGTTGACGAAGGTTTATTGGATTTAACCTCTTTTGCAACACCGCAGCCATGGAAACATTTCTATGCAAAGGAAGCTTTGGGTGTGAAAACATGGGATTTGTACGATCAGGTTATGGGATCTTATACCCAGGAAATGAGTAAACTTCTAGCCATTGGTGGAGATGCTGAAGGGGGCAAGAAGAAGCCTGCTAAGGCAAATCGTTTTAAACCGATGGTACGATTTGTGGGACCTTTTACTTTGAGGGCAGGGGCCAAGAAAACACATAAGATTGATATCCCAAATTATGTAGGTTCGGTCAGAGTAATGGTCGTCGCAGGTCAGGATCGCCGTTATGGACATGCGGATAAAACAGTTCCCGTGCGAAGCCCATTGATGGTGCTGGGAACATTGCCAAGAGTGCTGGGTCCGGAGGAAGAACTAAAATTACCTGTTAATGTTTTTGCTATGGAGAAGCATGTTAAAAAGGTAACCATAGAAGTGGAATCGAACGATTTGATTGAGTTTACAGATGGGAATAAAAAGTCAGTAACCTTTGATAAAATTGGCGATGAGGTAGTGAATTTCCCGATTAAAGTGAAAAGTAAGATCGGAATTGGAAAAGTCAAAATTCTTGCAAAAAGTGGTAAGGAAACAGCTAGATACGAAATAGAGCTGGATGTTCGAACACCGAATCCAATGGTTGCAGACGTGATGGAAGCTATCATTGAGCCCGGCCAAAAATGGGACCCTGAATTTGAGTTCAGTGGAATAGGTGGTACGAATTCAGCTACGATCGAGCTGTCCTCTATACCGCCGATGAATCTGGACAAACGACTGAAATACTTGATACGATATCCTCATGGATGTATTGAACAAACAACTTCAGCTGTATTTCCTCAACTGTTTGTGGATGATGTGATGGATTTGAACAACGATTATAAAATCCAGCTTGACAAGAACATCAAAGCAGGAATAGATCGATTGAAACTTTTTCAGACTGCCGAGGGAGGATTGGCTTACTGGCCTGGTCAATCGGAATCGAATGAATGGGGTTCAAATTACGGAGGGCATTTCCTTATAGAGGCAGAAAAACAAGGGTATAAATTGCCTAGTGTTCTGAAAAAGAACTGGATTTCGTATCAGAGAAAAAAAGCACAAAGCTGGAAAAGTGTGACAGGAAAATCGAATTTCCATGGTTATAAGCACAACAATGACCTCACGCAGGCCTACCGTTTGTACACTTTAGCCTTAGCTGGTAAACCAGAATTGAGTGCAATGAATCGAATGCGTGAATTGAATTCGCTTTCAGTTACTGCAAGATGGAGGTTAGCCGGAGCTTATGTGCTAATAGGAAGAACGGAAGTGGCCAGCCAATTGATTAACAATGTGGATGTTGAGGTTCCAGATTATGTAGAGCTCTCATACACATTTGGATCGTCTTTGCGCGATGAATCCATGATTCTTGAGGTGTTAACACTGATGAATAACAAGTCGAAAGGAGGCATGTTGGCCAAACAAATTGCTGAAGCTATGAATCAGGATCGTTGGATGAGCACTCAAACAACGGCATATGCTCTGATCGCTATGAGCAAGTTCGTAGGAATCAGCTCAACGGACAAGACCATGCGATTCAATTATAATCTGAATGGAGGCAATTCGATAGCCAAAAATACTCAGGTGGCTGTGTATCAGGATAAACTTAAAGTGAATGGAGTGAAATCGAAGCTGACTGTCAATAATACGGGATCAGGTATGCTATATGCAAAGCTGGTTGTGGAAGGGATTCCTGTTTCTGGAAAAGAAACGGCGGCAGCAAATAATCTGGCAATTTCAGTTCGGTACGTGGATATGGATGGGAATGCTATTGATCCGACCGTATTGGAGCAAGGGACTGACTTTATTGCACAGGTTCAGGTATCAAACCCAGGAACGAGAGGTTATTTAAGAGAGATGACGTTGAATCAGATCTTTCCATCAGGCTGGGAGATTCACAATACCAGAATGCAGAACTTTAGCTCCTCATTTTCACCAGGTAGTTTTGATTATCAGGACATAAGAGATGATCGTGTTTATACGTATTATCGATTGGGTAAAGGCAGCTCCAAAACATTCAGAATTCAGCTGAATGCGACATATCAAGGGAAGTTTTATCTGCCGACTGTAGAGAGTGAAGCGATGTATGACAATACAATTAATGCAAGACAGCCGGGGAAATGGGTCGAAGTAATTCCCGCTGGAGGTAAAGCAAAAACACTGTAACTAGGATTCAACCAAATAAGCGGTTGGGGTAATCGGAAATTATTCCGTCTATCCCGCCGCTTTTGCATTTTTGAATATCCTCTAGTTCGTTAACGGTCCATGCAAAAACCTCCAATTTTTGCATCTTCCAGTTCCGTAGGTTCTCTCGCGTGATCAATTTATGATTTGGGCCAATGCTATTGAATTGAATTTTTTCGCTGGGCATTTGATCAAACAGTAGCAAATTTTTACTGTTGGGTATTTTCGATTGAATCAACTCAAGAATACGCGAATCAAAGGACATGAAATATACCTTGTTTAGATGTTCAAAATCGGCCAATTCGCTGACAATTAAATCGCTGTATTCATGTGGGTTAGGATGATATAAATCGTCCCATTCAGGTCTTGATTTGACTTCAAGAAACAACCAGAGATCACGCCAATCAAACTCTTTTATTAACTGACGAAGTAGAGGCTTGGTGCTGTGAAAACGTGCCTGATGTGGAAATTTTTTCGATGGAATTTGACCACAGTCGTGCTCTTCGATCGCCTGTTGATGCATGTCGTACAGATTGTAGTGGACTCCACCCGGAGAACATATTGTCTCACACATCCATGGATCGTGGGAAACAACAAGCTCGTTTTGCCCATTGACTACGATGTCAATTTCAATTCCATCAACACCAAGTTCAATGGCATTTTCTACAGAGGTCATAGAGTTTTCAGGAAAGTTACCTCTCCAACCCCTATGTCCTATTTTCAACATGCAGAAACGATAAAAAACCTACGTTGATGCTACAATAGATCGTTGGCGAGATTTGCAAGCTCTGATCGTTCGCCTTTTTCCAACGTAATATGTGCATACAATTCATTGCCTTTCAGTTTATCAATGAGATATGACAAACCATTACTTTGTTCATCTAAATAAGGTGTGTCAATTTGATGAACATCTCCCGTGAAAATAATTTTAGTGTTCTCACCAGCTCTGGTAATGATTGTTTTAACCTCGTGCGGCGTTAAATTTTGTGCTTCATCTACTATAAAAATGATATTCGACAAACTGCGTCCCCTAATGAATGCAAGAGGCGTGATTTTTAGCTTGTCTTCCTCTTCCATTTCCACGATGGCTTTCAACTTCTTTTCATTCTCTTTGAACTGCGATTTGATAAATTTTAAATTATCAAACAGCGGTTGCATGTAAGGACTGATTTTATCTTCAGCAGAACCGGGAAGGTAACCAATGTCCTTGTTGCTAAGCGGTACAATAGGCCTCGCGAGTATAATCTGATGGAACATATTTTTTTGTTCCAAAGCACTAGCCAGTGCCAATAACGTCTTTCCAGTTCCTGCCACCCCTTGTAGTGTAACCAGTTTCACTTCCGGATTCATTAACGCATGGAAAGCGAATGTTTGCTCCGCATTTCGTGGCTTGATTCCATAGTGGTAGCTTTTTTCAACTCGTTCCAATTTCTTTTTATTGGAATTGTAGAAGCCCAGAATAGATGACTTCCCATTTTTCAAAACATAGAATCCATTGTTGAATAAATGCTCTCCCAAAAATTCAACGTTCTCTGAGGCGTTTTTTTTGTACAACTCCTGTATGATGTCTGTGTCTACATCGGTCACCTCAAACTTTCCCGAAAAAATAACACTGCTGTTTTCAACTTTTCCGGTCTCAAAATCTTCAGCCGCAAGGTTAAGTGCTTTCGCTTTCAATCGGAGGTTAATGTCTTTCGACACCAGTATTACTTTTTTGTCTTTTTCCTGTTCCGTAAGTGTTAATGCTGCATTCAGAATTTGGTGATCATTCTTTCGATCAGCAAAAATTTTTGTTGCGTCCTGGTACTTGTTTTCGTTGACCATAACAATTTTGAATCGGCCTTTGTCCGGTCCATTGATTGGTATCCAGTCCTGCAACATATGCTCTTTGGATAACTTGTCAAGTATTCGAATAAATGACCGGGCTGAAAAATTCTTGACATCATTCCCTTTTTTGAAATTGTCCAATTCTTCAAGTACCGTAATTGGTATTGCTACGTCATGTTCTTCAAAGCTCTTAATTGACAGGTGATCGTGCAGAATTACTGATGTGTCTAAAACGAAAATCTTACTTACCTTCTTCCTCTTTGCCATACGCACTGTGCTTATTGATTAATTGAATATAAGCGAAGTAGATGTATAGTCGAAAAATAAGAAATTAACTTATTAAAAATTAACGGTTAATTACTCGTGGACAACCTGTAACGGCCGTTGAATTGTGCCGCCTTCTGAAGTGAAAACAACGTGGTAAACCCCTGTATTCCAGCTGGAAACATCAATAGCCTCAATGGTTTCATTAGTTGTATTAAGGGTTTTCCGAAAAACTCTTTTTCCGAGAAAATCAAAAACTTCCAAGCTCCCGTTTAAGTTTAGGGTAGCATTCAATTGAATGGTTGCTTCGTTTGAAGATGGATTGGGTTGAATTTGCATGGTGGCAAACTCCTTATTTTCTGAAATACCGGTTACAAAAATGCAGGGACCTTCAATTTCATTTTCAACCGTGTGATAGTATTCATCCACCACATCAACAATTGACTCAATACAAATCATAGAACTGGTTACATTGAAGATATTAATTCTGCATAAAGGTTGATAGGTATTCGATTTATCTATCACAGAATCCAGATAAGAGATTCCGATAACTTTAGTTCCACCTAAGGCATAACTTGGTGTAATTGGATATTGAGAAGGAGATTGCAAATTATCAACACTTCCTATGGTTACTCCTTCCATAGTAAATTCGTAAGCTACTATTTTCGAACTGGGATTTTTAATACCAATGTCTATGTAACCTGCACTGATGTTGTATCCAATAATACTCAGGTAAGCTGTGTCGTACATGTTGTGTACATTGAGAGGAAGAACACAATGATCATGTGAACCGCCACCATCATGAGCATGATTGGTCCCAAAGAGGTAGCAGCTATTGATCAATGAAGCATCGTAAACAGAGATATCACCATCATCATTCAGGTCGTTGCAATTATTCGCCGAGATACTGTTCCCCAAAATATCGTCTACATATTGAATCGCATCGGCATTCGATTGTGTGAGATCGTTATTTATGTCACCCATCAAAGCAGTCCCATTGCACACTCCATTGCAATCTACAAATGTTGAACCATAGGGAATACCGGCACAGTCTAGGTAAGGTGAACAGGCAGTATCCAACGTTATGGAAGGGGCGCCAGTAATAGGGTCTCTATCCAAATGAAAACATGCTTGTCCCCAATTGTTCTCATAGCTTGTTTCGTATTGTCCCAGGGCGTCCGGAGACTGGTCCCAGTTCACTCTAGTAACGAGTACATACCTACCTGTATCTACTTCTGTGATGTCAATCCACTGACAATCGAGGTAAGAACCATAGTAATCTCCACAATCGTAGGAGATACCCATATTTCCACATCCGTATGTCATGGCTCCACCGCTGTCACATTCCAGGTCCATTACACAGAACCCATTTTTAAAACCAATTGGAGTTGAGAAATTGTCTTCATCGTACAAAATGTACTCGGCATAACCAACATAGTGATTGTGGCTATGGCAGTTATCCCAAACAAATTGACTAGGATTTGCAGAAGGGGTTCCAATATAATAGTCTGAATTCCCAATATTTTTAATGTGGGTTGTAAAACGAATAATCTCTCTGTCACCAAAACCTCGCAAGCAACCTTCATTGATCGTGCAGGGATCCGTATTGTTCAAATTATCAACGAACATGGAGTTCCTTAGTACATCCTCGAGTAGCCAAAGGTCGGGTCCGTCTGGACACAGACTGTCTCCCAGATAATAACAGGTATCACTTGCTGTAGCCAGCGGGTTATAATTACAAGCGCTTGGATCCATGCAGCCGATTACCTCAGATAGATAATTCAAGGACCAGCTAATGGGTAAGGAGGAACATGAGGTACCCACTTGACCGATTCGAATGTAATAGGTCTTTGCAGGATCAAAAATTCCGGTAAGATAGGCTTGTACACCGCAGGTTGGATTGTCATCGTTGTAAAAAATCGTACCTGTGTTCCCGCTATCGAATACAAGTCCGGAGCACAGATCGTAAACCCAAATTCTTGTATCACAAGTAGCACCTAAACAAGTGGTGATCTCATAAATCCCGGCCGAATCGGGAGACCATTCATACCATGTTTCCGGAAGCACGGCGGCTGAATGTGTGCCCTCCGCAATGAGAATTGGGTTTTCACAAGAACTTCCCGGCGGACAAAAAAAGCTGGTGCTTTCCGAGTTGTCGTATTCACCTCCGGTTGCCTCTAGACTGCCGTCAATGTACAGGTTGTAATAACCGATTCCGTATCCGCAGCATATCCCATCGCCATAAGAGTCATAGATCGTAAACGTATTGCACTGCGTAGTGTCGATACAAATGGTATCTCCGACCGATGCTCCTGATGCTATAATTCCCCCCGATGAGGTGACATCCCAAGATATCTCCGATGGATAGGAATCAGGTACAATTTCAATGATTAACTCTGCCATACCAGATGGACATTGAGCAAAATATTGGGTGCAGCTGAATACTGCAATGGCTAGGATAGAAATAGAACGTGTCATGCCGTAATTTACAATATATTTCGCAAATAGCTGATAAACAAGAAATTGAAATCTTTGAGTCTAGATCGAAGCCAAACCCCACATTAATAGAAGCTTCAGCACAATACAGTACAAACGCAAATTTTGCTGAATTTAATGTATCGGTTTGTTCGGGTATTTCTAATTGATAATTTTCCTTCGAAATAACTATATTTGTTCGCTTTTCGGGAACAACATATTATGGAAAAAATTACTCCCTACGTACCCAACAATAAGATACGAATTGTAACTGCAGCATCTCTTTTTGATGGTCACGACGCAGCGATCAATATCATGCGAAGAATCATACAATCTACGGGTTGTGAGGTCATTCATCTGGGGCATGATCGAAGTGTTGAAGAGATCGTGAATTGTTCCATCCAAGAAGATGCGCAAGCGATCGCGCTGACTTCTTATCAGGGTGGGCACATGGAGTATTTTAAGTACATGTATGACCTGCTGAAAGAGAAAAATGCAGACCATATAAAAATTTTTGGTGGAGGGGGAGGAACCATTCTTCCCAGTGAAATCAAAGAGCTTCATGACTATGGAATTGCTCGTATATATCATCCCGATGATGGTCGGGATATGGGACTTCAAGGAATGATCAATGATCTTGTTGAAAAATGTGATTTTCCAACGGGAAAAAAGATCGATGCAGAAATAAGTTCTTTGAGTAGAACTGACTACGGAACAATAGGAAGAATGATCTCAGCTGCCGAAAACTATCCCGATGAACACCGGGAAAAATTAGCTGAAATCGAAAAGCTTTCAAATCAGATGGACACACCGGTTTTGGGTATAACCGGAACGGGAGGTGCAGGGAAATCTTCATTAGTGGATGAATTGGTACGCCGATTTATTACTGATTTCGAGGACAAAACAATGGCCATAGTATCAGTCGATCCTTCTAAACGAAAGACCGGAGGGGCCTTGCTCGGGGATAGGATTCGAATGAACGCTATCAATAATGGAAGAATATATATGCGTTCGCTGGCTACAAGACAATCTAATCTTGCTCTGTCGAAGCACGTTTCATCTGCCATTGAAATTTTGAAAGTAGCGGGATTCGATTTGATAGTACTTGAAACTTCAGGAATTGGACAGTCAGATACCGAAATACTGGATCACTCAGATGTTTCATTGTATGTAATGACACCAGAATTTGGTGCAGCGACTCAGCTGGAGAAAATAGACATGTTGGATTTTGCTGATATTGTTGCATTGAACAAGTTTGATAAGAGGGGAGCACTTGACGCATTGAGGGATGTGAAAAAACAGTACAAGAGAAATCACAATTTATGGGATACCTCTGACGATGAAATTCCGGTTTTTGGAACCATTGCATCTCAGTTCAATGACCCTGGTATGAACTCATTGTACAAGGCGTTAATGGATAAAATGGTCGAGAAGACCAGCTCGGACCTCAATTCCTCTTTCGAGATTACGAAAGAAATGTCGGAGAAGATTTACGTAATACCTCCGGCAAGGACCAGATATCTTGCTGAAATAAGCGAAAACAATAGAGCATATGATGATTGGGTAAAGAACCAATGTGAAGTAGCAGATCAATTGTACGGTCTCCAAAGCGCTATCCAGGTAATTAAAAATGTTCCCGGTGATGGTGATGAAATAATTTCGGGATTGAGTGAAAGATTCGATGATGTTAAGCTTGATCTTGATCAGAGAAATTGGAAATTACTTGAAGCCTGGGATGAAAAAGTAGCAAGGTATAAGGATCCGATCTATAAATACGAAGTGAGAGGTAGGGAGCTTTCGGTGGAAACCCATACCAAGTCTCTATCGCAATTGGATATTCCTAAAGTGGTGTTACCGAAATATTCAGGATGGGGGGATAGATTAAGATGGATGTTGCAAGAGAATGTTCCTGGAGATTTTCCGTTTACCTCTGGCTTGTTCCCCTTCAAGAGGGAAGGAGAGGACCCCACAAGAATGTTTGCAGGTGAAGGTGGTCCTGAAAGAACCAATAAACGATTTCACTATGTAAGTCTGGGAATGCCCGCAAAACGATTATCAACAGCATTTGATTCTGTTACCTTATATGGTAATGATCCTGCAATTCGTCCGGATATTTATGGGAAGATTGGTAACGCAGGTGTTTCGATCTGTTGTCTGGATGACGCAAAAAAACTCTATTCCGGTTTTGACCTATCAAATAAGGCGACATCGGTGAGTATGACAATAAATGGCCCTGCGCCCATGCTACTTGGTTTTTTCATGAATGCGGCCATCGATCAGAACTGTGAAAAATACATTAAAGAAAATGGATTGCAGGAGGAGGTGGAAAACGCCTTCAAAGAAAAATACGACAATAATGGACTCAGTCGTCCTAAATATCAAGGGGATTTGCCCGAAGGAAACGACGGACTTGGTCTGATGCTGTTAGGTTTGACGGGTGATCAGGTACTAAAACCTGAAGCTTACAATAAGATCAAGAAAGAAACCCTTTCCATAGTAAGAGGTACTGTTCAAGCTGATATTTTGAAGGAGGATCAGGCACAGAATACGTGCATCTTCTCGACAGAATTTGCCCTGAGATTGATGGGTGATGTTCAGGAGTATTTCATAGCCAATGAGGTGCGCAACTTTTATTCGGTGTCAATTTCAGGATACCACATTGCAGAAGCCGGTTCAAATCCGATTTCGCAGCTTGCATTTACACTTGCCAATGGATTCACTTACGTCGAGTATTATCTGAGTCGTGGAATGGACATCAATAAGTTTGGTCCCAATTTGTCATTCTTTTTCTCCAACGGTATCGACCCTGAGTATGCAGTGATTGGAAGGGTGGCAAGGAGAATATGGGCCAAAGCATTGTCAAAAAAATACGGTGCTGATAAGCGGGCGCAAATGCTCAAATACCATATTCAGACATCGGGTAGGTCGTTGCACGCTCAAGAAATTGATTTTAACGATATTAGAACAACGCTGCAGGCCTTGTATGCAATTTACGACAATTGTAACTCTCTTCATACGAATGCTTACGATGAGGCGATAACAACTCCAACAGAAGAATCTGTTCGAAGGGCGATGGCGATCCAATTGATCATCAACCGGGAGCTGGGATTGGCAAAAAATGAAAACCCTTTACAAGGTTCCTTTATTATTGAGGAACTAACGGATTTGGTTGAAGAAGCCGTTTTGTTGGAGTTTGAGCGTATTTCTGAGCGAGGAGGGGTACTTGGAGCAATGGAAACCATGTATCAGAGAAGCAAGATTCAAGAGGAGTCTTTGTACTATGAAAGTTTAAAACACACAGGAGAATACCCGATCATTGGGGTGAATACTTTCCTTAGCTCCAAGGGGTCACCAACCATTATTCCCCAGGAAGTCATCCGAGCTAATACGGAAGAAAAAGAATACCAGATTAACATGCTTGAGGACCTCCAAAAAGTGAATTCAGATAAATCCAGACATGCTTTGGATCGGGTGAAAACTGCTGCAACCCAGAACCAAAACATTTTCGAAGAGCTCATGGAAGCAACGAAATATTGTTCACTCGGACAGATAACGGATGCCTTGTTTCAAGTGGGGGGACAATATCGACGAAATATGTAATTTAACCCTTAAACAGAGGTTATTCCCCACCGAATAAAAGTTATGAAAAATCGATTGGTGGAAAAAATAATTGGGTAAAACACGTAATCTTATTAAAAAATCGATAAGATTATAGGAATAATATTCATATTTTAGGAGCATGCTTTTTCAAATTAACGCAACTGAGAAAACGCCGGAGATTGATTTTTCACCTTTAACAGGGGTGTTAAAAATTAAAGGAATTTCGATACCTGAGGACTCGAAAGAGTTTTACAGGGGGCTGTATTTGGAAGTAGAGGAATATTTATCATCACCGCTGGAAGTGAGCTTGGTTGAATTGCATTTGGAATATTTTAACACAAGTACTACTCTGTTTCTCAGAGACTTAATGAAAAAGTACCGAAAGGCAAATCAATCGGGAAATACGAGAGTTCAAATCAAATGGATCTATGAAGAAGATGATTTGGACATGGAGGATGCAGGATTGGAATTTAAGGATTTATTCGATGATCTGAATTTTGATGTGCAGGCGGTTGAAGAGTTCGATTTTCGTTAATTGACGAATCCCTTATAGATCCAAAATCCTACGTCATTTCCTTTTTTGTACTGATCTAGTCGTTCAATCAATACACTTTTATCATGGTCACAGGCAATGCTAATTAAATGAAACCCTTTTTCCGATTTTATCACTTGCGCCTCGAATCCTTGGTTGATCCAATTTAGTTTTGCCCTTTTTGCGTTATCCAACTGGCTAAAACTTCCTGCAACGATGTGATACGCTGAACTATGTGGATTCGCAGGTTTGCTTTCCGCTTCAATTGTTGGCTGCAGTTTTGTAGAAATTTCCTCTTTTTTCGGACCGGGTGTTTCTTTAGCTAACAACATAGTATCTGAATTGAATCGCACTTCAGGAATGAAATCTGCTGGATTGCCCAATGCCAGTAATGTCCTATCTAAAAAGCTTTTGTGCAATGCTAGAATTGAGTCCTCAAACACATTAATTTTACCGGAATAGCAAGAAACCCAGACTCTTCCCATTTCATTGTCGATAGTAACACCGATGGGTTTACTGCCTGTTTTTATCTGATCTCGTATTTTAAAATCATTGGTGCTCACTTTGGTCAGCTTGTGATCTCCATAATTGACTACATATAGAAAATTCCCATCTTCGCTCAGGGCCATCGATCGCGGCATTCTACCGGTTCTTATTTTTTCAATTGATCCACTAATCAAGTCGTATTTGCCAATTTTGCCTTCTCCGTTGATGCTCACGTAAAGATATCTGCCTTCCGGGTCAATGCAAAGGTGTCTTGGTCCTCGACCTATGTCAGATATAACGGTCTTTGAGTAATCTTTAAGGTTGATCTTCACCAATTTGGAAGAGCCCATAATTGCGACATATGCGGTTCTTGAGTCGGGACTTATCGCGATGCCTCTGGGGTGAGTTCCTACCTCGATTTGTTTAATTTCCTTTTCATTGACGAGGTCGATCAAACTTACGTTTCCACTGCTCCAGTTGCTGACCAGTAACATTGAATCATTGGGCGCAGTAGCAATAAATTTAGGGACAGATCCAACGGCAATAGCGTTGATAATTTTATAATTATCCAAATCTATTTTATAGACAAAACTACTATCATATTTAGAACCATGGCAGGCATCACAACCCGGATTATTGAATCCTTTACCGCTCATGGTATAGTTGGATACCCATGCATATTTTCCGTTGTGCGAAAATGCACACTCTACGGGGGCACCGCGTAATTTTTCGTTGCCTGATAATTGGTAATCCGAAGGTGTGATTGCATCCTCAATTGTTGCTACTAACTTGTGTGTACGGTCGTGCACGGTAACCGTATGTCGGTACATCATATTTTGTGAAAAGAACTGTCCATTTCCAGAATGAACGATGGATTTAGGAGACATATGACCTGATATGGAAGTGAGTAGAGACAAACTGCTATCCATTTCGCTCTGACCATGAACGCGATAGGAAAAGAAAAGTACAGGAACGACTACGACGAATACAATGAGTTCTTTCATTCGAAATTTGATCTTAGTTCATTAAAAATTGCATTACATCTTCTGCTGATTGTTGAGGGCATTCCTCCATGGGTAAATGACCTGTTTCATCATAGATGATCAATTGATTGGTAGGTATAGCTTCTTGAAATTTGTAAGCGTTTTCAACATTCAACCAACGATCCTCCTTTCCCCATTGAATTAACACAGGCATTACCAAATCATTCAGGCTATTCGTGTTTTGCGTAAACCTTGTGTTCGCAAATTGAACGAAAGCCTTCTTATTGCCCTCTCGTTGAAAAATGTCATAATACCGGTCTACTACATCTTCTGTAACTTTAGACTGATCGTAAAAAACTTGGCGGACAAACCTTCTGACCACAGCTTTTGGTGTGAATGAGAAAACATTTCTGAGCACCGGTGTTTGAGCAATTAAGAAGGGGAGAGGAAAGTTATTTCGGTCAATATACCCGGCAGAATTGATCAGTATAAGCTTCATGACTTTGTCGGGATTGTTTATGGCAAATTCCCACGAAAGCCAGCCACCAAGGGAGCTTCCTGCAAGGTAGAATCGATTGATATGAAGGGACTTGGTGAATTGATCCAAAAATTCAATGAACAATTCAATGGAGTAGTTATTGGATTTTGCCGGCCCAGTTAGTCCGAATCCGGGAACGTCCAACCGAATGATTCGAAAATTATGTTTTAAGATTCTTGTCCAATCGTCAAAAGTATGAAGCGACGAAAAGCTTCCATGCAATAGGATTAGAACATCTCCTTCTCCCTCATCTCTGTAGTGCACGGGTATGCCTGAAATTTCAATCCACTTGGAATGTTCATTGGTGTACTTTGCAAGTAACCGATCTTCAATTTTGATTTCAGATGTATTCATAGTTTAACTACGGAAATACTTTACGGGAAATACGTGTTTCAATTTTCCCGTTAACCATTCCTAAAGAATCATTGATTTCAATTGATCTTTCTTTCTAAATCAAGCGATTCTACGAGAGATTTTTAAATTAGGATACAAGAAGGCCACTATTACCGTTCAAGAATACCATTGAATTTGGTGGCAAAGTACTCTTCGAATGCGAGCTGAAGACTGAGGTTGTGTTTGGCTAGAAATGCTGCATCAGTAACTAAATCAAAAAAGAGTCGGTCTTGTTGAGCCATTAGCGCAATGTTAAATTCAGTAAAAATTCCACGCTCTATTCCAATTTGATAATACTGCATCAGGTTTTCTACAGATGCTTTCTGAAATAGCTGAATGGGTTCCCAGCAGTTGGGGAAAAATACTTTGAGCTCATTCAAGTACTCTGTGGTTAGGCCGCCCAGATTGGTGGTGAAGTGTTTCACCCCTTCATAATAGCGCTCTATGAAGTCTAGTTCGTCATTAAAAAGAAATTCTTTCATTATGGAAAGGTCTGTAAGTTTTAACCATACAGCGGCTTCGATTAACTCCTCTTTAGACTTGAAGTAATTGTAAATTGTTGCTTTCGAAATTCCTAGGTGGTCGGAAATTTGGTCCATGGTTACTTTATGCACCCCATGCTCGTAAAAATAGGGCAGGACCTTTTTTAACCATTTTTTTTGCTTTGCGTCAAGCTCTTTTCTTTCCTTTTCTACGGATTTACGCCCCATAATGAACTATTTCTTAGCAGAAAGTAAAATCGAAAATTTATTTTACTTTTAAACCAATGAAGAACGAAAGGTTCAAGTTTACCAAAAAATAGGCATGTTTGAAAAAAGAGCGATCCTAATCGTATTGTTGTTGGTTTCGGTAGTCAGTCGAGATTTTGCTCAGGAATCGAGTTCACTTGAGAAAACGGATCCACCCCAAGAGAAAATGAATGCAAATGGAATTTATTTGGAGCTGGGGGGAAATGCCGGTATATATTCGATCAATTATGAGCGGATAGTGCTAGAATCTCCCGTTCATCTGTCAGGTCGGCTGGGTTTAGGTTTGATGAATGAGCAGTGGATTATTGACGCGGAAGACAAAAAGGGTATGGAGCTACTTGTTCCTTTTGGTGTTAATGCATGGTACACGCTGGCTGGAGCGCATCACCTTGAACTTGGATTGGGAGCAACTTTTTATTCTCATAAAGTGTATGCTTTGGAAACGACGGCCTCTAATATAATGGTACAGCCGTTACCGCCCAGACTGATTCGGAAAAATGAACTTTGGACCAATTTCAGCTTGGGTTATCGCATGCAAAAAGAAGGGGGTAAATTTTATTACCGTATATTTTTTAATGGTCACTTGTCAAGAAGAGTGTTAGCGGACAATCCTAATGCTCACTCTCAGTATAGTGTCTTAACACTTGATCCTTGGGGTGGATTTTCAATTGGTTATGGATTTTAATTCGTGCGTATGAAACCGATAAATATTTGTATTACAGTGATTTTAGCAGCTTTGCTTTTGATGTTTGATTCCTGTAGAAAAGAAGAGGATCCGTTGCGCACGGGTGGATGCAGTGATGTCAATTCACCTATAAATGGATCAGGATCAGTAGATTACGATGATGGTAGCTGTTTGTATGGTTTCATCACCGAATACCAAATTACGTATCATCCCGAGTTCGATAATGCTGCAGGAACGGGGACGGACTGGGATATTGGCCTGATTGATACTGATGCGGATCTGATTCTTAGAATTAAGCAGGATACAGCAAGCAATTGGTTTTTTGATAGTGAATCTATTGGCTTAGGAACACCACAGTTTGCTCACACGGATACGGCAGTATTTCCAGCTCCGATTGAGTATCAATTGTGGAACACTTCCTATAGCTGGAATCTCTTTGATCATGATCTAATAGGAGGAAATGATCTGATTTGCGCAGGCCAGTTTAATCCAATTGAAAAAGCATCAGACGGTTTTGTTACTGTTGTAGGTTACAACAGTGTAGGGGATAGCACGGAGCTGCGCATAAAGTACGCACTTAGAAAGGCGTATTAGTGGGTAATTTATGATCGTTTTTTAATGGAGTAATTTTTCAGATTATGTCAAACCAGTTTACTGACTTGTTTCAAAAACAGAAGAATCACTTTCTTTCGTCCGTAAAACATGAAAAGATTGCCGATAGGCGAAATAAGCTACGTGCAATTAAAACATGGATGAGGCGTAACGAAAGCCTGATCATCTCATCGATAGCCGCTGACTTCAACAAGTCAACTGAAGAAATAAAGTTTGGTGAAATTAAACCGGTGTTAAGTGAGATCAATGAAGCACTGGTCAACTTAAGAAGCTGGTCTAGCCCTAAGAGAGTTAGCTCACCGGTTTACTTGCTGGGTGTCAATGCCCGGGTTATTACCGAACCAAAAGGAGTTGTTTTGATCATTGCTCCATGGAATTTTCCGTTTAATTTATGTATTGGACCTATGATTACAGCTCTTGCAGCGGGGAATGTAGTCACGATCAAACCCTCTGAGCTGACTCCAAATACGGAAAAGCTCATTGTTCAAATGGTGAAAGAGTTATTTGATGAGAAAGAAGTGGCCGTTGTTACAGGTGATGCAGAAGTAGGAGCCGAATTGCTGAAGCAACCCTGGAATCACATATTTTTTACGGGAAGTCCGTCAGTTGGCTCAATGGTAATGGAAGCCGCAGCTAAAAATCTATCCTCGGTAACCTTGGAGCTGGGTGGAAGAAATCCCGCAATTGTTGATAGCACGGCCCATGTTAAGGATGCTGCGGAAAAGTTGATTTGGGGAAAGTGTTTTAATGCCGGTCAATCCTGTGTTTCCCCCAATTATTTGTTCGTCCATGTTTCGAAATACGATGACCTGCTAATTGAGCTGAAAAAGGCATATGAAAAATATTATGGTGTAAAACCGGGTGAAGATGGGGATCGAAAAATTGCTCAGATTGTGAACAATCGTCATTTTAATCGAATCAAGTCGCTTGTAGAATCTGCTGTTTCGGAAGGTGCCGAAGTTTTATTTGGAGGAGAATTTAATGATGAAAAAAATTTCATTTATCCTACGATTTTAACCAATGTAACTCAGGATTCCGCGGTTTTTAAAGAGGAAATATTTGGTCCGGTTTTACCGATCATGAAATACGAGAATTGGTCTGAAGTATTTGATACCATCAACTCTGTGGAAATTCCATTGGCATTGTATATATTTTCCAGATCGAATAGAAACATCTCAACCATTTTGGAACACACATCTGCAGGAACAAGCTGTATCAATGAAACTACCATACAGTTTATCCATCCTGAACTGCCGTTTGGTGGACACAATCATTCCGGCATAGGCAAAGCGCATGGTCATTTCGGATTTCGTGAGTTTTCCAATGAAAGGTCTGTATTGAAGCAAAGAATAGGGTTTACGACTGCCAAAATGATTTACCCTCCCTACAATGGATTAAAGCAAAGAATAATCAATTTTCTGACCTGGAGGCTGTGAATTATTTCACCGATAGAGAACATATTACATTAGAACAAATATGTGACACGTTTGTGGGATCCACTGCGCGTCAGGATGATGATGTCGATTATTGGGATTTTAAATCATCCGGTCTGGATTTGTCATCTAAAATTGAAGAGATGGCAGCCAAATTGCCCGAAAAAGAAATAAGTGATTTAAAAAAGGTCTTAAAAATTCTGTCTTCGTCTTATTGTGGTTTGCTGTATGGAGGGCCGTTAAAACCATTTGATCGGCTATCGAGAGAACAAAAAGAGCGGTTGTTTTTCAGGTGGTCCAGAAGTCAGATAGGTGCACTGCGAAAGGCATTCAATGTTTTTCGTAAGCTTTCAACCTTCATGACCTATTCGGCCAGCCCAGAAGAAATACCATCCATCCACAAAAAAATTGGATATATCGGACCGATCTCAAAGGTCTCAAATCAACCGACCAAAATCAATACGATTAATGCTCAATCGGATCAGGAAATTACATGCGAATATTTGATCATCGGTTCAGGAGCTGGAGGTGGACTGGCGGCTGGTATGCTCTCAGAAGCTGGTAAGGATGTAGTTTTGCTGGAGAAAGGGAATTTCCTCAATGAGAACAAGTTTAATGAACAGGAATGGGACATGATCAGCAAACTTTACGATCGAGGAGGGGCAATGACATCTTCCAATGGTGGGGTGACGGTATTTGCTGGAAGCTGCCTCGGGGGTGGTACTACTGTGAATTGGAATGCTTCTTTTCCAACTCCTGACCACATTTTGAATGAATGGAGACAAGAGGCTGATTTGGCTCATGTTGAGTCTGTTGAGTACAAAGAAAGTGCTCAAGAGGTGAGCCGTATATTTCATGTGAATGGAGATCATTCCAATCACAATCCTCAGAATCAAAAATTGTGGGACGGCGCCAAAAAACTCGGATTAAACCCAAAAGTAATTTATAGAAATGTCAGTGGATGCAACGCCCAAGGGTTGAAAAGTTGCGGGTATTGTGGCTTTGGATGCATTGGAGGATGTAAACAAAGTACGATGCGAACAACGATTCAAAAGGCATCAGATCTGGGTGCAAGAATTTATTGTAATACGGAAGCGCTAACAATTCGGGTAAAATCAGGTAAGGCAACTGGTGCTGAAAGTATTCAGACCATTGATGGAAAACGAATCAAATTGAGCATAAAGGCAGAGAACGTTATTGTCGCTTGTGGTGCAATTCATACGCCTGCTCTATTGATGAGGAGCGGTTTAGACCACAAAGAGCTGGGTAAAAACCTGTTTTTTCATCCGACTGTTGGAGTCGCGGCCAGCTACAATGAAAAAATTGAGCCATGGCACGGTCCGATGATGTCTACAGTGGTTACCGATAAATTACGATTGGATGGAAATTATGGATATTGGTTGGAAACAGCTCCTGTTCATCCTGGGGTTATTGGAATGACCTTGCCTTGGGTTTCACGGGAGCAACACAAAAATGACTTCACGATTGCACCAAGGTGCGCAGCATTTATTGCTTTGACCAGAGATCGTTACGGAGGTAAAGTATCGTTGGACAAAAATTCATGCGCACGAATAAAATACAAGATGCATTCATACGACCTGAACCATTCGTTGCTCGGTATGCAGGAAGCGGCAGAAATCCATATTGCTGCAGGAGCTCAGGAAGTTATATTTCCACATAGAACAAGAAAAACAGTAAATCGTTCAATGTCTTTGGACGAACGAAAAAGGATTTATTCGCAAATGACATCTTGGAAATGGCGCGTAAATGATTATGCATTGTACTCTGCACATCAAATGTCTTCGTGCAGAATGGGGGGCAACAGTAATACTCATCCGGTAAGACCAGATGGATCATTCGTGGGTTGTTCTAATTTGTTTGTTGCTGACGGAAGTGCGCTTCCAAGCTGTCCGGGAATCAATCCAATGATATCCATAATGACGCTGAGCCATTACACAATTAAAAACATACTGAATGGATAAAAGTATCACTAAAATAAAGATTCGTGGTTATCACCTTGATGTCTATCAACATGTAAACAATGCTCGATTTCTTGAGTTGTTTGAAGAGGCCAGATGGTCACATTATGAGCATTATCCGCCTTCATTATTTGTGGATAATGGTTGGGGTTTTGTTGTAGTGAACATTAACGTTGATTATAAGTATCCAGCTCTATTAGGAAATGAGCTGATTATTGAAACCAAATTAGTTAAGATTGGTGAACGTAGTGCAACTTTGCGACAGGAGGCGACAATCTCCTCTTCGGGAAAGCTTTCTGCAGCAGCGGATGTTACGTTTGTGATGTTGGATTTGAATACGAAGCAGGTTTTACCGATAAAAGGAAAGTTATTTGACGTTCTATCTGGAAAATTTCAATTCACTAATAATGGGTCGAAAAACAAAAAATAAAACCCGTTATAGCAATGCTGAGATCAAGCATCGACTAGCAATAAAGGCAATGGTTTATTTTCAGAAAAATGGGATATCCAATTTCAGTATGTCGAAAATGGCTTCAGATCTTTCCATGAGTAAAACAACGATTTACAATCATTACGGATCCAAGTATGAATTGCTGGAAGCAGCATTGAACTATAAGCTAGGAGTAATTTCCGAATACGAAACGGTTCTGGAAAATTTAACATTACCGTATACCGAAAGATACAGAAAAGCAATTTTATTTTACTGTGTTCAATTGTATGATATCTCCAGTCAATTGATGAAAGAAATCAAGCAAGACTATCCTAAACTTTGGGAAATCGTTTTAAGGTTTAATCGAAAAACCTATCGTAATTTGCGAGACTATTACATCGTCGGTAAAGACATTGGTGTTTTTAAGGTTGGTTCAAATCCGATACTCTTGAGTTTAGACGATCAGCAATTTTTTCAAATGCTAGGTATCAATCGCGTAATGCAAGAACACAATATAGAAGTGCTAGACGCATTCAATCATCACTTCAACATGAAGTTTACCGGAATCATCGATCCGTCTTACGAATTGAGCAAAATGGGTCGATCAGTCTAACATTGTCATTCCCATAACACCGACGGTTAGGGCAAGAAATGCAGACATAATCAGAATACGAATCAGGAAGTTCTGTTTTGATCCTTCTCTGGTATTGGCGTCATTGTTCATAGCTGTAGTAGTGGTTATTAAATAAGTAGGCTTCTGTAAATGTAACAAATCAAAACATGATATTGTTACACAAGAGTTAATTTTTATGGTCTTATTGTATTCGTATACCAACGATACAGACGTCATCCAGTTGCTCTAGGTTGCCCATCCAATCCATGAATTTTTGGTTCAAGACCTCTTTTTGTTCACTTATCTTTAACGATTGAATGTCTATAAGTATACGCTTTAACTGTTTGGTTTTTAGTTTTTTACCGTTATCACCTCCAAATTGATCGGGATATCCATCAGTAGTAAGATAGATGGTGTCACCACTAACTAAATCAAGTTCATGCAGCTCATACTTCTGCTCATTAGGCGTTAATCCTGCAATCGCCGCCTTTGTCGGTTTTATTTCATTAAGGATTCCATCACGTACAAACCAAAGAGGTCGGTTCGCACCTGAATAGGAAAGTTCAAGGCCATTTAATTTGATGATGTCGGTATCCATACCATCTCTCGTGAAACTTTCATCATTGCTTTGTTTTAATGACTGTTTGATACCGATGTTTAATTCACTGAGTATTTCCGATGGACAGGTATATCCTTCTTCTAACACCTTACGATTCAATTTGTCTGAACCGATCATGCTCACTAAAGCACCTGGAACATCGTGCCAAGTGCAATCAGCACAAACGAATATTTGTTGACCTTCAACTTCAGCAAACCAATAAAAATCTCCACTAACAATATCCTTCGGTCGGTAGAGTACAAAGTACTCATTTAATAAGTTTTGTATTTCTTTAGGTAATTATTTGTGGTACAGGTCAATCCAAAAATCGTTTTTGGAGATCAGGAGTAGGTATCCAGCATTCTTCTTTTTTTCCATACCAATTGTATCTATTGCGTGCAACCCAATTGTAAACCCAATCGCGAATAAAGAAAGGTATGGGCCAGAATACCAATACCAATGGATAGGGCCATTTCAGCTTTTTACATATCCTGAGAATAGCCCGAGATTTTTGATGCAACCTTCCATTTTGGATCAAAACGATGGAATCCAGGTTTTCAGTGTCTTTGCCGAAATCAGTTAATATCTTCTGACCAATTTTGGATTGCAGAGACGCGAATTTGTACATTGGCTTTCGTTCATTCTTAATGATTTTATGAATCGAAGTATTGCATAAATTGCAGACACCGTCAAAAAGAATTATGGGGTCAACTTGCTCCATAAAGTTGAATATCGGCAATAAATTCCAAATGGAATTTAGTTTCAGGAAATACCTAAACGAATCTTTGCATTATCCTAAAAACGGATATCTATAATCCGTTGGAGTCACAAAAGTTTCTTTGATCGTTCTCGGAGAAACCCATCGAAGCAAGTTTAGGTATGCACCTGCTTTATCATTGGTTCCTGAACCCCTTCCACCGCCGAAAGGTTGTTGTCCTACTACGGCTCCTGTAGGTTTGTCATTGATGTAAAAATTTCCAGCCGCGTTTTGTAGCTTTTTCGTTGCAAAGTCAATGGCGTATCGATCTGTTGCCATAACGGCTCCGGTAAGCGCGTAATCCGATGTAGCATCAACGAGCTCCAGAGTTTCTTCCCAATCTGCATCCTCATAAACATAAACGGTAAGAACCGGTCCAAATATTTCTTCGCACATGGTTTTGAATTTTGGGTCTGTTGTCACCACAATGGTGGGTTCAATGAAATACCCTAAACTCTTGTCGTAACCTCCGCCTGCAATAATCTCAGCATCATCTTGCTGCTTGATATAGTCAATATAACCCGAAATTTTATCGAACGCTTTTTCATCAATTACCGCATTCACAAAATTTGAGGTGTCTTCCGGAGAACCCATTTTAATGGAATTCACCTGATCCAATACTATGGCCTTGGTTGCTTCCCAGATACTTCTGGGAATATACGCTCTGGATGCCGCGGAACACTTTTGTCCTTGATATTCGAATGCCCCTCTGGTCATGGCGGTTGCCACTTCCGCTGGATTTGCCGACTGGTGCACTACGATGAAATCCTTTCCGCCCGTTTCACCTACTATTCTAGGGTAGGAACGATACGATGCAATATTAGCACCAATGGTTTGCCAAAGTGTTCTAAAAACTCCTGTTGATCCAGTAAAATGAAGACCTGCAAAATCTTTATGATTGAAAACAACGTCTCCAGCATCCGGTCCGCTCACAGTAATCATATTAATTACTCCATCCGGAAGTCCTGCCGCTTTGAATAGTTCCATAATAACTTGCGCTGAATACACTTGTGATCCTGCAGGTTTCCACACACAGACATTTCCCATCATTGCTGCTGCAGCAGGTAAATTGGCACAAATTGAAGTGAAATTGAAAGGTGTAATGCAAAAAACAAATCCTTCCAAAGGTCTATATTCCAGTCGATTCCACACACCTGGGTTGGAACCCGGTTGGTCTTCATAGATCTGTTGCATGTAGGCCACATTGAACTTAAAAAAATCGATCATTTCACATGCCGCATCAATTTCTGCCTGAAATACATTCTTGGATTGCGCCAGCATGGTGGCGGCATTCATTTTATCTCTAAATGGTCCGGCCAAAAGGTCCGCTGCTCTCAAGAAAATACTGGCTCTATGCTCCCAAGGCAATGCCGCCCACTTCTCCTTTGCGGAAAGCGCAGCGTCAATGGCCATTTCTACATGCGAAGTATCTCCATTGTTATACTGGCCTATGGAATGTGCGTGTTCGTGAGGAGGGGCTATTTTTACTTTGTCATCGGTTCGTATCTCCTTACCTCCAATGTGCATGGGAACATCTATTTCCTGTGCATACAATTCTTTGTATTTAGCGATTAGTCGATCTCTTTCGACGGAACCATTCTCATATGGTGTGACGGGTTCATTTTCAGGAAATGGAACAATGTAAACTCCTTTTGGCATATCTTTTTGTATAAAAAATTAATTCAATCGCGAATTTAATGAAACTGATGACATTCTGTAAAAGTTGGCACAAAATGGCTTCAAAATTCTTTTATTCAATTCAAAATGTCTATTTTTCACTCAACTTATTTTACGCCGTGCCTAGACATAATTCTACGACTATTTAAAAAAAATCTTTTAGCCGATGAACAGATTTGTTTTAAGCTTTCTTGGTGTGTTTTCAATACTCAATTGTTTTCAAGCACAATCAAGACTTGCAAATATAACCGTTGCCACAACATTTCGTACGCATGCTTATGATTGTGGTTTTGGGGGAGACTTTTTCACTGATCCCGATCCTAGATATGACATATCCGCCCAGTATTTAAGTGGTGGTGTAGGTAGTGGCCTAGTGGGTCCCCCGGTATTTCAATTTAATGAGGAGCCTTGTAGCGGTTACGATTTCAGTCATACTATTTTGGATGTGCAAGGAGTATGTGCAGACGAAGTACAAATTAGAATAGAGTGGTGGGAAGAAGATGGAGTGCTGGGAGGATGCTGTGGTGGTTGTGATACATACAATCCTTCAGGCTGCACAAATAATGATGAAAACTACAATTTATTTACACCCATCCGACCATTGACTTCAATGACCGAGGGAGTATTGAATTCATACACAGAATCTGGAAATGATTTTACCGTCAGTTATACCATTTTCTGGGAGCGGGTGCCAACGCCAACATTGGACGCTGCATCGGTAACAGCGGTTTGCAACGGTTCAAATGCAACGTTAACAGCGAATACATCGCAAGTCATTGGTGGTGCTGATTTCTATTGGTGGGATAACGCGTTTGGATCAGGCCCTCCGGTCGGAACAGGTGCTACATTTACACCAACGGTTACGGCAGCTACTTCCTATTGGGTTGGATATTCAAATCCAGCATTTTGTAGAACGGATTTGCTGCAAGTGGATGTAACGGTGCTTCCTGCACCCGTCCCAACAGGTTCTGCAGGCACAACCTGTGCAGGTACGGCAGCTACGTTAACGGCTTTCGAAGCAACCGCAGTGGATTATACTTGGTATTCGGATGCCGCAGGCACAATTTCAATTGGTACCGGCACGCCATTCACTACCGGAATACTCAGCGGTGATTCCACATTTTACGTGACTGCTAATCATTCCAACGGTTGTGAAAGTGCTGTGGTTCCGGTATTGGTAACTACTGAGTCACTTTCTACGGATCCAACTGCGATTAATGCTGCACCCGGTGCTTCAATCTGTCCGGGAGGTGGGCCCGTAAACTTATCTGTTCTTGGAGGGTCATTGGGTTCAGGTGCTAATTGGCAGTGGTATACAGGTAGTTGTGGAGGTGTTTCAGAAGGAACGGGAGTGGCCATATCGGTCAATCCGGCCATTACTACAAAGTATTACGCGAGAGCTGAAGGAACTTGCAACAACACCATTTGTGATTCACTAACTGTAGTGGTTGAGTCTTTGTCTACGGCAGCAACCGGTATTGCAGCAAATGATAGCTCGGTTTGTCCGGGTGATGCGGTTAGCCTTAGTGTGGTAGGTGGAACGCTAGGAACAAGTGCTGACTGGCAATGGTATGGAACCTCATGTGGATTAGTCCCGCTAGGATCTGGTTTTTCCGTTGTTGTAAACCCCGTGGTAACGTCAACATACTACCTGCGTGCAGAAGGAAATTGCGATACGTCTAGCTGTGTTTCACTCACAATCGATGTAGAGAACATTGCTGCTGCAGCAGATTCTGCAACCGTAACGGTGGACAATATTTGCCCCGGTGACACAACCCAGCTGGTTGCTCATTCGCCATCGCCATTGATTGGAGGATATACTTGGGTTTGGTACACTGGAGCTTGCGGTGCTGTGCCGGTGGGAGTGGGAGATACCTTGGATGTAATGCCAAATTCAACAGAAACCTATTATCTAAGAGCAGTTGGGACATGTGGAGTTTCCAATTGTGTGTCGACAACGGTAACTGTGCTTCCAGGGTCCATTGCTGCTACGGGAGTTAGTACAGATAACAATAATTTCTGCGAGGGCGATAGTGCCTTACTTTCGGTTGTTGGAGGAACGTTGGAGGCCGGTGCTCAATGGACCTGGTACGAAAACTCTTGTGGAGGCACGGCAATTGGTACGGGTAGCTCCATTTCTGTGATACCTTCCAATACGACAACCTATTATGTCAGAGCAGAAGGTGGAACTTGTGGTAATACGGAGTGTGTGTCAATTATGATTTCTATTATTTCTGTGAATGCTATATTGGTTGTTCCGTTCGATACCCTTTGCGAAACATCTTCTAGCGCATTTACCCTTTCCGGAGGTTTTCCGGTGGGGGGTGTGTATTCTGGAACCGGAGTTTCGGGAAGTATTTTTGATCCGGCTTCAGCAGGAGTAGGAACACATGTAGTAACTTATACCTATACGGACGGTAATGGATGTGTGGATTCAGCCAGCCAGGATCTTGTTGTTGAAGTGGATAACATTTCCCCAACAGGCATCAGCTCAACAGATACCGTTATTTGTGACTCTACGGATCTCACCTTATACATAATTGGAGGCAGCTTGGCCCCCGGTGCAGAATGGATCTGGTATGAGAACGGTTGCGGTGAAATTCAAGTCGGAACAGGTGATAGCCTGATGGCTTCTCCCCAGGTAACTACAACCTATTATGCCCGTGCAGAAGGCGGTGTTTGTGGTCCTTCAGAATGCGTTTCATTCACCGTGATCTTGTCTGAGGTGAGTGCTATCATGGTTCCGTTTGATGACATTTGTGATGGCAGTGTGCTGGATTTGGAAAATGGGTTTCCTTCTGGCGGTGTTTACTCCGGACCCGGTGTATCCGGAGGTATGTTTAATCCAACCAGTGCAGGAATTGGTACACATGCGATCACTTACATCTATACGGATAGCTACGGCTGCTCGGATACAACGTCCGCTAACATTAATGTGGCTACCAATCCATTAACTGCCACGTATGAAATTTCATCTGAACCTTGTGCTGAAGGAGGTGTCACGATCACTGTCTATCCGCTCGGTGGGACAGGGTTTTATCAGTATTTCTGGTCCGACGGTACATATGATAATCCATATTACTATGCCCCTGTAGGAACGCATTCAGTTGTAGTTTCGGATGGAACAAACTGTACAGTGCGTCTTTCCGGTATTGAAATCACGGATGAATTGGGTTGTGTAGAGGTTCCGAATTCTTTCACTCCGAATGCAGATGGTATGAACGATACATGGAATCTGGATTTCAGCGCATACGGAACAGTGAGTGTGCAAGTGTATTCAAAATGGGGAAAGTTGGTTTTTGAAACCAATAATCCGATTGTGCAATGGGACGGTCAGTACAACGGAAATGACCTGCCGGCAGGAACGTATTATTATGTATTAAAATTGGATGACTCGGTAGATCAGAACGGACCATTGACTATTGTTCGGTAACAAATACTAATTCAAAGAATATGAAAAAATTAATTATAGTAGGAATTGGATTATTTTTTGCAAGTGCGGTGCAAAGCCAGCAAATATCCATGTACAGTCAGTACATGTTTAACCAGTTTGCAATAAATCCGGCTGTCTCTGGTTCTGAATCGTATGCCCCAATTGCTTTGAGCTTTAGACGACAATGGGCCGGGATGAAGGATGCACCTGTTACCCAAACTCTATCCGGTCATACCTTTATTGGAGAATCAATGGGGATGGGTCTGAACATCTACAATGACGTATCAGGACCAACGAGAAGAACGGGATTAAGTGCAGCGTACAGTTACCATATTGAAACCGGTGCAAGATCAAAATTATCATTTGGTTTGGCTGCCCAGCTTACCCAGTTCATACTCAATCGAGATAAATTAATAACTGAAATACCGAACGATGTAGCGATTATGAACCAAACCAGTAACGAATTGGTTCCGGACTTCACCTTCGGATTGTATTGGTACGGAGAAAGACATTTTGTTGGGCTTTCGGGGCTTAATCTGATGGAAAGCAAGAACGATTTATTTGATATTACTACGCCTGTTTCCAACACACTGGATAGAGCAATCTATTTAAATGGTGGCTATAATTTTGAAGTGAGCGAATCATTCAGTATTGAACCGTCCTTATTGTTTCGTTATATGATGAATGCTCCATTTCAAATGGATATTAATTCTAGGTTTATTCTGAAAAATCAGTATTGGATTGGGTTTTCATACCGTATGAATGATGCTTTTGTCAGTATAATTGGTGCGGATCTAGGAGCGATAAGCTTTGGTTACTCCTACGACTATACACTCTCAGACCTTATCAATTACAGTTCTGGTTCTCATGAAATTTTCCTTGGCGTAAAAATGTTCAAGGGTGGTAAGGGCAAAGCCCCATGGCACAAGAGAAATAGACTGTATTCTTCGTATTCTAAAGGAACTTAACCGAACGATAACCATCCACGAATATGAGGATTCTAATTCTTCAACTGCTTCTAATCTGCTTGTACAGCTCACAGTTCTTTGGTCAATTAAAAGAAGCCAACGATTTATTTGACAATTTCGAATATCGAGAGGCAATCAAGTATTACAACAAAGTAGATAGCTTGAGTGACGAGGAGCAGATCAAGTTCGCCTATTGCTATTTCCGTATTCACGATTTTCTAAATGCAGAAAAGCAGTTTGCTCTTGTTGTCAATGTCGAGGATATCAGTCCGATGAATTATCACTATTACGGTGTTTGTTTAAAGAATAACGGGAAGTTTGATCAGGCTAGAGATTGGTTTCTAAAATACAAGGAGCTTGATTCCCTGGATTATTTCAATAATTTGAGTTTAAGCGAACTGGACTTTCAAAAAAGCCAATACGGGATAAAGGAGAGGTTAGAGCTTACCAATTTGGGGACAATCAATAGCGGTTTATCTGAATTTTGTCCGAGGTACTACAAGAACGGTTTCATGTACTGCGATGAAGTGAAGTTTGATGAGGACAATAAAAGGCCCCACATTGATTACGGAAACGACAGTATAGATATTGAATCTTTAGAATACGGCTCTGCTGAGCGCCCGTTGGCTGAGCTTTATTTTGTTCCTATAACAGGGGACATGCATGGACAGCCTGTTCTGATTGCAGAGGACGAACATTTTCACATTGGTGATTTTGATATTGATGAGGTGAATGGGGAAATCTATTTCACAAAGGTGGACGTGCTGAATAGATGGAATCCGGATGCAAGGAGCCATCCCCGCTTATTTAAAGGAAAGCTCGATACGGTGAACAAGAAGTTGGTCGATGTGCAGAGGGTAAAGATCAAGAAACTTCATAACGAGGATGGTTCGGGTCACCCGGCACTAACAGAAAACGGACTAAAAATGTATTTTTCTTCAGACAGGCCGGGTGGTGAAGGAGGATCCGATCTGTACTATGTTGAAAAACTGCCAAATGGAAACTGGGATGCGCCTGTAAATCTGGGGCCGGAAGTCAATTCTCCCGGTGATGAACTTTTTCCTTATTTGTATAACGATTCAACCCTTTATTTTTCATCAAACGGTCACATTGGCTTCGGAGAGCTGGATCTATTCAAAGTGATTGTTATTGATGCGGTTGCCAAAAACCGGGAAATACTGCCGAGACCGCTCAACTCAGAGGCTGATGATATCGGTTTGTTGATCAGCAGGGATAATCCGGACGAAGGGTTTGTTGTTTCAAATCGTTATCACGGTGGATACGGAGATGATGATATGTTTAAGTTCAGTTTGAAGCTGGATGATTCTTATGTTAAAGGAATTGTTGTTGATCAACAAGGTTCGGCTGTAGCAAATGCATTGGTCAAATTATTGGATGAGAACGGCAAGGAAATTGAACAGCTGAGGACGGGAGAAGATGGAACGTATCTGTTTGATATTGACACAAATAAAACGTATCGATTGGTTGCAACCACCAATGGATTTGCTGCAAAGAAAGACATTGTTACGGATGAAAACTGGCAAAGTGAACAATCGATTGAACTGCAACTCGAACCGACCCCTACTGCGCAGGGATTTGTTCGAATGGAGACGGGTTCAGTGGTCAAAGATGCGGAGGTTGCATTGTACGACTCAGATCGTAAGCTAATGGTCATTACCAAAACAGATGATGAAGGTCGATATCAAGTTGCTCTGGATGAAAACAAGTCGTATACAATTGTTGCTCGAATTGATGGTTTTCAGGGAGAACAGGAAGTGGTTACTGACGACAGTTGGGACACAAATGGTGATACCGATATTACTCTATTACCAACCGAAACAGTTCAAGGTGTAATTACCGATTCTTTGGGCAATCCGGTAGCAGGAGCTTTAGTAAAGTTACTAGACACAAATGGTGTTGAGGTTGGCCAAGTAAAAACCGATTCCAACGGCTACTACATTTTTTCAGTTCCTCCCGGTGATTATGAATTAGTAGCCAGCACAATAGGGTTAGGTGCACGCAAGAAGATCGCAATTGATGAGAATTGGGATGGAGAACAATTTGTTAATATGACGCTTTTGCCCTCTGATACGGTTCAGGGCTTGGTGATGAATGAGGATGGAACACCGGCTTCCAATACAATGATCACTTTGTATGATGATCAGGGCAATGTTTTGGTACAGTCATGGACCGATGATGAAGGCAGGTATCAGTTTCTGCTGGAAGAGGACAAAACCTATGATGTTGTTGCTCAAAAAGGAAATTTGAAAGGTAATGCACATATTGTTACAGACGATAATTGGGATACGACCAAGTCAACGGACATCAAATTAACCGATTCCACTTTTGTGTCCGGTACGATCTATGATTCTGACGGCAAGCCTGTTAATGGAGCAACTGTTAAGTTGTATGACGACGAAGGGAATCTGATCGCAACATTTACTACTGGTGCTGATGGCAAGTACAACTTTGTGTTGGATAAAGATGAAAATTACCAAATAGTAGCTTCGGTTGATGGTTTTGATGGTATAGCAAACATTTTCACCGGCGATAATTGGGATGGGACCAGATCCATTGATATTGACCTTCAGCCTTCTGGTGTTCCCGCCGATGGGTTTGTAAAAAGTAAAGCCGATGGAAAAGGGCTAGATAAAGTGAAGGTCACGTTGATTGATAATGAAACGGAACAGAAACTTGTTGTGTTCACAGATGGCGAAGGAAGATTTAGCGTTCCCATGACACCCGGGAAAAAGTATACACTTAACTTGGAAAAGGAAGGGTATTACCCAAAATCAATTCAAGTGAATTCAAAAGATGGTCTAGGAAACATTGATCTGAACAGAGATCATGATCTTAGTATGGATTATGCGGGTTATGCGGTCGATAAAATCTATTTTGATTACAATAAATCATCATTAACGAAAGGTTCAAAGGATCAACTGGATAAACTGGTTGTAAAGCTGAATGAAAACAAGGACGCAAGGCTATATATTAAATCATATACGGATTGTAGAGGTCCCGACAAGTACAACGAAAGCTTATCTTGGAAAAGAAGTAAAGCGGTAAAAGAATATCTAGTGGACAAAGGGATTGCAGCAATCCGAATTGGCACAAAATCGATGGGCGCGACAAATTTTGTAAACAATTGTTACAAGCCTGAGGATTGCACCGAAGAGGAGCATGCGGTGAACAGACGCTCAGAGTTTGAGATCAAATACAAGTAGCGCGCAAATTTTCAAGTCTGAAGATGAAATGAGTTGAAATTTCCTTTAATTGAATTTGTGTGGGACGGCCATTACAAATTCCGGAATTCTGACCCGAAACATTTCTTCCGTAGTTGTATTTTTAAAGAAATAAAAACCTTTCATAGAACCATAATCCGTTTTCAAATCACAAGCCGATTCATAATTGTAAGATTCCCCTGGCTGAATTATCGGTTGTACGCCAACAACACCGTCTCCTTCTACCTGACGATTTTCAGCGCCGGAATCCACAATAAACCAAGCTCTTTTCATGAGCTGAGCCGGAAAATTATTGGTGTTTTCGATCGTGATTGAATAGCTAAATAAGAAATGGTGAGTATTGGGATCTGAGTAATCTTCCCTGTAATCGGTGCTAACACTAATTCGTATTCCCTGGTCAATGGCTGTAGTCATAAATGCCAAATAAATAAATAATTCAATTCGGTCAACAAATTTTATATTAAAATCAGTTAACGAGTGTTAAGTGAGTTGAATAATCTGACCCCGATCAATCGTTCATAACGTTCCGTCGGGTCATTATAGTAGACAAAAATCGTGTAATCGTTTTCCGTTTCAAAGTGACTTCCTTCTATAAAACTCACTGAACCTTTACTTTCATTGTCTTTCAATAGCACGTAATGATAGTTGTAATAGCCTTGCTTTAGATAGACATTTCCTTCATAATATCTGCCTTCTTCATTGTATACCAGTTTACATTCATTTTTAAATTGCCAGTTGGAAAGAGCGCCAAATATAAAAAGATCACCCCCTTCTACTGGCTCAGGATATTTCAGCTTGAAATGAACAAGTCCGTAATCTGCATCAAGATCGGGATCTGAACAATTTTCACAATCAACTACATATTTTCCATTCAGTTCACGTACTGAATAGTAGTTCGAATAGGTTCTTTTCAGGTCCATCTTTAAGTCCACAAAATTGGTGGTGTCATTTTTAGAATAGCGCTGTACGTTGATGGATTGGTAGTTGAAATTTTTAAAATGAAACGACCTGAATTCATTATTGCCATCAAATACATTTTGTTCATCATAGTCGTAGGTCAGCTCATTGTTTTTAATAAACAACGGCTTCAAATCGGAAATTTGGTTGTCAATTCGGCCATTCTGCTGAAGTACTATTTTCAGGTTGGTTATCGGGTTAATTACGTTCAGTGCACCATAAGTCAGGTTGAAGTCAATCTCTTGTCTGAAATCCCGATCAATAATTTTACTTGCAGGTTTTAATGTAGGTTCTATAACAATCCCATTTTCGCTCACCATAAAGCGTCGGGTCAGTATAGGATTGTCCTGATCATTATCCTCAAAAACATAGATCAGGTAATTGCCGGATTTTGTGATGTTCACATCTTCATTGGGAAACACAACTTCATAGTGAATATACTTTTGCAATGTGTTAAATGAATAGGCATAATTTGAGATGTAGTTGTCGTAGAATCCATCCAGATATTCAGTCTCCATCATGTCGCTTGGTTCCCAGCTACTATTGCAATGAACAACTGTATAATTGTAGTCCTTCATTTCTCCGGTTAGGTCGTCAAATCCAAGTACAAGCCGATCATTGGAATTTAACGCCAGCAGATTACCGGAAATTGGATTGCCAGGTTGATAGAAGGTTACCGACTTAATGTAATCCTTGTATTCTCTGTCTTCATAGCGCATGGTGGTATTGTCGAAATACAATTCTGATGGATCGTTCTCATTTGTTGCATTTTTTTTACGCTCTTTTTTTTGCGAAACCCCCTCAATGCAAATTAGCGCCAACACTATGATCAGAACACTTTTCATACTACTCTGTACAATTTGCTATTTAGACTCATTCTAAATTAGATTAATAATTTCCTTAATGCGTTCAATTTGACGCTTCGCAAGGAACAAATTTATAATTTTAGCGCCTCTAAAACTCTGTTTTAAATTAAGATTAAACTATGTCGAAAGCCGTTAAGATTCGTAAAGGCTTGAACATCGCACTGCAGGGAGAAGCAGACAAAGTCTGTGCCAATGCAAAACAAGCAAAGCAATACGCGATAAAACCAACTGATTTTCATGGAGTAATGCCAAAACTTTTGGGTAAGGAAGGGCATAAGTTGAAGGCCGGATCAGTGCTATTTTACGATAAGTACAATGAGAATGTGAAGTATGCTTCACCCGTTAGTGGTGAAATTACAGAGATCAGAAGGGGAGCAAAGCGAAAGATTCTGGAAATTATTATCACTCCGGATGGAAAAGATGCTTTTGAGACGCATGATGTGGCGGATCCCAATGAACTCACTCGGGAGGAGATCATACAGAAAATGTTAGACGGTTGTGTTTGGCCTTTTATCAAAATGAGACCGATCGACATTGTAGCAAATCCTCAGGATAAACCTAAAATGATTGTCGTTTCTTCTTTTGACTCACATCCTTTGGCTCCGGATTACAACTTTATATTGAAGGACGACAAAGCGGCTTTCCAAACGGGAATAAATGCTTTGGCAAAATTGACGGAAGGTGCTGTGCATCTAAATGTCCGAGGTGAAAATAAGCAGAGTTCTGTTTTTGAGGAATGTGAAAATGTTGAAATCAACTACTTTGGGGGAAATCATCCATGTGGCAATGTGGGAGTTCAGATTCACCATATCAGTCCGATCAACAAAGGAGAAGTAGTTTGGACAGTCAATCCTGCGGATGTTGCGACCATTGGGAAGTTTTTTATGTCTGGGCGTTTAGATACGGAACGCACTGTTGCGATCACTGGATCAAAAGTAAATGAACCCAAATACGTAAAGGCCAACATCGGTGCCCGAATGGACAGTTTGTTTGCTGGAAATGTAGACGAAGAAAATGCTCGTGTGATTTCAGGAAATGTGCTGACAGGTGAAATGACTAGCTCAGAAGGATTCATTGGGTATTACCACCATCAGGTCACGGTGATCCCGGAAGGCGATCGTCACAAATTCTTTTTGAAAGACGGATGGTTGAGCTTAGGGTTCAATCGATTTTCTATGTCTACGGCATACCCAACTTTGTTGAACCCACCAAGCAAAAGATGGGATTTGGATACGAATTTGAATGGAGAGAAACGATCATTTGTGGTTACGGAACAATATGAAAAAGTATTTCCTTTCGACATTTATCCGGTTTACTTACTGAAGTCGATCCTTACCAATGATATTGATGGAATGGAGAAGCTCGGTATATATGAAGTTGCCCCGGAAGATTTTGCGTTGTGCGAATTTGTTTGTACGTCCAAAATCAACTCGCAACAAATTGTAAGAGACGGTTTAGATATTATTAAAGAGGAGTGTTTATAATAGCGAAAAATGAAGTTATTAAGAAATATATTTGACAACGTTCATCACAAGCTGGAATCAAATGAAAAAACGAAGAAGTTTTGGCCATTGATTGATGCTTTTGATACCCTGATGTTTACTCCGAAGGATGTCACGGAGAAAGGATCGCATATCAGAGATGCGATAGACCTGAAAAGAACGATGATGCTGGTGATCACAGCCATGATACCTTGCTTGTTATTTGGAATCTACAATGCAGGTTATCAAAGTTTGAGGTTAACAGAAGGCGGTTGGGACGCCAGTGTATTGGATTGTTTTTTAGCAGGGCTACCTAAAGTTTTGTTGCTGGTAATTGTTTCCTATGTCACCGGTTTAACGATTGAGTTTATTTTCTGTATCCGAAATGGTCATGCCATTCAGGAGGGATTCCTTGTTTCAGGAATGTTGATCCCTTTGATCATGCCAATTGATGTCCCTTTGTGGATGGTTGCAGCTGCAACTGCTTTTGCGGTTTTGATTGGTAAGGAGGTATTTGGAGGTACCGGAATGAACATTCTTAATGTGGCCCTTACAGCACGTGCCTTTTTATTCTTTGCTTATCCAACAAAAATGTCAGGTGACAAGGTTTGGATCTCCGATTTTGAAGCAATGAAGGAGAAAAGCAATGCGGTAAAAGCACAACTGGCTGACGGTACGCCGATTCCTGAGCATTTAGCAAATACACCGGAATTGGTAGACGGCATGTCAGGTGCAACTGCAATGGGAGAATTGGCTTCTACCTTTGATGCCAGTGCAGCTAAAGCTGAATCGGTAGCATCAATGTTCGCTACAGGAGGACAATTTGATATGGCAAATTCTTTCTTCGGTTTAATACCTGGTTCAGTTGGTGAAACTTCTGCCTTGGCTTGTTTGTTGGGAGCGGGATTGCTCTTAGGAACTGGTATTGCTAGCTGGAAAGTGGTTGTTTCTTTCTTCCTAGGCGGTCTGGGAATGGCTGGAATTCTGTTTGCGGTGGGTGGAAATCCTTATTTCGATCTGAATCCGATTCATCAGCTGATGCTGGGAGGGTTTATGTTTGGAATGGTATTCATGGCAACAGACCCTGTTACAGCGTGCCAGACCGGAACGGGCAAATTCATTTATGGGTTTCTTGGTGGTGCATTAGGAATACTCATCCGAATATTAAATCCGGCGTATCCGGAAGGAGTGATGCTGGCAATTTTGATTGCAAATGTATGTGCACCAATGATCGATCATATGGTAGTTCAATCCAATATTAAACGCAGATTAAGTCGACTTAAAACCGCTTAGCTATGGGAATAAATAAAGAAAGCAATTCATATACAATACTGTTCGCCGTAATTATGGTGGTAGTTGTGGGTGGTCTATTGGCCTTCACATACGAGTCAATGAAAGGAACCATAAAAAGCAATCAGGAGAACGAGAAAAAACAAAACATACTACAGGCAATCGGTATTGCCGAAACCAGCGGGGATGATTTTGATCGAAAAGCGGCGCAAGAAGTATTTTACGACTTTGTGAAGAGAAGAATTACGTTATCCTACGATGGAGAAATATTGAGTGACCTATCTTCAGACGATATCATTGACTCTAAAAACAAGATGGATGCCTTTAATATTGATTTGAGGAAGGAATACAAATTGTATGGAAAGAAAGTAATTAAGAACAACAAAGGGAGTAAAGAAAAACTGGCTGCAGGCCTAGCTGCAGAAGATCGAATTCATTATCCTTTGTTCGTTTGCGAAAAAGGGGATTCCACATTTTACGTCGTATCGGCAGTAGGAACCGGTTTATGGGATGATGTTTGGGGATACATAGGAATCAATTCGGACTGTGCAACCATCAGCGGTTCTGTTTTTGATCACAAAGCTGAAACACCGGGATTGGGTTCAAAGGTTACAGAAGATTGGTTTCAAGACCAGTTCGTAGGAAAACGAATATTGGCAGAAGACGGAGTAACCCGTTTGAACTTAGAAGTTAAAAAACCCGGAAACGAATTGAATGAGCATCAAGTTGATGGAATAAGTGGAGCAACGTTTACAGGTGCGGGCGTTGCGGAAATGCTGGAAAGATCGTTCGTGGTCTATCAGAATTTCTTTGATAATAATCCGGAATTCAAAAAATAATCGTCATGGCAGAAGTTGAAGTTAAAGAAAAAGAGCCGTTATTCTCAAAGAAGAATAAAAGACTGATTACCGATCCGTTAAATGACAACAACCCGGTGACCATTCAGGTTTTGGGAATTTGTTCGGCATTGGCAGTAACCGTTCAGCTAGATAATGCAATTGTAATGTCGTTAGCAGTTACAGCGGTCTTGGTAATCGGGAATATCGTTGTTTCTCTCTTAAGAAGTTTAGTACCGCCGCGAATAAGAATTATCGTGCAATTGGTTATTGTTGCTTCTTTGGTGATTTTAGTAGACATCGTGCTAAAAGCATTTGTCTACGACGTGTCGAAGCAGCTATCGGTGTTTGTCGGACTCATCATTACCAATTGTATCATTATGGGCCGTTTGGAAGCTTTTGCTATGGGTAATAAGCCTTGGGCCTCTGCCTTGGACGGTGTCGGAAATGGATTGGGCTATGGATTTGTTTTGATCGTAGTTGCTGTTTTTAAGGAGCTTTTTGGTTCAGGATCATTAACAGTTCCTGGATTTGATAAGTTTCAAATATTTGCCGAAGGTTCGGGTTACTTGCACAACGGTTTAATGCTGTTGCCACCATCTTCGTTGGTTTTGGTAGCAGTTTATATTTGGATTCAGAAGACTAGAAATAAGAAATTAATAGAAGAACACTAAACCTAAGAAGAATAAAATGGAGTACTTTAAATTATTCATACGTGCTGCCTTTGTAGACAATATGATATTTGCATTTTTCTTCGGAATGTGCTCATATCTGGCAGTTTCAAAAACAGTTAAAACCGCCGTTGGATTAGGTATGGCGGTCATATTTGTCCTTACGGTAACTGTTCCTGTGAACTGGTTATTGGATACCTATGTGTTGCAAGAAGGTGCCTTAGCATGGTTGGGACCAGAATACGCAGATTACGACCTAAGCTTTTTGAGTTTTATCATGTTCATTGCTGTAATTGCTTCTATAGTTCAGTTGGTAGAAATGATCGTAGAGAAATTTTCACCGGCACTATATGGGGCGTTGGGAATCTTTCTTCCCCTTATCGCTGTGAACTGTGCAATTTTGGGTGGAGCACTTTTCATGCAGCAAAAACAGTTTGGAAATATTGGAGAGGCGACTACTTATGGACTTGGTTCCGGCTTTGGGTGGTTCATTGCGGTAGTGCTGATTGCAGCCATTCGGGAAAAGATCAGGTATTCTCACATACCCGCTCCATTGAAAGGGGTCGGTATGGCATTTTTGATCACTGGTCTTATGGGATTGGCATTTTTAGGGTTTTTAGGTTTTAACATTTAATTGAGTTAAAGGATGAGTCAAGTAATAATAGCAGCAATTGTAGTTTTCTTGGTTGTAGTGGTTTCACTAACCTTGCTCTTGTTGTTTGCAAAGGCAAAGCTGGTTTCTTCCGGTAAAATTAAGATTACCATAAATGGAGAACGCGAACTGGAAGTTGAAGGTGGAAATACGCTACTGAATACGTTAGGAACCGCAGGGATTTTCTTACCGTCTGCTTGTGGTGGTGGAGGTACATGTGTTCAGTGTATATGTCAGGTGCATTCCGGTGGAGGTTCTATTCTGCCAACTGAAGTCCCTCATTTTTCCAGAAAAGAAATCGCTTCTAACCATCGATTGGGATGCCAGGTGAAGGTGAAAGAAGACATGGAGATTGAGGTGGAAGAAGAAGTTCTTGGTATCAAGGAGTGGACTGCGAAAGTAGTTTCTAATTACAATGTGGCAACCTTTATAAAAGAGTTCATCGTGGAAATACCCGAAGATATGGACTACAAAGCGGGCGGATACATTCAGATTAAAATACCAAAGTGCACGATCAATTATTCAGACATGAATATTGACGCGCATCCACAAGATCACCCGGGAGAGCCGGATAAGTTTAAAGCCGATTGGGACAAATTTGGACTGTGGCCGTTGGTAATGAAAAATGATGAGGAAGTGGTGAGGGCGTATTCAATGGCTTCTTATCCAGCAGAAGGAAGAAAGATCATGCTGAATGTTCGTGTTGCCACTCCACCATGGGATAGAAAGAACAACGATTGGATGAAGGTGAATCCCGGTGTAGCCTCCTCTTACATTTTCAATTGTAAAGAAGGAGATGATGTGACTATTTCCGGACCTTACGGAGAATTTTTCATCAATGAATCGGATTCTGAAATGCTTTATGTGGGTGGAGGTGCCGGAATGGCTCCAATGCGATCTCATCTGTATGAATTGTTTAAAACAATAAAAACGGGAAGAAAAGTAACATACTGGTACGGAGGAAGATCCAGAGCCGAGTTGTTTTATATTCACTACTTCAGAGATCTGGAAAAAGAATTTCCAAATTTCAAATTTTATTTAGTACTGTCGGAACCGCTCGAGTCAGATAACTGGGTGGAGAAAAAAGACATCAATGATCCTAAAGGTGACGGTTTCTTAGGATTCGTGCACAATGCTGTAATTGATCACTACTTAAGTAAGCATGATGAACCGGAAGAGATAGAGCTGTATTTCTGTGGACCTCCATTAATGAACGTTGCTGTTCAGAAAATGGGTGAGGACTTTGGTATACCCGATGAAAACATCCGATTTGATGATTTTGGAGGATAAGAAATCACATCGAAACTTTAGAAAAAGGTCCCGCATTGTCGGGACTTTTTTGTGTTTACTTTTTACCTGTAGTTGTGCCGTAGATGATAGTCAAACGATTCCACCGGAATCCGACAATCCTGCGCATCGAGCTTATTTTAATTTACGAGGAAACGCTCAGGGAACCACCTATCAGATTAAATACAAAGATGCCATGGGGCGAAACCTTCAATCGAAACTGGATTCGTTATTAGCAGATTTTGACTGGCACGTATCAACCTATATGGATACTAGTATATTATCGGACTTCAACAATTCTAATGTCGAATACTATTGTCAGATTGTGTCCCCAATTTTGGCAGAATGCTTTTCGCGATCCAAGGAGGTTTATGAAAATACAGATCATGCCTTTAATCCTGCCGTCTACCCATTGGTTGATTTCTGGGGGTTTTATGATCTGAATGAGGTTCACAGACGTCCAAGTCAAGATCAGCTGGATTCTATATTGGATATTGTAACCTTAGATTCAGCCGGGGTTTCATTGCGTGTAAAAATGCTTGACGATGGTACTGAAGTTTGTCAGCTGTGTAAAACCGATTCTAGGTTAAAACTTGATTTCAATGCCATTGCTCAAGGGTATGCGGTTGACCTGCTTGCATTATTCTTAAAGAATAAGGGAATCGATAATTACATGGTGGAACTGGGTGGTGAAGTGAAATGCAACGGAATAAACCCGGATGGCAACACATGGAAAATAGGTATAGACAGTCCAATCGAGCAAGTTGAAACCCCCGAAAGAAAGCTACACGCGACCGTAGTTCTTAGCAACCAGGCGATGGCAACTTCGGGCAATTACAGAAAATTCTATGAAGCGGATGGAAAAAAATATTCTCATACGATCGATCCAAGAACGGGTAGACCGGTAGAGCATTCCTTACTCAGTGCAACCGTGGTATGTGAAGATGCGATTCTTGCAGATGCATACGCCACGGCATTTATGGTATTCGGGGTCGAAAAAACGAAAACGTTTCTTAAGGATTACCCCGAACTAGGTGTTTATCTTATCTATTCGGATGATCAAGGAGGTTATCGATCATGGGTGAGTAGATCGATGGAGGAAATTCTAGTTGAGTTGAAATAAACTCAAACAATACAAATCTCTTTATTCGGTATCCGGTGCTTTACATTTTTCATCGGGCCTTGCTCCGCAAACGCCGCAGGATGCTCCATCTTCCTGAAGTAATGGGTTATTGCTTGCGCAGGTTCCTGCAAATTCTCCACCTTTTTTAGCCCATATTTTTACCGCTATGCCTAAGAAGGCTAGCCCAAGTAATCCCACTGTGATTAGCGCAAGTTTCATGATACAAAGATAACAGTTTTTAGTGTTTATTGTTGAATAAGCTGGCCGGTTCCAGTAACGGAAACATCAACAATGGAGGGAGCACCTGAATAATACAAGTTGCCACTTGAAGTTAATTCGCCATACAATTCGTTGATGGAATTGAGATGCAAATCTCCAGTAGATTGCCAGTTCACCAAAACCTTGTCAGAGGTCAATTGATCCGCATGGATATTTCCGTTACCGAAATAATAGTAGTACCCATAGTTCGATTTTCCCGTTAGTTTGACGTCGGTTACTCCTGAGCTGATCAATACTTGGGTGGAATCATTATTCATATGCAAATCAATGTGACCATTTGCGTCATTGCAGTACAACGAAAGGTTTCTTTCGATAGGAAATTCAGCCGTAAGATCTCCAGAACCGAGCATTGAAATCGATGCAACAGCTGATTGATGAACCCGTACAATTGTTTTGTGTTTAAGGTCCCTCAGGAATGCACATTTATTGTCATCTTGGATGTGCAATGTATTATCCGATACATCAGTCGAAATAAAATTGATCAAATTCGATCCGGTTTCAATCGTCAATTGGGACAGTGTATCGTCCATTAGAATTAGATCGATGTGATCGGACAATACGATATGATCAAATTGCTCAACAATGCGATGCTCCTGAACGACCTTGCCCATGGATTTGAAACACTTTCGATCTTCGGCTTTTTGACATCCAATTGCAGCCATAAGGAACAGGATTGCCCAAAGAGCAGGGGAGAGGGGCTGTATGTGATTGTGCCTATTCAATCTTCTGTTTAAAGCTGTATCCAATACCTATTTCAAAATATTCGGCCACGGCCAAATGTGTTTTCAAACCAAAGTTGATTATCCATCCGTTTTGGAATCTCCTTCTGTATCCCAATCGATTGTATGCAGAGCCATTTCCCTTAAAAGGAGATAAAACATAAAGTCCTTGCTGTAGATAGATGGAACTCGAATTGAAAAGTAACTCCGTACCAATGCAAACTCCCCATTGAAAGTTAGCTTTGTCAAGGAGCTTCGATGAATTCAGTTCTGCACCTAAACTGGGATTGAAAAATAGGTCTGTGCCTGCTGTCCAGGCAAACACGTTGGAGAATTGTCTGAAATACTGATAATTTAAACTTCCTGTCAGGTACTTCTTTGGATTGTGCAAGCTAATTTCTCTTGCGCCCATACCATAAAATAATTCATGTCTTTGATTTCTAGATGGTTCCTCTGACTTTTCCGTTTCATCTAGATCGTATTGGCTGCGAATTTTACCAAATGCCAATCCTGTATATAGAGTAGGTAAATTGATTCCAAGATTAGGAGCGGAAAAAGCGGCATTGGAAAAATGAGTAAATCCGATACCAACTTTTACCGATGCACGATCCCATTGAAAGTTATTTTCAATACGGAATTGGACGATAGAATTTATATGTGAACCGATCGCAATATTCTGGTAATTGGTCAGCTGATCAAATGGTTTCTCAACCCAACCCATTCCTGCACCAAACTGAAAGAATGGCGCATATTTTCTGTTCCACAATTGGAACCGAAGGCTTGGAAAAACACCCATGCATGTTCCTATCTGTTCTTGGTTCCCGGGATTATAATAGCCTAGCTGTATACCAATTGACGGATTGTTGTAGTAAGTTGCCAAATGACCTGGCTTGGGTTTTATCGTGTATTGCAGCTCCAATGAAGTTGTATGGCCTTGTATCAAATGGCGCATATTGGCTCTGTGAGCGATCATAAAACCATACCCAAGGGTTGCTCCGAATCGATTATTTGAATATTGCTGACCCATTGACTCATGGGCAAAGGGGATTAGCATACCCAAAAACAAAATAAGCGTCAATTTTCTATGAAAATTCAGCATGTTGCAATTTACTTTGTTTCTGCTGAAAAGGGGAAATTATTATCTTCCAAAATACAATTGAAACTTCAACTAATAATATTTCTATTGATCATTTGTCTCAAGGCCGGTGGAGCATTCGGGCAGGGGAAGATGGGCTTTGAATTGGCAGGCTACGCAGGAAAGCTGCTGGATATTTCGAGTGAATTCCCTGAGGTCAGAACCAATTTCCAAATCGATTTTGCTGCGATACTTACGAATCGAAAACACAAGTATTGGCATTCCGTATATAACTTTCCGCTTATTCATGTCAGAGGAGTGGTAGCCAACTACGGCAATAATGAAATTCTTGGCTCAAGTTTTACAGTTCTTCCGGAAATCCATTACAATAAGGATTTGGGAAATTCGTATTTTTTCAATTATCATGTTGGTTACGGAATTTCTTACTTTACTAAACCCTACGACGCGATCAAAAACCCTGATAATCTTGTCATTGGTTCACCGATAGTTGCTACTCCTGCTGCGGGAATCGGATTAGGAAAAAAAATAAACAATTTTACCTATTCAATTCTTTTCAATTACAGACATTCCTCTAATGGTCATTTTAGCGTTCCGAACATTGGCACAAACGTCCCTCTTATTGGCATAGGGATACAGTGTGTTCCGAAAATGAATACGACAGATACAATTTCTACTCTGAGCCGGGTAAATCTAAACAAGCGGATTAGATTTTCTATTGGTGGAGGGTACGGAATTCATGAGGTGGAAGGAACACTGTTCCCCACGGGAGGGCCAAAATACAGGGTTATATACGGCAGAATAGAAGCGTCGAAAAGGATTTCTTATAAAAGCTCCCTCCATGTCGGATTCACTTGTAATACAAGCGAAGCTGCCAAGTACATGATCATCAATGAATCATTATTTGATGGTACGATTGGTTTAAACCATGTAAAAGTGATCGGCTATTTCGGTCATGAATTTCATTTAGGTCATCTTGGCATCTATTTAGATTTGGGTCTAAATGTATATGATCCGTTTAGAAAGGAATTGATCCGAAGGCAATTCCTTGTGTCAAAATTTTTCGACACGCACTTTTCAAATGAAATCGGGTTCAACTACTATTTAACTGACCCCGTTGAAAATAGGAATCTGAATTTTGTTGCCAACTTGAGTCTTAGAACCATCTGGGGAAAAGCTGATTTTTTCAACACCGGGCTCAAAGTATTGTTTTAAGCGGAATCGTATAGATTTCTCCTGCATGTGAAGAAAGGCCCAGGAAATTATCCGATACGGAAATTCCATGTAGGGTTTCTTGGGTATTGAGATTGATCTTTTTCCATTGGTTTCCGTGATCCGTGGAATAGCAGCAAGTTCCTTTTGATCCAATGGCAAATAGAACACCATTTGCATATGCTGAGTTTAAAATCAAAGAACCGCGCAGTTTAGAAATCGTTTTCCAGGAGTTTCCAACGTCCTCTGAAATGAGAACTCTCCCACGATTCGTCAATGCAATTATCGAGTTGTTACCGATAGCATGAACACCGATGAAATAGTTGTTGTCGATCTCTAATTGATGTAACGTATTTCCTTGGTCAGTGGTCTTTCCCATGTAGCCATATCCACCAAAAAGAAAAGTAGTGTTATCGATTTCAGTAAGACATGAAACTTCATTTCTTAATGTGTCAAAATTCCAGCTCTCACCTTGATTACGGGTTCTGTAAATATGCCCATGTTCGTAACGGTCACCACCAACAAAAAAACCTATGGAATCATCTATAAAATGAAATTCATCTATTGAAACTCGGTTGTGCTCATGCGTGGATAGCTCCTCTGGTTCCATCCAATCCAACTGCCACGTTTGACCCTCGTCATTCGAATGGTACAAGTGAACAAAATCACCTCCTGCAAATGCTTTTCCTGAAGGGAGCATATACACACTCAACAGGTTTACTTGATCTGTTGAGAATACCTCAGACCAGCTATCGCCTTGCATTCTGTATATTTTACCACCAATATCTTCGATCCCTGAACATGCCAGTGCAACAGAATCATTTAAACAAAATAAACCCTGGATCGGTTCAGTTGAAATTTTCACTTTACTGTATTCTACTTCAATGGTTTCAATTTTCGCACAGGAGCAGTACGTAAAAAGTAAAAAAACCATCAAAAGAAAGTGCAGCTTCATGCTTCAAAGTTAACCGATATATATTAGATTGGAGCCGTTAAATTAATCCCAAAATAGAAACACTATGAATTCCATTGAATCAAAGCTAACAGCGTTTAAAAGACTGCTTGACATTATGGATGAGTTGCGTGAAAAATGCCCGTGGGATAGAAAACAAACGATCGAATCACTCCGTTATCTGACCATTGAAGAAACGTATGAATTGTGTGATGCTATACTGGATCAAAATATGGATGAAATTAAGGGTGAGTTGGGAGACCTCTTCCTGCATTTGGTATTTTATTCTAAAATAGCCTCTGAAACAAAGGATTTTGATGTGGCCGATGTATTAAATGGAGTTTGCGAAAAATTGATCGAACGGCACCCTCACATATATGGAGATGTTGAAGTCAAAGATGAAGAAGAGGTGAAAGCAAATTGGGAGAAGATCAAATTGCAGGGCAAGAAAGGAAAAAAGTCCGTGTTGAGCGGTGTGCCTAATTCTTTGCCGGCGATGGTGAAATCGACTAGAATTCAGGAAAAAGCCAGGGGAGTAGGATTTGATTGGGAAAACAAGAATCAGGTGTGGAACAAGGTCAATGAAGAATTACAGGAATTTAAAGTAGAAGTCGACGCTGGCAGTGAAAAAATCGAGGAGGAATTCGGTGATGTGTTGTTTTCCTTGATCAATTATGCTCGATTCATTGGTGTCAATCCTGAGGATGCACTTGAAAGGACGAACAAAAAGTTCATTAAGCGATTTCAGTATCTTGAAACGGAATCGGCAAAGGATGGAAAATCGTTGGGTAAAATGACATTGGAAGAGATGGATGAATACTGGGAGCGAGCAAAAGTCATGTGACTTTACTTCGTCTCTTTTTCCTTCGTATCAAGAAGAATACAAGGAAACCAAGTAATCCCAGAATTGAGGCGAATACAATCTTTTCGTCTTGAGAAATGAAAAAGACCTGCTCAGTGGTTCTTATTTTAGCTGTATCTACAGAAAAATGACCTGCTAGATGCTTACCGGCATATTCTCCTCTCTCGTTTACAAAAGCTCTCATTTGATCCAAATCCTTAACGTAAGTGAATACACTAGTTGGATGGCCCCATCGGGCCACATGTGGAGCCATTTCTTCGTGTACAATATCGGATAAGCTGTCTATGATGTGAAAGCATCGGGCAGGGGACAGCAGGGAATCAACCAGTTGGTTGTATCGTCGAATGAATTCCTGTTTGAACACCTCGTTTTCCATCAACGGAAAGAAAATGCGCGATATCATGGATTGATTGTGCTCTTTCATAAATTCGATCATGTCTCCATCCACTTTTTGGTAGCAGGCATCCATATCGATAAGAATCAGCCGCCATTTTCCTACTCCTTTTTCTTTCCAAAACGTGACATTGTTGTTGTCCTGAAGCCAATCGGTATTCCGGAAGTGGGTTTCCACAATAACGTAGTCGATAAAGTTCTCCAGGTCCAGCAGCTGACCAAATTTGTTGTAAGCAGCACTAGTTGATAGGTCATTTGAATCCAGAAAATCGAAGAGACGCTGAAATTCCGGTTGGTCGTAATTACCGGGAATCTGAATGTCTTCTTCTTTGCAAGAGTAATGGGAAACAAGGTACTTTTCGTCAATTCGCTCACGGACCATATGCAACCCCCAGTATTCTCCGTTAATAAATGTTCTTGCAAATCCATAATCCATGATGTCGATATTCAGTGGGCGGGCTATTTCATGGGTAATTACATCACTCAGCACTTTAGAGCTATGACCTGAGTAGGGTGTTCGCAATATAATTCGCTTGTGTTTTTTGTTTTTCGACTTTTCAAATTTGTACTTGATGTGCTTAGCGCCAACCTTCTTTCTCGCGTACAAGCGTAGAGATTTTTGGGGCACTGCACCTGCTTTAAGACCGTGTATTCGAACACCAACGTCAGTATCCTGTTTAGTTTTTCCGTTTTTCAAGAAAGTATAATGGATCTGCCGCTCCCAATTTTTACCTTTTTGATGATAATTCCCGGTCCATATTGAATTGGTTGGATTCACTGTCCGGCCGGGTACAGAAATTCCGATGGAGTCATCGTAAAAATCTTTCGGGTTAATGTTTAAACTAATAGTAGGGAAGGAGGACCAGTTTTCATCAAAGAAGAAGGTCCGATAATAAATTCGAGTTATTCGATTATCTTGTTTGTATCCTGCACATTTGATTGATACCGCTTTTTCATATGTGCCAGGAGCTTTCCACGTGTGCCATTCCACGCCTTCCACACCAATATTTGGTATGGCGGTAGTAGGCCTTAATGCCAACCTATTTTTTGAAACAAGTGCTTTATTGATTCGAATACCATTAGAATAGACCATAGCATTATCCAATGATTCACCGTTCACGTTGTATCGAATCTCATCGCACGAATCACAGCTAATGGTCAGGTCGAACTCGCCGTGATAACCATTTGCGTGTGAAATCATTAGCTCTTGAGCAGACGCTAAAAATGGAAACAGATACAATATCCAGATTGTATATCTCATGAAATTTTACTCCCATTTCGCACAGCACGTTCAGGCTGAAGAAGGGTAACCTCGTCTTTATTTACCGAACCGAGGACCAGACACTCACTCATCATCGGACCAATTTGTTTTTTTGGAAAATTTACCACGGCTACGATTTGTTTGCCGATTAGCTCTTCAGTAGAGTAGAGGCTGGTAATTTGAGCAGAGCTCTTTACTATTCCAAGCTCCCCAAAATCGATTAGTAGCTTATAGGCAGGTTTTAGCGCTTCTTTGAACTGTTCAGCCTCTATGATGGTGCCTATACGCAGATCCACCTTTTGAAATTCCTGCCATGTTAGTTCATGCATATTGTTAAGATAGAAAGTTTGAAGCATAAAAAACCGCCTAAACAAAGTAAAGGCGGTTTTAAACTTTTAGTTGTCTTACTTAACCGCGTCTACGATTGCTTTGAACGCTTCCGGGTTGTTAAGTGCAAGATCAGCAAGAACTTTTCTGTTCAATTTGATCCCTTTTTCGGCAACTTTACCCATGAATACAGAGTAAGACATCCCGTACTCTCTAGCAGCAGCATTGATTCTTTGCACCCAAAGAGATCGGAAATTTCTTTTCTTTTGCTTTCTACCTTCGTAAGCATATTGAAGTCCTTTTTCTACCGCGTTTTTAGCGACGGTGTGGACATTCTTTCTTCTTCCGTAGTAGCCTTTCGCCTGCTTAATTACCTTTTTTCTTCTTGCTTTGGCGGCTACTGAATTTGTTGATTTTGGCATTTTTTTTTCGTTTTTTGGTAGTTAGTGCTTCGACCTTTCCGAAGACTTTTTGAACTAAATACCGGGTTTAACAATATCCATTTTGGATAACCATTTTAATTCGGATCTTCAAAAGTTACGCACAAAGCTGAAGTTTGATGCTTTTAACATCAGACTTGTGCACCAAAGTAGCTTTCGTAAGATTTCTCTTTCTTTTTGTCGCTTTCTTTGTCAAGATGTGACTCTTGTACGCGTGCTTCCTTTTGATTTTACCCGAACCAGTGAACTTGAATCTCTTCTTAGCACTGGCATTTGTTTTCATTTTAGGCATTACTCAACGTATATTAATTAATGTACTACTTCTTTTTTAGCGGTTGGATCATCATGATCATCTTTTTGCCTTCTAACTTAGGCATCTGCTCGACTAGTCCGATATCTTCCAACTCTTGAGCAAATCTCAACAGTAATATTTCGCCTCTTTCCTTAAAAACTATCGTTCTCCCTTTGAAGAACACATAAGCTTTTACTTTAAATCCTTCGCCCAAAAACTTTTTCGCATGGTTCAACTTGAAGTTGAAATCATGATCATCTGTATTCGGCCCGAATCGAATTTCTTTGACCACAACCTTTACTTGCTTCGATTTCAGCTCTTTCTGCTTTTTCTTCTGCTCGTAAAGAAATTTTTTGTAATCAATAATTTTACAAACCGGTGGAACAGCTTTAGGAGAAATTTCTACCAAATCAAGTCCTTGATCGTCTGCCAGCTCAATCGCTTTTCTTATTGGGTAGACACCAACTTCTATTCCTTCTCCAACGACTCTCACTTCAGGAGCAAATATTTTATCATTGATCCTGTGAGGGTCCTCCTTTTTTACTATTCTTCGGCCTCGGCCTCTTCTTACTGCTATGGCTCTTTATTTTTTAGTTAAACATTCAATTCGGCATTCGCCGGATTGGTTTTACTTGAATTCAATTCGTGTTCAATTTGTTCTTTGATGAAATCTGCAAAAGCATCAATCGTCATTGTACCCAAATCACCTTCGCCTTGTCTCCTTACTGAAACGGTTTCGTTGTTGGCTTCGTTTTCTCCAACAATGAGCATAAACGGTATTTTATTCAGCTCATTATCACGAATTTTTTTGCCAATCTTTTCGCTTCGATCGTCAACAAGGCTGCGAATATCGTAATTATTTAACAAACAAGAAACATTTTTAGCATAATCGTTATGCTTGTCGCTGATCGGTAAAATGGCTACTTGCTCCGGATTTAACCAAAGTGGGAACTTCCCTTCACAATGCTCTATCAACACTGCAACAAATCTTTCCAATGATCCAAAAGGAGCCCTGTGGATCATAACTGGGCGATGTTTAGCGTTATCAGATCCGGTATATTCCAATTCAAATCGTTCTGGCAGGTTGTAATCTACCTGTATGGTTCCCAACTGCCAGCTTCTCCCAATAGCGTCTCTGACCATAAAGTCGAGCTTAGGGCCGTAAAATGCCGCTTCTCCATGTACTATTTCTGTGGTTAACCCTTTGTCATTGGTTGCATTGATTATTGCTTGCTCTGCTTTTTCCCAGTTCTCGTCCGATCCAATATACTTTGATCGATCTTCTTTGTCTCTTAGTGATATTTGAGCTTTAAAATCGGTGAATTTCAAAGCGCGAAAGACATAAAGTACCAGATCGATTACTTTTTTAAATTCTTCTTCCACCTGATCTGCACGGCAGAAAAGGTGTGCATCATCTTGCGTGAATCCTCTGACGCGGGTTAGCCCATGCAGTTCTCCGCTTTGTTCGTATCTGTAAACCGTACCGAATTCCGCCAATCGTATGGGCAAATCTTTGTATGATCTGGGTCTCGATTTGAATATTTCACAGTGATGTGGACAGTTCATGGGTTTTAGCAAGAATTCTTCTCCATCCGCGGGTGTATTTATCGGTTGAAATGAATCTTCTCCATATTTCGAATAGTGACCGGATGTTACGTACAAGTTTTTGTGCCCAATGTGTGGAGTGATTACTTGTTCGTACCCTGCAGCGAGTTGTGCTTTTTTCATGAACTCTTCCAGCCTTGTCCTTAGCGCTGCTCCTTTTGGAAGCCAAAGGGGGAGACCTTGACCAACTTTCTGTGAAAAGGTAAACAGGTCCATTTCTTTTCCGAGTTTTCGGTGATCCCTCTTTTTAGCTTCTTCCAACCGTGCGAGGTATTCCTTTAGCTCCTTTGCTTTTGGAAAGGTAATGCCATAAATCCTGGTTAGCTGTTTGTTGTTTTCATCTCCTCGCCAATATGCGCCTGCAATATTCATCAGCTTCACTGCTTTGACGTATCCGGTATGGGGTATATGTGGTCCTCTACACAGGTCGGTGAAATTTCCTTGCGTATAAAATGTAATGTTGCCGTCTTCCAGCTCTTCCAGTAGTTCAAGCTTGTATTCATCTCCCTTTTCGGTAAAGTACTTTATGGCCTCAGGTTTAGAAATGTCTTGCCTGACGTATTGATTTTTCTCTCGAGCCAGCTCGATCATTTTCTTCTCGATCTTATCAAAGTCCTTATCGGAGATTTCATGTTCTCCTAGGTCAACGTCATAATAGAACCCGTTCTCAACGGGAGGTCCTATTGCCAGTTTTATACCGGGATAAAAATATTCTAAAGCCTCTGCCATCAGATGTGCAGATGAATGCCACATGGTTTCTTTTCCTTTCGAGTCAGACCAAGTGAGTAGTTTCAGCTCAACATCTTCATTGATTGGGCGGGTTGCATCCCAAATTTGTCCATTTACCTCTGCGGCCAGCACATTGCGTGCAAGGCCTTCACTGATGCTCATAGCGACATCCATCGCCGTTGAGCCAATGTTTAATTCCTTAACTGAATTGTCCGGAAGTGTTACTTTGATCATTTGCAACCAATTTTGAGGTGCTAAAGATAAGCTAAAGGATTTATTGCTCGCCTATAATTTTTGAACTAAGTGGACCTATAAGACAAACACTGGGGTATCGAAGAACGAATCAGCAATTGTATGATTTCGATGGGATAAAGGCAAATAAAAAGAAAGAGTACTAGCTGATCAATCGTCCATTGCTAGGTTCTCATAACCTGAGGCAAATACGATTGCACCTCTTTTAACGATTACTTTTCTTCTCCCTGTAGATTCATCCTCTTCAAATTCTTCGTCGATTGCAGGAATGATGTAGTCGATGTATACTTTTGACAATAGAATTTTTTCCAGTTCGTAGTCGCTTAGTCCTTTTTCCCGGTAATTCTCTTTCATTTTTTCTACCAGTTGCTCCGATGTGAATTCAAAAGATCCACCACTAACCGAGTTCTTTTCAAACAGTAAAATTCTCTTGTTGTAATTCGAAGGTTTGTTGTATACCTTCACTTGAATAGGGTCTACGGTCACGCCTTCGGCATTAAACGTAAATTTATAGCTGGAATTTAAAATTAATGCAACTTCCACTTCCTTCAATGTATTGTAGGATTTGTAGTTGAAATAGGTCGTTCTCCCGAAAGAGTAGCGATATGGCTTAAGTGCAGCTTTGCAATCCTTTCTATAGCCGGCTACCTGAGCTTTGAACTCAGCCGCTTCATCCAGTCCTGATTTTGAAGATTTCTTTTTCTTGTCTCCCTTTTGATCAGGCACAAAAGCTACTAGTGCTCCCATTAAGAGAACATAGGCTAACAGTTTAAATTGAACATTAATTCTTACCATATCAATTGATCATATCTGTTCTTAGTTCAACAATCAGCTTGGAAATCGAGTTTAATTCCTCATCAGTCATTTCGATTCTACCCAAATCTTTGTCATCTTCGGACAATCCTTTGATGCTTTCACAATTTTTGTAAAACTCCACAATTTCGTCTATGTTTTGTCTGACGAATTTAATTTCAGGATCTTGATCTTCAACAGATTGAAGGCCTTTTGCGATTCTGTTTCCAAACTCGATCTGACTTGCCAACTGTTGTACGATGTTTTTCGAATCTTGTTCCGTTAAGGTCAGTGTTCCCAAATACATGCCCTCTATCCAGGCTCCTGCAAAATAAATTACTTCTAGATCATCCTTACCGTTAAGTTCAATGTATTCCACTGTGCTCATCTGTATATTGGTTAGGATATCCTCAATGGAATCCGAATTTCCAATATTTCGTTTGAATTTTTCTATTGTTTCCTGCTCAAAAATGTTTTGCATGCCAATTTCATCCGAAAGATGCTGAATTGCTTCTAGATAGCCCTGAGCATCTGCAATTTGGTTGTTGACAACACACGTTGCCAAATCCGTGGCATACACCCCAAAATTCAAGGACTTTTTAAGTTTTGTATTGTAATTGTCTTTATTCGAAGCCGGATTCAATTTAGAAGGATCATACACTAATCCTGCCTGCTTGAAAAATCCTGCAATTTCCAGTGGTGACGGGGGAGCAAAAGCAAAATCACTGCTTTCTTCAATGATTGTCGGGTTTGGAAGTTGTGTTTGATCCAAATGCACTGTATTTGTTGGTTCTTCCACTCCACCACAGGAATAGAAAGCAACAATCAAAACACAAGGCAGCACAAATCTCAATTTTTTCATAGTCCTTTCCTTATTAAAGTTAAGGTAAACGAAAATCATCCTGATTTTGTTCCTTAAAATGATATTATTCTTTAAAAACTTCAATTTCCTCTGTTTTCTTAACTAGCGAAGTAAATTTGCCTTTATAGCGCGTAGCGCGCACCAAATGGTTGTCAATCCAATGATAATTACCTCCCCGTGGTTTTCCCATCAGAATACCGTGATACTTGAATCCATGTTTATCCAGCCACTCTGTCGTTACTTCTCTGTGATCTTCAGTTCTGGAGGTGAAAAAGGTGATGATGTGACCTTCATCGTACCATCTGTTCAGTGTTTCCAGTGCATCCTCGAATGGTTCGCAAGTGGCCATCCGTTCAGGTTCTTCATTAGGAACGTCATCTGTAATGGTTCCATCAATGTCGATTAAATAATTCTTCACGTCATCGGGTAAGAGGGGACTTAGCTTATTTCCTTTTTCGTCCGTTAACTCTTTGAGTCCGTGTTTTTGGTCTTCTTTACTTGACGATTTATCTGATTCTTCTGACATAGTGCGCTAATTTTAAGTTTGGATCACTCCAACATTGTACGGTTTAATTTCTTCATTATGGTCTGCCATCTCTATGCCCATTGAAATTACTTTCCTGGTATCAGCCGGATCAATAATCGCATCCGTCCATAGTCTGGCGGCTGAATAATAGGGAGATGTCTGTTCATCGTATTTCATTTTTGTTGTCTGATACAGCTCTGCTTCTTCCTGCTCAGTCAGCTCGATGCCTTTTGCTTTGGCCGTAGCCATTTCAATTTGAACTAGAACTTTTGCCGCTTGCGCGCCTCCCATTACGGCCAATTGTGCAGTGGGCCAGGCAACAATCAGACGAGGGTCATATGCCTTGCCGCACATGGCGTAATTTCCTGCGCCATATGAATTACCTGCAATGACGGTAAATTTGGGAACTGTGCTATTGCTCATGGCATTCACCATCTTTGCTCCATCTTTTATTATACCTCCATGTTCTGACCTGGAACCAACCATAAACCCCGTTACATCTTGAATAAATACTAGGGGAATCTTCTTTTGGTTACAATTCATAATGAATCGTGCTGCTTTATCGGCAGAGTCGGAATAGATCACACCACCGAATTGAACTTCTCCGGTTTTTGTTTTGACAATCTCTCTTTGATTGGCAACAATCCCTACTGACCAACCATCAATTCTGGCATAACAGCAGACAATTGTTTTCCCATACCCTGCTTTGTATTCAGTGAATTTTGAGTCATCCACCAATCGTTTGATGATTTCTTTTGTATTGTAGGGTTTAGCTCGATCATCAGGAAATACTCCATAGATGTCTCTGTCCTTGAATTTGGATTTAAGAGGCGTGACTCGATTGTAACCGGCTTTTGCTTTAGGGCCCAATTTCTCAAAAATATCCCTAATTGTGGAGAGACATTCCTGATCATCTTTGCAATGGTAGTCAGTAACACCTGAGATTTCATTATGCGTTGTCGCACCACCCAATGTCTCATTGTCAATTTCTTCGCCAATCGCTGCTTTTACCAAGTAAGATCCTGCAAGGAAAATACTTCCTGTTTTCTCGACGATTAGCGATTCATCGCTCATGATGGGTAGATAGGCTCCTCCGGCAACACAGCTGCCCATTACCGCGGCAACCTGAGTAATACCCATCGAGCTCATAACAGCATTGTTCCGGAAGATTCTTCCAAAATTTTCTTTGTCGGGAAAGATTTCATCTTGCATCGGAAGATATACTCCCGCGCTATCCACTAAATAAACGATAGGAATTTTGTTTTCAATAGCAATTTCCTGCGCTCTCAGGTTTTTTTTGCCTGTTATTGGAAACCAGGCTCCGGCTTTTACCGTTGCATCATTGGCAACTACAATGACAAGTCTGCCATGGATGTATCCTAAAACCACTACTACGCCTCCTGACGGACAACCTCCATGATCTTTGTACATTTCATAGCCTGCCAATGCTCCGATCTCAATGCTGTTGCTGTCCTTATCAAGAAGCTCATCGATACGCTCTCTAGCGGTTAACTTCCCTTTCGCATGGTGTTTTTCAATTTTGTTTTTGCCGCCTCCTTGATAAATTTTGTCCAACTTTCTCTGAAGCTCGGACAACCTAAGTCGCATTTTATCATCGTTTCTATTGAATTCCAGCTCTTTATTGGTCATCTTTCTCTTGATCTTAATTGAATGCCCCTTCCTCTATTAACGAAGATAGTAATTTACCTTTGCTCGTTATAGGAAACTTGCACTGTTTGGTCCTTCATTGAAGATCAGGTCAAGAATGGACATGTTTTTCTGAAATCCATGACGATCTTCGAAAACCTGCTGGTAGTTCTCATGTTCAAAGGAGAGTTGGAAATGATCTAGCGGTTTCATTTTGTCGCGGTAGTCGATCGGGTAGTTTTTTTGAAACGAATCTGTAGTTGACTCATTGCGACTCAGATTTAAAATTTCCTTTACGATCTGATGTCCTTTCTCGTTGAGCTCCCATAAGGTGTCAGGCTTATATCCATTAAAAAAAGGTTGAAAAATATGTTCGTAATGATCGAAATAAGGAGACATTTTGTAGCTGGACACGATGGCGCCCCAATGCACTCTCTGCCAGCTTTCGGCGTAAACAATTTCAAGCTGTTTTATTGCATTTCTTTTTTGTTTGCGCTGAACAGGTACGATCAAATTCTGCTGTGCGTTTGCGGCTACAATAGCACATCGGTTTCTGTACGACTGTTTAATAAAATGTTCATGAGGTTCAAATACCACCGTCGATGCTTTACTGTAGATCGAATAGTAAGCAATATTTCCAAAATAAACTCGGGGAAGAACTACTTCCATCAATGGGCTGATTGAAAAATGCGATTCCATCTCACCCCTTCATGACCGGCTTCGTTGTCTTTTGAAAACCAGATGAAAGCGGCCTTTCCAACGACGTGATCTTCCGGAACGTATCCCCACATTCTTGAGTCCAGCGAATTATGCCGATTGTCTCCCATTAGCCAGTAATAGTTCATTTTGAAGGTGTAGGTGTTGGCCAGCTGACCATTGATGTACACATTATCACCATCAATTCGGTACTTGTTTTTTTCGTATGATTCTATGGCTCTTCGGTAGAAAATAGCATTGAATTTGTTTAGCTCAATTTCGTCTCCTGCTTTTGGTAGATACCACGGGCCCATATTGTCTTCTGTCCAGTCTTTGGTAATGAGGTCATTGGGAAAGATCTGCATGTAATTGTACTTCATTACGTCAGGGTTGTTGTAATACCCCTTCTGTTTCCAGTCCACCCAGATGCTATCCACATAACCCAGCTCAGAGAATTCTTCATACGCTTTCATGGACATTGGAATTCGCATAGCACCATTGGAATAATTGATGCTGATCTCTGATGGGTTGATATCGAATTTTTCTTTCAAAGATGTTTTAATGCGGTCGTCAAAAATACGATTGGCAATCACATTGTAATTGTACTGAGCGTTTTCGTCTAGATAGGCATCCTCCCCGTTAACGATAAGCTTGCCATTTATAATTTCAAGCGAATCACCTGGAATTCCTACACAGCGTTTGATGTAATTTTCCTTTTTGTCAGTAGGTCGTTCTATCCATCCTTCAAACTTTGTAGGATCCGCAACTCTGCGGTTGTAATCGTCGACAAAAAACGTGTGCGTCATCGTATTTTTCACCAATAGGTTTTCTCTTGCCTGAGCATAATATTTATCGCGATCTTGTTCGAATTGTTCAGCCGAACAGTTGCACAGGTAGAAAGCCTCATCTCGCAAAAACTGATAATAATTGTGTCCTTGAAGCTCATCTCCACGTTTATTTCTTCCCAATAGTGCTGTGTCACCGGCCGGATAGTTGAATACCACAATGTCGTTTCTTTCTACATCGGTATATCCTGGAAGCCTGTGATAATCCATTCCGAACCAGTGCAAGTAAGATTTTGTATAGGTGCCGGGAATGTTGTTATGAAAAAACGGAACAGCTAAAGGTGTCTGTGGTAATTTGGGACCATAAGCTATCTTGTTTACAAATAGATAGTCGCCTATAAGGAGGTCCTTTTCCATAGACCCTGTTGGAATAGTAAAAGCTTCAAAGAAGAAACCTCGGATGATTCCGGCAGCTACAATCGCAAATAATAAGGCGTCGCCCCATTCACGAATTAACCCCTTTTCCTTTTTGCTTTTCCAGATCAGAGGGCCGGTCCAGGTCATTTTCTCTTGGAAAGATGCGGATAGGACAATATAATGAGGAATAACAATAGCAATAATTGCATCGGTGAACTTTCTTTTTCCAAAGCTGAAGCTGACATTTACGTTAAGAATAAGTAACATCAGAAAATTGACACCCGGAATGCACATTAATAGGATCCACCACCAGGGTTTCTTCATGAGTTTAAGTAAGATCAACAGATTATAGATCGGAACATATCCGTGTATCGGCTTTTCATATCCGGCTTTTTTAAAGATACCTGGGAGGGATACAAAATAAATTACTACGAGCAAATAAAGCAGAATATGTGGTAAATCAAATACGATCATTTAGCTTAAATTAAGTACGTCTTTCATGGTATAAATTCCCGACTTTCCTTGAATAAATTCCGCAGCAATTACGGAGCCTAAAGCAAATCCTTTTCGGTTGTGAGCTACATGCTCGATGGAAATGGAATCTACGGCTGAATCATAGGTTACACGATGTGTTCCTGGAACATTCATTTCTCTTTCAGACACGATCTGAATCTGGCGGGAACCATGTGAATGAGAATCGGTCCATTCTTTTTTTCTGTCGACAGAATCGATGATCCCCTCCGCAATACTAATGGCTGTTCCGCTAGGAGCGTCTAGCTTTTCAGTGTGATGTATCTCCGTTATGGCCATGTCGTACTGATCTTGTTGATTCATTAACGCAGCCAACCGGTGGTTTATTTCAAAAAAAAGGTTAACTCCCAAACTGAAGTTGGTTGAAGCCAGAAGTGCAGAATTTGTTTCTTTTTGCTTCCTATGAATTTCGTCATAATCACCATACCATCCGGTTGTTCCAACCACGACGGGAGTTCCCGCTTCAAAACAGGTGAGAATGTGATGCTTAGCTGAAGAAGGTTCGGTAAATTCAATGGCAACATCTGCGTCTGCAATAGTTGTTTTATCCAATTCCACTGTGCTGACCGAACGCAATACAATTTCATGTCCTCGCTGGATGGCAATCGGTTCTATTGCCTTGCCCATTTTTCCATATCCAATTAGTGCAATCTTCATAGCTAATCCGCCAAAAATACAGAAATACTAGCACCGTGGTGCCAAATTATTTCTTTAAAAGTGTTAAACCAACTCCGTAGTAACCTGCCGTATTGAATCCAATGTTGGGAGTAATCCTCAAGGATAAGTTGGGAGAGATGTCGTGATTGAACAAATGAGCATCAACACTTGCATCTACGATTTGAAGAATATAAATACCCGCGATACAAACAATTGATAGATCCCGCCAGTTCTTGTATTGATCGATGGCGGTTCGAACGTTGTCTGTGCTATAATTGGTATAATTTATCGGGGCATTATTCGCATCAGCCAGCCGCCATAGATACTCTTCCCTTAGGCTCTTGTAGTTTGTGATATTGTCGTATAAAAAGTAACCGGAAGTGGCAAGTCCTGCATAGATAATGGGTACTTTCCAGATTCTTCGTTTTCCTTTAGCTGCCGTATGGTTGTAGATTTGACCCGCACCCGGAATTATTGCTGATAACAAAGCCGCTTTTTGTGGCGATTTACGCGCAACAGCGATAGAACTGGAATCAGTATCCTGAGCATGTGATAGATTTAAACTGAAAACGAGAAGTAGAACGCTATAAATTCGAATAGACTTAGTCATGAAGTAATTTCAAGATTCGACCGAATTCTACATCAGTCTTAAAATCGATAACGATTTTACCTTTACCTCTATTGTTCATGGTCACCAATACTTTTGTGTCAAGTAGCTTAGCAAGACTTTCAACCGCCCGTTTTTCGGTTTTTGTCAATTCTATCGACGATTTCGATGCATCTTTAGCTACTTTTTCCTTAACGAGCTCTTCTACTTTTCTAACGGATAAATTCTCCTCTAGAATTGTTTCCAAAGCGGCTAGCTGCTTGTCTTCGTCTGAAATTGAAAGCAGAGCACGTGCGTGACCCATGGAAATTTTATTCTCCCTTAAAGCAACTTGGACGGCCAGAGGCAATTTAAGCAGGCGGAGGTAGTTGGTTACGGTCGATCGATTTTTGCCTACTTTTTCGCTGAGCTGCTCCTGGGTTAGATTGCACTCATCAATGAGTCGTTTGAAACTCAATGCAATCTCGATGGCGTTTAAGTCTTCTCTCTGAAGATTTTCAACAATGGCCATTTCCAGCATGGTTTGATCATCGGCAACTCGAATGTAACAAGGTACCTGGGTAAGTCCTGCTAATTGAGCTGCTCTGAATCTTCTTTCGCCCGAAATGATTTGGTAATTGCCTCTACCCATTTTCCTTAACGTGATGGGCTGAATGATTCCGTGGACTTTTATGGAATTGGTCAAGTCAATTAAGGCTTCTTTTTCAAATTCTGTTCTCGGTTGAAACGGATTAGTTTCAATACTGGAGATGTCGACTTGAGCGATAGAGCCGAGTACTCCGGAATTAGCGCTGGTTTTCCCGTCTAAAGCAGATAGTGTAATGTCTGTTTCTGCACTTTCCAATAACGCACTCAGACCTTTTCCTAAACCTTTTTTCTTAGAGCTCATTATCCCCTACAATGATTTTGTCGCTTTCTTCTATTCTGGTCAGGCTATTCTTTTGAAGAACCTCTCTAGCTAAATTTAGGTAGTTTATTGAGCCTTTGCAACTGGCATCGTG
>CAJWDP010000002.1 GCA_913030835.1 uncultured Flavobacteriales bacterium | reverse complement strand
GGTAACTTCTTTTGAAACAGATGTAGCATCCAAGATTTCACCTATATCCTGACCGGTAGTCGCACTTACAGCTACTTTTGCAGTTGCTTTCAAAACATTAGCAAAAACAGCCCTTACCTTTTTGCCCGCTTCACTTTTGCCTTCATCAATTACGGCCAGCACTTCTTCCGTTAATCCTTTAATTATCGATATCAATGCCTGATCAGGCTCTTTCATTAACGAATATTGCCAGGTATTCAGCCATACAGGTATGAATTTCTTGCCTTCCTGATCGCACAATTCGTCCCTTAATGTGTTCATTAAAGATGTTTTTCCGCTTCCCCATTCTCCCTGAATAGCAACAGTAATAGGCGTATTGGTATTTTCTATGAATCGAACAAGGCCGGATTTGTACTTATCGATACCGAGTAAATCATCTTCTTTTGCCTGCTTTGGCACATCAATTATGCTGGTGTAAGTTTTAGACATTGACTTGAAATTATTCAATTTATGATGGTTCAATTCTCTTCAAAATCGCAAGACATTAAAGTGTTGATAGAGCTTTCACCTTAGTTGGGTTCAATTTATAAATCTTGCCAGTATTAAAAAAATGGATTCAGCACTAATGTGATGTATTCTTTTGATAGACAGCTTCGGCTGCAACCCTTTACTTATTTAAGTGCAAACGTTGTGACAAATCTCAAAAACATAATTTGCTAAACCAATTTCTCCGAAAGATATTGGGCGGTATAGCTCTCCTTGCAGTGAACGAGCTCTTCCGGAGTGCCTGAGAACAACAGATGACCACCTTCAATTCCTCCATCCGGACCAAGGTCGATTACCCAGTCAGCACATTTGATCACTTCTACATTGTGCTCAACTATGAGTATGGAATGACCGTTTGCAATCAGTGCTCCAAATGCGCGAATCAATTTTTCGATATCATGGAAATGAAGCCCGGTAGTGGGTTCATCAAAAATGAATAATGTCTTTTCTTCTGTTCCCTCTTTTCCGAGAAACGAGGCCAGTTTGATCCGCTGTGCTTCTCCTCCGGATAATGTGCTGGAGGATTGCCCCAATTGAACATAACCAAGTCCGATTTCATTCAGTGGAGTCAATTTTTCTACTATTTTCCTTTCTGCTGCTCGTGTACCGGCACTAAAAAACGCTACGGCTTCCTCTACGGTCATTGAAAGCACATCGTATATGTTCTTTCCATTGTATTGAACCTCTAGAATCTCGTCTTTAAACCGTTTGCCTTCACAGTTTTCACAGGTTAGCTTCACATCAGCCATAAATTGCATCTCGATGGATACAAAGCCCTCTCCTTCACATTCGTCGCAACGACCACCTTCCACATTAAAGGAAAAATGCTTTGGCTTAAAACCATTTATTTTCGACAATTGTTCTTCTGCGAACAGCCCCCGTATCTGATCATAGGCTTTTACATAGGTTACAGGGTTGGAACGAGATGATTTTCCTATCGGATTTTGGTCGATGAACTCAACGGAATTGAGTTGATTCAGATCGCCATGTACCTTATCGAATGCTCCTGTTTTTTCCCGATGGTTCCCAAACATTTTCTTCAAGGCAGGGTAGAGTATCTTTTTAACCAAGGAGGACTTTCCACTTCCTGAAACTCCTGTAACACAAGTGATAATGTTTAGAGGAACTTCTATATCAATTCCCTTCAAATTGTTTTCACGGGCTCCATCAATTCGAATGGAGTGGTTCCATTGCCTTCTTTGTTTCGGGACGGAGATCGATAATTTTCCGGTGAGGTAATTTGCTGTTAGGCTGTTCTTTCCTTCCAGCAGCTGGTCCATTGCGCCTTGAAATACTACTTCCCCTCCAAAGTGTCCTGCCTTTGGCCCCATGTCGATTATTTCATCGGCTGCTTTCATGATTTCTTCTTCATGTTCAACTACAATCACCGTGTTTCCCAGGTCCCGTAATGATTTTAACACGTCAACCAGCTTTCCTGTGTCCTTTGGATGCAATCCAATACTTGGCTCGTCCAGAATGTACATGGAACCAACCAATGCACTTCCCAGTGACGTAGCCAAGTTGATTCGTTGAGACTCTCCCCCGGATAGCGTATTGGACAATCGATTCAAGGTCAAGTGGTCGAGACCAACATCAGAAAGAAACGAAAGCCTGTTTTGAATCTCACGCAAAATTCGTTTTGCAATGTTTTTTTCTGTTTCCTCTAATTCAAGTTGATCAAAAAATGCCCTGGCATCTTTGATGTTCATTTGTACAACGTCGGATATGGTTTTACCACCAACGGTAACATAATTGGTTTCCTTTCTCAACCGGTTTCCATTGCATTCGGTACATTTTGTTTTGCCTCTGTATCGGCTAAGCATTACCCTGTATTGGATTTTGTACGATTTGCTCTCGACGTATTGGAAAAAAGCGTCTAATCCACTAAAGTATTGGTTTCCAGTCCATAATAGATTTTTTTCTTCTTCACTCAACTCGTAGTAAGGTCGGTGGATTGGAAAATCAAATGAGCTGGCATTCATTACCAGTTCCTTTTTCCATTCGCTCATTTTTTCACCTTTCCAGCATACAACGGCATCTTCGTAAATGGATAGATTCTTGTTTGGAATGACCAGATCTCTGTCTATTCCTAGAATTTTTCCATACCCTTCACATTTCGGACATGCTCCAATGGGATTGTTGAAACTGAAGAAATTAACGCTTGGTTCTTCAAAGAGCATTCCATCTAGTTCGAACTTATTTGAAAAACTTTTTAGGGTTGGTTGATCATTGATCACTTCGACAAAACACTCACCACCTCCTTCTAGAAATGCATGTTGAACCGAATCGGCAATACGAGCGTTGTTTGAATCACTTTCGGCTTCGATTACGCATCGGTCAATTACCAGAAAAACGTCCCCTTGATAATTATTATTGGTCTGGAGTATATCTTCAATTTTACCAATTTTTTCTCCTAAACGAATTCTGGTGTATCCTTGATCAAGCAATATGCGCAGATGTGCTTCTGTGCTTCGCCCATGAGGAACATTTATTTTTGAAAGAATCAGCACTTTCGTTTTGTCCTGGAAGGTATTTAGGTAATCGACGACATCGGTAACACGTTCTTTCTTCACTGCTTCTCCTGAGATAGGAGAGTAGGTGCGTCCTATTCTGGCATAAAGTAGTTTTAAGTAATCGTAAATTTCCGTAGAGGTTCCGACGGTAGACCTAGGGTTTCTTGAGATTACTTTTTGTTCAATGGCAATGGCCGGAGAAATTCCTTTGATACTGTCCACATTTGGCTTGTCGAATCGCCCCATGAACTGTCTTGCATAGGAAGACAAGCTTTCTACATACCTTCTTTGCCCTTCCGCATACAATGTGTCAAATGCCAGAGTAGACTTTCCCGAACCGGAAAGACCGGTAACCACTACCATCTTGTTTCTTGGTATCGAAACGTCAATGTTTTTTAGGTTGTGAACTTTTGCACCCCGAATTTCAATTTTTAGCTCGTTCGTTTTGCCATTTTTTCCCCCGTTCGTCATCAAAATAAAGCCGTTAAGTAATTCGAATTTTGCAAAATTAGCTAATTATTTTTTCTGTAACCCCTATAATTGTTACATTTGGAAGAGATATTGGCAGAAATATAGGTATGTAACCTCAAGAAGCCTCTAATCGTTATAAGAAAGGAACTCTAAAAAAAAGCGTATAGAAAAAACTCTACTCTAATTCAATAATAATTCAATTAATCTGCTGTTCAATTGCAGCAAAAAAGAGTAGAAGTATGAATACGCAATTACACGAAAGAGAACTTATCCGAAGTTATTTGAAAGGAAATGAGTCTGCATTTGAGCAGCTCTTAACTCGACACAAAGATCGAGTGTACAATTACATCTTTATGATGGTGAAGGATGCGGACCTTGCCAATGATATTTTTCAGGACACGTTCATGAAGGTCATCAATACACTGAAAAGGGGGAAATACAATGAAGAAGGTAAATTTTTACCTTGGGTCATGAGAATCGCCCACAACTTGGTTATTGACCACTTTAGAAAATCTTCTAAGATGCCGGTCGTAGGCAGGAAGAACAAATCAGGTGGCAGTGATGATGAGTTTGATATTTTTCAGGTAATCAAGCTGGCAGATATGAATGTTGAGGATGTTATTGTAGAGGAGCAGATTCATTCAGATCTGAGAAAAATTGTTGATCTGCTGCCAGACGAACAAAGAGAAGTAGTCAAAATGAGGCACTATATGGGAATGAGCTTTAAAGACATAGCCGATTCCACAGGAGTAAGTATCAATACCGCTTTGGGGAGAATGCGTTACGCTTTGATCAATCTTCGGAAGATGATCAAGGAGAACGACATTATGTTAACAACACATTAAATTTAAGCGATAGGCAATATTTATTTACTGATCTCGTTTTAGATAGAAATCAATTGAAAACGAGATTAAAATATGCCTATGAAGAAATCTTCTACTCTGAATGTACTGACTAAATTTATTGAAACCGAGGAAAAGCGAATATCTGATTGTGTGAAACGTCAGGAACAACATTCCGGACCAACGGAAACTGTTCTTCAGTCGATTCTTGGGTATTCCAAAGCGCTTCGTATAAATGAGTCGGAAAGTATGGGCCAGGTTGAACTGGTAATGAATTAGAAAAAAGCCGCACTGAGTTGCGGCTTTTTTTATTCCCTAAACTCATTTTACTATTGATTGAAATGCAGATAAGCCCATATTAACCCTCCAATTATGGCGAGGCCTATTAGTATGGCTAAAGTAATTTTAATCCAGCTTCTTGGCCTTTCTCCCTGCACTTCTCCGGTTTGACCGTTGATAAGAAATTGATAGCTTTCCCCTTTGAACTTGTAGGCGCAAACGAAAATGGGCAAAAGCAAATGCTTAAATGTTATGTTGGTATAGTCCGTATTCATAGTTGTGATCGTTTGCACGTCTCCACCTATATCTTGACGAACATTGCTCTTAATTGCAGGTTTTCCAATTTCTTTTGCTAGCTCAAATCCTTCTTCTAGTTTTATTCGATACCTCTCGACAGTAAAGCCGCTTAGGAACTTTTCGTCGTAAGATGTGAGCTTTGATAGATCCCAGGGCTCCAGTTTGTGCGCATACTTATCGGGTAAAGAGGTGGAGGCGATGACCAGTAGATCATCGTGAAATCCATTAACGGAACCCGAAGCTGGAGTCCATCTGGTTTTCTGAACTTGTCGGGTCACTGTTTTGTCTCCTATCCTGACTGTTTCTGTAACATAATAATGATCTCCCCTTAGTCCCGTATAGCTGGTGTCGTAATTCGCATCATATGTCCAATACGGAATATAAACACCTTTAAATCGTTCGAAATTCAGCTGTGCTTTTTTAAGATCGTTAGGTACGAACCAAGACTTTCCGATCCACTGTTTGAATTCTTTTTGAGCTTCTTCCTTTTTTAACTGAAACGGAATCAGGGATTTAGGAAGGATTATGTTTGCGTCGTACGCATTTTCGATTACGAATGGAGCGGCACAATATGGGCAGGAAGCGGCTGTAATCTGCGATTCGATCGAAGAGCTTGCTCCACAAGCCGAACAATCAACAAATTTATTGGGTAGATGTTCACTCTCTGTTGTTGCTGATAACTGTTCGTGAAAATCCAGCTCTTTTATTTCTTGACCAGCATCTTCAATTTCGTTCTTTGCCCCACAGTATTGGCAATCGATGTTACGTGTGCCTGGTGAATACGTTAGGTCTGCACCACAATCATTGCAATTGAATGCAATCCCAGCCATTTGTTCAGTTTCTTTCATTTCTATTGAGGAGGTAGAGGAGGAGGAACGCTTCCGAACGCACCGCTTAGTTCAGACACTGTTCCGGCTTCTGACCACGATTCCATTCCATTTCTCCACACTAAAGTATTCTTTGAAATTTGTTGATTTGAAATCATACTTTTTATTGCATTCATGTCATATGGGCCCTGCTGCTCTCCATTAATTACGACATGGAACAAAAGTGCAGGCGGCGGCGGTGGCGGTGTTCCTGCAGATGATGCACCATCGCTCTGTTGTTGCTGTGAAAATTGTTGACCCATTTGATTCGCCATAGCAAACCCCATTCCCATGCCCATTCCGCCTCCGGCCATTCCTTCATTTTCGGCCGCTTTTTCGATTGCTTTGGCGGTTTTCAATTTTGCGAGCTTGTCAAGATCCACTTTAGAATCCAGTCGACTCAATTCAAAGATTTCTTTTTTGATCTCTTCGGGCATGGAAATGTTTTCTACTAAAAATGTTGACAGTTCCAGCCCGTATTTATCAAAATCTAAAGACATTCTTCCATGAACATCCTGAGAAATCTCGTTTAGATTTGACGCGTATTTTTCAACGGGTAATTCAGTTTCTGCAATCGCATCTGTGCAACGAGTTACAACCAACGATCGCAATTGACCGGTTATTTCTTCAGCGGTAAAATTGCCATCTGTTCCCACAATCTCTTTGATAAACCTCGGGGCATCATTTACTTTAATAGAATAGGTTCCAAACGCTCTGATTTCAAACATCCCGAATCTTGGATCTGAAAGCGGTACGGCATTTTTAGTTCCCCATTTTTGATCGGTAATTTGAGTAGTATTTACAAAAAGAACTTCTACTTTAAATGGAGAGTTGAATCCATATTTCCACCCTTTTAGTGTGGATAGAATGGGCATATTGGATGTTTCCAGTCTGTGCATTCCAGGTTCGTATACATCGGCAATTTGTCCTTCATTGATCAAGACAGCTACCTGCCCGGGTCGTACGGTCAATTGAGCACCATTTTTTATCTCGTTTTGAAATCGTTCAAATCGATGAACCAGCGTATCGTTTGAATCATCTAAAAACTCGATGATGTCTATCAGCTCGTGCCTTAATCTATCCCAAATTCCCATAATAATTATCTTTTCGTGTATAAGTGATTTTTACAATTAAAATCAAGGTACAAAAAAGCTGACGTTCTGCACTATTCAAAGGTTTACATCTTTGATGTTTCAGCTCAATTTATGATTATTTAACGGTTGTGTGTTGTAAGAGTGAGCATCTGAAATTTCACTTTATTTATGCTCTGCTATGGCTCTTAAATTACCGTGGTATTCATTCAGGCATTTTTCATGATACTTGGGATAGATCCGTGTATCTCTGAATTTATTGTCGCTTTTAAATCGAGTGCTGTGAATTATCCTCGTTTTGTCCCCATCGGGTTGAAAAACCATGCGTTGAAAACCATGAGACTTATTGTCCTGTCCATAGGTAAATTCGATGACCTTTTCATCACAATCCAATTTGGTAATTTGAAAAGTGACGATAATATTGAAAACCTTTGAAAAGTTCAGTTTGAGTTCATAGACCATGTCCAATTCTGCTTTGGGCTGTTTCTCATCTCCCGATGTATAATTCATATCGCTATTTCGAGAGTAGGATCGGCTGTAAGTATTCAATGGACCGTCCCAAACAGCGTTAGGATTTGTTGTGGTATAACAGTTCCAGACAGTTGCAAAATCAGCATTAATTACATACGAAATTTCGTGATAATTAAAGGAAGAAAGGTCGTCTGTTGGGCTGACACTTGCTTTGAATTCTTCCAGCTTCTTTTTGTGCTTCTTTCCTTTTGCTTTGTCATTCAATCCAATCTCAATAGTAGGTTGAGTTGGCCCGCAAATTGCTTCATTAACATTTACCTGAACGAAAAACAGGATTAGGATTAAAATGGATATGGTGCGATGGAATTTCATGTTGAGCTGATCTCATAAAACCTGTGAAGATTTTTTAATCGAGTAATAACATCAATTTACTTTTAAAATTTTTAGTCATTTAAAACAAGGTATTCACTGCTTACCATGTAATTCAGCAATAAAGTGATTCCATTTTAGGAGCTCAAATATAGGCAATAACTGTGGTAAGTACTTTTTCTATTGTCTATGAGCCAATTACAAGCTCATACAAAATTCATCAAAATCACGCTTTTTATGAATTACGCCCAGGTTCATCAACGTTTCTTGGACGTTCTGAATAATATCGCCGGTAAGATCATTACTGGACTCCCATTCAGTTACTGAAAGCCATTTTGCCGCATCTTCTTCTTGTATTCCATATCGGGATGATATAAGTTCTACTGCGTTGCTTTGTTCTTTAAATTGCTGTGACCGCTGCTTAATGATCTCAATTAGTGTTTTTATCTCATCCAATCTATTTGCAAGTATTTCATTCCTTACTGCAATTACGAAGCAGGGCCACGGTGTGTCAATGCTATCAATAAGTCGAAGTTCACCGGTATCAACTAACGGTTTGGTGGTGAATTTTTCCCATAGAAATAAATTGGCGCTTTGATAGCCCAATGCTTCCCTCGCACCCTTTAAATTGGCTACCACTCGAAAATCAAAATCTTCAGTGCTCCAACCTTGCTTTTTTGCATAAACATAAGCCATCAGGTGAGAACCCGACCCCCATCTAGAAATTGCAAATAGCTTCTTGTCAATGGCGTTTGGACTCGTAAAGTTGTTGTGTCCCGAGGTATGTACTCCCCACGTTAAAGGAGACTTGACGTAAAAACCTACAATTGTAGATTTATTTCCTTTGATAATGTCTGCGACAATTCCTTCGGTTAGGATCAACGCAATATCGATCGTGCCATGTCTCAACTCTCTTGCCATAGCGCCGGTTCCTCCGGGAAAATCTTTCCAGCTTACCGGAATGCCCGCATGTTCGAAGCGTTTCTCTTCCATGGATAAACGCCACGGCAGATTAAAATGCTCTGGCACTCCTCCAATACGTATGGGTTTGCTCATTGGCTTTTTTTCATTTTGGCGATTTCTGATTTTCTGCCAATTTTCCTTGTAATGTAATCCACCTCAAATTGATTTCCTCTTGCAGGAGAATATTCCCTACCATAGAATATAATTTGTAAATGTAACTTGTTCCAAAGCTCCTTGGGAAACAATCTTTTCGCATCCTTTTCTGTCTGTTCAACATTTTTGCCAGTCGAAAAGTTCCATCGATACATCAACCGATGAATGTGAGTGTCGACGGGAAATGCCGGATGACCAAAAGCTTGCGCCATCACCACGGAAGCGGTTTTATGACCGACTCCTGGTAACGACTCCAGTAGTTCGAATTCTGCAGGGACTTCCCCTTTGTATTTTTCGATAAGGATATTGGATAGTTCGTGTATTGCTTTCGACTTTCTTGGCGAAAGACCGCAAGGTCTGATAATTGCTCTGATCTCCTCCACGGTTACTTTGGCCATTTTAAATGGTGTATCTGCTAGCCGAAATAATTCAGGTGTTACTTGATTAACTCGTAGGTCCGTGCATTGAGCAGACAAGAGAACGGCAATGAGCAGTGTGTATGGATCCTTGTGGTTTAGTGGAATTGGGGTTTCAGGATACAACCGCCCCAACTCGTCAATTACAAATTGAATTTTTTCTTGTTTTGTCATGATATACCCGTTTGACCAATCAATTTTTCTTTTCTCTTGTTGCTGACTTGCACAGCTCCATAAGCACAATAAATCGTCAGTGCAGACTGGGTGTAGATCACAATCTTTTGTGCAGTTGCCTGAACAATACGTCCTGCCGGTTCTCTCGAATCAGGTCCATAAATCATGAACAAAACGTAGGTCAAATTCCATAAACAGAGAAAAAGATAGATGTATCCAAAAATGGTAGGGTAGGATGAATCTTTTATAACAATGATGAACATCAATAGACAACAGATACTGAAAGAGATAAATCCCGTAAAGACAAAAAACAAGTGAGTCTTTGGCACGATGTCCCATGGGGTGCATGCGATGCCGATGTAGCCAATTCCCGTAATGATACCTACAATAGTTGCTCCGTGTTTTACTATGGCAATTGTTTTCGGGACAAGGTATTGATGTGCCCAGAAAAACAGAATGGTTCCAATTCCCATAAACCCCAACCCAATGCCGTAAATAATTCCCGTGGTATAAGAAGTTACTCCTGAAAATCCATGCATTCGACCAAGGTCACTTAAAAAAGAACCAAAAAAATTGTAGGTGGAGCGATTAAGATCAAACATGTCTCCTCCATGATAAAAGAACATGACCAAAATGGAAATCGTTATGTAGCCGACGACCGATAGCATTCCGATTTGAATCATTGTTTTAATGCTTGAAGTTTTCATATCAACTTTGAAAAGGACAAAAATAACTGAACATTTGTAGAATTAAGATGTTCCAATAAAGAAATAAATAAAGCTTTGATTAGAAAAAAAGCATTGATCTGTTTGTTTGGTATTCTGTCCATCTCAGGGAACATATTTTCCCAATACGGTCGTGTGGGCGGGCAACTAACAGACGCGACCAACAATGATCCCATTGTTTTTGCAACGATCAAAATCTTAGATCCGCTGAAAGGTGTGGAATCAGACGAAGATGGCAATTACGAGTTGTCCGATCTAGATCCGGGATTATACAACATAGAGTTTTCGGCTTTTGGATATGAAACGACAACTCGGTTTGAAATAGAGGTGTCGAATGCAAAAAAGACTTTTTTGAATGTTCAAATGAAATCCGTTGCATTTGGTGAGCTGGATTCCGTCGTGATTAAAGTGAATCCCTTTACAAAAACTCAAGAGAGTCCAGTATCGTTGAGAACTCTTCAAGCCTCGGAAATCACGCGCTTTCCGGGAGGGAACAGGGATATATCCAAGGTGATTCAGGCGTTGCCCGGGGCAAGCCCAACAGTTGCGTTTAGAAATGACATCATAATCCGAGGCGGTGCTCCGAATGAAAACAGGTTCTACCTAGATGGAGTAGAGGTGCCGAATATCAATCACTTTGCTACACAAGGAGCCTCAGGTGGTCCCGTAGGCTTGTTAAATGTGAATTTTATAGAAAAGGTCGATTTCTATTCAGGGGCATTTCCTGCCAATCGTGGAAATGCAGCCAGCTCCGTATTTGAGTTTGTTCAAAGAGACGGTAATGCTGAAAAACTTGAAACAACCTTTGCTGTTGGGTCTAGTGATATCGGCCTCACCTTTGATGGCCCTTTGGGAAAAAACACGTCATTCATTTTCAGCGCAAGAAGATCCTACCTTCAGTTTTTATTTGCTGCCTTAAAACTCCCTTTCTTGCCGACGTACACAGACGCTCAATTTAAATTAAAACATCGATTTAATTCGAAAAACGAATTGACTGTAATTGGTTTAGGTGCGTTGGATGATTTCGTATTGAATGAATCTGTGAATGATGGAGTAACGGACTCAAGTACGATTGAATTCAATAATTATACCTTGGGGAATATTCCTGTAAATACGCAATGGAACTATAGCCTTGGTGCTGTGTACAAACACTATAGAGAAAACAGTTATCAGACGCTGGTCGTCAGTAGAAACCATCTGAACAACAAAGCGATCAAATACGAAGACAACGATCAATCCTCACAGGATAACTTGATTTTGGATTATTCCTCGCAGGAAATTGAGAACAAATTGAGACTTGAAAATACGGTCCGATTGAGTGGTTGGAAAATTAATATGGGATTCGGATTTGAGAACGTTGAGTACCTGAATAGCACGTTCAACAGAATCTTTACAACGCAGGGGCCGCAGGAAGTTAACTTTGATTCTGAGCTAAATTTTAACAGGTATGCTGTTTTTACTCAAGCAAGTAAGCGGCTGCTGGATAAACGACTCACCATGTCGGCAGGTTTAAGGACTGATTTTTCAGATTACTCTACAACCATGTTGAATCCTCTGGCTCAGCTTTCTCCAAGATTTTCACTGTCTTACATGATTACAGACCAATTTGGATTGAACGGTAATGTAGGTATGTATTATCAGCTTCCTCCTTACACGGTTTTAGGCTTCAGAGACCAGGCAAATACATTGGTGAACAAAAACAATAATATCACCTACATTCAATCCAATCATATTGTAGCAGGAATTGAATACAATACGTTTAAAAACGCACGAATTACGCTGGAAGGATTTTACAAAGGATACAGTAATTACCCGTTCTTATTAACGGATTCGGTTTCCTTGGCAAACCTCGGTGCTGATTTTGGAGTGATTGGTAATGAACCAGCGGAGAGTACTTCCGAAGGAAGAAGTTATGGTGTTGAGTTGCTTTTACAGCAAAAACTGTTCAAAGGCTTTTATGGCATTTTGGCCTACACTTTTGTAACCAGTGAATTCAAAGATAAGAATGGGGAATATCGACCTTCTGCTTGGGATTCAAAGCATATCATCTCATTGACCGGTGGAAAAAAGTTCAAAAAAAATTGGGACGTAGGATTTAGATGGCTTTTCTCCGGTGGTGCACCGTATACGCCTTTTGACGTCAGTAATTCATCATTGATTTCAGCCTGGAACATTCGGGGAGTAGGATTGCCGGATTACAATCAATTGAATTCGAATCGTTTAGGTAATTTTCATCAGCTTGATGTGCGGGTAGATAAACGTTGGTTTATGAAAAAATGGAGTATTGACCTGTATCTTGACATTCAGAATTTGTATAACTTCACTGCAGAGCAAGCACCGATCCTGAACATGCGGTCCGATATCAACGGACAATTTCTAGTTGATCCGAATGATTCTACACGGTATCAGCCGTATTTTATTGATAATTCTACAGGAACTGTATTACCCACAATTGGAATAATCATTGAACTATAGGATATTATCCTTTGTTGTGTCTTAAATTTGGTTCATTGATCAAACAATGCTAGTATTGAAAAAATTACAGTTACTGCTTTTGTTGTCTCCCATCTTGTGGACAGTTAATTACCATTCCTACGGCCAAAGCATCTTGCACTATTCGGATAGCCTGAACTCTAGAAAATTAGCAGCGGTTATCGGTATTGAAACGATTGGTACAGTTGGTTCATTGCTGGCACTTAATGAATTGTGGTACAATCAGTATCAGCAAACGCCTTTCCATTTTTTTAACGATAATTCGGAGTGGCTTCAAATGGATAAAATCGGGCACTCCATGACATCCTATTATATCGGTTATGCGGGTATTGAAGCACTGAAGTGGAGCGGACTTGGGGACAAACAAGCCACTTGGTTTGGCGGCGGTTTAGGGCTGGTCTATTTATCAGGTTTGGAGCTGATGGATGGATTCTCAGAAGGATGGGGTTTCAGTATGGGAGATATGCTTGCAAATGCAGCAGGAACAGTTTTGGTAATCGGCCAGGGAGTTGCCTGGAACGAACAACGCATCAAACTCAAATTTTCGGCGCACTACACAGCATTTGCAGACTACAGGCCTTCTTTACTAGGAACAAGTGGTGCCGAGCGCCTGCTAAAAGACTACAATGGTCAAACCTATTGGCTTTCGTTAAACATCAAATCGTTTCTATTTAAGAATACGAAATTCCCCGGATGGTTGAATCTGGCATTGGGATATGGTGCCGAGGAGATGATTAGCGGAAAGGATGATCCTGAAATGTATTGTATGAATGAATCTTGGTGCAATGATTTAAACAGATATCGTCAATGGTACTTATCCGTAGATGTCGATCTATCTAAATTGAAAATAAAGAACAGATGGGTCAGAATGGTGTTTGGGACTTTTGGATTCATCAAACTGCCTGCACCTGCGCTGGAATTATCTAAAAATGGGCTACAACTAAAGCCGTTCTATTTTTGAACAAGGGAAATAAAGATCGAAGTTTTTCACGTGCATTGCTGTGCAAAATCTACTCTCGCTCAATTTAGGAAATAAGTCGGGTGAAGAATCCAATTCCTTCAGTTTACATAGTGCTGCTCTGCCATACCCATTAGGTTTGAACAAGTAGCATTGATCGTTCAATTCCTGGTAAATGTGGAATGGGGAGAGCTGACTGCTTAATGGAAAATAAAATGGGTTTAACCTGAACTTGGCCTTCAGAATCAGATCATTATTATCATGTGCTGAGAACGAGAGGGTGGAGTGATCTTGTATCCAGCTTATTTCTGCTAATTCTTTGGGTATGCCCCAGTTTTTCCTGCCGGACTGCAGGCTCTCTTCAGAATCAACATAGATCTTAGTGATCACCAAATGATTTCTATTGCGAATCCGAAAAAGACCGGGAATAAACAAAAGCTCTTTGTACGGTCCGCAGTTTGACTCCTGGTAATCAACCAACATGGTAAACGAAAGTCCTCCAATGAAGTTGTTTTTCATATGATCTGGGATAAAACCGTGGTTTTTGATCCAGCTTTTTTTAAAGCTATGGGTCAAAATAACACCCCGTCCTTTCAGTAACCATGGAGATGGATATAGCATCATTTACGATTAAACAAGTATAACTTTTGGTTTTCCCCAAAGCTCCTGCAGTTCTGGCGGACCAGTGAAGTGTTTGGATACAAAATCATCAAATTCATCCTTTGTCCCGGGTGATAAAACTTCACTCATGGATTCGATGATAGAACCACTTATAGCAAAAGGAAAATCGCTCACGATCATATCATGTCCTTTAAATGCACCAACAATTTGATATTCTTCGCATTGTGAGATGTCCATTCCCGAAAAAATGCACGTACTCAGCGGATGTTCTGACCGATTCGAAGTGGAATCGATTTTTCTCATTCTAAGCTTATCCATTTGAAATTTTGTTATGTTACTTAGCGATTCTGCACTAAGAGATTGATTGAGTTGATTAGCGCAAGAAATGCAAATCGCAAATTCAAAAATTGTCAGCGTTTCTGTCGAGTTAGGATATCGTCGGATAGCCTTTTCTATAAAATAGTGTTCATTTGATTCAACGAGTTCTTTTTTGCATTCAATACACGATTGAAATGGCGAACCGGTGTCGTCACAGTGAAACGCGTTGCTGATTGCTTTTAAAGTCGGTTTCTGACCGAAATGGTCTTCATTCATATAATAAAGTTATGCTTTCCATTTATTTTATTGGCAATTTTATTGTGCAAAGCGATTAGATAGTATTTTTAAGGCTCAAATGGCAGGAAATACAATCGGAAGGATGTTCAGCTTAACCTCATTCGGTGAATCGCATGGGGAGGCAATAGGTGGCGTTATAGATGGTTGTCCATCGGGCGTCGTGTTGGATTTAAATCAGATTCAACTTGAATTAGACCGAAGGAAACCGGGGCAAAGTAAGCTGGTTTCGCAGCGTGAAGAAAGTGATGTTGTACAATTTCTTTCGGGAATTTTTCAAAATACAACAACAGGTACCCCAATCGGATTCATCATTAAGAACAAAGATCAAAATTCGGATGATTATGATCACATAAAGGATCAATTCAGACCATCCCATGCGGATTACACGTATTATGAAAAATATGGAATTAGGGACCATCGTGGAGGCGGGAGATCATCAGCCAGAGAAACGGCATGTAGAGTAGTTGCAGGTGCAATAGCGAAGCAAATTCTCTCTCTTCACAAGGTTAACGTTAAGGCTTACGTTTCTTCAGTTGGAGATTTTTCTTTGCAAAAAAAACACACGGAAGTTGATTTCAATCTGATCGATAAAAATCCGATGCGTATTCCTGATGAAAATTTCGCTTCTGAAATGATTGAATTTGTGGATGAGGTGCGTAAAAATGGAGATTCCGTTGGTGGAGAAATTAGCTGTGTAGTTTCCGGGTGTCCAATTGGATTAGGAGAACCGGTCTTTGATAAGCTAAATGCTGATCTGGCAAAAGCGATGTTCAGTATCAATGCAGTAAAGGGTTTTGAGCTCGGTTCTGGTTTCGAAGGGGCAAAAATGAGTGGCTCCAAACACAATGATCCGTTTATAAACGAGGGAGGAAAGATTACGACAAAAACAAATCATTCTGGAGGAATACAAGGCGGAATTAGTAATGGTGAGGACATTTATTTTAATGTAGCCTTTAAGCCCGTATCAACCATAATGAAGGATCAGACTTCAGTTGATACGACCGGAAATGAGATTGCTGTTACAGGAAAAGGAAGACATGATCCTTGCGTTTTGCCAAGGGCAGTTCCTATAGTTGAAGCTATGACAGCCATTACACTGGTTGACCATTTGTTGAGAAATAGAACGACTAAAATATGACAAGGAAGAAAAGAAAAATTGCACTCCATTGGCAAATCATAATCGGATTGGCACTCGGGTTGGGTTACAGTTTGCTCGCGACGATCCAGGGGTGGGTAGAATTTACCAACGATTGGATCTCACCTTGGGGTACCATTTTCATCAATTCCTTAAAATTGATTGCAGTGCCCTTAGTACTGGTTTCTTTAATTGTTGGTATCGCTTCCATGAATAATGTCAGGACCTTGGGTAAAATAGGAGGTAAATCAATTGTGATCTATTTGTTTACCACCGTAATTGCCATATCGATAGGTTTGGGAATGGTCAACCTGGTTCAGCCGGGTAAGTTTATGTCTGAGGATACAAGAGGAAGATTGGTTGAAAAGTATGCGGATAAGTCCAAAGAAAAAATGGAAGTGGCTCAAGAAACGAAGGATTCTGGTCCTTTGCAACCACTTATTGATTTCGTTCCCAGCAATATCTTTTATAGCGCTTCAGACAACCGAAACATGTTACAAATTATCTTTTTCGCCGTAATGTTTGGTGTCGCTATGGTGCTGTTGCCGGAGAATAAATCAGGGCCTACTCGAAAGTTTTTTGAGAGTGTCAATGAGATTATTCTGAAAATTGTGGACCTGATCATGTATTACGCCCCGATTGGAGTATTTGCACTTTTAGCAGGTGTTTTAGTAAAGGTTTCCGAGGGAGATATCAGTTTTGCGTTGGAAATTCTTGCGGGACTCGGGGTATATAGTCTGACTGTGATAGCCGGATTAGCAATCATGATATTCGTTGTGTATCCGATTCTTGTCGGTAGATTTGGCAAGGTTAAATTCAGTACATTTTTAAAAGCGATATCGCCGGCTCAATTATTGGCTTTTTCAACCAGCTCAAGTGCGGCAACATTGCCCGTGACGATGGAAAGGGTGGAAGAGGAGTTGGGAGTTTCAAAGAAGGTATCGAGTTTTGTTCTTCCGCTTGGTGCTACTATTAATATGGATGGAACAAGCCTGTATCAAGCTGTGGCAGCAGTGTTTATCGCACAGAGCTTTAATATTGACTTAACCCTTACTGATCAGCTTGCAATTCTACTTACCGCTACGTTGGCTTCAATTGGCTCAGCGGCAGTTCCTGGTGCAGGTTTAGTTATGCTGACAATTGTCTTAGGTCTGTTCCCTGAAATTCCAATTGAGGGAATAGGGCTTGTATTCGCAGTGGATCGGATACTGGACATGTGCAGAACTACGGTTAACGTAACAGGAGATGCAACTGTAGCAACGATTGTTGCCAGAAGTGAGGGGGAGCTGAACCTTACTAATGAACAAACTGAACAGCTATAGTGTAACAAGTAAGTGAAAATTCGTTATTGGTATTGATTTGGACGAGTTTTTGATAGATAGACCCGGTAAACCAAAAGGTTTGCGATAATGAGAATGACAAGGATTGCTTTTTTACTTGCGTTAGTACATTTACTATGTGCGATGAAGCTAGGTGTCTGTCAATCGAATGACGACTCAGAAGATGAGGCATGTTTGGCTGTTCCACTACATAAGAAAGTCAACAAGCTGTATCAAAATGCAAAAGACAGAGGCAAATCATATAAAGAACAAACGAAGCTATTAAGGGATGCACTTGAAATCGATGATCAGTGCGGGGCATGTTTGTGGGAAATAGCAAAAAAGAATTTCCTGAAGGCCAAGATTCAAGGGGGTGAATACTTTGATCACGCAATAAAATACTATACCAGATTGATTGATGTTTGTCCGAACTGGCACGCCGATATGTATTATAATCTTGGCATCGTTTATTATAACAAAACAAACGATGAACTAGCTAAAAAATATTTCGAACTCTTCCTTGAATTCCCTACAGATGATGAAAAAAAATTGGGGAGGAATTATGCTCAGCAGATAGAGGATGTGGAGGCTGTATTACCGGAGATTGACTTTTATCTTAACTTTTATGGCAATCCAGTGCCTTTTGACCCAAAACTGGTGGCAACTGTTTCTACGGAAAAGGAAGAGTTTTTACCCATGATTTCACCGGATAATGAGCTACTCATGTTTACAAGAAGGTACGAGTTCAAGGGAAAAGGAGAGTTAATTACCCGAACAGTGGAGGAATTGACGATGTCGGATCGCACATCATGCAAATCACCTTGGGGTGAGGGAAAGGTTATGCCCGATCCATTTAATACGATACAGTATTCGAAATACGGTGGAGTTTCGATATCCATCGATAACCATGAAATGTATTTGTGTGCTTGTCAGCAACAAGGGCATATCTTGAATTGCGATTTATTTGTTACGCATTATGAAGAGTTTTACGATTCTATAAATAAGACGCACGCTTACCAATGGTCAGACCTTAAAAATCTGGGGCCGAATGTCAATGGTCAGCAGTCGTGGGAAGCGCAACCTTCGATTAGTGCTGATGGAAACACTTTATATTTTGCTTCTGCACGTGGAGATTGTTATCAAAATTCCAGAGGTCAATATACCATGGATCTCTATTATTCGGAGCGACAGGAGGATGGTACTTGGGGCTTGGCGAAGAACATGGGACCGGTGATCAACTCTTCCGGTCATGAAAAAGCGCCGTTCATGCATTCAGACAGCCGTACGCTATATTATGTAGCAACTACCGGAAAGCACAGGCTGGGTGCTGGTGGATACGACATTTATTATACGCGTCAGGATGAAGCAACCGGTGAATGGTCAACACCAAAGAATATTGGCTACCCTATCAATTCTGATGGGGATGAGGAAGGTCTTATTGTAAGTTTGGATGGTAAGGATGCTTACTTTTCATCGAGTAGGAGTGGAGGTAAGGGTTTAAGAGACATTTACTCATTTGATCTTCCTGAGGAGGCCCGTCCGGATGTCGTAGCTCTTTTTAAAACAGACTTGAAAGATGCGGATGGTAATGCGGTAACAGAAGCGGAAGTTGAGCTGACCTATAATGATGACAATGGTGAGACAGTAACGGTCAAGGCACCATCGAAAATTGATGATAAAGGAAAGGTGGTGGCTGTCGTTAATTTAGGTAAGTCCGATCAACCGAAAGACGTCTTAGTGAATATTAAGAAAGAGGGGCATGCATTTTCTTCGAAGATCATTAAAGGTGCGGAAGTCGTAGAAAACAAAATTGATCCGGTTATCAAAATGGAACCCGTTGAATTATCGGAGCTTAAGTTAGGCGATTCCTATACAATCAAGGAGATTTTATACAAATCCAATTCCTCTGAATTAATTGGTGGCTCGCAGCTGGTATTGGATGGCTTTGCGTCGTACTTACTGGAAAACAGTACTATATCGATTGAAATAGAAGGACATACCGATGATATTGGCAATGATGAAAACAATTTGGCATTGTCAAAGGATCGTGCTTTTACTGTATTTGAGTATTTGACATCCAAGGGTGTAAAAGCTTCGAGATTATCATTTAAGGGTTATGGAGAAAGCAGGCCCAAAGTCCCGAACAATTCTAGCGCAAATCGAGCTAAGAATAGAAGAACAGATTTTAAAATAGTATCCTATTAAAAAAATTCATTGTTTTGTAAAAAATCAATGAGTTATGCATAAGGTTATACTTACATATTGTTCTGTTGCCCTGCTAGTCAGTGCATGTGGCAGTTCCGGAGAAGAATTGAAAATGGATAGTTCGAAAGAGGATTCGCAGCCCGATTCATTAGTGATGGAAGCGGAGAACACAACTACTATTGACGAAATGGACATTCCGACACCGGTTGTTCATAACGAAACAGAATACCTAGCCTACGGGATCAACAGATCTTTTATGGATAGCGCAGCTGTTTCCGTGGATGATATGTATAACAGTGCGCTGGAAGGAGAAGCGATGGAGCTGACAGTTTATGGTGAGTGCACAGAAATATGTCAAATGGCAGGATGCTGGATTGAGGTGGCCAAGTCGGATGGTGATCCTGTTTTTGTAAAATTCAAAGATCATTTTACGCTACCAATTGAATCGACAGTTGGAAAGAAAGTGTTATTTCATGGATTGGCGAGGATAGACACGACAAGCGTAGAAATGCAAAGACATTATCTTGATGATCGTGCGAAAAGCGGAGACACGGTTACACAAGAAGAGTACGATGCCATAACAGAACCCGAAATAGGTGTTTCTTTTTTGGCTGATGGTATATTAGTAGAGGAGAGCGAATCGAAATGAGTCTAAAATAAAAAAGCCACATACGTGGCTTTTATTTTTATAGGTATTTCTTATACTTCTTTTTAAGCTTTGCCCGCTTATCGTCCAGTTTCTCCTGGTCTTCATCAAGCTTAGCATTTTTCTCATCAATCTTTTGCTGATCCTCTTGGACTTTGTCTAATTTCTTTCCCTTCTTGACCCGTTTATCCAGCTCTTTTTGCTCATCAGCTAATTTGGCTCTTTTCTCATCTATTTTCTTTTGGTCGCTGTCGATGCTGGCCATTTTATCTTCATAGCTCTCTGTTTTATCTTCCAGCTTTTCAGCTTCTTTCACCAATGCCTCTGCTTCTTTTTCCTCTTTCTCAGCCTCCTTCTTTTCCTTTTCTATTTCTTTAAGCCTGGCTTCCTCTTCTTTCTTTTGTTCTTCCGCTTTCTTTTGCTCTTCCTTGACTTTCTTCTCTTCTTCCTTGATTTCCTTCTCTTCTTGTTTGATCTCTTTTTCCGCCTCTTTTTTCATTTCTTTGGCTTCCTTTTCCGCTTTGCTCTCCAGCTTATCTTCTTTTTTCTCGAGCTTTTGTTCGGATTTTTCCGCCTTTTTTGCCAGCTTCTTTGCTTCTTCCGCCTGTTGCGCTTTCATTGCGGCATCTAAGGCTTCTTGTCTTGTTTTCTCCTGAGCTTGTCTTTCTTTCGCCAGTTGCTCCCGTTCTTTTTGGCCAGAATCGGCTTTGTCTTCTGCATCTTTCACATGAGCTGACGCTTCTTTTTTGAGCTCCTCTGCCTTTTTCAATTCTTCGCTGGTTCGATCGTTCAGTTCTTTGACATTTGATTCAACCTTCTCCGCATCTTGCTGTAATTTTTCAGTTTCCTTATTTATATCGGAAGTTTCTTGTTTGATCTGATCTGACTTTTTTTCTGCCTTTTCTTTCTCTTTCTCAAATGTTGATCTTCTCTGTTCAATTTCTTCTTTCGCCTGTTCGGTTGTCTTAAAACCGATATTCAACGAAGTAAGCTCAATGCGAATGGTCTGACCTTGAGCAATGTTTACATTTTCTTGGACAAGATACTTGTAGCCCACAGCCCTTACCTTAATTGTAACGGCAGTTCCTTCGAAATTTTTCAATTTAATTTCGGCATTTCCCTTTGCGTCGGATTTGCCGAATGCAAGGATAGTGCTTCCATTGTAGACACTTACAGAAGCTCCTTCTATGGCTTTGTCTCCCTGAACATTTACCGTAAATGATATCTCCTGTATAATGGAGTGGTCAACATCGTTGTTGTTAGACAACAGTTGAGTCGGGTTAGCAAAAAGCTGTAGCGAAAAGAGTATAAATACTATTGCGTATCTCATAATATATAAAGTTTGATTATTGGACTTAATTTGATTGCTCACTTTGTTTATCAATGCATGGAATGCTTTGAGCGGAATAAATATACTTCCAAGCATTCCTTTAGATCTGTCGATCCTTGTAAAATTACATTTTCTTTTTTATCCAAATTCATGCCAATAAATAATTCTTGCAATAGGCAACACTATATTAAATGGTGAAGTAGGTTGGGGGATAATTATTGAGGTGGGATATCGGAATCGACGATGTCTCAATAATAAAGGATCCATGCCCCTTGAAACTTTCCTTCTTCAAGAATTCGGTCAGCTTGGGCTTTTGCTTTTTCTTTTTCCTCGTACCCTCCAAAGCTAACAGTATATAACCCGTTTCTTTGGCCAATAACCAAGGCATTTGAATAACCACTTTCTTTAAGTGTTCGAACAAATTGATCTGCATTTTGCTCACTTGAAAACGACCCTCCAACGATGTGATAGCGTTTTGTTGTCTGATTGTATGAAGATTCTGCCGATGTTTCAGTGTTTGTAGAAGCTAACACTTCATCTGTTTCGATAGGCAATTCGATTGAGGATGAATCAATCGGCTCATTTTCAACGGGTATAGAATCGACTTCGTTCTTCACCATGTCTTTGGTGGTGTCTGATACCTGTTCATTCGAAAGAACTGAAACTTCATTTTTCGCGGAATCAGCTTGCGTTTCATACGACTCAATATCTACAGGTTCATTCGGATTGTTGATTGCGAGATCGGCATCATCAGATTTGAACATTTCCGCTAGCGAATCCCGCTGAATCCATACAAGTAGAGATATACCGCAAACAATGCATACCATTCCAACCCAGAGCATCCACTTTCCTTTCTTTTTTGGAACACTATTCTTCGAATTCTCGGAAGAACTTTCATCCCTATGATCTGCTTGTATTGTGTTTTGTTCATTAGTGGTATTTTCAGCTTCCTGAACATCTTCGGAAGGATTCATCGCTTCTTCATGCGAAAAGTTTTCCTCCGATACTTCTTCCTGTTGCAAGCTACCTTCCGTTACAATTGGGTCGATTCCTTGTTTCTGAGCTTCTTTGATGTCATCCAAAATAGTAGGCTCAATTTCCTCTTCTTCGATTTCAACTGTATCTTCTGTAGCGACTGGTTCTTCTACCCTAATTAAATTATCAATTTCCTGATGAGCCGAATATTCAAATGCTATTTTTTCAGCTTTTAAGAAAAATTCTCCAAGCCCTTCAATTTTATAGGATTTCCCATTTTGTAATTGATTCAGCACCAAACCCGAAAACTCAGTAATCCTCAGCATTGCGTCTTCTTTTGAACAGGAAGAAAGTTGCTGAATCTTGTTTTGGAGCAATCCGTCGTTGTATTTCAGGTATTCATTGAATAGGATCGTGTAAGACCCTTTTCCTTCACTTTTAATGAACGAACCAAGCCCTGGAATAATTACATTTTTATTCTCTTGAATCAATTCAATTATGAGGTCATCGATCTTCATGTGCTTCAGTCGATTAAAGATATGGAAAGATAAATGCTTTCCTGAGGATTGTCTGAACTGTTTGTTGTCACCTTGTTAATTTTTTCAACAACATGCATGCCTGAGTAAACTTCCCCACAAACGGTATACTGATCGTCTAGGTGAGGAGCTCCACCATACTTTTTGTATTTTCTTCTATTTTCATCGGTTAGCTGTATACCATAAGTTTGCTCAATACTGTTTAGGGATGCATCATTTTGAACGGAGCCTTTTACAATGTAAAATGTAAAAGGATTGGAGTTCTTATCCCGTGGAACACCCGGCCTAAAATCAGAACCGGCAAGTGCAAATGCACCTTTTACATGCGGGTATTTTTCTGGATTCAACTCAGCAGGCACTTTATACCTCCCGATTTCAATCAGCTTTTCAAATGCTCCCGGACCATCTGTAAATCCACCTTGAATTATAAAGTCTTTTCTTACTCTGTAAAATCGAGAGCCGCTAAAAAGCCCCTTTTTGATAAGCAATACCGTACTTGCTCTATGCAAGGGAGTGCTATTGTACAGCTTTACTTTAATCGAACCATAAATTGTCGAAATTTCAATTCGAGTTTCGGGATTGTTTTTGCCATATTCCAGCAGCCTTTCCTTGACATTGTACTGATAGATCCTATCCCAGTCCTGTGATGAAGTTAACGTGTCAACCACATTAAGTTGTTCATTGTTGCTGTCATTAGAGCTCGTTTGTTCAGGCTCGTCAAAAACGAGAGGTTTGTCGGGGCTAATCACCTGACCAGATTCACTTGAACAGCCGAAAAGGAAATGCGAAATAACGATTAGGCAGACGATTTGCTTCACGATTTAAAAGTAATTATTGCGATTGAATTGATGTGCTACTGTAGATGATAATTTGCACAATTTGAATCATTCATTTAACGGATTTCGGTAAAACTGCCGCAAATAATAAGAAAGTATTTCTAAAAGCAACAAGTTGATCATTATGAAGGTTTAATTGAATAAGCTAGAATTAATCTCCTACATTTAGGTGTAGTAAAAATCAGAATTATGAAAAGAGTAGTTTTTATCGCATCAATTATCGTTTTAGCATCTTGTGGTACCGAAAAACCGGAATTGCCCAATCCGCTTGATGCACAAGTTGAAAAACTTACGATTGAAAACACACGGTTAACGAGCGAATCGGTCCGAAAGGATTCGATGATTAATGCTTACGCACTTTACGTCAATGAGATCAATAAAAACCTTGAGTTGATATCGACGCAACAACAATTGATTGATAGCCGCAGAAACACCGGAGAACTGGGGACATTGGCAGATGAAGCTGAGGTGGTAGAAAATCTCAAAAATATTGCGGAATTGATGGCAAATAATGAATCTAAAATTGCTCGATTAAATAAAGATTTGAAAAATGCAAATCTCGAAATAGGGGAGTTTGAGAAGATGATCATTAGTCTTTCGGAAGAAGTTGCTCTAAAAAGCAATGAAATTTACAACCTGCATCAAGAACTGGAGAATATCGATGCTGCCTATGGCGAATTGATCGATGCTTTACAGGAGAGAGATGAGCTTATTGACAGTCAGCAAAAACAATTGACTCAGGTCTGGTATGCTGTTGGGTCTTCAAAGGAATTGAAGGAGCATGGTGTGATCACCAAGGAAGGGGGGCTTCTTGGTATTGGAAGGACCAACAAGCTGAAGGCAGATTTCAACCACGAGTATTTCACGGAGATCGATTTGTCCGAAGTAAATCAAATATCGCTTGGTGGAAAATCGGCGGAGCTGCTTACTTCACACCCTAGCGATTCTTATGAGATTACTGGTGAATCCGGGGCAGTTGAAAATTTGATCATAAAAGATGCAAATAAGTTTTGGTCTGCTTCAAAATATTTGGTTGTAGTGCTCAAATAATCCGTTACATTTATCTAGATTTCATTCTATAAGTATGGCCGATCAATTTACATTTGACCAGGATAGTATTGAGCGCATAAAGCGCCACATTACGAATAAGTTCAAATTCAGATTGATGCTTAAGATGATTCTGCCAATGGGACACAAGAGCAGAATGTACATTACCTCACTAACTGAAGAATCTTGCTCAGTAGCCGTGCCGTACAACAAAAGAAACAGTAATCCATTCAAGTCGACCTTTTGGGCAGTTCAGGCAATGGCTGCTGAAATGTCATCAGGAGCATTGCTGATTATGTACACACATAACCAATCAGAGTCGATAGCCATGCTCGTGATGAATATGGATGGCAAGTTTGTAAAGAAGGCGGTGAATGTGACCACTTTTGTATGCAACGATGGACTTAAGATTAAAAAAGCAATAGAAGAGACGATCGAAACTCGTGAACCCCGCCTGATCGAATGTAAGATGACAGGTAAAGACGAGGAAGGAAATGACATTTCACATTTTACCTTTACCTGGTCCGTAAAGGCAAGAAATAAAAAATGAATCACCTTTTTATTTTCCTAAATACGTAATGAGTGATTAGTAAGCTGTTGCCTTTTATCGGATAGCTGCTTTTTAGGTCGAACCCCATCTGTTCTATTTCGTTGAAGTATTTTACCACCTGATTGAATCCTTCAAATCCGCGAACTACAATTTCCCTGTCTTTGTTTTTCCCGGTAAAAATGGCAATTCTAGAAAGATTGGCCGATTCGTTTCCCTCAAGGGTTTGAAACACATCTTCGAGTTGCATTCGTACTTCGAGAATTACATATTCTCCTTTGTTCACCTCCTCTAGCGCATTGTTCAGCTCCTGGCTCTGCGAAAACCCAATGGTTGAAATCACCAACGAGATAATTACCGCAATTAATCTGTGCATTATTTCCATTTTATATTGCATCCCAGACTTGGAACTTGTTCAAAGTCCAAGGGGCTTGAATCAGCAATGCAATGGAGTACTCTGCGCAGATCGGAACCTGTTACCGGCATATCATTACCTGGACGAGCATCGTCGAACTGACCTCTATATACACACAAGAGCTGTTTGTCGAAAACACTAAAGTCGGGCGTGCATGCCGCAGAGTAGGATTTAGCTATGTCCTGACTTTCGTCATACAAATAGGGGAATGGAAATCCCGAAGACATTGCCAGCTCTTTCATTTTTTTCGGAGAATCATCGGGGTAGTTCACCACATCGTTCGAACTGATGGCGATGAAATTAATTCCCTTTGGCTCAAATTCCTTCGCAACGGCAACCATTTCTTCCAAAATATGAATCACGAAGGGACAATGATTGCACATAAAAACAACAACTGTAGCGCATGTGCCTGAACAATCCAACAAATTGTTCATTTCTCCGGTAACCACGTTTGGTAGATTAAAATCAGGAGCCTTAAAACCAAGAGGGATAATGGTGGTTGGTGTTCTAGCCATAGTCCGTTAAAGGTAATAAATACGATTTACAGGTTGATATTAATTTAAACAATACATTTGAGTGATGAAGAAACTTTTTGTTCCGTTTTGCCTAAGTTTAATTTCCATTGGAATATATGGACAGAATCTGGATTCTATCCAACTTCGGGCTATTTATGATGAAGTACTTTCAAATGGTCACTGTCATGAAAACTTGCGTGTCTTGTGTAAAGAGGTCGGGAACCGATTAAGTGGATCGGCTAATGCAGATCGGGCAGTTCAATGGGGTGAAGCGTTGATGAAAAGTTATGGATTTGATAAGGTCTATTTACAGGAAGTTATTGTCCCACGATGGGTGAGGGGAGATCGTGAAGAGCTTGAAATTTTGGGTGACAAAATCGGGTTCAAGCCCGAGATTTTGGCCTTAGGCGGTTCCGTGGGAACAGAGGGCTTCATTGAAGGAAAGGTGATTGAGGTTCGATCATTTGGTGAGCTTGAGGATATGGGTAAGGAGGCAATTGAAGGAAAAATAGTCTTTTACAACAGACCGATGAACCCATTGCTTATCAATACTTTTCATGCGTATGGCGGATGTGTTGACCAGCGGCATGCAGGCGCTTCTGAAGCAGCAAAATATGGTGCCATTGCAACCATCACCAGATCGATGACACTAAGAAATGATAATATTCCGCACACGGGCAGCATGAGGTATGCGGAGGATGCTCCGAAAATTCCTGCTGTTGCCATTAGCACTGTCGGTGCCCACAAGTTAAGTGAGGCACTGAAATCAGATCCAGCGTTAAATGCCAGGTTGAACCTTTCTTGCAAAATGGAAGCCGATGTGGTCTCACACAATGTGATTGGTGAGATAACAGGCAGTGTTCACCCAGATAAAATAATTGCAGTCGGAGGTCATTTGGATTCATGGGACGTGGGAGAGGGAGCCCACGATGATGGAGCAGGTGTTGTTCAATCGATTGAAGTACTTCGAATATTCAAATCACTTGATAACCGCCCAAAACACACACTGCGCTGTATTTTGTTCATGAATGAAGAAAACGGAAACAGGGGAGGGAAGACCTACGCTAGCTTGGTTAAATCCGTTGGTGAGGAACACATAATGGCATTTGAAAGTGATCGGGGCGGATTTTCACCTAGAGGTTTTTCCGTGGATGGCAGTGATGAACAGATCCAGTTTCTAAAAGCTTTTGAATCCTTGTTCGAACCGTATAATATTCATGTAATCAAAAAGGGATATGGAGGAGTAGATATTGGGCCATTAAGAGACGGGAAAATTTGTTTAATTGGATTACTTCCCGATTCTCAGCGATACTTCGATTTTCATCATGCAAGCACAGATATTTGGGAAAACGTAAACAAGAGGGAACTAGAGCTCGGTGCCGGATCTATGGCTTCTTTAATTTACTTGGTTGATAAATATGGATTTAACGAAATTCCTCGATTGAATACGTTCAAAAATTAACTTATTCCAATTTCATAATTTCTTCCGGAGAGAGATAGTATTTTCTTTTGTACTCTAAGTATCTAGGATTGGCTTTGTGGTAATGGAAGGCAAAAGAGCTGAAATCAAAGCATTGCCAAAACAATCCATGGCTGATTGTTCTTCTGTCTGTGTCCTTCTCGAATTTTGCTCTGAATTTACTATTTGCATAACCAAAAGCATTTGAAATCAGCTTCAAGGTAGATTTGTTTTCGTAATCGACAATATGAGCAAATTCATGACCGATGATTCCAATCTTGGCATTAAAAGATGCACTGTCTAAGGGAACTTCAGGATTGCTATTATTCAGAATAACGTTGTATTTTCTTTTTCCCTTTCCCCGCAGGAATTGAAGTCCTGCCGGTCTTGCTGCCATCGTTGATCGTATCTTTTTTATTTTGAAATTGATGGTGCTCTGTTCCAATTCAGGGAAATAGGATAATGCGATCAAGGCTTCCAATTCATATTTTTCGGGTAGAGTTTTATGCATGCCGAAATTGCTTCTCAAGGAGTCAATTTTTAGCTGAAGCAGTTTTTCGGAGAAATATCGAGGCGCTCTTTGTTGCGCGAATGATGTTGTAAACAAGAGCAGAAGACAAGTGCATAGTAAGATTGAAGTGCGCAATGTCATGAATTGTTGATTTATCTTCCGATTGCAGTGAAATCGGCTCCCGCGGGGTCTTGAAATATTTCCAGATCAAATTCTTGAGTAGCTGCAGTGATGTGATCAAAAATGTCAGCGACTACCCCTTCAAATTTAGTCCAGTTTTTCTCTTTTGAGAAGGCATAGATTTGAATTGGAAGGCCTTTATCTGTTGGTTCAAGCTGCCGAACCATGCAAGTTAAATTGGTATTGATATTGGGGTTCGTCTTTAGGTAGTTCTCAAGATAAATTCTAAACACTCCGATGTTGGTCAAGCTTCGCCCATTGATCACTTTGGACTGGTCTATGTTCTGTTCTTGGTTGTATTCCGCTATTTCCTTGCGCTTGATTTCAATGTAATTTTGGATCAGCTGTATTTTGGAAAAGTTATCCAGCATCTGTTCGGTGCAGAAGCGGATTGAGTCAATTTTAATGTTCAGAGCTCTTTTAATTCTCCGGCCATCACTTTCTTCCATGCCTCTCCAGTTTTTGAATGAATCAGAGATAAATGAATACGTGGGAATTGTCGTAATCGTATTGTCAAAATTTTTGACTTTTATTGTTGTAAGGTTGATTTCAACAACATCCCCGTCTGCTCCGTACTTGGGCATGGAAATCCAATCGTTAATTCTTACCATGTCGTTCGCGCTTAGCTGAATACTTGCAACAAACCCTAAAATGGTGTCTTTAAAAATGAGCAGCAGAACGGCTGTCATTGCACCCATTGCGCTTAGGAAATAGATGGGTGATTTTTCTGATAATACAGAAAAAACCAAAATACCTGAAAAGAAATAAACGAAGATTTTTGCAAGCTGTGCGTAGCTATGAATTGGCTTGTCCTGAAGTCCGGGCTTATTACTTAGAAAATCTCGTGATGCTTTGATAAAAGAAGCTATTGCCTTTGCTATTAGGAGTATGATCAAGGCATCTGTCAACTTATAGAAAAAAGAGTGATCATCCAGAACATTGGCAAAAACAGTCCGTTCTTGGAATTCGATAATCAAGGCAGGAATAATATTGGCAATCCATTTGAAAAAGTTGTACTTCATCAATTGATCATCGAAATCGGTTTTTGTCTTGCCCGATATGCTTTTCATCAGCACCTTGGCCACCCATCGGGATACGATCCAGACCCCAATGCATATTCCAAGTAGAATCCCTGCATCGATTAATAGTTTTTGCAGAATTTCTGCTGTTATTTCAGTTTTAATTTTGAAGAAGCTTCCAAACCTGGAGGGATCGAACACACTGTTCATAGGGTCTGTTGACTGCATTGAAAAGGACATAAGTGTTAATTTAGGGCAAAACTAAAACTTCTAGTACGATTGAGGAAATACCAGCTTTATATATTATGTGGTGTCACGGTTATTTGTTTTCCATTACTGGGTTGGGTAATCAATGCAATTTTTTCTGAGCATTCGTTCTGGGATCAGTTCAATTCGACGTACCATATCGCGGTTCAACTGCTTATCGGTGGTTTATATGGATGTTTTTCAGGATTGATTTGTTGGTTTATCATTCGCTCACGGTTAATGGAGGCAACGCGCGCAAAATACGTGGATCGGATCAAAGCGCTGGGCTTAAACAACATTGAAATTATACTTGTTTCCATTTGTGCTGGTATTGGAGAAGAAATTCTTTTTAGAGGTATTCTTCAAGACTATATGGGTGTTGTTCTAACGTCCATTGTCTTTGTGGGAATCCATGGCTATTTTACCACGAAGCATTGGTCGATATTCCTTTATGGTCTTGCAATGACTGTAATTATTGTTGGGATCGGTTTTGCCTATGTCGAGATGGGCGTTATTGCTCCAATCGTTGCGCATACGATAATTGACGTGATCTTACTTTATTTAATTAGTAAATATGAGGATACTGCGTCAGGTGCAGATCCGATATCGATTTAGGCTATTTCGTCTTACTTTTCTTTTTTCTTTTTTCGGGATTTTCATGGAAAAAATAGCGAAGATCTAAAGTAAGAAACTGTCCACCGAGAAACAGGTGGGTTTCAAAGTCCGGATCCGGATAGTTTCTCCAGTTAACGCGCGATACTGCCATTATTCCGAAAGGATCACTATAGGAAGCTCCTATGTAGAAATAGCCATTTTTACTGGTTCTATATTCAAACCCTAAATTGGCAAGATAAGAAGCTCCGATTCTCGAGTGTGGCCAGCTCAATTGTGTTATTTCCGTATCTCGCCCGATCGAATAGGTTCCGGAAGCATAAAAATCGAGATGAACTCCTGTGCTAGCGTTCATAAAGAGCTTATCACCTAATTTGATGTAAATAAGACATTGCACGGGAATGTTGTAGCTAACAAATCCAAAATCTGCTTCGTCAGAAAGAAGCGTAGAGTCGACTTTTGACATGGTGAGGTCATAATTTCTCCTTACGTAGTTTATTCCTGATTCAAAAGAGATGGTTTTGCTAATCCCTCTTCGAACGACCATGCCAAAGCTATAGCCCGTTTTGGATGTTAGTGTAGCACTGTATGGAGTCTCATCGTATGTTATGGGTCCATCGACAAATGTGCTGATCGGTATGATGGGTTTAAATTGTACTCCGAAGGTGGTAACATTCTCTTGAGACCACAACGCTAGGGGGAATGCAATCCATATGAGTAAAGTTTTTCTCAAGACATTCATTAAACTCAAAAATGACAACATGGGTTTCCTGAATTGGATTAGACTTATCCATAGGCTCCATTTTAAAGGCATTTGTACTTCCGCAGGTGAGGATTGGTAAAATAATGTGGTTTGCTTCATTCGCTAAGGGAATATCCGATTGCTGCTAATACGAGCAATAGTAACGAAATAAGAATTAGACCATATCTAAACCATTTGTTGGCTCCAAGTAATGGCTTTCTAAATTTAGCCATGGTCAAAAAATTGCAGTCTAAAGCCTCTGACAAATGAGTTTTACGGATTCCGTATAAATACAACGGGGATTTTTTGTACTCTTCAGTGTCTCTTTCAAAAGGAATATTTTTTTCTTTGAGTAACCCTTCAAAGTAGTGAGCACGTTGTTCCTCTCGAAAGAAGAACACCTTGTAGAGATTGTTTGTTGGATGATCTCTATAATTCGTCAGCTGAAATATTCCTTCTTCTTCACTCATTGATCCAGTCCGTGACATATTCAATGGGCTTTCTTTGTCCCTTTGGCCATTCATCTTTGGGGTATCCAATATATAAAAACCCCAGACATCTGTCGTTGTTTTCAAGTCCCAGAAATGATTTCATTTCAGTTCGATAGGTCGGAGTGCTGCTGGTCCAGTGAATTGCTAAGCCGTATGCTGTTCCTGTGAGAAGCATATTCTGTACAGCGCAGGAAACAGCAGCAATTTCTTCGATTTCTGGAATCTTTTGGCTTTTTTGTCTCTGCATGCAGATGGCTATAACAGCACTCGATTTAAGCGGCCTGTTTTGTAGCTTGTCAAATTTGCGTTCATTGTAAGCCTCTTTTTCTGTTATAGAAGCATACAGTTCTGATTGGAATTTAGCAAGTTTGGAAAGCCCTGAGCCCATAAACACTTTAAAACGCCAGGGTTGTGTCATACCGTGGGTAGGTGCCCAGGTAGCATTTCTTAGCAAACCTTCTATTTGTTCTTTATGCACCTTTCGTTCCGAAAAAAATTCCGGATAGATGGTTCTCCTGTTTTGAATGATCTCGTTGATTTCACTCAAGTCATATTTCATAGTCGTTTCTGTTTGTCAGCTGAAAGATGCAAATGTATCGCATTTATCATGTGTAATCCAATGGAGTGGAGTCTATTTTTGGCGAAGTTATTGTTGGGATTCTTGAAACATCTGTAGTTTTATAATCGCCAGAATAGAAATAATACACATGTATAGAAATTGCTTTTTTATATCGTTGTTTAGCTTATTGATCTTATGCAGTTGTGAGGAAACCAACAGTGATAATTTGGTGCAAAACCCTAATTCCGGTGAATTTGGAGAGGTTGGCAAGGAGGTGGTAAAGGAGTATGATTACTCGTTTGATTTGATTCAGACTCCTGGAAAATGGTTCATTTCCAAGTTGGACACCTGCCATCAGGATTCATTGCGAGAAAAGTTGATAGGATCTTATGAGTGCTTGCATCGGCAAATTCCCATAAAAGAGGATTCGATTCAAAGATTGGCCTATCTTATCAGGTTGGTTCCTGGAAATTTGTTTTCGTTAAGATCAGGTGTGTGTGTGGACGATTCTTTGGTTTCACCGGATGGATATGAAACAGCTCGGATGTATGAGGGGCATGTACTCCAAATGCTAGAATTTGAAGATTACGCTGATGTCGCAAGAGTTCGAGGTCAATTGGACGAATATGTTCAAGATGCAGATCTACAGATGAATGGATCCTTCTGGATAGAGTTTTCAATAGGACAGGACACATGTTGCCAAGAACTTGAGGTTCGTTCTATTTGTCAGCCCATTCAAAAGCCTTAAAAAATTGAGGCACAAAAAAACCGGCAAAATTTTGCCGGTTTAAATCCCAATAAGCTTGGCGATTAAATTTCTTCTACTTCAATCATTTTAACTGGAAGATCGATTATCGCTTGATAGTCTTCACCGGCTTCAAGCATATCTTCATCGTCTTCTTCGTAATGCCAGTTGACAGAAACCGATGTCTTACCACCATTATTCAACGTTTCCAATTTCTTGAAGAAATCCAAAATGCACTTGGAGGAAGATGTGTTGAAATACTCCAGAACAATGTTTACTTCCGTGTTTGCCTGTGGCTCATTACCGTATCCATCAATCCAATCAAACAATGGTTTGTAAAACTCTATCGAGTTTTCTGGTATTGATCTTCCTTTTAGTTCTAATAAGCCTGCTCCCGCGTCAAAATTTACGTCTGGTGTCTTTGGTGAGCCTTCTAATTTCAATGCATCCATGATTAGTATTTATTGCTCGACGAATATACAAATTCTTTTTTTTAAGAAAGAGAAATCGGAAATTATTATTCCTACTTTTAAGCCTGTTGTTGTTCGTAAAGGTTAGGCGCATGCAATTCCTTATTGGTGCTGGAAAATCTCCCATTAAATGTTTCAAGAAAGATGTCGGGATGATGGGGTATGGTATGAGCGGTAATACCGTTGACGATTTGTCCAAAGAGCTTTCAGTCCGTTCTTTTTGGATGGAAGACGGGCAAGGTGGCCGGTTCGTTTACAGTTGTGCGGAAATTTGTTTCATCACACCAGCGGTCAGGAGAGAGGTGATGTCAAAAATCAGAAATGAAATTATTTCAGACTTTGATGAATCGTGCTTGATGTTAAGTGCTCAACATACGCATTCGGGTCCCGGAGGCTATTCAGAATATGCACTTTATAACTTTACGATTCCCGGGTTTCGAAGGGATGTGTTTACTGGAATTGTAGACGGAATTTTCAATTCAATCCAAGCCGCTTACAAGTCACGGGCTGCCGGATCATTGGAATTGATTGAGCACAGTATAGATGCAGCCACCGGTATTGCCTGGAACAGATCAATCGAAGCATACAATTCAAATCCAGAAAATGAACCTATCTCAGATCGAGAAGCGCATTTGGCAATAGACAATAGAATGAGAATGCTCCGGATCAATAGGCAGAATGGTCCCTGCGACCAAATCAATTGGTTTGGTGTACATGCAACTTGCATAGGTAAATTGAATCATTCAATTTCATTTGACAACAAAGGGTTCGCTGCTGCACATTTTGAGAATATGAATGGGGGGATTGGAGTTTTCGCTCAAGGTCTTGCAGGAGATGTTTCACCCTATTACCATGGTCCTGAAGATGTGAAAAAGCGAAAAGGGATCAACGGGGAAAATGAACACGTTTATGCGGAAACTAATGGGATTAAACAGGCGGATGAGGCAATGAAAGCTCTGAGTATTGAGCCTTCTTTTGAGCTTAAAGGGCCAATTGAGACGGAATTGGTTTATTGTGATTTTTCAAACATTCAAGTAAGTGAAGAGTTTAGTCATGGCCTTCCCAATGCCAAAACAGGTGGGGCATGTCATGGAGTATCATTTTTTAACGGAACTCGAATTGACGGGCGAGGATTATCCAATGTCTTGAATGCAATAGCTCATTTTATGTGCATCTTGGTAAAACTTGCTCATAGAATTGCAATGCCATTTAAAAGTCCAAAGAGAAGAAAAGAGTGGAAGGAAAAATATAGAGTGCAGGGAAAGAAAAGAATACTAATGGATGCTACTGAGCATAGAATTTTTGGGACTAAGAATTTGAAAGGACTGATTATTCCCGGGTTTGCAGATCCAACCATATCAGAAATAAAACGGGAGTATAATAACATTGCCTTTTCTGACCATCCGTGGGTGCCCCATATATTGCCCATCCAAATCGTTGTAATTGGCAAGTTAGCACTGGTCGGGTGTCCGGGGGAACCAACTATTACTGCAGGAAAGAGAATAGAAGGCACTATGCTAAGTATTCTCAAAAAGAAGGGGGTGGATCAAGTGGTAGTTTGCCCTTACTCTAATGCTTATATGGGTTACATTACCACATTTGAGGAATACCAGCTTCAAACCTATGAAGGTGGACATACTGTTTATGGTCAATGGACCTTGGGGGCATTTCAAACGAAATTTAAGGAGCTCGCCTGTGAGATGCTCAATGAAAAACGGTCAAGGAATTTGGATAGAAAAATCCAACCGATTGCATTCTCGCGGGCAGAATTGGAGCGCAGGACATATGATTAATTGAGTGTATTTGATTCAAAAATCAAATGATTCAACTAAAGCATCATGTAAGAATTTCTAAGATATTGGATATTAATGTTTTATAAATTTGAAATTATGGGGATTGTCCTTTATTTCTTCAGCTGTCTTTTAGTATTGATGCTCAATCTTTTATTGTTAGTGGCTTGATAATGAAACCAAATAGCTATCGATTAAGTATGCTATTTATAGCACCTTCTGATAATTATGTTCCTAACTTTCAAATACTATTGCCCTAAATGTCGGGTTCTCCTGAATAAGAGTCAATATGTGGAACTGCTGGTGTTTGCCGAAGAGGATTGCATCACTAAGATCCGTTTCAATCCTAAACCTGGGGCTTACGATTATACTTGCGATCCGCCGATTGAATTTGACAAAGGAAGAAAACTGAATTTCCATTGTACAGATTGCAAAACGGATTTGCAATCCCCTCAGTTTCCGGATTTTGCAAGTATCATCATGAAGCCTAGTGAGCAAATTTCATTTGAGGTGCTATTCGATCGTACTGCGGGTCAGCATGCTACATATGTAATGACTGAAGACATGGTCGAGCGAGATGCAAGTCATCCTCAAGACCTTCTGTAAGTATCTCTTAATCCAGTTTAAACTCAGCAGCGTTTATTTTACCATTCACTTCAATCTTGGTAACTACAAATTCCATCTCTTGTTCGCCATTCACCATCGCGATCTTATGAGGGAATTTCATACCATTTACTTCCTTGTAATCAGAGAATTCCTGAGATACTTGATTTTCAGTTCCGTCGGCTCCAGTTTCTTTAGAAGATGCGTAAACTTTTAAATTGGATTCCGTATCGTAGTAAACATTCCTTACTTCTCCATCTTTTGATGTCATTTGAACCTTATAAGCATTCTTACCATTGATTTCCTCAATGCTGATAAGATCCATTGCATATCCCAATTCTTTCCATTTTAATTCTTTATCGAGCATACTTTGCTCTTTTTGTTTCGCAAGATCTTTTCCTTCAAGGTTTTTCTTTCCGGTCTGCATATTAGTAGAAATTCCTTTTCCATTGTTGTATACTGCTTTTTCTACCACCATTCCCATTTCTGCAACCTTAATTTCGATGGAGCTCATATTGGGTGATTTTGCCTTGGAGGTCATCTGAATGGTAAAAGTTTGTCCCATCTGCTCCACAGAAGCACTTGCAACGGTAGTAAGGGATTTGAATTTTTTATACTTCTTTTGCACATTTTTCATAGAAGATTCACCCGTGATAGCGAATAAATAATCTTCATGAACCTTCTCGGCAGTTAAACCGGCAGGGAGCTCGACTTTGGGTTTTAATACAATTGGATTGGCTTCGTAATCGTAGTATTCGACCTTACCATTTGACGCAAATTTGGTCAATTTTTCCGCACATTCTTCCTTATTCCCGACGACTAAAACGATCGCATTTTCAGGTCGTATATACTTTTTTGCTACTCGTTCGATGTCCTCTACCGTTATCGCTGCTAGTTTTTCCAGATAGGTTTCATAGTAATCAGCGGGCAGATTGTATCGTTCGGTGTTTAGAGCGAATCGAGCAATAGTTTGAGCATTTTCAAGAGATAGCGCAAAGGTTCCATTCATGTTGTTTTTAACGAGCGACAATTCCTCCGGAGTAACCTTTTCAGAAGACATTCTATTCAATTCGTACATGAATTCAGTGATAGCACTATCAGTAACTTCGTTTCTAACACTAGCTGATGCATTGAAAGAACCAACTAGTTTTCTGCTTCGGATAGAGGATCTAGCACCGTAAGTAAATGCCTTGTCCTCACGTAAATTCTGCATCAATCTACCGGAGAATACACCCCCACCTAAAATTGCATTTGCTACTTTTGCGGTCAATTCATCTTGATCTCCTGGTTTGAGATCAATGGGGTAGGTAACGTTGATTACGGATTGCACTGCCCCCGGCTTATTTACAAATGCGACTCTCGTATTCCAATCAGCTGAAGGCTGTTCGTATTCATTTTGTGGCACATCTCCTTTTTCCCATTTGCCGAAGTAATTTTCTACCAATGGCTTGGCTTCGGCTGCGGTAATATCACCGACAATAACCAAATAGGAAATATTGGGTCGGAAGTAATTCTTGTAAAAGCTTTTACAGTCATCAATAGTGATAGCTTCTACATGCGCTTTTGTTTGAAGCTGGCCGTAAGGATGTTCCTTTCCGTTTCTCAATACGTTACCAACTCTGCTTATGATCACATTCGGGTTTGATTTAGCACTTTTAATACCCGAGATCGCCTGTTTCTTCTTCTTATCCAATTCGTCTTGAGGAAATGCTGGATTTAATAGAATGTCACTCATTAGTGCAAGGAGTTTTTCCTGGTGTTTTTTAAGCGATGAGGCAAACATTCCGTTCGAATACGATTGGATAGAGGCACCGATAAAATCAATTTCTTCATCGATCTGACTTTTGGTCATGTTCTCTGTCCCGGCACTTATCAGTTCACCTGCCATATCTGTGTAGCCAACTTTGTTCCCTTCAAGCACCGGATCCATATCTACGGTTAGCTGAAAGGATACTTTTGGGATTTTGTGATTTTCGACTACAATGACTTTTAAGCCATTTTCAAGGACGAACTTTTCGGCTTTTCCAATGCTGATCTTTGGAGCGGGCCCGGGAGTTGGGGCTTTCGTTCTGTCGATTTGAACTTGTGCTGAAATAGTAACGGTCAATAGGCCCGTTAATGCGAATGTTAATATATTTTTCATCATTTCGATTTTCCTTTTGAGTTATTATTCTCCATTTTCCGATTCTTCAATCGGCAAATAGTACAATACAACCCGGTTGTCTTTCACAAAATATTTGCTTGCTACTTTTTGAATGTCTTCCTTAGAAACACTTAAATACCTGTCGATTTCAGTGTTGATGAGGTTGGCATCGCCCAGATACATTTCATAATCTGCCAGTGATTCAGCAATTCCCATAATGGAAGAATTGGAGCTGACAAAGTCATTTTCTATCTGATTTTTTAACTTCTCAAATTCCTTATCGCTGATCAACTCCAGCTGCAGCTTCTCAAATTCTTCATTGATTTCATTCTCAAGATCTTTTGGGTCCGTATCGTTTGTGCAAATTCCAAAAGATAAGGTTACGCCTGAATGTTCCAAGCCAAATGGAAACGCACCAACAAACATCGCGGATTGGGTCTCATTGACGCATTTCTTTTGCAGTCTTGAACTTTCTCCTTGAGACATGAGCTGAGCCAGCATACTCACAGCATAATAATCATCCGTGCCATTAGGCGGAATTCTATATGCTTGAACGACTGCTGGTAGCTGAATGTTGTCGTAAACGGTATCTCTTATTTCCTGTGTTAAAGGAGGCTCAGCATCTTCTACTGTTGGAATGTCTCCGGTACCTCTTGGTATTGGTCCAAAGTAGGCTTCGATTAAAGCTTTTGTCTTTTCGATGTCCAAATCACCAGCAATAGACAAGATCGCGTTGTTTGGAACGTAGTACTTTTTGTAAAAGTCAATGTAGTCCTCCTCTTGCGCAGCGTTTAAGTGTTCCATTGAACCAATGACCGGCCAGCGGTAGGGATGAACTGTATAAGCTCTTTTCATTATTTCCGTGACAATAGAACCATAAGGTTGGTTGTCAATCCTTTGTCTCTTTTCTTCTTTCACAACCTCTCGTTGCGTCTCAACACCCTTAATGTCAACTTTTGCATGAAGCATGCGTTCAGATTCGAGCCATAATCCCGTTTCTAACATATTGGATGGGAGGTTCTCAAAATAAAAGGTTCGGTCGTTTGAAGTATTTGCGTTAAGCACACCACCTGCGTTTTCCACATATTCTGAGAATTTACCCCTTGGAATATTCTCTGAGCCCTCAAACAATAAATGTTCAAAGAAATGAGCGAATCCTGTTCGGTCAGGATTTTCATTTTTAGACCCTACGTGGTACATTACACTTACTGTTACGATGGGTGTTGTGTGATCTTCGTGCAAAATAACGTGAAGGCCGTTTTCAAGATCATATTCTGTAAACTCTATTTTATTCTGAGCAAAGCAACTTAAACCAAAAAATGTCGTCAGAATTAAAGTAAATCGTGATAAATTCATGCGTTTATTTTTAACGCGTTAAATGTAAAATGAATTTCATCACTTTCAAGCAAATAAATTATCAACGGAGTATAAATAATTTGAGTGGCGCAATAATTATATTGAATTTTAAAGCGTAATTAATACCTTTATAAAAAAGAGAATAAAATGAAAAAAACGATTATGGCAGTAGTGTTAATGGCAACATTGGGTTCCATTAGTGCACAAGAAGTTTCTGAAAGCGTAAAGCAAGTAGTTGATCATAAAATGGCGAAATGGGAAAAAACGCTTGAATTTTCAGATACGCAGAAAGAGCAAGTTAGAGAGGTTTTGACAAAGTACGTTACCCTAATTGAGAAGGAGCAAAAGTCAATGGCTAAAGATCGTACAAATGCAAAGGAAATTGATGCTGCTGTTGCTGCCTACAAAGAAAATATGAAAAAAGAGGCAGAAGCTTTGCTTTCAGATGATCAGCGAGAGAAAATGAATGCAGCTCTGAAGGCGAGTAAGAAACAAATCGACGTTAAGGAATAAAAGGGTTCAATAGAATTATTTTCTAATCATTGAGCTGGATTAATTCCATGCGGGACATGTTCCGCAATCGTTTGTATTTCTTAGGGCTATTCGAACACCTACAGTTGCTTGTTGAGTCAACCAAAAATAGGTGGATTTCGTAGTCTCTTGATCGAAGATATTAAGTAAGCCTTGATAGTATTTAGCTTCAAGGCTTATTTTATTGCTGATTTTCCAAATTGCTCCTATCCGTGTGCCAAAATCGGGTAATACGATACTCAGGTTTCCCAATTCTTCAGAGGTGTTCTCGTCGCCACTAATTATTGTAGTAATGCTGTTTGCTCTTTTTCCGCTGGCAGCCAATCCAAATTGCATACCGCCATATAAAGTGCAGTTTTTTAGGGTGAACCCATAGAAGATAGGCAGTGAAATATAGGTTATGTGTTGTTTTCCGCTAATGAATCTGGTACCTATTGTATTTCCAAAACCATCATTTATTTGCTCTTCGGAGGTCCATCTTCCTTCAATTTGAGACAAATTAACCTCTACACCAAGCAATCCACGTTTTTTGAGTTTAGTCTGGAAGAAAAGTCCTGCAACACCCGATGGGCCGATCTTCGTACTAAAAGTTATATTCTCGCCATTCATCGGAACACGACTCACACCAGCAGCAAAATTAAATCCATAACTATAAGAAGGCTGTCCAAAAGCTGAACAACTGAATGCAATAAAAAGACAAAGTGATATTAGTTTCATCAGTACTGATACGCAATTTACTGATTTTAGGTGCCAATCTTCACCAATTTTGCATGTGTGAACCCAATTTCCAATGCATTTTTCACCGAAATTGATTCAGATTTAACTTCTTCAATAGGAATTTTCTTGCCTTCAATTGGTTTCCCAGGGTAGAAGGTGACTACTTTCCAGCTCGTGTGTTTTTTTGAAACAATTATAGTGGTTTCATCCGCCATCTCTTCCTTGTTCGATTGGTAATGAAGTTGAGCAAATCCGGTTTTTTTCGGATCGCGCACCATAACATTAGTGGTAGGAGAGAGGTTTCGAAGCTCTACGATGCCTAATAAGCCCGGCAATGGAGTTGTGAAGGTTTTAAATATTGGACGTACATGATCCGAATGAAACGGCTCCCAAAATGCCATTAATAGAGCTGCTTCCAATTGAGTCGAATTGTAATCTGGGTAGTAGCTTCCCGCTCGATGTTCATTAATGTCGCCATTTTCATTCAAACCTGCTCGTTGCTGCAAAGTTTTAGCCCAATAAACAGGATTGAAATGTTGGGTGGTATGAATCGCATCAACTATTTCGGTTCGAATCATTATTTTACCATTTGATTAATTCCACAAAATCAATAGCCAAAGCTATTGTATTTAACTCGGTCTGCTCCGTGGGTAAAATAGGAATCACTTGGCTCTATGAAGAGCCAGAAGTCAAATCAATAGTATATAAGTCGTCTAACCTGCGCGACATATTTAGCTAAACGTATCACCTGTTTTGTGTAGCCAAACTCATTGTCGTACCACACGTAAAGCACAATGTTCTTTTTATCAGGGGATACAATGGTTGCATTGCTGTCAAATACAGCGCAGCAAGTGTTTCCAATAATATCGTTACTTACAAGTTCTTCATTGATATTATAGTTGATCTGATTAATAAGATCTCCTTCCAGTGCAGCCGTTCGCAAAAAATTGTTTACCTGATCAACACTTGTTTCGTTGTCAACAGTTAGGTTCATAATCGCTAACGATCCATTTGGTGTTGGCACCCTAACTGCATTAGCCGTAAGTTTATCTTTAAGGCTGGGAATTACCTTAGTTACGGCTTTTCCTGCTCCGGTTGATGTAATTACCATATTGATTGCCGCTGACCTTCCTCTTCTTGGTTTTTTGTGCATATTGTCCAATAGGTTTTGGTCGTTTGTGTAGGCATGAACCGTTTCTATGTGTCCTTTTACAACCCCCAATTGTTCTTCAATGACTTTTAATACTGGAGATATCGCATTGGTTGTGCACGAAGCAGCGGAATAGATGTCGGTTCCTTCAACGTCAATATCTCTATGGTTGATGCCGTAGACAATATTTGGGATTTCTCCGCCCGGAGCAGTGAGTATAACCTTGCTTGCTCCTTTTGATTTGAGGTGTCTGCTCAATGCCTCTTTGTCTTTGAAAACACCGGTATTGTCAATCACCAAGACATTTTTCATGTCATAAGACGTATAATCAATTTCTTCCGGATTTTTTGCCTCGATCATTTCAATAATCTGGCCATTCACAATCAACCTCTTATTATCCAGATCTTCTTGGACAGTTCCGTTAAACGTCCCGTGAACAGAATCATTTCGTAGAAGAGCGGCTCGTTTTATTAATTGCTCGTCGCTTGTATTTCGGGTAACAATGGCTCTTAACCGAAGTTGTTGCCCTTTCCCTGCTTGTTTTATCAATTCTCTGGCTGCTAGTCTACCAATTCTTCCGAATCCGTATAGAACTACATCTCTTGGTTCAAATTTGTGCTTGTCTTTACCAATAAAATCAGAGAGGGTAGTGGAGAGAAAATCTTCAACGCTTGCATATTCTTCTTTCTTCTCCAGGTATTGCTTTGTTAGTTTTCCGATGTCCAGTTTTGAAGGAGCAAGATCCATGGAGCGCATTACTTTTGCCACTTTAGCCGTCGTATGGGCATCAATGTGCTTCTGAACGACATTGTCGGCGTAGTCAAATAAGTTCAACACTTCGTTAACGCCCAGATCAACCAAATGATTTCTGAAGAAAACGAGTTCAACTCCTTGATCGTACATTAAAGTGCCTACAGAATTTATAAGGCTAACTGTCGCTCTTTCTTTGCTAACCCAGTTTTGCAATTCGGCTTCGTAACCGGTTTTTGCTTCCATGATTTCCATTTATAGTGAAGTGATTTTAATTAAAAAACGTCGGAAACAACCGCCGACGTTTGAATATGTCTAACCTAAATATGTCTTTAGTAATTTGCTTCTTGATGTGTGGCGCAACCTTCTTATGGCTTTCTCTTTAATTTGTCTTACTCTTTCTCTTGTAAGATCAAATTTAGCACCTATTTCCTCCAATGTAAGGCCGTGCTGCATGCCAATTCCAAAGAATAATCGAATCACGTCTCTTTCCCTTTCAGTCAAAGTGCTCAACGAGCGCTCAATTTCACGTTGAAGGGATTCGCGCATTAAATCAACGTCTGCTTTTGGCGAATCAGAATTCACCAAAACATCCAGCAGAGAATTATTCTCACCATCAACAAATGGGGCATCGACTGAAATATGCCTTCCAGATACTTTTATGGTGTCCGCTACTTTGTCTTCGGGCAGATCCAATGCTTTCGCCATTTCTGAAGCCGAAGGAGGTCTTTCGTATTCCTGTTCCAATTTGGCAAAAGCCTTATTGATTTTATTCAGGGATCCCACCTGGTTTAAGGGCAATCGAACAATACGCGATTGCTCAGCCAAAGCCTGTAGAATCGATTGTCTAATCCACCAAACCGCATATGAGATAAACTTAAACCCTCTTGTTTCATCAAACCGTTGTGCAGCTTTGATGAGCCCAAGATTGCCTTCATTGATTAAGTCGGGCAAGGTTAGCCCTTGATTTTGATATTGCTTTGCCACGGAAACAACGAAACGAAGGTTGGCTTTCGTCATTTTTTCCAGTGCCACCTGATCGCCTTCTTTTATTCTTTTGGCCAGTTGCACTTCTTCTTCCGCTGTGATCAATTCTTCTCTTCCAATTTCTTGGAGGTATTTATCCAAAGAAGCACTTTCACGATTTGTTATTGACTTCGTGATCTTAAGTTGTCTCATACTATAATTCGATTTTCAGGTGTGCCGATTTGTTCCAATTCGCAGGCCGCAAACTTATGCTATTTACTAATGCAAGTCAAATCTTTTGGAGCAAAGAAAATTGTGATTTATTAACATCCAATTTAATTTTCCACGAATCCATATTTGGCATGGATTCAACGAGCTCCACAATCTGCTCTAAATTCTATTCAATTAAAGACCAAAACCGTAATAAGCCTTCCCACCATTAGCAGTAATTCCTTCAATTAATATTCCGCCCTTTTTGGTATTGAGCAGCCTTACTAATTCTTCGGGAGATGATACAGGCTTTTGATCGACTTTAAGAATGATAATACCTTCTTTTATTCCTGCACTCCTCAATTTTCCAGGTCCAATAGAGGCGACCTTCACTCCATTTTTTATCTTGAATAGATTGATGTCTTCCGATGTGATTTTTTTAAATGTGGCCCCTAAAGCTGAGTATCTGTTTTTCTCTTCTTTATCGATCATTTTCGTCTGACCTTCTTTATTTCTTAAGATCAAATTAATGAGCTTCTCTGATCGATCTCTTTTAACCGTTAGTGAAATTTTGTCTCCGGGCCTAAATTTCCCGACTTGCTCCTGAAGAGCAGGTACCGAATTGATAGAAAGTGCTCCTATTTTTGTAATTACGTCTCCTTCTTTAATTCCTGCATCAGATGCTGCACCGCCATCTATGAGCCCAGTAACCAAAACACCGTCTGTATTCGATAATTCCAGTTCGTCAGCAATTTCTTGGTTGATATTGGTGAGAGCGACTCCTATAAATGCTCGTTGTACCATGCCGAATTCTAAGAGATCATCTGCAACTTTTTTAACAATGTCTGCAGGAACCGCAAATGAATAACCTGAGTATGAACCTGTTTTCGATGCAATAGCTGTATTTATTCCGATCAGCTCGCCTCTCGTGTTAACAAGAGCTCCACCACTATTTCCGGGATTGACTGCAGCATCGGTTTGAATGAATGATTCCAGAGGAAAAACTTCATTATTTTCGTCGTATTTTAATAAATCAATGTCTCTTGCCTTGGCGCTTACAATTCCGGCTGTAACCGTGGAATTCAGATTGAATGGATTTCCGACTGCCAAAACCCATTCACCAATTTTTACATCATCTGAATTGCCAAATGTTATGAATGGAAGACTGGTTTCTTCAATTTTCAATAAAGCGATATCCGTACTTGGATCACTGCCTACTAGTTCGGCCTTATAGCTCTTGGCATTGTTTAGTGTGATCTCAATATTATCTGCGTCATCAATCACGTGGTTGTTGGTTACGATATAGCCATCTTCAGATATAATCACTCCGGAACCAGTAGCTTCTTGTTTACGCATTCCGTTACCTGGGCCATAGAAGAATTCATAAAATGGGTCACGATTGTAGCTGTTGGTAAATTCATTCGTTACATGCACAACGGTATTAACGGTGTTTTCTGCAGCGTATGTGAAGTCTGTGGTAATTTCCGAAACTGATGCAGCTGCGGGAGCAACAAAATTTGCTGGTTGGGCAATAAATGAGTGTGTGTCAACAGTTTTGGTATTTGTTGAATGATCATTTTCACTAATTATCGCAAATGATATGAGGGCGATACAGCCCCCTAGTAAACCACCGAAAAATATTTTTACTAAACCCTTCATTTTATGTTGTTTAAATGTTTGATGAAAAAAAAGATAGTTACTTTTTACTACTACAGCTAAGTTGGTTAAATTTGGTCTATACGAATAACGCTTGAATGAACGAGTTGTTTCGTTGATTCACTGTTAAAACTTGTTAAGATTTGAAGGTCTTAAAGTATGTGATAGTATTATTCGCAGGTTTTGGGCTTGGAATACTCGTATTACTTCTATTGGGTTATGAGAAGGTGAAAGTTCGGATACCTACAAAAGTCGTGCAAATCGTTGAGGCAGACCAGGACGTCGAGGAGATGGCAATTAACACGAAAGATGATCAGTATATAGTTGCTGATAAGAAGTTGGATAAAAAGATTGACAGACTTGAAGATTCATTGATTTCATTAAAGAATAGGATCGACAGTTTGAATGCGTCGGAGGAAGTTTCCATTGCTGTAAAACAGGATTCTAACGATTTTGGTTTTGATTCTCTTTTGATTTCAGGAGAGGACATTTTGGTTGAGCGAGATTTATTGCTTTCATCAGAATTGATTAAGATAGAACATGCAATGGACGAGGAAAAGATAGACACAACAGATGTGTTGATGGATTCACTGAAATACAAATTGAATATTGAGGAGAGCAAACCATCGGAATACCTCAAAGTGGAATTATGGAAATCACCATTGAATTACCGCGGTTATAAAATGTCCAAATCAACCTTGATCGTCTATGGTTTATTGAATGAACTTATTTTGCATGCCTATTCTCAGGGGGATACCATTTTGATTGAGACCAACCGAACAAGCTATTTATTTGAACCCACATCTAATTTTAAAGAACTTTGCGTAGTAGCCGAATGATCAGATTTGAAAAATATCAAGGAACCGGAAATGATTTTATTATGATTGATAATCGCAGTAGTCAAATCGCTGAAGATGTATTGTCTCGCGTTCGATTCTGGTGTGACAGAAGATTTGGCATAGGAGCCGATGGAGTTATCTTAATAGAAAATCATTCTAGTGCTGATTTTGAAATGGTTTACTACAATTCGGATGGTTCTCAGAGTTTCTGCGGTAATGGAAGTAGGTGCGCAGTGCTCTTTGCTCGGTCTCTAGGAATAGTTCAAGATAACGCTCAGTTCATGGCTATTGACGGAATGCACGAAGCAAAAATTGATTCAGAAGGCAGGGTGCATCTAAAGATGGCAGATGTTCATGAAATTGAAGAAAGCGAAGATTATTTTTTCATTCACACCGGGTCTCCGCATTACATTAAATATGTCAATGAAGTTGATAAAATGGATGTAGTGAAAGAAGCTAAGCTTATCCGGTATAGTGCAAAATATGCGTCAGAGGGTACAAATGTCAATTTTGTTGGTGTAGGTGAAGATCGTCTGATTGTTCGAACCTATGAACGAGGTGTTGAAGATGAAACGCTGAGCTGTGGCACGGGTGTTACGGCTGTGGCTCTCAGTGCGGCTGGAGACGAGTTTGGAAATTATGAAGCGCTGATCCAGACGCTGGGAGGAACTTTGGAGGTTTCGTACGATAAAGTTGGTGAGAATAGTTTTACGAACATTTTCCTGATTGGACCAGGTGTAAAAGTATTTGAAGGTGTCATTAATGAGTAAGGTAGTTCTGAAGGATATTGTCCCTTGTAGAAAAGCCGATCTGATGTCGGGTTTTCACCTAATTCTGTTTCATGTAAATCGTGTCCCACCACATCTGGGAATTGTATATAAACAGAAGTATTATAGTTTAACAGCCTCAGAGTGTCAAATCGGAATTGATTTCGATCCGATATGGAGGTTGATACGGAGTAAAAAAATTGAAACTATAGTAATTAAGATCGATTCAGCTCCCAGTCAAGAATTCATTTCAGCTGCATACCAATCGTATGAGGTAGCGAAACCCAATCAATATACCTGTCTCAGTCCGATAAAAGATTACTTCAATGAATACCATCATATTTCTCCTGAAGGAATTCAGTTTGTTTTCGATCTTATACCTAAACTCTATGAATCGAACCTAATTGATGAGGTAAGGCAGATCAATTTGACTTCCGAATCGAATGAATTTAGCTTTGAGCTACTCACATATACCATGTCAGAAATATATAGCAGGATTCAGGAACTTCAGCATGAAACGCTTCATGTTTAAGGATGGCGAAATAGTGCTGAGGCCATTGGAGCCTCTGGATATTGACGATCTTTTAAGGTGGGAAAATGACGTCGAAGTTTGGAAAATTAGTCAAACACGTGCTCCCTATTCGAAAGAACTAATTACACAATACATACTCAGCTCACAAGATATTCATGTTCACGGTCAAATCAGATTCATAATAGATTGGAAAGGGACTAGTGTCGGGACGATTGAATTATTTGAATATGACCCCGTAAATTCCAGGGCAGGAGTTGGAATTATGATTGATGGGAATTATCGTAACAGAGGATTCGGAGCGCTTGCACTTGGATTAATTGTTAATTATTGCAAAGAAGTTCTTTTTCTTAGACAAATTTTTTGCACCATTATATTGGACAATTCGATTAGTGTCCAACTTTTTGAAAGTGCGGGATTTTTAAAAACAGGAATTAAAAAAGATTGGATCAGAGTCGCGGAGGGTTTTCAATCGGCTGGATTTTTTCAATTGATATTGGAGCGCGACCAATAATAGTAGCATGGCAAAGAAAAAGAGTAGAGGAGGGAAAATAACGGTTAGGATAACCTTCTTACTTATCCTGATGGGATTTATTTATGTAAGTTATCCTTACTATACTCTGTATAGAGCCGGTCAAAAAATGAATGTGCGATCAGAGTCTGAACAATTAAAGATTTTTATCGAAAAAGAAATACTGTTTCAGAATTTGGGAGATTATTTGGAAGAGTCAGGTTGGATCTTGGATGCGGGTAGTTTTAATCGGGTGATAGAACACAAAGAATTGAATAAGGAAATCATGCTACCTGGTATACAATTGATTCAAAAAGACTGGAACAACAAAACACTGATCAACCAGTTGTTTTTGGCCCGAAATAAGGGAGAGGTTGAAATTACGGTCAATAATGTTCGTCTCAAAGAGGAGCTTGCCGAAAAACTGAGTGCTCATGTCATTGCATCTAAAGAGGAACTGCAGGCTCTTTTATCCAGTGAAGACTATTGCAATAAATTTGGTTTTACGGGGGAGACGATAATGACTATGTTTTTGCCGGACACCTACCGGGTCAAGTACAAAACTACGGCTGAAGAACTGGTTGAGCGCATGGCTAATGAATACAAGAAATTCTGGACGGATTCCAATCGGGCAAAAGCGAGTCGATTGGGTTTAACGCAGAGTCAAGTGTCTATATTAGCTTCCATTGTGCAGGCGGAACAAAATCGAAAACTGGACGAACAACCTGATATTGCAAGATTGTACTTGAACAGAATCAAAATAGGTATGCGCTTGGAAAGTGATCCTACCTTAGTTTTCGCGCATGGTGATTTTTCTATAACCTGGGTGAAAGATATCCATAAGGAAATTGATTCTCCCTACAACACATACAAACATGCCGGCCTTCCACCGGGTCCCATAAATCTTCCTGAAAAATCAGCCATTTTAAGCGTGTTAAATCCGGCGGAGAACGATTATCTTTTTATGTGCGCAAAACCGGAGACAGGTGGCTATCATAATTTTTCAAAATCCTACCAACAGCACCTGGTGTATGCCAGAGAATATCAAAAGTGGAATAGAGAATACCATCGGAAAAAGCCTAGCTAGGCAGATCTTGACTAATTTTGAATTGGTGTCATTCTAAAAGATAAAGACCCAGATTAGCCATTCCCGTGTGTTTGTTGATCGTGTCGCGACAGTCATAATAGGTGCGCAGAGCATATTGTCTGTTCGTGTCGAGATCAATGGATAGATTGGTTTTGAATTCAATACGGTTCAGGCCAATTTTATCCCTATGATTTTGAACATTGAGTGTAGATAGTTTAGTGTTGAACGTGAGGTCCCAAAGCTCGACATTGATAGCGAACGGATGCACATGTGCACCCATCGCAATAATTCTTTCCTGCTTGGAAAGATTCAACATGTTGGTGATGTTAGTTGTAAATACTTGTTGACCATTTTCTAAATGCCAATGACCATTGTATGTTCTGCCGTAATCATCTCGGTATGGGTTGTATTTCGCATTGGATGGAAACGAAATGTGACAAGTGTTGGCAGAATCAAAACCGCACATTAAGGCAGGAGCAACTCGTTCTGAGGTCTTTTCATTGAATCCGCCATTTGGGCCACCTATTTTTGTAGTTACAAAAGGAGTTTGGGCATATAAAGGGGTTGTTTTATTGGTAGAGTCATTATTTTCTAGGTAATAAATGGTGACTTTTTGGTAAGTGTCCAAGCTGATTTTGTTATAGTTGTGATTGAGCGCCTGAGAGAAAAAAGACAGCCCCATTTCTGTTTTAACCGGAATGCCGGTGCCTTCTGGTAGGTTGATTGAAGTTTGTCCTGCAGTCAAGGTGAAAATTCTCTTTTCACTTCCAAGTGTCTTGATTTTCCAGGGATATGCTTCGGGATGGTTGTAATTGAGATTGTTATGACACAAAAATTCATCATCTAATTTTATTTCTGTTGCTGCATCAAACACTTCACATTTATAACCTGTAAGCCAGATCAGATCGGATTTAATATGGCTAAGCTCAATTTGAGTTGACCGACTGTATGGGCCTTGCATTGACCTGTAAATAGTATCGATTGTGAGCACGTCCGACAGAACACAAATGGAATCTAACTGATAATTTATGGAAGTAGCTAGCGTAGATCTATTTTGTTCTAACCAATTATTGAATTCAGGTTTTTGCTGATCGTGTCCACAACTTATAATAAGAGCGATCACAATTGACGGGTATATGAACTTGATGCTGTTCATTCTGCGAAGTTATTCAATCGAATTCACAAAACTAAATGTGTTTTGTTAGGATGTATGAATTGAGGCAGTAACAAAAGAAATGGCTGCATCAAGCTGCTCAATGTCGAACCATTGGATTTCCGAATCTTTATTGAACCAGGTCATTTGTCTTTTTGCAAATCTTCGGGTATTTCTTTTTATGTTCTCAATTGCCGTTGCTAAGTCTGTCGTATCATCCAGATATTCGAAAAGCTCTTTATAGCCTACAGTTTGGAGGGCATTGAGATTTTTCACCGTTGTAAGAGATTTTACTTCATCCAGCAAACCTGCACTGATCATTTGATCAACGCGCTGATTGATTCGTTTGTAGATTTCCTCTCGATTCGCAGTCATCCCTATTTTGATAACTTCGAACGACCTGGATTTAGCTACCCTTTTTCTAAATGATGTGTACGTTTTACCGGTATGTCGGCAGACTTCCAGCGCTCTGACCAGTCTTTGCGGATTGTTGATGTCCATAAACATATGGTGTTGCGGATCTCTTTGCAAAAGCTCATTTTGCAATTTCTCAATTCCATTTTGACTTAATTCTTTTTGAAGAGCAATTCTTATTTCCGGATTGGATGGAATTGGATCGATTCCTTTCAGCACAGCGTCCACATACAAGCCGGATCCACCAACCATAATAACAAGAGGGTTACTGCGGTGTAGCTTCTCTATTTTTGCAATGGCTTGTTCTTCAAACTTACCTGCTGAATAATTTTCGTCCACCTCAAGGAAATCAACGAAGTGATGCACAATTCCTTTCATTTCAGAACGGGTAGGCTTGGCTGTGCCGATTGTCATTTCTTTATAAAATTGTCGTGAATCTGCAGATATGATTTCTGCATCGAATTTTTTTGCTAAACCAACAGCAAAATTGGTTTTACCTATTGCGGTAGGGCCTACTATTGAAATCAGTTGATTCAATTATATATCTCCAATTGAAAAAGTGGTATCCAACCGAACTCCCTTCTCTGTATGTTTTACAGTACAGCATTCATGTATTGGATCGTGCTCTAAAAACAAGACAAAATTATTGTCGGCTGCTAGATTCAGGAATTCTTCCTTTTCTGTTAGAGTCAACAAGGGCCTTGTGTCATAGCCCATCACGTATGGAAGAGGGATGTGTCCGACACTGGGCAATAAATCTGCCATGAAAACAACCGTTAGACCTTTGTATTTTATCATGGGTATCATTTGGCTTTCGGTATGTCCGTCGGCAAAAAAGAAATCAATATTTTCCATTCCATTTTCCGTAATGCGACCGGCTCTAACAATATGTTCCAATTGACCACTTTCCTCTATAGGGATAATATTCTCTGAAAGGAAAGATGCTTTTTCCCTTCTATTTGCTTCAGTTGCCCATTTCCAATGATGTTTGTTGCTCCAGAACTTGGCGTTGGCGAAAGCAGGTTCTAACAGTGTTTTGTCGTCGTTCCATTGAATTGCTCCCCCACAATGATCAAAATGCAAATGAGTAAGAATTACATCCGTTATGTCATTACGATGAAAGCCATGATTTGCTAAGGATTGGTCTAACGTGTCGTCGCCGAATAGATAGTAATGGCTAAAGAACTTGTCGCTTTGTTTATTCCCCAACCCACAATCGACAAGGATCAATCGATCGCCATCTTCAATTAGCATGCATCTCAATGCCCAATCACACATATTGTTTGAATCGCTTGGGTTGGTTTTGGACCAAATGGATTTGGGAACGACACCAAACATTGCACCACCATCAAGTTTGAAATAACCGGTATTGATTGAATAAATGGTCATAGTAGCTTAACCTTTTTCAAAATATACATTAATGTAGTGTTACAATATAAAAAGCTTTGCAGGTGGTTGTAGTTGAATTCTGAATAAAAGGTGAACAAATATTTGTGTAAAAGGTTGTTCGATTCTGCATAAATAGAACTCGTGCAATGCATATTTTTGTTCTATGAGAAAGATTCACTTCATAGCTATCGGTGGCAGCGCAATGCACAATCTAGCCATCGCTTTGCGATTGAAGGGTTTTATCGTTTCCGGTTCTGATGATGAGATATATGAGCCTTCCAGAAGCAGGTTAAAAGATCACGGACTTTTACCGGAAAAAACAGGGTGGGACACATCTAAAGTGGATATTGAAACGGATGCTGTCATTGTTGGGATGCATGCAAAAGAAGATAACCCTGAGCTTAAAAAGGCCCAAGAATTGGGGATTGAAGTGTTTTCCTATCCTGAGTTCATTTATCGCGAAACCAAAGGGAAATGTAGAGTTGTTATTGGTGGAAGCCATGGGAAAACGTCTATCACGTCGATGATATTGCACGTTATGCAATACAATAACATTGGTGTAGACTATATGGTTGGAGCCCAATTAGAAGGGTTTGATTGTATGGTGAAGCTAACCCAGGAAAACAATATAGCCATTTTAGAAGGGGATGAGTACCTCTCTTCACCGACTGATCGACGACCTAAATTTCATTTGTATAAACCGGATATTGCCGTAATCAGTGGAATAGCATGGGATCATATAAATGTATTCCCTACCTTTTCTAATTACGTAGAGCAGTTTGCCATCTTTTGTTCAAAGATTGAGCCGGATGGCACATTGATTTACTTTGAGGGTGACAACGAAGTGCAGAATATAGCTGAAAAAAGCAGAGCCGACATCAAAAAAGTTCCTTATGGAACCCACGACCATTTTATCGAGCAGGGGACAACTTGCCTGAAAACGGATGTTGGAGATTTGCCTATAGCGATTTTTGGCGAACACAATCTGCAAAATTTGAATTGTGCTAAATTGGTTTGCAAAGAGCTTGGCATCTCTGAGGATCAATTTTATGTAGCGATTTCATCGTTTAAAGGTGCTTCCAAAAGACTGGAGTTGGTGAAGGAAACTAAGGAATCCCTCATGTTTAAGGATTTTGCCCATTCACCGAGTAAATTGAAAGCTACTACAAGTGCATTAAAAAATCAATTCCCGGATAGGGAACTTATTGCTTGTATGGAGCTTCATACATTCAGCTCATTGAATAGTGAATTCCTGAGCCAGTACAGAGGTGCAATGGGTAATGCCGATAGAGCAATGATCTACTACGATCCGAATGTAATTGCTCATAAAAAGTTAAAGCCGATAAGCAAAGAAGAGGTAGCTGATGCTTTTGCTACCTCAAATGTCGAAGTGTATACTGAGTCAAATTCAATAGTAAGCGAATTAAGAAAGTTAACTTGGCGCGGAAGAAATTTATTAATGATGAGCTCCGGTAATTTTAATGGGGTAGACTTTTCAAAATTGGCAGATGAACTGCTCTAAAAATATCGAATTCTAGAGTGCCACAAGTCTAAATTCAATTCACAGCCCATTCTATAGTTTCTGATGTTTCCCTTCTTCTTTGGTATATACAGGAATAATCGTACATTTGCAGCCTTAAATCAGAGTCTTGCGGCAAGGACTAAGTTTAATTTCTCTTGCAAGTGCCGCATTGTGAGATACAAAGGGTTGTAAAAATGGCCAAAGAAAAAAAGGTCGCTGAAGAAACAAAAGCGACAACAGATCAAGAGATTAAGGCACAAGAGTCTGCTGCTGAAAATCAAGAAGAAACATCAAAAGAAGAAGTAGTTGCTGAAGAGGTAGTTGCTGAAGAAGAGGTAGTTGCTGAAGAAGAGGTAGTTGCTGAAGAAGAAGTAGTTGCTGAAGAAGAAGTAGTTGCTGAAGAAGAGGTAGTTGCTGAGGAGACTGCTGTTGCTCATGTCGAAGCACCAGCAAATGAAAATGTTGCTCCCGAAGATTTTGATTGGGAATCCTTTGAATCAGGTATTGAGGGATATTCGAAAGCGGACATAGAAAAATACGATAAGATGTACGACGGAACGTTGACCTCTATTTCTGAAAAAGAAGTGGTGAGCGGTACTGTTGTGGCAATCACAAAAAAAGAAGTAGTCGTCAACATTGGCTACAAATCAGAGGGAGTAGTTCCAATCAATGAATTTCGTTACAACCCTGAGCTGTCAATAGGTGATCCGGTTGATTTGTTTATTGAAAAGCAAGAAGACAAAACTGGACAGTTGGTTGTTTCACACAAGCGAGCAAGAACGCACAAAGCGTGGGAAAAAGTAAATGAAGTACTCAATACAGGTGAGGTCATCACAGGTTTCGTAAAATGTCGAACCAAAGGTGGATTAATCGCAGATGTATTCGGTATCGAAGCATTTTTGCCAGGTTCTCAAATCGATGTTAAACCAATTCGGGATTACGATATTTACGTTGGTAAGAACATGGAATTCAAAGTGGTTAAAATCAACCATGAATTCAGAAATGTTGTAGTTTCTCATAAAGCACTGATTGAAGCAGAACTTGAACAGCAGAAAAAGCAGATCATTGGCACATTAGAGAAAGGTCAGGTTCTGGAAGGAACTGTTAAAAACATAACTTCTTATGGTGTATTCATCGATCTAGGTGGTGTTGACGGACTTGTTCATATTACTGATCTTTCTTGGGGTAGAGTGAATCATCCTGAGGAGATTGTTGAGTTGGATCAGAAGCTGAATGTTGTTATTTTGGATTTTGACGATGACAAGAAAAGAATTGCATTGGGTCTGAAACAACTGCAGGATCATCCATGGGAAGCCTTACAAGAGGACCTCAAAGTTGGAGATTCGGTAAAAGGAAAAGTAGTTGTAATTGCCGACTACGGTGCATTTATCGAAATCGCTCCTGGGGTTGAAGGATTGGTTCACGTTTCAGAAATGAGCTGGTCTCAGCACTTAAGAAGTGCTCAGGATTTCCTTAAGGTAGGGGATGAAGTGGAAACTCAGGTGTTGACACTTGACCGTGAAGAGAGAAAAATGTCCTTGGGTATCAAACAATTGATGCCGGATCCATGGGCGGAGATCGAAAGTAAATATCCGATCGATTCTAAACATAAAGCGAGAGTTAAGAACTTTACCAATTTCGGTGTTTTTGTTGAGCTGGAAGAGGGAATTGATGGTTTGATCCATATATCTGACCTCTCTTGGGCGAAGAAGATCAAGCATCCATCAGAATTCTGTAATGTTGACGATGAAATGGATGTTGTAGTTCTTGAGTTAGACAAAGAAGGAAGAAGATTGTCTCTAGGACATAAGCAGCTTGAGGAGAATCCTTGGGATGTCTTTGAATCCGTATTCCTTGACGGTTCGGTTCATCAGGGAACTGTGATTAAACTTCAGGATAAGACGGGCATCATTGCTCTTCCATATGGTGTTGAGGGTTATGCACCTGCAAAACACATGAAGAAGGAAGATGGGTCCAAAGTTGAAGCGGATGACGTTCTTGACTTTAAAGTGATTGAGTTCAATAAAAATGCAAAGAAAATTATTGTTTCTCATACACTCACTTATACTGAAATGGAAAACATCTCCGGTAAGAAAAAATCTTCCGGTAGTTCTAAAGCAGTAAAAGATTTAAATGCCAAGCAGGAAAAAACAACTCTTGGTGATTTGGATGCACTTACTGCGTTGAAAGAAAAAATGGAAAAAGGAGAATAAATCCTTTTGAATAATACTATAGCCCCGATTTATTCGGGGCTTTTTTTTGCTTAAAACTTTTCAAAAACGCCCAATCCGAATAACGCGAAATCGTATTTCACTGGGTCTTTGGGGTCCATCCTACGTAAAGCATCATCCAGCTCCATTACGGCTTTCCAGTCGTTTTGTTTGCGAGAAAGTAATCCCAGTTTCCTTGCTACATTTCCGGAATGAACATCGAGCGGACAGGATAAGAGAGAAGACGGGATGTCCCAAATGCCAAAATCTACTCCTTTGTTATCTTTTCGGCACATCCAACGCAAAAACATATTGATCCTTTTTGCTGCGCTTCCCCGACCGGGGTCGGAGACATGTTTGTGTGTTCTAGTTTTTTCGACGCCAAACAAACTGTTTCTGAAATGTACAATGGCATTGCAAAGGTTGGTGTCCCCAGGCTGTATACCCTCAAGAAACGCAGCATCAAACGATCCGTATTCGCGGTAGATTCCACGTATGGCCTGAATGAGGTACTTGGCATCATATCCGTTGAATGTTCTGTGCTTAAATAATGACAGTCTTTTAATTTGATTGTCCGTAGCGCTCATAACAAAATCAAAGGGTGTGTTTCCCATTAAGGTCATGAATTTATTTGCACTTTTGATGATTGTCTTGCGCTGACCCCAGGCCAACGTTGCTGTAATAAAACCAGATATTGCAATATCTTCCTTTTCCGAGAATTGGTGGGGTATTTGAATTGGATCCGACTCAATGAATTTGATTTGATTGTATTGGTCAACTTTGTAATCAAGAAATTCCTTTAGTTCTTCTGAATTCATCTGGGTTCGACGGTGTATCCTTTTTCTCTAAGTAGTTGGATGACCCCTTCCTTGCCAGGCAAATGAGCAGCCCCAATTGCAATAAATGCACTTTGGTCCTTTATAATGGGTACGATCCGGTTGGTCATGATTTTGTTTCGATCAATTAGGAAGATTCGTTCAAAGCTTTGATTCGTGAATTTGCTTTCTTGTAGATCGGTTGCGATGATGATAAGAGAATCTAAATTCCCATCCAGATAATGCTGTATCAGCTCCTCGGTTGAATTGTTCGCTTTTTGTGCACTTTGCTCTTCTTTAATCAGTTCAAGTAATCCCTTTGCTTGTTCTTCGTAAGGAATAGAGTTGAATGCGTCAATTTGTTCTTGAACTTTTTCCAATCCCACGATATTTTTATCCTGCAGCTTTCCCCGTTTGAAGAAAAAAACGTCCAGAGCATCTTTTACATCACTCTTGTTCGATCGTTCCGAAACAAATGAAGAGATAAACAAGGGTTGAAGCTGTTCCACAAATTCTATGGGAAGAGATAATGAATCCTCTATAAAATTTACAACATAGGAGAAATCTTCTTCCGGCAGCAATTCAGAAAGGGTAATTGAGGAATCCATTACCATGAGATTCATAACGGTTAGCGGGTTTATGGAGTCCATGTTCAATTCTAGAACAAGCGCGTTTGCTGCGTCAAAATGCCGCAGAACATCAGGTTTGAAATCAAATACACGTTGATCATTGATATGCATTGTGCCATACAGATAGGAGGCATTGGTGAGTCCGTTTCCGGAAATTTGCCAAAACAGACTGTGCGCCTCCTGAGCCATAAGATAAAATGGGGAAAGAAGCAATGCGATATTTAAAAGGGCTTTTCGGATACTGGTTTCTAATTGATTATTACACCATCTTTCATGATTGCTGTTCTGTCCGCCAAATGAGCAAATTCTTTATTATGAGTCACTATCACGAAGGTCTGTTTGAACTCGTTTCTGAGCGATTGGAATAGCTGATACAAGCTTTGGGCATTTTCCGAGTCGAGATTCCCGGAAGGTTCATCTGCTAATATTAGATCCGGATCATTGATTAATGCTCTAGCAACAGCAACACGCTGCTGCTCCCCTCCGGAAAGCTGCGAAGGCTTGTGATGAAGTCTTTGTTCAAGCCCAAGATGGCCCAATAAATTCGTTGCTCTTTTTGTCACCTCCAGTGTATTACGTTTGCCAATAAAACCCGGTATGCATACGTTTTCTAGAGCAGAAAATTCAGGCAGTAAATTGTGGAATTGGAACACAAATCCAATGTGCATATTTCGAAACTTAGAAATTTCTCTGGAATTCATGTTCGCGGTGGAAGTGCCATTAAAAATGACTTCACCTGAATCAGGGAGGTCCAGGGTTCCGAGAATTTGCAGAAATGTTGTTTTTCCTGCTCCTGAAGCTCCGACAATAGCTAAAATCTCTCCTTTAGAAATGTTTAGATTCACACCCTTAAGTACTTCTAAGGAACCATAGGATTTGCAGATGTTCTTTGTTTCAATCATTGAGCTGCTCTTGCTTTTCTTCGTTTTTTCTTAGCCAATTTACTACTTCCGGAAAGTGATCCTGTGGAGCAAAATGACTGGTCAGCATATCAATATGGCCATAATTTAACTGATTACCATAATTTTTTCCCAGTATTACCAATTTCGATGAATCCAGCGCATCAATTTCCACCAACAATTCCTTGGCGTCTTCATAATGCCCCAGGACTTTATCTTTACTCCCCACTAAGGATAATATTGGTGGTAAATTCATCTTAGAGAGTACTTTCGAGTAATTGAACTGGTCGTAAGAACAGATCCAATCCTTATTCTGAAGCCAATCGTTGGTTTCCACATAGAATTGTTTGGGTTCGTTATCTGCCCCAATTTTCCAGTCTTTTGCAGGAAAATATCCTTTCTTTTTAACGGCATATTTTCCGATTGTTTTCCAACCCATATCAATCAACAATACTTTTTTGAGAGATCGAATACCAATTCTTCGTTTTACTCCAAAAAATGTAATTGACTTTACTCTTTCATCCGGGGTGCGGGCCAAGTTTGCCAGAAGGAGCACACCACCCCAGCTATGAGCAATAAAATGTATTTGCTTAAATGGATTTATGCGTTGTATAAAGTCTATGTAAGCTGGTATATCTACTATGATCTGTTCTCTTTGACTATGGGTATGCTGCGCATTGATCTTTGGACTGCTTTCCCCTTTCCCACGCATATCAGGAACGAAAACATCATACCCGTTTCTACAAAGAAATGGAGCCAGACCCTTTCCGTTTTTGGTGAAAAATATTCTTCCATTTTCTATGGAGCCGTGTAATAGCAGCACGGGAATTCCATTAGTAGTATTGCTGAATCTGTGAAGAGCGATTTTATCATCACCCAGTTCAATCATGTGTTTTTCGTAAAGCACTTGTCTGACCTCATGAATTGTCTGGTAAACATAGCTGAAATTATTTTGAATTTGCTGTTCGAAAATTTACATTTGAGCAAATCAAAATCTACACGATGAATTTACATGAATATCAAGGTAAACAAATTCTTTCCGGTTATGGCGTTGCTATTCAGAGAGGCGAAGTTGCTTCTTCGCCTGAAGAAGCGTTAAACGTTGCAAAAAAACTTGGTGAGGAAACAGGTACAGAGTGGTTTGTGGTGAAAGCCCAAATACATGCCGGGGGACGAGGGAAAGGAATTGTGACGGAAACTGGTTCCAATGGAGTAGTGCTGGCTAAAGGTATTCATGAGGTCGAAGAGAAAGTAAATGGGATAGTCGGAGGTCATCTGGTGACAGCTCAAACTTCGACTAAAGGAAAGCTGGTAAATAAGGTGCTAATTGCGGAAGATGTGTACTATCCTGGCGACGAAGAGCCCGAGGAATTTTACATGTCTGTATTGCTGAATAGAGAAACAGGTAGAAATATCATCATGTATTCTCCTGAAGGAGGTATGAATATAGAAGAAGTTGCCGAAAAGACTCCGGAATTGATCTTTAAGGAAGAAATAGATCCTAAAGTAGGTATTCAGCCATTTCAATGCCGAAAGGTGGCATTTAATCTTGGCTTAAGCGGTCAGGCAATGAAGCAGATGACCAAATTTGTAAGGGCTCTATACAATGCATATGAAGGCTGCGACGCGTCTATGTTTGAAATTAATCCAGTGCTGAAAACTTCCGATGCTCGAATTATAGCGGTAGATTCTAAAGTTAGTCTGGATGGGAATGCACTTTTCAGACACCCTGATTTTGCCGAGTTGAGAGATACAACAGAGGAGGATCCTATTGATGTTGAAGCGGGTGAAGCAGGCTTGAACTATGTGAATTTGGATGGAAATGTGGGATGTATGGTAAACGGGGCTGGACTAGCAATGGCTACTATGGATATCATCAAACTGTCCGGTGGTAATCCGGCGAATTTTTTGGACGTGGGAGGAACTGCAGATGCAGAAAGGGTAGAAGTTGCTTTTAAAATTATTCTAAGGGACCCCAATGTAGAAGCCATTTTGGTAAACATTTTCGGTGGGATAGTACGATGTGATCGTGTTGCAAATGGAGTGGTTCAAGCATACAAAAACATTGGTGACATTCCGGTGCCAATTATTGTTCGTTTGCAAGGGACAAATGCGAAGGAAGCTAAGCAGATCATCGATGACTCCGGATTGAATGTTCACTCGGCGATCACATTGCAAGAAGCAGCAGATCGAGTGAAGGAAGTACTTGCATAATAAACAGCCTTCGGTTTATTTTCTTCATTTGGCTTTTTTGTCGAATTGCAAAGAAAGGGAGTTTACACAATACCGAAGTCCGGTAGTTGTTGGGCCATCATTGAACAAATGCCCCAGATGACTGCCACAAGAGGAACATACGATTTCAACCCTTCTCATTCCATGACTCAAGTCAAGTTCTTTTAGAATTTTATTTCCCGAAAGCTCATCGTCAAAGCTGGGCCATCCGCAATGACTATTGAATTTTTGTTCGCTACTAAACAACGGCTCGTTGCATCCTTTACAAGAATAAATGCCCTCTTCATTGTGGATATTGAATTCTCCGGAATGAGGTAATTCAGTTCCTTTCTTTCTAAGGATTTTAAATTCTTCATTGGTTAAAATGGATTTCCATTCCTGATCAGTTTTGCGAATAATAAATTTCTTTTCACTCATCCGTAACGAAGTTTATCTTTATAGATATAAATATAAAGTAAAACTTGTTTGAGAAAAGAAAGCGGTAAACGTTGGTATAGCAAATTGGTCACTCAAAACGAGCAAACCTCTACTTTTTTGATAGCAGTAATTACAGCCATACTGTCAATTCCACTGTTTATAATTGTTTACGGGTATGTTCCTGAGCTGGTCCTGCCTTTTGGAGACGGTATACGTATTGATCATTTTCTGGTGTTTACTTTGGTCTTTGTTGTGGTTTATCTGCTGGTGAAAAAACTTAGAATAATTGTTTACGGATTAATAATTATAGCCTTGGCGGTATTGACTTACACTAACTTTACCGGTACATACGGGTTAAAAGATTTATATCACGATTACTCCACTTTATTGTACAGTTTGCAGGCAAATCACGAACAAGTCAATTTTGAAGAATGGATCGATACAAAATTCCCTCGGGGTATTGAATTGTTGGAGGCTGTGGACTATAAAAAGGAACAAGTTCGAAACTTAGGAGCCAATTATGCAGTGGCCAACTTTCAGGATTATGAATACATGCATAGACACAGAAAAATGATCCAGTACTTTAGTATTTTTAAAGAGGTGAGAAGACGTTGGAATTATGTCTTCGATCCCCACGAAGAAGATTACTTCTCTTCGGTCAGTGAAACGATAGGGCAGCTGGATTTTGACGACAAGTTTAAAGGTGATTGTGATGATTACTCAATACTAATCGGAGGTCTTATCCGATCCGTTGGCGGCGAAGTTCGACTAGTGAAAACAAAGGTCATAATGAATGATTCTACCAAAATCGGGCATCTCTATCCCGAAGTTAAGATCGGTGGCTCTAAGGATTTGGAGGCGGCCACTTATATCATCAAAGCTGAGCTGTTTCACAAAGAATCTAAGGGTAAGGCTATCAATTACTACAAAGATACGGATGGGTACATTTGGTTGAATTTTGATTACAACGACCATTACCCGGGAGGCAAATACCAGAGCTATGTGCGAGAAAGTGTATTGATTCTATGAAATCTCTATTTTATCGCTGTGTAAGTTCTACCGTATTTTGATGATTTATAAATTAGCATAAAATTTCTATTCATGATTGTCATTTTATCTCCCGCAAAGACCCTCGATTTGAGTCCAGAAGATCAAGTTAATTTGGCTACCAGCCCTGTGTTTTTGCAGGAAGCAGAACAGCTGGTCAATAAACTAAAAAGGTTATCAAGTAAAAAAATCGGTACAATGATGAATGTCAGTCCGGCTTTGGCAGATTTGAATCATCAGCGTTTTCAGGAATGGTCGCTGCCATTTACCAAGACCAATTCAAAGAGAGCTGCATTGTGCTTTCAGGGAGAGGCATATCGGGGTTGGGAGCCGTCTTCGTTGAAAGAAGACGATCTTTCATTCGCACAGGAGCACGTGAGAATTCTTTCGGGTTTGTATGGTTTGTTAAAACCATTGGATTTGATCCAGCCTTACCGTTTGGAAATGGGATCTAAATTTGAAGTGAGTCCGAAGATTAAAAATTTGTATGCTTTTTGGAAAGAAAAATTGACCAAACAGCTCATTGCAGATTTAGACGGGGATGTGTTGCTTAATCTGGCGTCAACAGAGTATGCAAAGGCAATTGACATGAAAATGATGGAGGGTAAGGTCATTACTCCTGTGTTCAAAGACCTGAAGAATGGTCAGCTGAAAGTGATCATGACATATGCCAAGAAGGCGAGGGGATTAATGACCAGGTATGTGATTCAGAATAGAATTATTGACGTGAATGAAATCAAGCTGTTTGATCTGGAGGGATACTCTTTTAATGTGAATGAATCGACAGATACCACCTGGGTTTTTTCAAGAAATTAGATTGGACGTAGTAGACGCGTTCCGGTAGTTTTGTCAGAAAATAACGTCAAAGTTAAAATCCAATTGTTAATAGATAAATTGAATTTGGTTCCTTTTTGTGTAAAAAAATTACTTTCTTTAGTAGGTTAACCTTTAAAAAAAGAAATTATGTCAGAAGAAACAAGCGCTGGGGCGGCCCCAGGAAAAGGAAAAGCATTAACTGGAATGATTCTCTCAATTTTGGGATTCATTTGCTGTTGGTTTGTTGGTGCGGTGCTTCTATTTAGTCCAATGGTAGCCTACATTTTGGTTGGATTAAGTGGAGTAGGGTTATTATTGTCTATTATGGGCATGAAAGGATCCAAAGGGATGGGAATTACTGGTGCTATTCTCGGAGGAATCGGATTGCTTATGGGAATTTGGGCGATCTACGCAATTGGAGGAGCAGCAGGAGCTGGAGCAGATGCTATGGATGCTTTGAATTCGATGGCGCACTAAGATTGTAGAACATAAAAAGACGAATCCCGTTGGAATCCAACGGGATTTTTTTATGCCCTAAAATGTAATCCTGTTGGATCATATATGCATAGAGAAGATGGTATTATTTCACGGTATCTTTAATTCCTGGTTATGGTAATTGGTAAAATGGTATATTCGCCGCATGAAAGCAAAGATCAATACAGTTAAAGGAACAATGGATGTTGAATTCTACGAGAAAGATGCACCCAATACAGTTGCCAACTTTGTAAAGCTGGCGAAAGATGGATTTTACAATGGACTTACTTTTCATCGGGTAATTCCTGATTTTGTTATTCAAGGAGGATGTCCCGACGGAACCGGAGCAGGCGGTCCTGGTTATTCGATTGATTGTGAGCTGGATGGTGAAAATCAATTTCATGATAGGGGCGTATTGTCAATGGCACATGCCGGAAGAAATACGGGCGGCTCCCAGTTCTTTATTTGTCATAGTCGAACCAATACAGCGCACTTGGATAGAAATCATACTTGTTTCGGACGAGTAGTGAATGGATTAGAAGTAATTGACTCAATCTCAGGAGGAGACGCGATCAACTCCATAGAAATAGAAGATTAATTAGTAGTTTTTAAAAAGCGATCAATTGATTCATTCATTGGTCGTTTTTTTATACATTTACTTTGTAACACAAAGTACTTTAATCAAATGGAGGATAAGACCAAAGAACATTTAGAACAGCTTTCTGAGATTCGAGACATGATGAAAGAATCGACCCAGTTTCTTTCATTGAGTGGCATGTCCGGTGTTTTTGCCGGTATTCTGGCGCTTGTTGGCGCGGCATTGGTTTGGACGGATTTCTTTGAAATGGTTTCTCCAGGATATTTTGATGACATATCAGCGCGAAATGGCTTGTTAAACTGGAAAATGGTTATCAAAGTAGGGTACTTGCTTGTCGTTGGTTGTGGCGTCCTAGCGGCATCTCTTCTGGTGGGATTTATTTTGACAGCTCAGAAAGCCAAAAAGCACGGCAGAAAACTCTTCGATTCTGCCGCAAAAAAACTACTGCTTAATTTGTTCATTCCCTTGTTCATGGGAGGACTGTTCTGCGTAGCACTTGTTCTGAATGGTTATGTTGGTGCAGTTGCGCCCGCAACACTTTTGTTCTATGGAATGGCATTGTACAATGCCGGAAAATATACGTATCGTGATATCCGGTACTTGGGTGTTTGTGAAATGGTATTAGGGGTCATTGCAATGTTATTTATGGGTAGAGGGCTGTATTTCTGGGCTTTTGGTTTTGGTGTGCTGCACATCGTGTACGGGTTAACCATGTATATCAAATACGACAGATCCTAATATTCAGTAAATGAAAGGGTTTGATAAGCTAAATAAGGCATTCGACAGTCGGGTAAGGCTAGGAGTTATGTCGATCCTGGTGGTCAACGATTGGGTGAAGTACGGTGATCTCAAAGAAAGACTATCGTTGACGGATGGAAATTTAGCAAGTCACATCGCTTCGCTTGAAAAACTGTCCTATTTAGAGGTAAGAAAAGAATTTGTTGGTAAACGACCTCAAACATCGTATAAAATCTCTAAGACTGGAAAACGTGCATTTGAACAGCATTTGAATGGATTAGAAGAATTATTGAAGGGCAAACAATAATATATATTTTTTCATGTTATACTTTGAAATACAAAGTACTTTTTAATAAAAACCATTATAATGAAAAAAGACATCGCATTAATAATCATTTCTTCAATTCTGTACAGCTTTCTATTTTATCAGGAAGGGGCAGGGGTCAACTTTTTGATCTTCACCGTCCTTCTGATCACCTTTCAAGTTGTAAATAATCCAAAAATAATCGGCCTTAATACATGGCTGCTTGCCGCAGTAGCGGGAATTTGTTCAGGTATAGGAATTGTGTTGTATGGGAGCGCACTGTCGATCACCGCAAATATTATTTCATTATTTACTTTAAGCTTCACAGCATATTCAATCAAAACCTCATTCCCTGTTGGTCTCTTTCACGCTACCTATTCCGTCGGGTCATCAGTCGTATTTGTTGTTCTTGATGGATTTTTGCCGCCTTACAAGCAAAAAAACGATAAGCGTAAGTACCGTTGGTCTTTTACCCAGTTTGTGTTCTATTTTATAATTCCATCCCTAGCCATACTGGTCTTTTTCTTTCTTTATCGGTCGGGAAACATTGCATTCGAGCAGGCTACTGAAGACATCGACCTTTCTTTCATATCACCGCCGTGGTTGTTATTTTTAATCGGTGGGTCGTTCTTGATGTACGGATTTTTCAGGCATCATGTCATTCGGCCCTTTCAGCGGCTTGATGAGAATGCGGGTAACACTCTTATCGAAAAAAGCGCACCAACGAAACTTGATCAGCTGCTGGATCAACATGTTGAAAAACGATCGGGAGTTGTATTGCTCATACTATTAAACCTTCTAATACTGTTCATGAACGCTACGGACGTTGTTTTTCTATTGGGTGGTGCCATTCTTCCCGATGGAGTGAATCTTTCGGATTCTGTCCATAACGGGGTTGGGTCCCTTATAACCTCAATTGTATTTGCCGTATTAATCATCTTGTTTTACTTCCGGGGCAGGCTCAATTTCATTGAGAAGAATAAAACGCTTAAAGCACTGGCTGTCGTTTGGATCGTACAAAATTTACTATTGGTTGCTTCGACCGCACATCGAAATTATGAATACATCGCAGCACATGGTTTAACCTATAAGCGAATTGGAGTATATGTGTATTTGGTGCTAACGGTTATTGGGTTGCTATATACGTTGGTCAAATTGACCCAATTCAAAACCAATTGGTATTTGGTTCGAAAGGTTTCTTGGTGTTTTTTCATTGTGCTAACGATTTCACCGATTGTGAACTGGGATCGTTTGGTATATAACTCTCAGCTTAATCTATCCAATGATAAGGAGGTAAGTCTTGATGTGGATTATTTAAGCAAACTCTCTTCTGAATGTTACCCCATGCTCTATGAGTATGCTCAGCATCATGGTGATCAGGATTTAATCCATAACCTTGAACGAAAGGTAGGTCAATATTTGGTGAAACGAGCCAATCGTGACTGGCGATCTTATACGGTTAGAAATGGAAAATTGGATCGCTTTATAGAGAACAGGCTTCCAAAAACCAAACAGAAGAAATTGGTTGAGGAGATCATAGAAGAATCCTTCATGTTCCAATCGATGCGATACTAACGAAAAAGAAAAAGAAATGAAAAAGTTTAGGCATGCATTCAATGGAATGTATTACGCAGTCCTGCATGAGTCAAGCATGAGAACTCATGGGCTTATGATGGGGGTAGCCATAATAGCTGGTTTTTACTTTGAAATTACACCAGCGCAATGGGTGTTACAATTGGTTCTGTTTGCGCTGGTGATTGGATTTGAAATGATCAATACAGCTATTGAGCGATTAACAGATGAGCTATATCCCGAGTGGAATGAACGGGCAAGAGTAATCAAGGATGTAGCAGCTGGATCAGTTTTGTTATCGGCAATAATCGCTTTTCTCTCCGGCATAATCATTTATTTACCTAAAATCTTATCATTATGAACCAAAAATGGTCTCGATTGATCAAACAACAATCAGTTCTAATAGCTTGCAGCTTCTTTTGCGGGTTCATGCTGCTGGCAAGGGTATATTCTTCAAAAGAACTTGTCTATTCATTTATGATCTGGAATCTTTTTCTGGCTTCAATACCTATGGTTTTTGCTTTACTAGTTAGTCATTTTACACCTCGGTCCAAAGTTGGGTGTGCTGTTCTGTTTTTATTGTGGCTATTGTTTTTTCCAAACTCCACATATATGATTAGTGATTTGCTTCATTTGACACATAGAACGTCAACTTCTGTACCCGGCTGGTATGACGCTGCAATGTTATTCTTTTTTGCTTTGACCGGTTTGTTCATAGGAGTTGTTAGCCTGAATTATGTGCACTCTTACTTACGAACCATTTTTTCAAAGATATGGGCTTGGGCCATTGTTTCCTGTTCCATCTTCTTAAGTGGGTTTGGCGTGTATTTGGGACGGTTTTTGAGATGGAATTCGTGGGATATTATAGGTGAGCCTATGGGACTATTAAACGATGTTTTTGATAGGATTATTCATCCTACGGCTCATTTTCAGACCTACATTGTCACATTTGTTTTTACCGTAATTCTGTTTTTCGCCTATTTCTTATTTGTTTCCAGCAAAGAAATAATTTAATTGAAAAAATGCGAATCGATCAGATCATTGCTTAATTGATTATTGAAAATTTTAACACCGCTCATATTCAAGTGGTTTTTGTCAGCAAAATTCTCATTGGTAAGTTTCAATGTAGAATCGCGATTGTAGTCTATAAAATCGACATTGTATTTGTTGCAAATAGTTAGGATTGGATTGGTTACTTCGTCGTAGGTGATTAGCGTGTTAAAATAGGCTTTGGTTACAGGTGTTCTGATTAGAATTGGTTTGATTCCGTTCATTTTACAGTATTCAACCATTTTTTCTATATACCTTAATTTATTCGCATTTACTTTAGGTCTTGCGGTTCCTAGGTTCATAAGTGACGCCTTATCTGCAACACCCTTAAGCTCAGTGAAACCTCGTTCGTGATTGATTTGGTTGAAGATATCTTGTTGAGGTCGCTCAGGAATATTGGCAATTTGTCTGAACCATTGTGAGAAAAAGGTGTTAATTACCTTTGGTTTCAAACTGGATAGTGCCATTGAAAAATAGTTTGAGTTGAGCTGATCATTGGAAATTACATCCACGCAGGCCTCTGTTACGCCTTCAGAACAATAGGTGGACCAGTACACCTCCAATATCAAATATTTTGGCTGTAAGATAGGAGCATACTCCTTCAAAATGTGATAGGAGACCAATGGATTTTGTCCGGAGGAACCTAAGTTATAAACTGAATGTTTGGTCTCTTTTAAAAGTTTAGGATCAATCCCTTCATAAGCGTGAGAGGAACCGAGCACGATAATGTCTGATTTCGTATTTTTTGCGTTTTTCAATCTAGGTTGCAGGTACCCGTATGCCCCTTCTAGGTTTACGATGTTCCGCACATACTTATCGACTCCAGTTATTCCAACCACTGCGGTAAATGCGATGTAAATAATCGACACAGCCATCAGATGAATGAACAATATCTTAATTAGTTTTTTCATCATTAGAATTGGAAGTATATAAACGCGGTTTCCTCAAATGTCCCGTAAAAAATAATGAGAAATGAAGTAACGTAATAAGTTAAAATGCGGTTTCTCGGTTTCCATTGATCGATATCTAAGCCGTGATTTTTATTCTTGGTTTTCCACTCTATTACGATCATATAAAGAATAGTCACACATATAGTGAGAAATAATATGGGTTGATTAAAAGTAAAATCTTTTATGTCGGTGGAATACTCCGGAATGAAAGAGTTTGAAGCAATTTTTCCAAAGAATGATACGGCATCACTAATGCTATCAGACCGGAAAAAAATCCAGGCCACACAGGTAAGAACAAATGTTGTAGCAATTTGTACTACCTCTTTAATATGTGGCCAACCGGTGTCCGTTATATCAAGGAATTTTCTGTTTTTATTCCGGATCAACAAAGGAAGAAAATAGATCGCATTGATCAAGCCCCAAATTACAAATGTCCAATTGGCTCCGTGCCAGAAACCACTTACAGCAAAAATGACAAATGTATTGCGAATCATTTTCCATTTATTCACTCTGCTTCCACCGAGAGGTATATACAAATAGTCTTTGAACCAAGAGGATAATGAGATGTGCCAACGCCTCCAAAATTCTGCAATATCTCTTGAAAAATAGGGCGTTCTGAAGTTGGTCATAAGATGAAACCCGAGTAAGCGCGCTGTCCCGATAGCAATGTCTGAATATCCGGAAAAGTCGCAATAGATCTGAAAAGCAAAAAGAATTGCACCGGTTATTAACAAAAGCCCAGGCGTTGAATCAGCGTTGTTAAAAATGTAATCTACGTGCCTCGCGCAACCGTCTGCAACTACAATCTTTTTAAATAGCCCCCAAAGGATTTGCCTCAATCCATCTTTTATTTGATTGGAAGATATTGTGCGTGGTTTTGAAAATTGTGGCAGTAAACTTGTCGCGCGTTCAATAGGTCCTGCGACTAGCTGAGGGAAGAAACTAACATAAGCCAGGAATTGGATCAAATCCCGAGATGGGCTTAATTTTTTGCGATATACATCGATGGTGTAGCTCAATGTTTGGAAAGTATAAAATGAAATTCCTACAGGAAGTATGATGTTTATGGATGATCGTTGAATGGTTATGTCAAAGTGTGCGAAGAGATCTACAAAAGAGTCAACGAAAAAATTACAGTATTTGAAGAACCCCAGCATCCCTAGATTGAATACCAGGCTAATCATAAGAAGTAGCTTCCGTTTGCCTTTTCTTTCTGTTCGTCCCAGTTGGATTCCGACTACATAATCCAGTAAAGAGCTAGCAACAATTAAAGACAGGAAACGATAATCCCACCATCCATAAAAGAGATAGCTCGCAGCAACAATGAATAAATTTTGGAGCGATAAATTTTTACGGAAAAAGACCCAATAGAGCAGGAAGAAAGTAGGAAAGAACCATAGAAACTGGAACGAGTTAAATAACATTGGCTATTTCTTAATCAAATTGAATCAACAACTAAAGTAACTCATTCGATTGTAGTATGGAATAATAAATTTGCCCCTTATTTAAATGCCGGACAATCATACACTCTATTTCTTTGATTCCATTGTTGAATTCCTTTGCCTCTTTGCTTGTTGGTTTTAAAGATTAACACTACTTCGTGAGATCCGCTGTTGTAGCTGCTTAAAGCCGATGTATTAATGTCGTATGAATAACCGAGTCCAAAGAACCCGCGCTCAAAACCAACTAGTAATGCAATGGCATCCATGTAGCGATAGGATGCTCCGGCCCAGATTTGATGATTGTAAATAACTCTTGTGTTAATGTCAAATGACAGGGGCGCGTTAAACATATAGCGCAGCAGTCCTGAAGGCTCTATCGCAATTACACTGCTTGATGATCCGATCAAAAAGCTACCAGAGACATACAATGCTCTGTCAAGGGTATTAGTAACCGGCAACGAAATGGAATAAAGGTCTGATTTTGATTGTAGCATATTGTGCATCGAAATGCCGATGTGATGATATCCGCCATACCAGTGAATTCCAGCTGAGAGATCAGGAATAAGTTCGTTTGATGTGTACTTATCTACGGTTATATCATTTGGTTCTTCCGTAAAGATTCGGGATTTGTCCATTACAAATTGTGTGAAGGAACCAGCTATTCCGAATGATAAACGAGTTGCGTAAGTAGGGGCAATCTGCGTACTCAAAGCAGCCATTAATCCGGTTCTTCTTACCGGTCCTGCGACATCGTTAAACATGTATCCGCCTGCCCCAATTTGCTTATGTACGTGCCCATGATAGGAAAGATGCTGCGCTGCAGGGGCTTCTCTTATGCCTACCCATTGTCTTCTGATGTCAATGGTAATTGGCGCATAGTTCTTTGTGCCTGCCACTGCAGGGTTTATAGCGAAATCATTGAACATGTACTGGCTGTTCAATACGATTTGTTGTCCAATCACCTCGTTTACAAGACAATATGCAAAAGCCAATATGTAGATTTTATATTTCACTACCTAAGAATGATGATTGGTCCGTTTTGAGTAATGCTGCCATCGTTTAGCTCCAGTACATAGTAGTATGTTCCTGCTGGTAACGACTGCCCGCTCATTGATGTACCGTCCCAGTTGATCTGCAAATCGGTTGAGGTCATAACAATCCTTCCCCAACGTGAGAAGACCTTAATTTGAGCATTGGCATATTGAGTAAGGTTCAAATTCCAAGTGTCATTTTTTCCGTCATCATTGGGAGTTATGGTATTTGGTATTTCAATGCATGACATCTCATCAGTAACTTCAATTGGATCTGATATTGCCTGGCAGTCGTCAGCATCTTGGATCACGATATAATAAGTTCCTTCTTGAACGAAATATCTTGGGTTACCTACTTCGCCATCAGACCAATAGTAATCGTAGTATCCTGATCCTCCTGAAACTTCAGCATCGAATACAACTCCTCCCTCAGCGCAAGGCAGCTGTTCAACCCCAATTTCCACAGTTAGATCGCTGGGTACAATATTTATAGATTCTGTAACAGAATTGGTACAGCCGTCTGCACTGGTGTATGAATAGGTGATTGGATGTGATCCCGATCCCGCAATTGTGGGGTCGAAATAATCGCCTACTACACCTGTTCCGAAATAGGTGCCTCCGGATGGTATTCCGTTTAACAGTTCAATTGGCGCCGCCATACCGCATAATTCCTCAAAGGGGAGCAGATACACGTAGTTGTCTAATACACTTACTTGAATACTAACACAGGCAGTATTTCCACAGGTGCCGCCTTCAGCACGCACAAAGTAAGTAGTTGTTGCGCTCGGTGAAATGTTGATGGAACTCCCTGTTCCGATAGCAGAACCTGCACAGCTATTCTCGTACCATGTCCATACTGAACCAGTAGATAGATATCCTCCGACAACCGTTAGAGTGGCCGTTTCACCCGGACAAAAGCCATTGTTGCTTGCAATAGCACCGTCAGCAGGTAAAGAGCCGTCTAAAACATTGACTGTTATTGATTCACACAATGTCATTCCGCAAGTTCCTACAGCGGCTACATAATAGGTAGTTGTGTCTGAAGGGCTTACGTTTAGTGAATCTCCTATTCCAACCGGCACAGCACCGCAAGCACCAGTGTACCATACCCAGGAGTAGGCACTTGGCAGAGCTGACCCTGTAACATAAAGTGTGGTTGTTTCATTGGGACAAATGTCGTTGGTAGTTACGTTCGCAGCTGTAGGGTCCGGGACTCCAGCACCAACAGTAATCGTAATCTGAGCACAATTGGAATTTCCACAATCCCCTTCAGCACGGGCAAAGTAAGTTGTTGTTGCAGAAGGCGAAACACTGATCGAGTTACCCGAGCCCAAGTATGCGCCCCCACAAGACCCGCTATACCACTCCCACGTAGCTCCGGTTCCTAGCGCTCCTCCTGAAACAGACAATGCCGAAGACTGTCCTAGACAAATTGATGTTGAAGTAGCTACAATGGAAGTTGGGTCTGTAGAAATGACATCCATGTTAATTGTGACGCTAGCACAAGGTGTAAGACTGCAAGTCCCTTCGGCTCTAACGAAATAGGTCGTATTTGTTGAGGGCGATACGGTTATTGATGCGCCGGTTCCAATAGTGGTCCCGAATCCGCAGCCTCCTTCATACCAATACCAATTGTCTCCCGGGGCTAAACTACCACCCGAAGTACTTAGCGTAGTTGATGATCCCGGACAAACCGATAAGCTGGTCGCATTTACAAACGTTGCTGCCGATGAAACCGGATCAACGATAATAGTGGTGGATATGCAAGTTGTTGTGTTGCAAGGGCCTTCAGCACGAACGTAATAGGTTGTTGTAGTTGATGGAGTCACAACAACCGTCGTACCTGATCCAATGTAGATCCCGCCACACGAATTGCTGTACCATTCCCAGTTTGCTCCCGGGCCAAGACTTCCGCCACTCACGTCTAAAGTTGCTGATCCTCCCGGACAAATACTGGAGGAACTCGCAGAAATACTTCCTGCTGCGACCGAAAGATCATCAACAGTAATTGTAGTAGTTGCACAAACTGTCGTATTGCAGGTTCCTTCCGCCCGAACATAATAGTCAGTGGTAACAAGCGGGTTAACTGCAAGTGTGGGGCCATTACCTAATGGCACACCTCCACAAGCTCCGCTATACCAATACCAGTCGGCCCCTGCTCCTAAAGACCCTCCGGCAACGGATAGTACGCTAAGCCCTCCGGGGCAAACTGAAGAAACAGAGCTTACTACGGTAATCGGGTCCGACGAAAGATCTTCAACCAAAATGGTGATGCTGGCACAGTTGGTTGTGTTACATGTTCCTTCCGCTCGAACAAAATAGGTGGTCGTAGATGCAGGATTTACAATTATTGAATTGCCACTACCTATAGGTGAACCTGCGCCGCATCCTCCGGAATACCAATACCAGTCTGCTCCGGTGCCTAATGAACCACCCGAAACGGTCAATGTGCTTGGAGATCCTGAGCATACGGTAGGATTACTAGCATTAATTGCTGATGCATCATTTGAATTTGTGTTCACCGTAATTGTAATGGCTGCTACATTGGATGTGTCACAGCCTTCTGCTCTGACATAGTAGGTCGTAGTGAACAACGGGCTTACACTAGGGTACAATGTAGTGGTGCTGCTGAATACTGGAGTCAATACGGTTGCTGTAGGATCGCTTGTATACCAGGTCCAGAGGCCTGATGTTCCCAGTCCGCCACCGGAAACTGACAGGTCTACATTGTCTCCCTGGCAAATGGTTGTATTTGTTGCTGTAACCGCTGTTGGTGAAGATGTGGGTGATTCTATTGTAACAATTTGACTGACGGTATTTGTTGTGTCACAATTTCCTTCGGCCCTCAAGAATACATGGGTTGTTGTAGAAGCACTCAATAAAAATGGATCACCGGTCCCCAGTAAAGTCCCGCCAAAATTCGGATCGCCATTATACCAGGTCCAGTTTGCACCAGTACCTAAAGCGCCTCCGGAAACATAAAGTGTAGATGTGCCCGTTCCACAAATTGAGGTTGGGTTAGCCACAATAGAGGACGCTGTTGAAGAGGGTATGTCAATAGCGACAGTTACTGTATTGGTATACACCGTAGGGCAACTTGCAGAAACGGATGAACGTCTGTAGCAAATATCTTGTGATGCTGAAGGTAGAGGGGTGTAAGTTGCTGAATTAGCGCCAAATATATCAATAAATGAACCGAAGCAACCAATGTCTTGTTGCCATTGATAAGTCAGATGTGGAGATGTTCCTGCTGTACCAGGTGAGACACTGCCCAAGGTGGTAGGGTTTGATCCCGGACACACGGATTGATCTCCATCAATTGTTCCCGGATCAACCGTTACATATTCCCAATAAATTTCAATTCTGGCAAAATAATCACCGCGGTTTATTTCGTATTGGTTCCACTGGCATGGTGGATCATCTTTAAAGTCAATATTTCCGGACGATGCTCTGCTGTCAAAATTTTCATCGCCTTCAGCACAAAATGCGGGGTCCCATGGCCATACTCCAATATTGGTTGGAACGTAGTCACAATTGCCTCCAGAACACAAAAATCCATCTTTCTCGAATCCTTCCATTTCAGTTTGTAGTTGGGTAGCATCGGTATTGAGTATCGTATTTGCACCTACAAACCAATCGTATGGAATATCCGGTCCCTCATTGGTTGTTCCGCTCCACCAGAGATCATAAGCCGCCGAATTTTCCACGTAGATACAACCTGTAGTTTGCCATGCGTTGAGCGTACCGGGGGTGGTTCCGTTGTCTTTCACCCATACGTGCCAGATAGGATCTTGTTGGCCGGCTTCCAGGGGGTCGTTGTCTGCCCTGGCTTTTAGCTCCGCAATTCTAAGCTGGTAATTGACGTTTTGAGCCCTTAATTCCGGCAGCCATAACAGAGTGGTTAGAATCGCGAATAATATTACGTGAATTAATTTCATACGTTAAGCAGGTCGTAAAAATACTCTATAAATTGTAGAGAATCAATAGATATTCTAGATCCATTCTAGGATTGCAAAACTGCATCTCCGGTTGGGAAATACCCATAATCTAAGTGTTTGTTTGGCAAATTTGTTCATCACTGATCGATATACAAAAGAAGGACTAATTTATTGAATTGAAGGATGTGTTGATAGAATTGAATAATTGTTTGTTGAAAGATTCTAAAGGGGGTGGCCAAAAATCGTATTTCTTTTTGTGAAATTTAATGTTGTTCAAACCCTCTTACGATGAAATATTCAATTTTCCTGCTTCTTCTGCTATTTCCCCTTTTTTCACATTCTCAGGTTTTTTATACGGAAACTTTCGATACTCCGGTTTGTGCCGCAGGTTCAGGATGTGACCCAAGTATTGTTGGTTGGACGGTTACTAGCTTGAGTGCGGAAGGGGCCAGTGCAAATGTATGGTACGTGAGCGACCGTGAAGCCGGTTTGACACCACCGTCTTGTGGTTCTACAGGCGGTGGTGATCAAAGTTTGCATATCGGCAATGTTGCTTCATCTACTGCTGCATTTTTGTTCTGTCCTGCGGGTGACTGCGGAGCTGCATATGACGATTCTTCACCAGCAGAGGTTACTGATAAGCGGGTAGAAAGTCCCATTATTGATTGTTCAGCATCAATAGGAACTATTACGCTTGATTTCGATTACATAGAGAATGGGGAAGGGCTTGATGATAATTTTTCACTGTGGTATCGAGATGGAACAATTGGTGGTTGGATTCAAATTGACCCCATGCCGAAAACGTCATTGGCTTGTGCACCTCAAGGACAATGGACTGCTTATTCCGTTGTGCTTCCGGCCACAGCATCCGGAAATGCTGATGTTCAATTTGGTTTTGTTTGGACAAACGATGGTGATGGAGCAGCCTCAGATCCTTCTTGCGCAGTGGATGATTGTACACTGAGTCTAAGTGCTTCATCAGGACCAGCAGCATCTTTTAGTTCATCTGATACCACTATTTGTATTGGTGATTGCATTGATTTTACTGACTTGAGCACCTCGACGGCAGTGGGCGGAATTACATCCTGGTTCTGGGATTTTGGCAATACGATAACGTCCACTTCGCCCAATCCTACCGGAATTTGTTATTCAGCTGCGGGAGATTATACCGTTTCATTAACGGTTACAGATGCTGATGGAACAGACATTGAGCTTCTTGTGGACTTTATCAGTGTGGTCGATTGCTCTCCACCAACTCCCGCGTTCAGTTCTACCGACTCAACGATTTGTATTGGTGATTGTATTGATTTCTCAGATCTGAGCACTTCTGTAACAGGAGGAGGTATAACCGATTGGTCTTGGGATTTTGGCAATACGATAACGTCCACTTTGCCCAATCCTACCGGGATTTGTTATCCAACAGCAGGAAACTACACGGTTAGCTTAACGGTAACGGATTCCAATGGTGTTGGTGTCGAAGTACAGATTGACTTTATTTCTGTAGTGGATTGTTCTCCGCCAACCAGTGCGTTCAGCAGCTCAGATTCAACGCTTTGCGAAGGAGATTGTATTGATTTTACGGATCTGTCGACATCAGTAACAGGAGCGGGTATAACGGCTTGGAATTGGGATTTTGGCAATGGAATTACCTCCAATCTGCCCAATCCTACAGGGATTTGTTACCCTGATGCTGGGGATTACACGGTAAGCCTTGCAGTGACGGATTCGAACGGAATAGATACGCTGGTGCAGTCCGATTTTATAAACGTGGTCAATTGCAATCCATTAACGGCTGCGTTTGGGGTGAATCGTGATACCATTTGCGAAGGATTGTGCGTTACTTTTTCTGATTCCAGTACAACAGGAACAGTCGGAGGAGTGCTCAGTTGGGAATGGACTTTTACAGGAGGCACTCCGTCGAATTATTCAGGCCAAAATCCGCCTAGAATTTGTTTCGAGAATGCGGGTTCATTTGGGGTACAGCTAATTGTATCAGATTCAAACTCGATTGATACTGTATTGTTCTCTTCAATGATCCACGTATTTGCTCCCGCAGTTCTTGGTGTCACGAATGACACTTCTATTACCATTGGGGAAAGTGTCGTCTTGAATGCTGCAAGTGGATTCAGTGGTTATTTGTGGTCGCCTGCAGATTCCTTGACCTGCATAGCCTGCCAAAGTCCAACGGCTTCACCAATAATGACCACCAGCTATACCGTAGTGGCCATTGACACGAATGGATGCACATCTACCGCTTCGGTAGTCGTAACGGTAGAAGCTATTGGTTATGCAGATACTGTATTCATACCAAATGTATTTAGTCCAAATGGAGATGGTTCCAATGATCTGTTTCTAATCACCACTGACTCTGAATACAGTTTGAACATCTACAACAGATGGGGAGAAGTCATCTACACATCCGATTACAGACAATTCTGGGATGGTAGGACCGACGCGGGTGAACTATCGCCTGAAGGCACATATTACTACCTATTGGTCCTGGAAAGCGGTGAAGTTTATCAAGGTCACCTTACATTGGTCAGGTAGCGAGCTAATCTTGCTTCCATTTGTCGGAAATACCCGGTGTATAGGGAACACCATATTTCGTCATTTTACTTTCAATTTCATCGATACGTTGAAGCACCTCTTTGAGACTGATCATTACCGGTTCAAATTCTTCCTTCGCAATTTCATAACCTTGAATTTGGGTTGTTGTCGGAGCAGTAGTTGTATGCCACAATTGATAAACAGCGGTTCCAATTCTAGATGAAATACCTGGATAGGTTTCAAATTCTCTCTTCGACCTACTTCCATCACCGTACATTTTCACCTCTATTTCAATCATTACATTTTCCAGCTCTTTGATCTCTGACATGATCTCTAATGGAACACTCGGGTAATTTTGAGTTGCAGCTTTCAAATACTTCAAGGTATTGTTCATGTCGGAAATTAGTCTGGACGCTCCGCTAACTCTCCTTCGAAGTTCAGCTAACTTATTTTGGAATTCGAGAACAGCAGCTTTGTCTTTCGCTAAAAGAGTTTGATTGTTGAGTGGTTTGATCTCAAATTTAACTGCTTCATGTAAAAGGCTAATTTTTCCGTTAGACGATTCAAAAAGCTCTACCGAATAGGTTCCAGGTAGCGCTAAAGGTCCATCATCAGCCATGCTATATCTGCCAACTTCTCCAGCTGACAATTTGATCGGCGAAGTTGTCGCCAATCGATAATTCCAACTAATTCTGTTAATGCCTGATTTAGCAGACGTTTTAATCTTTCGAATCGCCTCACCTCGTTCATTTTTAATAACGAACAGCAAGTAGGGTTTTTCTTCATTGTCTTCATCGGTCAGCTCTTTCAAAGTAGGGTAGTAGACGTCTTTTCCGTCTTTTGCTAATTCTTTCTCCTTTGCTTGTCGAATCTCCTTTGAAGTCTTCAGCTTGTCTTTTACAAAATAGGTGAAAGTTACCCCATATTCAGGGTTGGGAGCAGTATAATAGCTTTCTCCTTGTGCTGATTTTCCGCGTAAGCCAAGTGGGTTCGTGGGAATATACATCAAGCCATCCTTGATGTTAAAAATATGCGCTCTTTTCTTTAGAAGATCAGGGGTGATTTCTCTCAGCGGGGAATAATCATCCAGGACATAAAACCCTCTGCCGAAAGAGGCAACAACCAAGTCATTCTCTCTTTGTTGGATAGCAATGTCTCTAGCTGCAGTTGTAGGAATTCCAGTTTTTAGCTGAACCCATTCTTTTCCTTTATCAACACTAAAGAACACTCCGAATTCTGTTCCCACGAAATATAGATTTTTGTTTTCATGATCTTCAGCAAAACTATAAACTGAGCCTCTTTCAGGAAGATTAGACACAATGGAAGTCCAGGTTTTCCCTTTATCATCGGACACCATAAGATAAGGCTTAAAATCTCCGTTTTTGTGGTTGTTAAAAGCAACGTATACTCTGTTTTCATCATGTTTTGATGCAATTAAGGCGTTGACATAGGTCTTTGGTGGTATACCTGAAATACCATCTGTTTTTTGCCAAGATTCACCGCCATTCTCACTACAATGAATCAAACCATCGTCGGTACCTGCGTAGAGTAGATTTTCTCGGATTGGAGATTCATCAAAAGCCACAATGTTTCCATAGATCGAAGTGGATTTATTCTTCATAACCGCGTCAACACCCCAAACTCTTCCCATAACTTTTAACTTGTTTCTGTCCATTTGGCGGGATAGATCGTTACTGATGGGTGTCCATGTATTGCCGCGGTCCTCGCTTCGGAATACTTTATTCGCACAGAAATACAATCGTTTGTTATTGTGGGGGCTGATGAGCAAAGGAGCATCCCAATTCCATCGGTATGGAGCTTCATCTTTTCCGGGCATCGGTTGTATTCCAATTTTCTCTCCACTTCTTTTATCATATCGAACAAGCCAACCATATTGAGCTTGAGCATAAACAATGTTAGGGTCAACAGGGTCAATTTGTGATTCAAAGCCATCACCACCATTTGTGATATACCAGTCTGAATTCACAATACCAGCGTTGTTCAATGTGCGTGAAGGACCACCCATTGAGTTGTTGTCTTGCGTACCTCCATATATGTTGTAAAACGGACTGGCATTATCAACAGCAACTCGATAGAATTGGGTCAATGGCAAATTTGCTTTGAATTGCCAGTTTTTAGCATGGTCCCAAGTTTCATAAATTCCTCCGTCGCAACCGACGATCCAATGGTTCGTATTGGACGGGTCGATCCACATGCAATGATTGTCTACATGCTTGTGTTTTTCGCCGGTCTTTTTAAAGGATTTCCCTCCGTTTTCGGTATGATGAAGCCATGTGTTCATGCTGAAAACTTTATCTTGGTTAATGGGGTCACAAACGATTTCCTGATAATAATTTCCGGAAGTTTGATAGTCGCTCATTTTGCTCCAGCTTGCCCCTCTGTCGGTACTTCTAAAAAACCCGCCTTTTTTCCCCGATGCTTTTATAATTGCGTACACATAATCCATATTGGCTGGAGATATTGCCAGTCCGATTCTTCCCAGTTGTCCACTCGGAAGGCCATTGGACAATTTATTCCATTTGCTTCCTCCATCAACTGTTTTGTATATGGCAGACTCCGGCCCTCCATCAATATAGGTCCAGACATGCCTTCTTCGTTGGTGCGCTGCGGCGAACAGTACATCCGGATTTCTCGGATCCATAACGATATCACTGATTCCTGTGTGTTCAGAAATTTCAAGGACTTTGTCCCAGGTTTCGCCTCCATTGGTAGTTTTAAAAAGACCTCTATCTCCTCCGGAGGACCACAAAGGCCCATATGCAGCTACGTAAACTATGTTGGAGTTGGAAGGGTGAACAATGATCTTTCCAATGTGTTCAGAATCTTTCAGTCCCATATTCTTAAATGATTTTCCACCATCTTCACTTTTGTATACGCCATCTCCGTATGCAACACTTCGTTGATTGTTGTTTTCTCCTGTTCCGACCCAAATTACATTTGAATTGGATGGATCCATGGTGATACAACCAATTGAATACGAAGGCTGATTGTCAAAAATTGGTTGGTAGGTAGTTCCATTGTTGGTTGTTTTCCACACACCTCCGGAAGCAACGGCAATATAGTATTCAAACGGATTATCCGGATTCACCGCTATATCCGCAATTCTTCCTGAAGTGAAAGCCGGACCAACTCCTCTAAATGAGATGCCTGAGAATGTACTTGATTTATAGTTGTTATCTGTTGAAGTGGTTGACTTTTTATTTTTTTGACCGTTAGCAATAGAACAAAAAATAAATAAAGCGGTAAAAGCAAATAAGACCTGTTTCATTGGAGCTACATTTTATTGAATTATTCGTTGATGAATTTGAAGAAGTCAAATATATCAATCGAATCGCAATTTGCAATGAATGGAATTCAATGGAAACATCTGAGTTAGATAATGATGTTACTTTTGTACATATGATTTGTGATTCGTTTTGCAGTAAACCAACGATTGAGTTCAATCGTAAAAAAAAGAATGCAGATTTTAACTTTAACAATAACGAGGGACGGCTTTGAATTTTTGGAACAAATATCAATGGACAGTGGTTGGAATAGCTGGAACGATCGTTATTCACTTGATTCTACTTCTATTTTTAAATTTCAAGACCTTACCGGAAGTTGTTGCTACTAATGAAGTACTGATTGATTTTGCTGAGGAAATAAAACCAACAACGGATGATTTGCAGGAAGTTCAAGAAGCAGGGGAAGATGGAAGGCCATTGACAAATGTTTCTGCTGATGTAAATTCTGAGACTCAAATGAGCAGCCGGATTGACAAGGAAAAGCTAAGCGGAGAGGTGGATAAATTGGTTCAAGAATTGGAGAATCAGTACCGGAATGAAGCAACACGATCCCAAGAAGCATTAGAAAAATTGGAAAAACAAAGGGAGGAGAGGCAAAACAAGAATAGCTTGTATGATGAATCTGCAGAAGATGTTGAGGCCGTTCAGGGTAAAAAAGGCGTTCGAGCCAGTGCTGAGTGGTCTTTGTCAAAGCGAAAAAACTTTGATCTGCCAGCGCCTTCCTATGTTTGTAAGGGACAGGGGGAGGTCCATATTTCAATAAAAGTGAATAATCAAGGTGAGGTCACTGCAGCAAACATAGTAGAATCTCAAACCAATACATCTTTGGCTTGTCTTAGGGAACAAGCTTTGGCCTATGCTAAACGGGCGCGGTTTAACGACGATTATTCTGCTTCAAATAGCCAGAAAGGATGGATTCATTTCACCTACTCCAAACAATAAATGATCGATACTTTATCGCACTAATCAAAAGCAGATTGACTATTTTTTGAAATTGTCTGCTACAATCAAATCTTTGGTTCCGTGTCCCCAGGAATAGAATCCTTCACCTGATTTAACTCCAAGCTTTCCAGCGGTTACCATATTAACCAGTAATGGACAAGGAGCATATTTTGCATTTCCAAAGCCATCATGAAGCACTTTTAGAATGGATAAGCAAACATCTAATCCAATAAAGTCGGCCAATTGCAACGGTCCCATAGGATGTGCCATTCCCAGTTTCATGACGGTATCGATTTCTTCTACTCCGGCGACACCTTCATGAAGTGTAATAATGGCTTCGTTGATCATGGGCATTAAAATTTTATTAGCAACAAACCCTGGGTAATCATTTACCTCCGTTGGTATTTTGCCTAGCTCCTTTGATTTTTTCATTGTGGCTTCGGTTACCTCATCAGAAGTAGCGTAACCTCGAATTACTTCAACCAATTTCATAACCGGTACCGGATTCATAAAATGCATTCCGATCACCTTGTCCGGACGTGAAGTAACTGACGCTATTTTTGTAATTGAGATCGAGCTGGTATTGGTTGCTAAAATTGCATCTGGCTTGGAGGCTTTGTCAATTTGTTGAAATATGCTGAGCTTCAATTCAAGATTTTCGGTAGCAGCTTCTATGATTAGATCACTGTCGCTAACACCTTTGGCAAGATCTGTTATTGTATGAATGTTGTTCAGCGTATTCTCCTTGTCTGTTTCCGAAATCTTCTCCTTTTTAATCATGCGATCCAAATTTTTTGCAATGGTCGCTTTAGCTTTTTCCAGAGCTTCTTCGGATACATCGATTAAGTTCACTTTATGATTGGTCTGAGCAAAGACGTGAGCAATTCCATTCCCCATAGTTCCTGCTCCAATTACTGCAATATTCTTCATTTGGATTGTAAATTAAAGGGGCTAAAGATAGAAAAGGTGTTGGGGTTGAGCAAACTATTTTCCCGATCCTTTTATGACAATCAGAAGTGTGTAAATAAGAATTTTAAAATCAAGAGCAATGCTCATATTTTCAATATACAGCACATCGAATTTCAGGCGTTGAATCATTTGATCTACATTTTCCGCATATCCGAATTTTACCTGGCCCCAGGACGTTATTCCGGGTCTTACTTTGTGAAGATGTTTGTAGTGCTCCGCTTGTTCGGTGATCTTGTCGATGTAGAATTGCCTTTCAGGTCTTGGTCCAACTACGGACATATCTCCTTTAATCACATTCCAGAATTGGGGTAGCTCATCCAGTCTGCTTTTACGCATAAAACGACCAATGTTTGTGATTCGTTTGTCGTGCGAGCTGGACAGCTGTGGCCCGGACTTTTCCGCATCCATATACATGGAGCGGAACTTGTAGATCATAAATGGCTTTCCATGCCATCCTATTCGTTCTTGTTTGAAAAATATGGGCCCTTTCGAAGTTGTTTTAATAGCGACCATTAAGAATAAATATACAGGTGCAAAAATTACTAATGCAAGTAACGAGTAAACAATGTCTAAGGCTCGTTTGAGCGATAATTGCCAGGCCGGCATTATTTGTTTGTTGACTTCAATTAATGGCGTACCGAAAATACTGTTCATCTTTACCTGACCGGTAAGTATGTCGTACATGTCTGGGATTATTTTAACCTTAACTGCATACTGTTCTAAATCGTCTATGATTTTTTTGAGGTACTGATGCTCGCTGGATTCGATGGCAATAATGACTTCCGTAATATCATTTTCTTCAATTGCTTTTCCCAGTTGCTCGTATTTTCCGTAGTAGTTGATCGGTGTATCAAGCAATTGCCTATCGACACCATTGGTGCTTATAAAGCCCTTGAAAATATAACCCGGAGAATTTTTTATTCCTTCGATTTCTCGATAAACGTTCATCGCTCTTTCATTACCACCAATGAGAAGTGTGTTGAATCCAATTTCTCTCCGATGTATTTTCTTTACTGTTCTGGTAGTAATAATCAAGCGCAGGATTACTGTTATTGAAAAGTGTAATGAAAAAAGTGTGAAAACACTTCGGTAATAATTTTTGTAGCTGTCGGTATCGTTGAGGCTCCCAATTTCATCGTCAAGGATTAGAAAGAAAAACAGGAAAAGCGTTCCTAAAATTGAAATGAAAAGCGTCTGACCAAATTCTTTCAGTCTGTATTTTCGATATACGTTTTTGTAAGACCCTACAGCTGCATAAAGAATAATCCAGAAAAAAGGGATAGAAGACAGTCCAATAAACAGCTTTTCGTCCGGCACAAATTCCACAGCCTCGATGTACTCTTTCCTGAAATAATAAAACATGACCCAAACAACAGATGCCGCAAGAAAATCCAACAGTACATACGTGAAGATCAATAGTTTTTTACTCATAGGTTTAGAACACGATTTTTATGTTATCCATTTCGATTTTTGGGATGGCTGTTTCTCCGTTGTTGAAAGCAGAAAAATAAATATCGAATTCATTCGCGGAGCTCAGTCCACTGACTGCATCGGTAAGATTGATGTATGTTTTGTTCCAGTATTCCTTCGGAGAAAACGTGAATATCGCCAATTGCGCATCGGCTGGAAGACTTCCGTCATTATTGTAAATTCCAAATACAAAAGAATTGTTAGATCTGTAGTCTAGTTCAAGATATACCGGCTGTCCTACCTTTGGAAAATTATCGAATGACGGCTCGTTGGTTCTTGCTTCAAAAAACAGATCATCGGGTCCAAAAGAAACCACACCACTTTTAGAGCCTTCAAAAGGATCGGAGTTATCCTGAGCAAAATTAGTGTCGCTCAGTACTGTTTTGGTAAATGAAATTCCGCCATCTTCAAAATTTTCTTCCCAAATGTCAAGGTCATCAATGTATCCAATGGTCGGATTAATTAGAACAGTGCTGTCAGGAATTAAATCAACGGTTCCTTCAAAATGAGTATAAAATGGATAACGGATTCTGTCGTCGCTTTGTCCGTTTCTTTTAATTCCCGCAAATATTTTAACGTTTTGCGCTCCTGTTGCCAATGTTGGAACCCTTGCAGGTAACTCAAACACACCCATCAAGTTGTCATTTACAAATACCCACGCATCGGATATCCGGTGGCTGTCTGTTCCCTCAATACTTGATGTAGATAAATAAAACTCCTCGACCTCTATGTATGATGGTATGGAATTCGCAGAATCCGTCTTGGTACATCCGCCCAAAAAGGTGATGAATAAGCTCAATATCGATAAATAGGTTAGTTTTCTAATCAAACGCATTTCAAGTACGTTTTAAAAAAAACGCAAAGTTATTACAAATATTATTCGAATGATGGAATTAACTTATTACACTAACTGTTCCCAGCTTGTCCAATATTTCATTGGCTATTTTTAATGCATTGTATCCATCTTCAAGTGGGACAATAGGGGTTGTATCGTTAACTATTGAGCTATGGAAAGTTTGAAGCTCTTCTTTGATTGCATTGGTCATGCTGATTTCCGGTTGATTGATTAAAATCTTTTTTCTTTGATTGTCATTTAAATCTAAAATTAAATCAAACGGACCAGGTTCGCCATTCAATTCTTCCATTTGAATAATCTCTGTTTTCTTTTCAAGGAAATCAACTGAGATGTACGCATCTTTTTGAAAAAACCTTGATTTTCTCATGTTCTTCAAGGAAATTCTGCTGGCAGTTAAATTCGCCACACATCCGTTATCGAATTCTATTCTTGCGTTGGCTATGTCGTGGGTGTCACTTACCACGGCCACTCCGCTTGCTGAAACTTTTCGGATGTTTGATTTAACGACTTTAAGTACTATGTCGAGATCATGAATCATCAAGTCCAAGACCACCGGAACATCGGTTCCTCGAGGGTTAAATTGTGCTAAACGATGGGTTTCAATAAACATGGGGTGCTCAAAGTAGCTTTCAGCAGCTTTAAATGCAGGGTTGAACCGCTCAACGTGACCAACCTGAGCTTTAACGTTGGCCTCATGCGTGATTTCAAGCAATGACTTGGCCTCCTGGACAGTATTGGTTATCGGCTTTTCTATAAATATGTGTTTGAATGACTTTAGCGCCTTAATAGCAAGCTCGTAATGGGATAGAGTTGGAGTTACAATGTCCACCGCTTCCACTTGTTCGATCATTTCATCATAGCTGGTAAATGATTGCACGTTGTACTCATTCGCTACGTTTCTGCAATTTTCTTGGTTAACATCAAATATTCCAACTAATTCCAATTCGGGAATTTCTGAGATTAATTTGATGTGAATTTTGCCAAGATGTCCAGCCCCTGCTACTCCGATTTTCATAGTACAACCGTAATTGTTTGCTACAAAAATAGAGGAGGTAATGAAGATATTAAAGATTGCAAAATTTAATTATTAACAGTGTTACTCGCATATCTCTTTCATGTCAGATAAAATTACCATTAGCTCCACCTTATTTTTGTATTGTGATGGATACGATTAAACACCAGGGGATGCGCAAGAATTTGATCAATGCGCTTCGGAATAAAGAGTTGTATGAGGAGCAGGTTTTGGATGCTATGAATCTGGTCCCTAGGCATTTATTTATTGACAGTAGTGCGTTTTTGGAGTTTGCTTATCAGGATGCCGCTTTTCCTATAGGAGCAGGACAAACCATTTCCCATCCTTCAACTGTCGCTTGGCAAACCAGCTTGCTGAATGTTAAAAAGGGGGAAAGGGTGCTGGAGATTGGAACTGGCTGTGGTTTTCAAACTGCTGTTTTGTGTGAGCTGAAAGCGAAGGTATATACGATCGAAAGACAACGGGAGCTGTATATGAAGACTAAAAGGCTTCTGCCCGAAATGGGATATCGGGCACATTTGTATTATGGAGATGGATACAAAGGAATCCCTCAGTGGGCTCCTTATGATAAGGTGATCGTTACTTGTGGGGCTCCAAAAATACCTGAAGATTTGCTCGCCCAGCTGGTTGTCGGTGGAGTTATGGTTGTTCCTGTTGGAGAAGGAACACAAACTATGATGCTTATAGAGAAACGGGGTGAGGATGAATATGACATACAAGAATGTGGTGATTTTTCTTTTGTACCCATGCTGCCTGATCGTGATGGTCTATTGTGAAATTCATTGAAATGTACTGGCAAAGGGATGCTAATTTTGAAACCTTTTCGCTCACGGCTCGTACTTTGCACCGTTTGTTAGATGATCAGTGAAGTGATATAGAAAGGTAGGATTGTGAACATGTTTGTGTTGAGAATCACAATAGGATAAGCACAAAACACCCTTGAAATTGAGCTATTTTTGATCGAAGTTTAAATAAATAAACTACACTAAATTAAATACTTAAGTTATGAAAAAGAAAGTGATTTTACTTGCTGCAATGTTTGTTGGAGTAAGTGCGTATGCTCAGGATTTGACCTCCAAAAAAGGAGAAACAATGCTTCCTGAAGCAGGAGATTGGGCAGTTCAGTTTGATGCTGCGCCATTCTTAAACTACGCAGGAAATTTATTCAATGCCGGTGCTACCGCACCTGGTGCTGATTTCGTAAATGCTGGGGCGATTGCGGGGAAGTATTTTAAAGATGCATCTACCGCTTATCGAGTGAAATTGAATATTGGAATGGGCTCCATGACGGATAAGGCTCTTGTTCCTGATGCTACTTCCACAGCTACTCCAGTTCCAATGGTAGAGGATTCTAGGAAAGATGGTTATACCAATGTGACGATCGGAGCAGGTATGGAAATGCGTCGAGGAAATGGAAGACTGCAAGGTTTTTACGGAGCAGAGCTGATGTTTATGATGGGAAGCACGAAAACAACGTATACCTACGGTAACGCGTATGATTTTACGAATCTTCCTTCACAAACTCATGGTACAGATGGAAGCAGTGATGTATTAGAAGTTAAGTCAGGTTCAACCATTGGCTTGGGTGTTAGAGGTTTTGTTGGTTGCGAATATTTCGTTGCAGCAAAGATCTCCATCGGTGCTGAATACGGTTGGGGCCTTGGATTGTCAAGCACAGGAAATGGTTCTCAAACTGTTAAGCAAGTGAATTCTGCGGGAACAGCTCTAGAAGATTATACTTCAGAATCTGCTGGGATGAGTGCATTTGGAATCGGTGCAGATATCAATGGTGGTAACAATTTAGGTACTGCATCTTTGGTAGCTACTTTCCACTTCTAAAAGAAGATTTATTTTTAGGAGAAGCCTTCCCTCGGGAAGGCTTTTTTTATTCCTTACTATTGAGAGTAAATTGTTACCCGAAATTTTTCTTAATCCGGTCCAAGGCTCTTTTGTTGTCCCGGTCTTTAATGCTGTCGCGTTTATCGTGTATCTTTTTTCCCTTCGCCAATCCGATTCTGACTTTTGCCAAACCTTTATCATTCACAAACAGATTGAGGGGAACCAGGGTGAACCCCTTAGTTTTCAATTTCTTGTGAATTTTGGTGATTTCTGCACGATTCAACAATAATTTTCGATCTCTTCGTACTTCGTGATTGAAGTGTCCACCATTGCTGTATTCTTCAATGTATGCATTTCGCAAAAAAACCTCGTTCTGTTGAATTACTGCGAAGGCTTCTGCAATACTTGCTTTGCTTTCTCGTATTGATTTGATCTCCGTTCCCAATAAACGGATGCCCGCAATAAACTCGTCGACGATCTCATACTCGAATCGAGCCTTTTTGTTTTTTATGTTGATGTTTTGGGAAGACATGAATTCAAAGGTAATAAACTCGATCATTAGCCGAGAACAACATCCAGAACCATCATAATTACAAAGCCAATTATAAAGCCCAGCGTTGCAATGTCTGTGTACTTATCTCTCTGAGTTTCAGGGATTACCTCTTCCACAACTACATAGATCATTGCGCCGGCTGCAAACGCAAGGGCATAGGGGAGTATGGGCTCGAAAGAGGTTACTGCCCAGGCGCCGCAAACGCCTGCAATGGGCTCAACTATTGCCGATAATTGTCCGTACCAGAAACTTTTTCTTCTGGATACACCTTGTCTTCTCAATGGCATGGCAACGGCGATACCTTCGGGGAAATTTTGAATTCCGATTCCAATAGCGATGACTACGGCGGCTGAAATGAGCTCAAGATCTCCGCCTGCAGCACCAAATATCACACCTACGGCAAGTCCTTCAGGAATATTGTGCAAGGTAATCGCCAGTACCAATAATGTTGTGCTGTGCCAGTCGGTTTGAATTCCTTCTTTTTCATCTTTGGAGAAATTGATGTGCAAATGAGGCAGAAATTTGTCCAATATGAATAGAAAAAGTGCACCCAATAAGAAACCAACGGATGCGGGCATTACTTCCCATCCTCCCGACATTCCCATTTCGGAGGCCTGATCTATCGAAGGAATCAGCAAACCAAAACAACTTGCTGCAACCATAACACCTCCTGTGAAACCCAATAGTCCGTCTAAAACTGATCGCCTTAATTCCTTAAAAAAGAATACAGTAGCGGCTCCGAAGGCAGTAAGCAGCCACGTAAAGGTCGTTGCGATCAAGGCGGCAAGCACAGGATCGATTCCCGAAAACCATTTGTAAACGGATTCGATCATTTGGGTTGAACAATTAAGTTGTCGGCCACACGCTGTGATATGTTTTGTTCCGATCCATTAACCAAAATGCTCAACGAACGGTCAAATTCGAAATGATTAACGATTTCAATAGTTGTGCCTAATTTCAGATTCCTTTTTTCCAAATGCTGAAGAAATAGGCTCGAGGAATCGGATACACCGACCAAAGTGCTTACAGCACCATCATTTAGCTCTGATAACGTTGTCTTTTTCCTATGATCTTCTATTTTTCCTTTGCTATTGGGGATGGGGTCTCCATGCGGATCAAATTTTGGATTACCCAAAAAATCATCTAACCGATTGGTCAGCTCTTCCGATTGAATATGTTCCAGTTGTTCGGCAATTTCATGCACTTCATCCCAGTTAAAACTTAGCTGGTCAACAAGAAATACTTCCCACAATCGATGTTTTCTAATTGTAGTCAAGGCAATAGTTCTGCCTTTGTTTGTTAGCTCTACGCCGTAATATTTTTTATAGGATACTAATTCTTTGTCTGACAATTTCTTCATCATTTCAGTTACGCTTGAAGCCTTGGTATTCAGTATTTTAGCGATTGAATTAGTGCTAACGCCCTTTTCAGATTGTTCCGTGAGTGCGTAGATGGCTTTCAGGTAATTTTCTTCAGTATGGTTGATGAAATGTCTCATGACGTGATCAAATTTACTCATTTATTTAGAATTCGTTTAAATATTTTTTAGATTAGCCTAAAAATTATTTTTTACGATCAGAATTGTCAGTTTTATAATTTGTCTTTTCCCGATCATCTGTTTTTCTCAGGTTCGTGTGAACTTGGTTGCTCATGACCAGTATGGTTTCTCAGTGCCTTATGCCGACTTACAATTGGATGATTCAATCCAAATAATTACTCGTGAGGATGGGGTGGTACCTGTAAATTTATCTCTGGGCAATCATGTAGTACGAATTGAATCAATAGGATTCAAACAGGAAACATATGAGTTTACTGTATCTGAAAAAACGAAGGAACAAATTATTCTATTTGAGACCCTTGATGACTTAGACGAAGTTGTGGTTTCCGGAACTCTCGCAGAAATTTCAAAATCCAAATCACCGGTAGCAATTACAGTTCTGACACCAAAATTTTTCTCCAAAAACCCTGAGCCGAGTATTTATGGAATGATCGATCAAGTCAACGGAATTCGATCCCAGCTGAACTGTAACGTGTGCAACACGGGCGATATCCATATCAACGGAATGGAAGGGGCGTATACTATGATTACTATTGACGGTATGCCAATTGTTGGTGGTTTATCTACCGTTTATGGGCTTCAGGGTATACCTAACTCTTTGATTGACCGTGTTGAAGTAATTAAAGGACCTGCATCTACACTATATGGTTCTGAAGCGGTCGGAGGCCTGATCAATGTGATTACTAAAAACCCGGGTAAGGGAAATAATCTAAGCGTCAATGCCAGCTATTCAACTTATCGTGAAGGAAATCTAGACTTGGGGTATACAACTACCCTAGGTAAATTAAGTGTTCTTCTCGGATTGAACTACTTTAAATACGGTAACCCTGTAGATCTTAATGGAGATAATTTTACTGACGTTACGCTGCAGGATAGAATATCGGTATTCAATAAATGGAGTTTGAAAAGAAAGTACAATCGTATTGCGAATATTGCATTCCGATATGTGTATGAAGACAGGTGGGGAGGGGAGATGCAATGGACCCCAAGTTTTAGGGGAGGAGATGAGATTTATGGTGAATCGATATGGACAAATCGTTGCGAGCTGATTGGAAATTATCAGCTACCGGTTAAAGAAACCATAATATATCAGGCGTCAGCTTCGAAGCATTACCAAAATTCGGTTTATGGGAATATATCCTATATAGCAGATCAAACCATTGCATTCAATCAGATCAAATGGATAAAAGAAGTTGGAATAAACAACATTACTGCCGGCATGGCTCACCGGTTTACATACTTTGATGACAACACGGTTGCTACAATGCAGGAAAATGACACGATTGTTTCCAACAACCCATACCGGGTAGGTTTGCCGGGTCTGTTTTTACAGGATCTATTGATTTTCTCTGAGAAAAGTCAGCTTTTACTTGGGGCAAGATTGGATCTTCATCCACAACACGGAAATGTGTTTTCCCCAAGAGCCAATTTTAAACTATCACCTACCGAGAAGTTTGATCTCCGATTTGCATTAGGCAATGGGTTTCGCGTAGTGAACCTATTTGCAGAAGAGCATGCCGCACTCACCGGAGCCAGAGAAGTAATTGTGAAAGAAAGGCTAGCACCTGAGACTAGCTACAATGCTTCAGTAAATCTGACGCGCAGGTTCTATGCATCAAAAGGTATGTTTACTATTGATGCCAATTTGTTCTATACGTATTTTGACAACAAAATCAATCCGGATTATGAGGAAAATGATAACGCCATCATTTACGAGAATTTAGATGGATATGCGATTTACAGAGGAATGAATCTGGATACACGATTTAAGTTTGAATTTCCATTAACCATTCATGCGGGAATGACATTTCTTGATGCATTCCAGATGAACCGAACGACTTATGGACAGCTAAACAAAGAAACTCCAATGCTGACGGAAAAGTTGTCAGGGACTCTATCTATTGGCTACAACTTTTCCAGGATAAAAGGTTCTGTTGACTATAGCGCAACAGGTTATGGTGCAATGCGTTTACCGGTGCTGGAAAATGATTTTCGACCGCCTAATTCTCAACCGTTTGCGATTCATAACATTAAGTTTACGAAGACAATAGGTCAACATATTGATCTATACCTGGGAGTAAAGAACATATTTAATTTTATGCCACCCTCCAATTCAATTATGCGTTCATTTGACCCCTTCGATCAAGATGTGGATGACCCGGTTAGCAATCCGAACGGTTACACGTTTGATCCTTCGTACGTTTATGCTCCCAATCAGGGAGTTCGAGGCTATTTTGGTATTAACGTGAAATTAAAATGATTCGCTTTTGCTTTATTCTTTTCGCGTGTTGTTTTGCCTTTACAGCTCGAGCTCAGGTTGAATGGATTTCCTTGGATGAGCTGTCCGATCGTATGGAAGGAAATCCAAAACCGGTTTTTGTTTTTATCCATGCTCCGTGGTGCGGCTATTGCCGAATGATGGAAAAAAATGTTTTTACAGATGGAGAAGTTGGAAGAGGTATCAATCAGGATTATTACAGCATTTCAATAGACGCTGAAAATAGCGATACCTTAATGTATCGAGGAGTGCTTTACCCACCGGATGTCCAACCCAATGGTAAAATGATCAATCGGCTAGCAAAACAAATAGGAGAGGTCGATGGTAAACTTACGTTTCCTACTTGCGTTTTTCTGGATACCAATCTCGTCGTTCGAGCTCAGTACAATTCTTACCTCAAAAAAAGTGAATTGACCCACATTTTGAAAACATTAACAAAGTAATTTCATACCTGCAATGAAATATGTAAACTTGTTCAATACCAATTGAAAAGAAACATGAAAGTTCGTAAATCAATCTTCATAGTGGTGGTTTGTACTTTTATTGTTGGTAGTTTTCTTTCCACTTTTAAGATTCTTTCGGAATCAGCTGAATTTGAAAAGAATAGAAAAAAATACACCGAGGCTGTGCTTTTTACAGAGGGCCTGCTTTCCCCATTGAGCTGGCTGCCAGTTGGAAGCTGGGAGGAAAAGCTGGAAAGGGCTGAAGTATTTAAAAAGAGGTCAAATCATTCTCACCAAGTGATTGTAGAAAATGGTTGGGCGCTAGGATTAGGAGCACTGCTGGTTGTTTTAATTACGGTATTGCTGTTTTACAATCAACCGATTCTTTGGAAGAACTTATCAATCTCGTTACTGATCATATCAGTGATAGCGCTTATTGTAGGGATCAGCACCCCCATGATGGAATTGGCTGCTTTCAATACCGACTTGACCATTCCATTTAACTTTTCAGAGGCATCGGAGTCTATCCCTGCTTTTGAAGGAATGCTAGAGTTTTTGAACTTTGAAGTTACGTTTGACGGAAGGATGTACTACTATTATCAGAGCAAATCTATTCTTGGATTGATCCGGTTGTTGTTTGATCAGGGAAACTACTTAGTAGGATTGGCGATACTTATATTTTCAATTATTCTTCCTGTGACAAAGTTGCTGTGCACGTTTGGTCAACTGTTTTCGCCCAAATTAGCACGGAATAAAGTGGTGAATTTTATCACAAACTATATGGGCAAATGGAGTATGGCTGATGTTTTTGTTGTGGCTTTGTTCCTAGGTTATTTTTCTTTTTCCAATATGAGTGTGGGGATAGAAACACAAACAGAGGCTTTGATCGGGCTTTATTGTTTTGGTTCGTATGTGCTACTGTCCATATTAACGACGCATTTTGTTTACCGTTCGCGTATCAAACGAGAGTCGGCATGAAAGAAATTACTGCACTTATATTGTCCGTTTTTGTGGTGTTTGGTTGCTCTGAAAGCAGCTCCGATATTTTGGAAGCTTCCGCTACAGAAAATTTAGCTTTCGATTCTATGGAAGTGATGGACACGATAGACGAGAGTCTTTATTATTCTTATCTGGGCAATTATAAGATTCAATTTCCGGATAGTGTCACTCAGTTGACAGAAGTTTTAGATACACCTTATGGCTCGTTGAATACGGTCACAGACCTTTGCACCGTTGGTGAGCAAAAAGTGTATTTGGTAAAATCCACGGAATATCCTGCAGACCTTCTTTTGGACCAGCCGGTAGAATTTAGAAAAGAGCTTCTTCAGAATGGCATCAGGGAAACAAAGTTAAGGCATTCGATCAGTGACGCCAGTATTGAAATGGAAATGACTCTAGGGGAACATATGGGCTATTATTATCAGATTGCTGACACGAATAGAGGAATCGCCTGTTGGCATATTTTGGCTGATAATCGATTGTATCAGGTTCTGATTTCTGCCTTGTCGGCAGAATTGAGCCAAGAAGAGATCGATTCCTTTGTAAAGTCTTTTAAGGTATTAGGTAATGAAGAGCAGAATTAATATCCCGTTAAAATATGTCATCGTATTTAACCTGATTCTTGTTTTAGTAGCTTGCGGACCTTCTGAGCAAATCAATGATTCTACAAGTAAATTTCAGAGATTCAAAGACGACAAAATAGAATCCACCTTCCCCGAACTTCCCGAGATGTTACCCATAGAGGATGTTTTTTTTGGAAACGGCACAGGGATAAAGCGAACCTATTTATCTGAACAGAACGATAGTCTGATGTACCTTGTTTGCAATATCACCATATCAGGATATAATGAAGACGACATAAAAGCGGCAATCACTGAATTCAAGGAGTCTTACATGATATCTGAAATACAACCTTTAGATATTGCAGTTGTAAATGATTCCGTCTATCAGGCTTATTCCGAATTATCAGGGTTTTATTATTTCGTGAAGTTTGGTCGGGGCGCGACATTGTATGATGTGTATTATGCAACTTGTGGGCAAAGCGGATCCTATCCCGATTCAGTTACTGCATTTTACTTTTTAGAGCATTCAATTGGCTCTCACTGATCTAATGATCAGCGTACAATATTTTTTCTCCCGCTTCAATTCGGGTGTCTATGAAATTCTCCTTTGGAGGAACCGGACAATTGTACCCAGTAGAATAATGACAGTAAGGATTGAAGCATTGATTGAAATCCAACTTTAACAGCTCTCCTTTTTGTGGAATCCTTGCTTCGATGTACCTGCCTCCACCATACGTCTCAATGTGGTTTGTTAGATCGGTAAAAGGAATAAACAGATAATCTTTGTAATGTGGAATGGCCATTAATCTTATATTCTGGTAAATCGGAAGCTTGTGCTTTTTTCCATTCAACTTAAATTTTAAAATAGCGTATTGTCTAAATTCTTTTAATGCACCGGAGCTTGTAGGCATAAGAAATGTTGGGCCAGTATTTTTTTTCACCTTCACGAATAAGCAGTAGGATTCATCCGGCTCAAAGTAGTTTAACCCGCTGAAGTTAGGAATAGAATCTTTGTTCAATGGTGAATTTTCCAGATCGGTAAATGAGCTGTCTGTTTTAATCCTCCGCTCGAGCTCTGCTTGCACATAATCAGATTGTGCTGCAATTGGGCTACAGCAAAGAATGATTATAAGGGAAGCTATGATTTGAAAGGTGCGGATATTCATCGGCTTAAGTTGATTGTCAATTTCTAGCTACGGGATGTTTTGCAATTACAATTGTGAATCCATCCGGATCCGAAAAACAAAAACCATTTTTTTCCCAGTAGGGATTTTTTGGTTCTATTCCCACTATGCCTTGTCGAATAAGATCTTGCACAAGACCATCATATCTTTGATTTCCCGGGTAAAAGACAAGTAGATCATCAGGGTCAAAAGTGTGGTTTGCTTTTTCATCCGATTGTGTAAACTCTAATTGCCAGTCGTGATTATCAAATGCTAATATGGTTCCATCATAATTGGAGTGGTTCCGAAAAGAACCCAAATTGCACATTCCAAGAATCTGCTCATAAAAATCTACGATAGTGCTTAGCTGATTGGTATGCCTCGCTACACGCAACTTCAACTACCTGCCCAGTTTGGCTCCAACGGTTTGCTTCAGTATTCCCCGATCATCTAGTGTAGCAGTCCACTTGTAATGTTCTTTGTTGGCAATAGCCGTTTTGTCAGGCTGAACGGTGCCCGTCATGTTCAAGTGTTTGCCGTCTTCAGCAAGCGTGATCGTATTGCAGTGGCGGTGGTAATGGTTTTCTTTCTGCTCAAGGGCAATATCCCAAGAAATTTTACCGCTGTGATCAAATTTAACAACTCGCTCTCGCGTATCACTGTCTACCTTTTTGTCGTGGGTTTCCATAATGGCGTAGAAATGACCCGTACGATCTTCAATAACCGCCTGCGCTTCCAAGTTGTCTAGAAACGGACCGAAAAAGTGAGTAAAGACAATGTTGCCTTTATCATCCAACATTACAATTTTAACGCCTTCGGTATTCACCTCTTTGTAATCTCCGATGATGACAAGCCCTCCATCTCTCGATCTGACAATAGGTGCAGCATGACCCGCAACACCCATATCTACTTCAAATTTTGGGGACAACATGATTCCGTGCTCTTTCGCCCATTGCTCGCCATCTTTGATCGTCAGTTGTGTATGGCCAGTGCTACACATAATTGAGAGTAGTAATAATATCATGTATTTCATAATCGTATGGTTTTCCCTGTATCGCAAAATAGTAAAATCTGTTGAAAGTTGGGCTTAAATTAGTTTCAACTTAACTGCAAGTCCTAATTGATTAATTTCTGAATGTAATTTTGAGAGTTGTTGCAAATCGATTTGTTGGGCTGAGTCACTTAATGCCTTATCCGGTTCAGGATGTGCTTCAATGAGTAATCCATCTACGCCCATTGCCGTAGCTGCTTTTGAAAGATCTGAAATACCGTATCGAAATCCCAGTGCATGACTTGGATCAACTACTATGGGAAGATTACAATTCTCTTTTAAGAATGCAACACCACATAAATCCAAAGTGAACCTTGTTTCTGTCTCGAACGTTCTAATTCCACGCTCACAGAGAATTACATTGCTATTCCCGGCACTTAAAACAAATTCTGCCGCTTGTACAAACTCTTTTAATGTTGTTCCGAACCCTCGTTTAATCATTACAGTTTTGTCGGTTGTCCCACAGGCATTCAATATTCCATGATCATACATGGATTTTGCACCGATCTGAACAACATCCGCAACGTCCAGCACATCATCGACATGGGTTGCATCTCTTACTTCCGTTACGATGTTTAGATTGGTTTCTTTTCTAACCTGATCTAAAAGCTTCAAGCCGTCTTTTCCCATGCCCATGAATGAGTATGGACTTGTTCTTGGTTTGTAACATCCTGCTCGTAAGGATCTAATCCCTAGTTTTACCAGGCTATGGGCCACAGTGAAAATTTGTTCTTCACTTTCCACGGAGCAAGGACCTGCAATGAAATTCATGGTGTTTGGGTTGCCGATCTCAACTGTTCCGATAGAGGTAACGCGTTTTTCCTCAAATGACTTACTGGCCAGCTGAATATCCGTGTCAAAATGCCACGATTTAATGAGATAATTCTCAACATATTCAGGTACGCATTCTGTAGATTTAGTTGTAACTGCTTGAATGTGGTCCTGCTTAGTTACAATTCGGGCAAAATGATCTTTCTTCAGCCGGTTGATGGTTTCTTCCGGAGTGGATTTTTTCAGTTGCAATATCATCCTGTGAAGTGCTTTATTACTTTTTCTAGATCTTCCCTTGTATCAACAGCCATGCCATTATCCTCGACCTCGGCCAATTTGATTTTGCCTCCATTTTCAATCCATCTCAATTGTTCCAGGTTTTCAGCGATTTCAAGATTGGATTTACTCATTGATGAGAATCTTTCCAGTGCTGTAGTAGTATATCCGTAGACACCAATGTGTTTGTAATATCGATGCTGAGCTTCCCAGTCTTCTTGAGCAAAATCTCGAATAAAGGGTATGACCGATCGGCTGAAGTACATCGCTTCATTTCGTTCATTCATTGTAACATATACTCCGTTTCCGCTTTTCAATGGTTCATCTGAATGCATTTTACGGATTAATGTTGCGAAGTCCACATCGATCTCCTGAAATAATCCAACCAAAGTTTTGAGATTCTCAGGTTCAAGCAATGGTTCATCTCCTTGGATGTTGATGATGATATCGTGGTCAAACTCTTTTTGTATCATCTTTGATGCTTCCAAACATCGATTACTTCCCGTTTCGTGATCAATTGACGTCATCACTACTTTTCCATTAAATGACAGTACCTCATCAACAATCCTTTGATCATCTGTAGCTACATAAACGACATCGATTGCCTGAGAGGCTTGCTCATATACGCGACGGATCATGCTTTTCCCACAAATGTCAACCAAGGGTTTGCCCTCAAATCTTGTGCTGCCGTATCGTGCAGGGATAATGCCTACGGCTTTCATTGCAAAGCGGTTTTAACCTGAATACATTTTACAAGAATATCTTCGAGCAGGTCCATTTGTAACATTGTCATGGGGTCACTTTGAGCACTTTTCGGATCCGGATGAACTTCCATAAACAATCCATCTGCACCGGTAGCAATAGCGTGAAGCGCTAAGGTTTCGATCATCCTGGGGTCTCCACCTGTAACACCGCTGGTTGTATTGGGTTTCTGAACCGCATGGGTACAATCCATAACAACAGGCTGTCCATGAGCTTTCATACGAACAATTGAAGTCGCATCGACAACAAGATCTGAATAACCGAATGTTGTTCCCCTTTCACACAACCAGACTTTTTCGTTTCCGGTAGACCTGATTTTTTCCAGTCCAAAAGAAATGGACTCGGGAGAAATGAATTGCCCCTTTTTCAAGTTAATTGTGCAGCCCGTTTTGCCGGCCGAGAGGAGCAAGTCTGTTTGTCTGCATAAAAAAGCAGGAATCTGCAGATGAGAAACGAAATTTGCGACCATTTCAGGCTCATGGCTTTCGTGGACATCCGTTATGGTTTCAAGTTCAAAGTCTGCACCAATCTTTGCCAAAATTTTAAGTGCTTTTTCATCTCCAATGCCTGTAAAGCTGGACAGCTTACTTCTATTGGCTTTTCGGTAGCTGCCTTTAAAAATAAGATCAATATTGAGTCTTTCGCACACTGATTTTGTGTGCTCTGCAATAGCAAATGCTGTAGATTCATCTTCAACCGCACATGGACCGGCAATTAAAAAAAATGGACTATCCGTTTTCATTTTTCGCTTTTTGGCCAAGATAACCACTGTGGTGTCTTTTGGCGTATTCTTCTTTAGTAAAACCTATTTTCTCCATCATGAGTACAACAAGAATGTCGCCTACAATAGTCATGCAAGTTGTCGACGTAGTTGGTGTTAACCCCAACGGGCAAACCTCCTGTGGTTCACCGGTAGATAGAGTCAAATCGGATAGAGCAGACAATTCACTTTCAGACTTTCCTGACAGACAGATGATCTTTACTTTCGGATTCAATCTTCTGGACAACTCTGTTAGTTCAATTAACTCTCTTGTTTTACCAGAATTGGATACAACGAGCAGAATGTCGTTTTTTTGTAAAATTCCCAAGTCACCGTGCTGCGCTTCAGATGGATGTAAAAAAACTGCAGGTGTTCCTGTAGAACTAAATGTAGTTGCGATATTTAAGCCTATCTGTCCGGCTTTACCCATTCCGCTTACAATTATTTTCCCATTGTCCTGATGAACAGCCTTATAAATCATTTCTATGGCAACTTGAGAAATTCCATCAATAGGCATATTGTTGATGGCTTCAACTTCCTGTTTAATGATGTTACTGATTTTTGTTCTCACTTGTCTTGATTTTCATTGGTGAAATTAATGAAAGTCAACCACTCTTTAACTAGTATATCTGTTATATTGCAATAATGAGTGTTGAAGAAATAATTTTAGATCGAGAAAACAATCGGTCGATTATCATGGATGTGAGGGGGGACCGTGGAGGCAAAACGATTATTTTTTGTCATGGATACAAAGGGTACAAAGATTGGGGCTGCTGGAATTTGATGGCTAATTTCTTTGCTGAAAATGGATTTTGTGTTGTTAAATTCAATTTCTCCTGCAACGGAGGAACGATGTCGAATCCCATCGACTTTCCCGACTTAGAGGCGTTTGGAAGTAATAATTACTCCAAAGAAGTACAAGATCTTACCGATGTGGTGAATGCGGTAGAGCAGGAGTTTCATGCTACCTCCATTTTTCTTGTTGGTCATAGCAGGGGAGGAGGGATTGTCTTACTTGTAGCGGAATCTGACCCCCGGATAGATAAGGTGGTTACGTGGGCAGGAGTTTCTGATTATGCTTCCAGATTTCCACAGGACGAAAAATTAAAATATTGGCAGGAAAAAGGGGTTTATTACATAAAAAACGGCCGGACGGGTCAGGAAATGCCGCATTATTATCAGTTTTATGAGGATTTTGAAAAGAACAAAAGTCAACTTAGCATTAAGCGAGCAGTTACTTCATTAGACATCCCCCAATTGATTGTGCATGGAACAGAGGATGAGGCAGTGAATGTAAACGAGGCGTATAATCTAAAAAAGTGGAGCAAAAACGCTACGCTTCAGTTGATAAAAGGTGCGGGTCATACTTTTGGTACTAAACAGCCTTGGGAGGGTTCTGATCTCCCTGATCATTTCATTGAAGTCTTGGATGATACTGCGCGGTTTCTGCGAGATCATTAATCGTTTTTAGCTACTAATAGTTAGGTGTCGAAATAGGTTGCCATTTTTATGTATTTTCGACGTCTCAAAATGGTAAACTTTAATTGATTTCAATATGGTAAGTATTAAATTCGGAACAGATGGTTGGAGAGCGATCATTGCTAAAGAATATACTGTTGATAATGTAGCTCGAGTGTCAGTAGCGACGGCCAAATGGGTAACTAAAAATTATGAAAACCCTACAATTATTTTAGGTCATGATTGTCGTTTTGGTGGGGAGCTTTTTGCATCAGTAACGGCCGGTGTATTTGTTTCTTTTGGGATCAATGTAAAATTAGCAAAAGGGTTTGTCTCAACACCAATGGTAAGCTTCGGAGCAAAACAGTATGGAGCTTCGTTAGGAGTCGTGCTTACTGCCAGTCACAATCCTCCTTCGTATAATGGATATAAATTAAAAAGCGAACACGGAGGGCCTTTAATTGAGGAGAAGGTAAAGGAGGTAGAGGCCCTAATTCCGGATGAGCATGGATTAGACCTGGAATCAATGGTGCTTGAAGAATTCATTGAGCAGGGTAAAGTTGAAATTGTCGATTTGGAATCCATGTATATTGATGCAGTTAAAAACAATTTCGATCTCGATGCAATTCGAAATTCAGGATTGAACTTTGCTTATGATGCCATGTATGGGTCCGGTCAGAATGTATTAAAACGCATTTTTCCTGACATGACTTTTTTGCACTGCGAGTACAATCCATCATTTATGGGACAGGCTCCTGAGCCAATCCATAAAAATCTGATAGAGTTTTCAGAATTGATAAAATCACATGGGAATATTGCATGCGGTCTGGCTACTGACGGTGATGCAGATCGAATTGGCTTGTACAACAGTAAGGGAGAATTCATTGATTCGCATCACATCATACTTTTGCTGCTCAATTACCTTCACAAATACAAGGGTTTAAGTGGCAAGGTTTGTGTTGCAGCATCAACTACACCGCGAGTAACACAGCTTGCAGAAAAATGGGGTTTGGAACACGATACGGTTAAAATCGGGTTTAAATACATTGCTAAGCAAATGATTACTGAAGATGTGTTGATTGGGGGTGAAGAATCAGGAGGTATTGCGATAAAAGGGCATATACCCGAACGAGATGGGATATGGATGGGCCTTGTGATTTGGGAGTATATGGCTAAATCCGGCAAGACACTGGAAGAGTTGATTGATGAGATCTATGCGTTGGTTGGTGAGTTCAAGTATTGGAGAGATGACCTTCACATTAGTGAGTCTCTAAAGCAGCAGATCGTAGAAAATTGCAAGGAGAACAGGTATTCAACATTTGGTGATTATGAAGTGCAGCGAGTGGATACTACAGACGGGTATAAATTCTTTTTGGATCAGAATCAGTGGTTAATGATCCGTCCGTCAGGAACGGAGCCTGTTTTAAGGTGTTACGCAGAAAGCAGTGATTTAGATGGTGCCCTTCGAATTCTTGAGGCTTGTAAAAATACAATTGGTGCATGATGATAAAAGAGGTTACTGTATTCGTTACCGTCTTTTTCTTCTGCATTACATCTTTTTGTCAGCTTCCTAAAAGTGATTCATCACACATAACCATTTGTAGTTTTAATGTTTATCTGTTAGGAGGAGTTTCTCCGAAATACAAGGAAATTAATCAGCAACACAAAGATCCAAACTACACAAGGTCGGATACCAGCTTTACAATTCCCGATCGCATTTCAAATTGTGCCGATCTTCTTTCTCGTGGAAATTTTGACCTGATGGTTTTGCAAGAAGTGGTTGACGGTATAAGAGGCGACTCGGCCGTTCGAGACCTATGCAATGAACTGATTCGCAATTCAGGAAAAGACTTGTGCTGGTTTACTTCAGATCGAATTGGAAAGGGGATGAGGATGGAATCCATGGCTTTCATTTACGATAAAGCCAAAATCAAATTGATTGATCGTAAAGGAAGTAAGTCTTCGCTATTGTCCACGCAGGAACCAAAAAACAGAAAATTTGTCAAAACAACGTGGCAATCAGGCGATTTTGATTTCACCTTGTTTAGCTGCCATTTCGCGTGGAACGAGAAAGATTGCAAACGTCGCCAGGCCGATTATGTATTGCTAAGTGATATACTGAACAATCCTGACAAATTTTCATCAGACCCGGATATCATAGTTGTGGGTGATTTCAATCGCTTCGGAGGCAGGTATTGCAAAAAGGAAAACAATGAATATGGTATTCAACAACTCAATTTTGATTCTTCTAAGTTTCGGGTACCACACGTAGAATGTTTTGACCCTTCCATTTCAAACTTAAAAGAAGTTGCTGAAAACTCTGGAATTATGCATCCTCAGCAATATTCCACCACCGTTTCGGCGAACACTATGGTATACGATATGATGTGGATAACCACCGATGTGTTAGAGGAGTACAATTGGGAGAGAAATAAATGGAATATTGATTTTGGAGTCCTTGTTTTTGACGAGGCTGATGGCAATGCTTATCTACCCGGTGCTGAGGATTTGTCTTCAAAAGAAATCAAGTATTTATACAGCGACCACAGACCCATTTGGATGAAGTTTAAAACGAACACGGGTTCGTCTGATAAATAAACAAGACTTCAAGAACTTGTTGTATTGTATCTTATCAAATTTGAAGATGCGCTGAAAGAGCGACCTTAAAACAGCAAAATCTTTCTTCGTTTAGAGCATTTTCCCTGAGCCAGATATCCCAGGTCATAGTTCATTTCCATGACTACCATGGCACTGAAAGGGTGGGATGCTTTATACGAATCATATGTTTTGTTCGTAGGGTAATTGTAGTATTGTCCTGTAGCACTCAAAGCGTCCGAGATCATGTAGTTGAATCTTGCTCCAAAGGTAACCCCGAAATTTTCAGTCCCGATCATATACGCCCCAAAGCCCATACTGATTCCATATCCATTTTTTGCCCAGTTGGGTGAGGCATCCGAATTGCTAACCTCTAGAAATTCATTGGTATGCGTGGCATTTCGTATTAATGAAATCATTGGTCCGATTTCAAAATACCGGCCTGAGTTGTTATTTCTGTACATAAGAAAAAGATCCAATGCACGATATGCAACGGAGGATTGATACTCCGGTGTTGCTCCCGATAGGGAATCCATTACGTTAAATTTGAATTTTTGATTAAAGCTTGAGCTCATTACATCGAAAGTAACTTCGTGAAACTCTCCAAAATTATACCCGAATTTACCACCGAAAGTATACCCAGTAGAGAGTTGATGGTTGTATGACGCATCATCAAAAATATTCTGATTGAAAAGCAGGGTAAGGCCATATCCTCCTTTAACTCCAACATCCAGCCAATTTTGCCCAAAAGACGTCGTTATTAACAAGGTGGATAAGAAAGTCAGAATGGTTTTTCTCATTATATTTGGCTTTTCCATGTCGCGAAGCTAGGAAATAAATATGTAAACAGAATTAACAATAAACGAAATGGGCATTTTAAAGGGTAAAACGGCAATAATTACGGGCGCAACGAGAGGAATTGGTAAGGGAATAGCAGAGCGATTTGCAGAGGAAGGTGCCAATGTAGTATTCACTTATGCTTCATCCGAGGAAAAAGCAAAAGCAATAGAGGCGGATCTGAATAGCAAAGGAGTAAAAGCATTGGCTTTGAAATCGAATGCTGCGGATTATTCGGCTTGTGAAGACCTCGTGAAAATGACTTTGGAACAATTCGAAACAATAGATATTGTTGTGAACAATGCTGGAATTACACGCGATGGATTATTAATGAGAATGAGTGAGGAAAACTGGGATGAGGTGATCGATACGAATTTGAAATCAGTTTTCAATATGACTAAAGCAGTACAGCGGACGATGCTTAAGCAACGGTCAGGTTCCATCGTCAACATCAGTTCGGTGGTAGGGGTAAAAGGGAATGCCGGACAAGCGAATTATGCTGCATCAAAAGCAGGAATTAATGGATTCACAAAGTCGGTTGCCCAGGAGCTTGGATCGAGAAATATTCGATGTAATGCGATTGCCCCCGGTTTTATTGAAACGGAAATGACCGCTTCGCTTGATGAGAAGGTAGTTCAGGAATGGAGAGATGCTATTCCATTGAAGCGAGGAGGTACTCCGGAGGATGTGGCCAATGCAACTCTTTTTCTAGCTTCCGATGCGTCAGCATACATCACGGGGCAGATAATTCATGTTTGTGGTGGAATGCTAACCTAAGCTATATGAACATAAGCTTTAGTTTTCCGGTTTGGTACGTTTTTCTTTGTGTAGCGCTGGGTCTTCTATATGCTTTTGTGTTGTATCGAAAAGATGTGCTTCTTGAGGAAATCCATCGGCTATGGAAATGGGTTCTGTTTGTTTTTCGCTTTTCTTCAATTACAATTCTAGCCTTGTTGCTTTTAGAACCGATACTTGAATCCATATCAAGTAAACTAGAAAAGCCCATTATTGTGATGGCTCAGGATAATTCGGAATCGCTATTGATGTCGAAAGATTCGACCTATTTAAAAGAGGAATATAAAAATGAATTCCTAAGCTTAAAAGAAAGATTAGGTGAAAAGTTCGATGTTCAATGTTACACATTTGGCAGTAAGGTAGCCGAAGGATTGTCTATTGATTTCAGTGATAAATCAACCAATATTTCAGAATTGTTTGATCAGACTTTTACGAGACTCTACAATCGAAATCTGGGAGCTATTGTTCTTGTTTCCGACGGTATCTATAATAACGGATCGGAACCGATTTATTCAGCTGAGAAAATTAAGAAAGTACCCATCTACTCGATCGCACTAGGAGATACGAATGCTCATAAAGATCAAATTCTATCAGAGGTTGTGCACAATCGTTTGGCATACTTGGGTAATGATTTTCCTGTAGAAGTGGCGTTAAAGTCAAAGGATTTCCTTGGTCAGAGAACGGTTGTTTCAATTGTGCATGGAGGAAGTAAGATTGCTAGCCAAGAAATAGTAATCGATAAAGACGACTTTTTCACCGTAATTCCATTTGTTCTGGAAGCAAAAAAGACGGGTATCCAAAAATATACTGTTTCAGTTCAACCGCTTGATGGGGAGCTGACAGTGTCCAATAACCAGCGCGATTTCTATGTGGATGTGCTGGACAGTAAGCAAAGTGTATTGATTTTAGCGGGCGCTCCTAATCCGGATATTGCAGCCCTAAAAGCTGCCATAGAAAGAAATAAGAACTACATGGTTGACGTACAGCTGGTCAGTGAATTTAAAGGCGAGCCAGAGGCATACAGCTTGATTGTAGCTCACCAGTTGCCGTTTATGTCAGACGTATCCAACTTGTACTCTAAAATTATTGACGCTGAGGTGCCTCTTCTATATATTTTGGGCGCCCAAACCAATTTCCCGGAATTCAACACCAGAAACAATGGGCTAAAGATTGTTGATGCCAGAGGTTTAACGGAGGCGCAAGTACTTGTGAATCAATCTTTCTCGTTGTTTACGCTAAATGATGATTTTGCTCGGCAAATTGAGAAATACCCGCCTTTATCCTTGCCATTCGCCAGTGATTACCAAACCAGTGCATCCTCAGACATTTTGTTTTACCAAAAGATTGGCAATTCGAAAACTACTTTTCCTTTATTGCTGTTCAATAAGGTAGAGAAGAATAAATTTGGCTTTATTCTGGGAGAAGGAATTTGGCGATGGAGGATGGCAGAGTATCAGGAAAACAGAAGCCATGATCAATTTGACAATTTTATTGGAAAACTAATCACTTACCTTGCTTCCAAAGAAGATAAAAGTTTCTTCCGGGTGTTTTCATCCTCAGATTACAGAGAAGATGAAGAAGTCATTATAGATGCTGAATTGTACAACAGAAGCTATGAGCTGGTGAATGATTCTGATGTGAGTCTTTCCATCGTGAATGATGAAGGAGAGGAATTCGAATATTCCTTTTCTAAAACAACAAATGCGTATCGATTGAACTGTAACGAGCTCCCGAAAGGGAAATACCAGTATACAGCAAGAGCGAAACGGCAAGACGAAGTGTTTGAACAAGTTGGTGAATTTAGCGTGTCAGAGCTTAAAATTGAAATGTCCAATGTAACCGCGAATCATCAATCACTGTATGCTTTGTCTGAAAAGAGTGGGGGAAGGATGTTCTATCTAGATGGCTTGGATGAATTGGAAGAAGCAATACTGAGTAAAAAAGAAATTGTGGATGTATCCTATTCTGAGAAGAAACTAACAGACCTGATCAACTGGCGGTGGATTTGCTTTTTATTGTTTGCTTTATTGGGTGTAGAATGGTTCATTCGAAAATATAAAGGGGCTTATTGACCATATTATGTGGATATACGATCTAAAATATTACTGGAGGAAATGGAAGGCAAAGATTGTATTGCTATTTCTTTTCTTATTGGTTTTGTTTTGGTTTAGGTTTCAGTTTCTAGGTTTAATCGGTAACTATTTGGTCTGTGAGGATGAATTGCAGAAAGTGCAAGTGGCATTTATTCTCGGTGGAAATTCTCAGATTCGTGCTGAAAAAGCTGCGGAGGTGTATGACCTAAGCATCTCTGATCATTTTATTTGTACAGGGGAGCATCACAATGATTTAGCGGATTACTTTGAAGTTCCGGAGTCTGAGGCTGCCTTGTCTAAGGGGTTTTTATGTCAGATGGGCGTTCCAAAACAAAATGTGGAGGTAATGCGTTCGGGCACAAGCACGCGCGAGGAGGCAGATTATATTCTTGAGGAATGCATAAAAAAGGATTGGAATAAGATCGGAATCATTTCAGATCTGTTTCATACGCGAAGAATTAACACCATTTTCAGAGATAAATTCAGGGAAAATGGAATTGAGATCGTTATCATTGGAGTTGAAAATGATAAATACGATGAGAAAGAGTTCTGGAAAGACGAAAGAGGAACCGTCATGGTGTTTATGGAATACATCAAATTGCTGCATTATTATTTGACTTAGCAGATCCGAGTACTCAATTCCCCTTTCAAATCAGTACATGTCAAATCAATCGCTTTTTAGCACTAAACCAGCGTTTATTGCCAAACCTTGACTAATGTTGCGCCCGGTGATCACATAAGCAGGGCCGGCAAATACGCCCAGTCTGCTCCAAACAGGAGTATAAATAGTTGCGCCTATTTTATGATAATCTACTCGCAGCTCTCGGAAAGTGTTGGGAGCCGGCGTTCCTCTATAATCCAACCCCCCGAGACCCAATTGATAATCGTACCAAATATCGAAATATAATTTTGCTGTGGCCTTACCAAATTTTAGGGCAGTATTTATACAATCAGGCACCGGAGCTGACTTAAGCCCATATCCGAATTGGAATGTGCCAAACCAACCGTCATTTGAGAAATAATGAACGACAGGTCTGAAATCCAGCACTTTGGCTTGCTGACCAATTGCATTTAGTCCTTCAGTTTGGTAGTTGGCCAAATTGCCTGAGCATCCAATAGCCATGCTTATTGACAAACTGCCACTATTGAATTTCTTATTCAACGCCTCAAGCTTGAGATAGGCACTTCCATCTTGTATGGAACCGGCTCCGTTGATGCTCACATATGGAGCAGACAGGTAAAAGTCGACTTTGTTAAATAAACCGGCAGCGATGAATAAATTGGCATTGTATATGGTTCTTGGAACGAATATTCTATTGTTTCCGGCGTAGTACCATTTTGCAAATTCTGCACCTCCACCCAACACTATTTCTGTATTTCCTTTACCCTTGAAGAATCCGTCGGTTCTGCCCTGAGACAGAGTACTCTTGGCAAACATGATGATAAGGAGTATGGAAATGTAAATCGGTTTCATCAGTCTGATAAATTACGATTCGTTTATTTTCGATGAGTCGGCGAGAAGTGCATTTAGCTTATTTAATTCTGTTGCCGTAAGGTTTCTCCACTTACCTACCGGAAGATCCAGATGTATATTCATGATTCGAATTCGTTTCAGTTTGGTTACGTCATACCCCAGGTATTCACACATCCTTCTGATCTGACGGTTCAATCCCTGCGTTAGAATGATCCGGAATGTAAATTTATTCACTTTTTCTACAGTGCAAGGTTGTGTTACCGTGTCCAAAATGGGAATGCCTGAGCTCATTTTACGAACAAAGTCCTGACTGATAGGCCGATTTACACGAACCACATATTCCTTTTGATGATTGTTTCTTGCGCGTAGTATTTTATTGACGATATCCCCATCATTGGTAAGAAGAATCAGGCCCTCACTTGGTTTGTCTAAACGGCCGATCGGAAATATTCGGATGGGAAAATTAATGTAATCAATAATGTTGTCTTTTTCTGCTTTCGTATCTGTGGTACAAACGATTCCAATGGGTTTATTAAAAGCGATATAGACATAATTATCGTCCTTTTTGATAATACTCTTTCCATCAACCAATACAAGATCATTCAAATCAACTTTTGAGCCTAATTCTGCTGTTGTACCGTTGATGGTAACGCGTCCCGCCAGAATCAATTTGTCCGCAGCTCGACGTGAACAGTATCCGGCTTCACTTAAATATTTGTTGATTCTTTTCTTGGATTGATCCATGGAATTTTGAATAAAAATAACTGATAGCCGTTAGGATCTATCGTGGAATTATCGGGGTAAAAATAGTGATCCTAGATGATAAATCACTAGCAGTATTATATGTCGAAATACAGACATAAACAAAATAAAATACTGCTAAAAACAAATATACCGTATAAAATTTGTCTATATTAGCTGTGCGTTTAACCCACTATGTTTTTATTTCGTCGAAAAAAATACATTCTGTTTTTATCACTATTCTTTAGCCAAACGTATTATTATCAGGCTCAGATAAATAGTACAACGTTGGTTTCGGGTATTTACAGTAATTGTACCGTGTGGGACAATTGCCCCGGGCTCAATGTGGCATTCGGGGACACGGTTTTCATTAATCACGATGTTGCTTCTACCGGGAACTTAAATGTTTCCGGGGTTTTATACGTAAGTGCATCAGGCACTTATTCAGGTAACAGCAAAATTAAGATACTGGAAACGGGTAAAATGTTCAATTTTGGTAACATTGACATCACCAAAGAGTTTCACAACGATGGTGAAGTGTACAATAATGGCTATTTAGGAGCTGAAAAGGTGCACGATGATGGATATACGTGTAATACGGGTACGATCGAGGTCAATGCTGACGAAGAATACGACTGCCATGGTTGCACTGTTGAGTGCGGTGGAACATTGATTGCTTGTACGATCGATATGCACGAGAATGGTGGTATATTGCCGTTCTTATCCGAATCAAACGTTTGCTGCACAGATGGGACAGAGCCTGAAGTTCATTTAGATGATGGATCCATTGATTCTGCCACCGTGACGTTTTGTTCGGTTTCACTTCCGATAGAATTACTAAGTTTTTCAGCAGAACATGTTAACGATAAAATTAGTGTGAATTGGTCAACGATAACTGAATCCAACAATGAAAAGTTTCGTCTTTGGAAAAGTAGTAACGGTTTGGATTATAACCTTGTTCAAGAATTTGAAGGGGTCGGTACAAGTACGATCGTAAATCATTATGATTATGAAGATTACTTTCCACTCCAAGGAACATCTTATTATCAACTGTCCCAAGTTGATTTTGATGGTAATGAATATTTCTATAATCCTGTTGCTGTCTCACTGGAAGTGTCCAATACTATTTCTTTGTTTCCTAACCCGTTCTTGGACGAAATCAATATAGAGATCGAAACGGAAATTCAAGTACCAATTAAAGTCACTCTTTTTACCTTAACAGGTCAACTAATAGATGTCTGGGAATTGAGAAATAGAAATGGCAGTAGATCAAACACCATTAATATGTCTGACGTTTCCTCCGGTACGTATCTGGCTCGAATAGATCTGTCTGACGGCAATCAGCTATTCAAAAAGCTAATTAAAAAATAGCTTGACAAGTAGCGATACGATTTCACTTCGCGAATAGATTGTCTTGTACCGGAATCCATCCGATTGTCAATATTATTACCTTTAGGGAAAATCAACTAATCGTGACAATGAAAGTAATCCAGATTTTTCTCGTATTAGCGTTTATAACAGGATTTTCGTCGGTCTATGTTAATGCGCAGAAATTGAATAAGGCGTCTACACTCGATCAAAAGAACGCACCGATATGGGTAAAGAAAATGTACGAAGACAATCCAAATGTTTTTGAGGTGGATGAATTGTATCGGGCATACTATAACCATCACAATTTTGTGAAAAACTACCACACTCAGTATTACAAAAGGTGGAGGAGGAAGATCGATGATTTTATTGATGATGATGGATTTGTTGATTGGGTCATGCTAGAAAATCAACTGAACACGTTTGCATTCAAGAATGAAACAGCGGTTTCAGCCAAAAGTGGTTCTTGGTCTGTCTTGGGCCCGTTTCAGGTGTACGCAGAGTCGGGAGATTATAAAGCAAATCAAACCAATGTTTATTCTCTGGATCAATGTACTTCATCTTCCAATGTTATGTACTGTGGTACAGAACCGGGAGAAATCTACAAATCAATCGATGGAGGAGTAAACTGGACCAACGTTTCTTACGGTCTAGCGACCAATTGGGGCATTACTTCGGTGGCAGTCGATCCAACCAATCCGGATATTGCATTTGCCGGGGGTGGGAACCTATTGTACCAAACTGTCGATGGAGGGGCGTCTTGGGGTGTCTCTTTGAATACTTCAGCTCTCGACCCAAATGAAATTCACATTCACAGCACCAACCCAAATATTGTTCTTGTTGCTGGGGATGCGGGGGTTCATAGAAGCACAGATGGTGGGAGCACATGGACTACCGTGTTAAACGATCCGGCTTATGATATTAAAGCAAATCCACTCAATCCTGACAAATTGTTTTTGGTTATGGATGGCCTTGGGGATGAAGTTGTTGATTTCTATGTGTCAACCGATGCAGGTTTGAATTGGGCACAACAATCCACAGGTTGGTACAATTCTACCGATCCTGATAGGTATTGTCATGGTGCTAGAATTGCCGTTACAGAAGCAGACACGTCACGGGTTTATGCTTACCTGATCGGCGATTCAAAGCCCGGGGATATTGGGTACATCGGTTTATTTAGAAGTGATGATGGTGGTTACAGCTGGATCAATCCTATCGGCCAGGTTGGAGGACCTTATTCTGCCGCCTTTCCCAATCTGGCAAGAGGATCAGATACGTGGGATTATCACCAGGGGTTTTACAATTGCGCGATAATGGCAAATGCAGCGGATGCGGATCAGATTGTTATTGGAGGATTGAATATGTGGCGTTCGAATGATGGAGGACTTACGTTTGATTGTGTAAATGGTTATCAGTGCTGGAACTATAGTATGCACGTGGATATGCAGGACTTCCGTCAGTTCGGTTCTGAATATTGGGCTTCTACGGATGGTGGCATCTACAAGTCAACAGATTTTTTTAATACACAACCGGATGTTTTCATGCGCGGAATACACGGATCAGATTATTGGGGATTCGGTTCCGGCTGGAATGTTGATCTGTTAGTTGGGGGACTTTACCACAATGGAAATGCAGCCTACTATCAGGATTATACCCCAGGGGATTTCCTGAATTTGGGAGGGGGTGAAGCTCCTACAGGATATGTTAACCCGGGTCAGGAGAGGCGCGTGTATTTCTCTGACGTTGGAGGTAAGATCGTTCCGGAAAACATTGGAGATCCGATCATTGGAGCCTCCATGGGAATGGCTCCAAATGAAAGTTATTGGGCTGCAGCATCATCGGAAATGGAATTTCACCCGAATTGTTACAATACCATCTATTTGGGTAAAGACAACCAAATTTTCAAGAGCGTCGACGGAGGAGCATTGTTCACTGCCATTTATACAGGGGTTACAGGTGGAACGGTCACTTATATAGAAGTTTCAAGGGATCGACCTGAAGTTCAATATGCTATTGTACGATCGTCAGGAACTTCTTTACTTATAAAAACAGATGATGAATGGGCCACCTCTACTTCGTTGTCTACGCCAATATCTTCTTCAAAAGCTTTAATTGCGATTGATCCTGAGAACGATGCAACGATTTGGATCGCATTTCCCAATGGTCCAAACGGAAACAAAGTGTTTAAGTCGATGAATGGTGGTGTCAGCTGGGCCAACATTACAAGCAGTGAATTGGACGGAAACAATATACACTCTATGGCCATGATCGGTGGAACAGATGGTGGGATTTATCTCGGGTCAAACTCAACGGTATTCTATAAGAACAATTCGATGAGCAATTGGGCGATCGATGATGTAGGTCTGCCCGCAAAGATCAATACGGACATTCTGAGGCCGTTTTATCGGGACGGAAAGATCCGTATGGCGAGCTACGGAAAAGGATTGTGGGAGAGTCCTTTGTATGAAGCACCTGACGGTCCTGTCGCAGAAATTATGGTGAATTCACTAACCGCATTGTGTGAGGCAGATACGTTTTACTTCGACGATCATTCTATGCTGAATCATGCCGGGGCTTCGTGGAGCTGGACATTTGAAAACGCGAACATTTCAAGCTCTTCGTTACGAAATCCTAAAGTAACGTTTAATGGTGTAGGCACATTTTTAGTCACCTTATCAGTCGTGGATGCTGGTGGCCAATCAGATCAGGACTCATTATACATTACAATTGAAACACCTGTGGCCAGTATGATTCAGGAAGACTTTGAAACCATTTTTCCACCTGAAGAATGGTCGGGATCTTCCCAAGGAAATATCACATGGGAGCAGACTTCATTGGCAGGTGGGTTCGGTTTGAGCCCCAATTCTATGATGGTAGACAATTACAACGTTTACGCATGGGGCGAGTATTGTGAGATTATTGCTCCTTTGGATTTTAGCAGTGCCGGTAGTGGATGGTTAACCTTTGACGTTGCATATGCACGGTATTCCTCTGTAAATAAGGATTCTCTGGAGATCTTAGTTTCTGATGATTGCGGACTCTCCTGGACTACCGTTTACTTTAAAGCTGACTCAGATCTGCCTACAGCACCAGATTATTCCGGCGGACAATTTGTTCCTACTTCGTCACAATGGAGAAGAGATTCGATTGATCTCTCATTGTACTCAGGTAACAATAATCTGCGGATCTCTTTTAGAAATTATGGTGGCTATGGTCAGGCGCTATACGTAGACAACATCAATCTTGGTGGGATGCCGGTTGAACTGGAGAAAGATGAACAGCCGTATTTTTCTGTTTATCCGAATCCTGCTAATCGATCAAATTATTTATATATAGCCACATCGGACGTAGGTAATATGAAGTTTAGTCTTTTTAATTCAGAAGGAAAATTGAAGACCCAGTTGATTCAATCAACAGAGAAACCGGTGGCTCTGGAGCCATTGAATCTTGCCGACGGAATGTATTATTATTCGATCCAGACCGCGAATTATTTTTACAAGGGAAAAGTGGTAATTACCGACTGACTGCCGTGAATATAGTTACGGTATCCACTTGATCTTTGAAAAGTCGGGTTTCCTCTTCTCCAAAAAGGCATTTCGACCCTCTTTGGCTTCATCTGTCATATATGCTAATCGGGTGGCTTCTCCCGCAAACACTTGCTGACCGACCATGCCATCGTCCGTGAGGTTCATGGCAAACTTCAACATCTTAATGGAAGTAGGGGATTTCTTCAGAATTTCCTGGGCCCAATCGTACGCCGTGTCCTCCAGCTCATCGTGAGGGACTACAGCGTTCACCATACCCATTTCGTAGGCCTCCTGTGCAGAGTAGTTCCTGCCGAGAAAAAAGATCTCTCTAGCTTTCTTTTGACCGACCATTTTGGCTAGGTAAGCGGAGCCGTACCCTCCGTCAAAACTGGTTACGTCGGCATCCGTTTGTTTAAAGATTGCATGCTCTTTGCTGGCAAGAGTCATATCACAAACTACGTGTAAACTGTGACCTCCACCAACGGCCCATCCCGGAACTACCGCAATTACCACTTTTGGCATAAAGCGAATAAGTCTTTGCACTTCCAGAATATTTAATCGGTGCATGCCGTCTTCACCAACATATCCCTGGTGCCCTCGTGCACTTTGATCTCCTCCGCTGCAAAATGAATAAACACCATCCTTAGAAGATGGGCCTTCTGCAGATAAAAGAACAACACCAATGGACGTATCCTCCTGAGCATCATAAAAAGCTTGGTACAATTCGCTGGTTGTGTTGGGTCGGAATGCGTTACGGACATCCGGTCGGTTGAACGCAATTCTAGCTACACCATTGCATTTTGTATAAGTAATGTCTTTGAATTCGTTGCCATTTCTCGAAATTGGAAGTGCTTTTTGCCAAGTGATATCAGTCATAATTCATTGTTTGGTGTAAAGGTAATAACCACACTTAATTATTGTACAATTCTTTCAGACGTTCCATTCTTTTTCGATTGACCCCGTGATCTCCATATCCGATTCTGGAAGCTGATCTGAAATGAACCAGCTTGTTTGTAGAGTCAAGGTAGAATTCGACGTCGTCTTTCCACCGCATCCAACCGGTGGTAAAAACTGCTTGAATGTAGTTGTCTTCGGATAAAATAATTTCTGTGTCTCCGAATTCATCAATACACTGTACTAGTTTTTGCATTGTTTCCTTTGGGTCGTCATAGGTCCAAGGCTGCATGTAGTGCTCTTTGTCTTCTATAGAAGCCTGGCTTGATATGCAGTTTGGAGTGGACGGGGGGAGCTTCAGCTGACCGTCAGACGAAACTCCGAGATCGTTTGGCATTCCACATCCTGAGAGCAGAATCGTTACAAAAACAGTGGCTATTTTATTTTTCAATTGTATCTTTTTCGGTGAATTGCATTAACGATATATGGTAAAGAAAATACTTTTTTTGTCAAGTTTGACTATTGTGCTGAATGGGTGTTCTCAACCAACGAATGATAAAACGGAGAGAACATCAGAGGATGCGCTTACGGATTCTATTCATGAATTTTCAGATCCAATAGAAGTTGTTGAAGAGCAATCATTTGACTCAACACGATTAAATTACAGCTGGCTGGAAGATTTTGAGCTTGTCAATACGTTGGTGAACAGAATTGATGTTCCGGATGGTTTCGAGCGCATGGATTACGAAACAGGATCATTTGCTGACTGGCTCAGGCACCTGCCTTTAAAAGAAGGTGTCCCCGATGTTTTATTGTACAATGGAGAGACAAAATGGAATCAGGATGCACATCATGCTGTTGTTGATCTTGATCTGGACAACAGGGACTTGCAGCAATGTGCAGATGCCGTAATGCGGTTAAAAGCAGAGTATCATTACCAGAATAACCAGTTTGATCGGATTCATTTCAATTATACAAGTGGGGATAATGTGCCGTATAGTAAATGGGCATCGGGTAAAAAACCGGTGGTTTCCGGAAGAGACGTAGTCTGGAGAACGTGCTCGAGTTGCGATGATTCATACGATAGTTTCAGGAAATACATGCTGAGTATTTTCAACTATGCCGGTACAGCTTCTCTTGAAAAAGAGCTGAACTCAAAATCATGGAACGATGTAAGTGCGGGAGATGTGATTATCAAAGGAGGGTCGCCGGGCCATGCCGTTCTGGTTTTGGATGTAGCTCAAAATGTCACAACAGGTGATAAAGTATTTTTGATTGCACAAAGCTATATGCCGGCGCAACAATCACACATATTGAAAAACCCTGAAAACGGAATGCTAAGTCCATGGTATAGTATCTCGGAAATAGGGCAGGGAAGTGTGTTTACGCCCGAGTGGACCTTTGACAACAACAGTTTAATGGAATTCGAAGATTAGCCCCGGATAATTAATGGCTCTCTCCGTCTTTTCCTTTCTCCGGTTTTGGCGGTTGGTAATTGAAATCGACCTTCAGCTTTCTTTCGAGAATATCCACTAAATTAAAAACGCCAATTTTCTTTGCAATTATCTTGTTTTCTGAGTCCAGTAAAAAGATCTGAGGAGTAGAGAAAATATCGTAAATATCCCTGAAATTCAGGCTATTTAAGGTGGTTTTTCGCTGTTCTACAATGTACTTTCTAGGGTTTCCGTTTACTTCAGGATTGTCTGAAATGTTGATCCAGTCCAATTTGTTTTCACGGATGTATTTTTTCCAGGCCTTATTTTCCAGCTCAGTATTGACTCCTATGATCTCAATGTCCATTTTTCTGGACTTAATTTCATCATACAGTTTTTTCAGCTTAGGGATTTCCTTCTTGCAATGACCGCATCCGGGATCCCAAAAAACCAGCACTTTATATTCATTCGGTAGCTTTGTAATGTCAACCCACTTTGTTTCACTGGTATCTTGAAGAATCAGATCGGGTGCCGGACCAAAAAGTTTGAGTCTGTTCAATGTTGTTGCTCGATCACAGATCTCCTTCAATTTGTCATTCTTAGTTGCCTCTTTCAGCTTCTTTTCTCTGTTTTCGTATTCTGTTTTTGCTTTATCCAGTTCTTCTCTGTTGCTTCCCGATTCTGCTATTTCCAATTCCTTTTTTGCCTTTGCTAACGCTTTTTCTGCATCACGGATGGATTTCAGGTATTGCTCCTCCAGCCAGAATGCTTTGGTTTGACCATCCGTTCCTCTGCAATAGTATTTCAGCGCAATACCCACAAAAACGGCATCCATACCCATAATTTTACTGGTTTCGTATTTGTAGGTCAGTGTATGCACGACGTATTTAAACAGATCAGATCCCTCTGGTAGCTGATCGATCAATTTAAAAGCTTCTGTTAACACGGAATCAGGATGCTGAATGCAAACCTTTTCAAAAAAATATTTCAGCTTCTTAGCGAAAATAGGGGTCCGCACAATTCTAACATCATTGAGATGGTAATCGTCAAAAAAGTGATTCTTAAAATACTGGTAGCGCTCCATCTGCTTGGAAGTGTCTCCAACTAACTCACTGGGCACTGATGGTTCAAGGCTCATTGCGATGATGGCTCCGAATAAATTCTTCTGGTTATCTGTAGCCAACTGCTTCTGGTAATCCTTTACTTCCTTGTCAATTGCCTTGAGCTTGTCTTTTGATGGTTCATCTTTCTTCCCGCGAAGCGGTGCAGCCTTCTTTTGCATAGAGCTGAGATAATCGAAGTAAGCATAAAATGCCTTGTTTTCATCTGACTTTATGACTTTCATGTTTTTAACGAAGTCTGTCGTGTCGGTTTCCAGCACTATTTTATTTTCATTTTCGGTTAGAATGATTTCAAATGTCTTTGGTCCCGGCAAAACAACTGCATATACGCCTCCTTTTACCTCCTCTCGGTTGAATTGGACTTGGCCGGCAGTGGATCGCGCAGTATCATAATAATAGAGCCTGTCTCCGAAATAGTTAGCCAAATAAACGTCTTGCTCTGCGGGAAGACCTTTTATTTTGAATGTGTAGTTGAAATTCTGCCCAAACGCTCCAAGAGCGGAGGAAATAAGAATGAGCAGAACGAATAAAGGTTTTGTATTCATATTGTACTACTTTAAGAATAGCATTGTTGTTCCAAATAACGGTCCAAATTTAATAAAGCGGCCACTCACAGTTGTAATTCGTTCATTTTTAACAAAAAATTAAGCATTTCATTGCTAACTAGCAGCAATCTTCTTTTTAACCGCGATTCTGATCATGTAGAATTGGGCCACATAAAAAATAAAGTACACAGCAGAGCCGGTAAGAATGGTTGCCCAGCTAATACTGAGCCCCATATTTATCCCTAGATTGTACTCGAATTGGCCGTTTATGAACCATTTCAATATAAAGCAGAGAGGTAAAGCCAAAATTAGGATCAACAAGAACAAGCGATTGAATTTTTTCATCACTAGTTTACTTACGCTTAAAGGGGCATAACCAAGAAATCCCAGCAAGCCAACTTCATAGTCTGAACCTGCCAGCATCAATTGTGCATTTTGAATAAAGGTGAGCAGGGACAATAGAACAATAACGGCCGCAATGGAAAGGACCACAGGGAGTAAAACGTTCATGAACTCTGTAATTTTCCCACCCTTTAATTTATCTTGATTTGCGACGTAGGCATGTGATTCAATAAATTCTTGTAACAATGGGCTTTTTATGTTCAGTGCACTAATGACGATCCGATTCATCTTTTTGTTTTCGATTGATGCGAAATGCTCATTGCCATAATTGAGAAACGAGTCAGGAACAATCACTCCATCCGAAAAACGATCTGAGAACGCTACAATTCGGATGTTATACCATTCTGTTTTTCCAATTCGCAATTTCGGTCTTATTGTAGCCATCAATTCCTTTGTGACCTTAGGAGATTTTGAGGCTTCCGCAATGCCGAAATTATATGAATTAAAAAATGAGGTGGGAATGATCACCGGTAATTCTGTTTGTCCCGGTGTCCAGCTAAAATCATCGGACAGATTGTCAATAAAATTATCCGGGATTGAAATGAGTGGCATTAATGTGTTGAATCGTGCGTTGGTCCCCATGTCTGCTACAACAAAAGATTCAAAACGATTTCCTTCAACAGGTGCAACGTCCAATATGAATTCCTGAGATTTGAGTTCAACGATTTCGTCTTCCGAAAAATTACCGTCGGAAAGCATACTAACTTCCTTGCTCAGCACTAAGAAATCCTTTCCAATAATGGACGGAGCACTTAAAACGGTTGTAATGTCTACGTAAATCTGAACGGAAAGAATGATCATCATAAGTCCAATCACCGCTCCTGTGACTGAAAATGCCAGCTGAGATTTTTTGCTGTAGGAAAAAACAGAATGCTCCATTATAGCACGATTTTTTCATCCGGCGAAAGTCCATATTCAGGCCCAAGGGATGAAATGATATAACCCGCGTTATTGAGAGCGCAAAATTGAGTGATCAGATCAACACCAATACTTATGTTCTTTTCATCCAAATGGCTGAATGGTTCATCCAATAGCAATAATTCAAACGGTTGGATCAAGGCTCTGATGATACCAACCCTTTGCTGTTGTCCGTAGGAAAGCGTTTGCGCTGATTGGTTTATTTGCTCTTTTAGTCCAAATAATGCCAAAAGGTCTTCCAGCTCATCTATCGTTCTGTGAGCTGTAAGACCGTTTTTGATTTTAAGATTCTCAATTGCTGACAATTTCGGGAAAAGACGAATATCCTGAGGTAGAAAGGAAATCTTCCGTCTTCTGAATTCAGCTCGATGCTCCAGACTGAATTCATTCCACGGTTTATCATCAATGGTAATCACACCATCGAAATCAGTTCTTGAGCCATATACGAAAGACAGGAATGTAGTTTTTCCTTTGCCGCTATCAGAAATCAGCAAATGTTTGTTGGAGCCATCAATACTCAACTTTGAGCCCCACGCACTGCTTTCATCGAAATTTTTACCCCTTAAGGGGTGCGGTGTTACATTATCAAACCCAATAAACAAACAAACGCAGGTTTATTGGAGGAAATCTACTGATCCGGACTTGAACTCATAGTACGCCGGTACAATTTTCAAGTCTCCTGATTCAACATATTTTCTTACGATCGCTGAATCCTCTACAAGCTTTTTGCCATTGATTTCCGCATTGCACTTTACCACTTCGCTAATTTCTGCTCCTTGTTTCGCTTCCACCGCCGGAGTAATGTAGCTGATCAAATGATTTAAGTTTGGACCATTATCCGCATCAGGGTAACTAGCTATTGCTGCTCCAACTGCTCCGCATGCCTCATGGCCGAGAACAACAATCAAATTGCATCCTATGTGCTCAACTGCATACTCGATGCTTGCAATGGAGGATGGGTTAGCGATGTTACCTGCTACTCGGATTACGAACAACTCTCCGATTCCTTTATCAAACACCATTTCTGGAACAACGCGTGAATCGGCACAGTTCAAAATGATCGCAAATGGACTTTGTCCTTCGGTAAATTCGTAACGCTGAACAGATTTTATTTTTGGATCCGATAAAGAATCTTCCATATATCTTTTATTTCCATCAATTAGCCGTTGCATCGCATCTGCTGAACTTACGTCGTGTCGATTAGCCATATTCTTTAGTTTTTTCGAGTTAAAAAAATTTGAGTTTCGAATGTAATAAATATGTGCGAAATATGGTTGTCAGATCCGTTAATAAATGGTAATTTAGATGTACGATTCGGATGGCTATGTCCATACGCGGAATCGAGGCGAAAGCCGACCCACATGGCCAGTATTTAAACCTAACAGTTTTATTATTGGGGGTTAATTGTTTGAACTATGGCGTGCCGCTGTTTCCTTTGGAATCCGGGCGGATTACAGAACTCAAGCTGCGCCCTCATAAGTGTCTTTAGAGGTTTTAAACTTCTATTCCGTGTGGGTTTTTTTCTTCCCCTTACTTTTTATCCTCTGTCATTTTTTTGCCAATAATGGTTCCGTCAATTATTTGTTGCTGAAAGTCTTTCATTCCTCCGGGTGTATGTGGAACCATGATTGTATTATTTGTACTGTTCGATCCAATTGCCGTTAACGTGTCGAAATACTGGGTCATCAGAACGAATTGCATGATTTCCTGAGGGTCTACATCCTGCAGTGCTTTTTGAAAGTCCTCTACCGATTCTTTGAATCCTCGCACGATCTCAAGCCGTTGCTGAGCAATACCTTCTCCAGAAAGACGCTTACTATCTGCCTCAGCTTCGGCACGTTTTACAATCGTAATTTTTTCAGCTTCTGCTTCCTGTACGGCGGCCTCTTTATCTCTCATGGCGGCATTGATTCTGTTCATCGATACTTTCACCATTTCATCAGGGGTGATGTCAGTGATCAGCGTTTTCACGATCTTGTATCCGTATTGCTCCATTTGTTCTGATATGTTATCCCTAACGGCGATAGCGATATCCTCCTTTTTAGAAAAAACATCATCGAGTTTTAATTTAGGAACTTCAGCACGCACCTCATCAAATATATAGGACGCAACCTGTCCATGGGGGTCTTCTAGTTCATAGAACGCCTCGTAAACTTTTGTTCTGATGATCCTGTATTGAACCGATATTTTCAGGTCAACAAATACATCGTCGAGTGTTTTGGTCTCTACGTTAACGTCCAACTGTTGAATTTTCAAGTTCTCTTTGGAAGCTATGGACTCAATGAAAGGAATTTTAAGTTTTAAACCCGGGGAACAGATTCGATTGTATTTTCCCAGTCGTTGAATGACCCAAGACTGTCTCTCGGGAATAACCATGATCGATTTGATCAATAGGATCATCGCTACAAATCCTTCGATTGAGTAGAGTATAATTTCGTTTTTCATAGCTTCTAATTTCTAAAAAGAAAGTTACACAATAAGTATGCATATTGGAATAAAATCAAAAACTATTATTGGATAGCAAGGGGATTTTAGAATATACTACAGCTCATCGAGATCCTAGAAAAATATAAGAATGAGAATTTAGTTCTTCCTCTGAGCATTTTGATGCTCCGGGGATACTTAATGTTCATTTTTGATTCTTTCAACGGCTGATTCGATCGAATTGGTAATCTCAAAGTTATTCATTGACATGGATGCTGCAACGAATTTTAATGCAATTTTTAACAGACCATTCTTCCCGACAAACATTTGTGTTGACAAAATATTCGGTTTTACTCTTAAGTACTCTCGTTTGATCCCTTTCCTAACGAAAGCAGGGGGAGGCGATACTTTGGTTAAATTCGCAATGAGGTGGAATTGCTTCCCCTCAGTTAAGTTCCTTAAAAGCTGCCACGATTCTTGAATACTTTCAGTCGTAGGCTGTTCTATTTCAGAGAATAATACTATGGGTTGATCTTTATGCCAATCAATAATCTCTACAAGATCTGACGGTTCAATTGATTTCATTTCATTTCATTAACTGTTTAGATGATTCAATATTCAGCTCTTTTGGAACTTTCGTACCGCGAATCCTACAGGTGTATATATCTTTATAAAATACACTCCTTGAGGAAGTTGAGATACATCAACGACATCAGATTTTGATGACAGAATAAGTTGCCCTCCTATGGTCAAAATTTCAATTTTCTGTATTGTTTCACCAGTTACAATATTGAGTTGTTGACTTGCCGGATTTGGGAAAATTCTTACCTCAGGTACGTGGCTTAGCTCCTCTGAATTTACAGGGTGTTCCATCCCCACATAGATGCTGTCGAGACTCAATAAATATTGATCCTCGGAATTGTTTCTAAACGCCAAATAAATGGTTTGGCCCGTAAGATCAAATGAGTCAAGGGAAACAAAATATCGGGTCCAATAGGGCGATTGTGCAGTGACCGTGAGTAACGTGTCTTGTTGGATAAAACTATCGATCACATTATGAGTTGAGGCAAAAACTTGAAACCCGTCCGGAAAACTACCGTCATATGACTTTGCTTTGAACGATAATTTATTGCCAAAGGTCCCCAGGGAAACTGAAGGACTTATTAGCCAATCATCGGCAGTTCCTGCAGGACTATACCATGAAGTACTGGTAGCAACTGAATCGCCTGAGGTTGGATCATCTAAGTCAGGAGTAATCACCCAGGCATCGGAGATGAATCCTACAGATGTATCGGGAGTAAGTCCATCGTTGTTTATTGTGGTCCATCCAGCCGGAAAAGGGCCCTCAAAATCTTCAAATAATAGTGTAGTTGGCTGGCCAAAAGCCAAAGAGCAAACAAGCACTGCAAAAGACAAATGAATAAGTTTGAGCATAATCGTATTTTGATCTTCAAAAATAGAATAACCTTTCATTATATCAGGAGCTAACGCAAGACTTTGTCAATTATTTTTAATTCATCGGTTCTTTCCCCATCCTTTAAGGTCATCAAATTTGCGTTCTAAGTGATTGTCTGTCTTGATCGCGTGCTCTTGTTTTATCAGGAAACCTTTGCCACTTTCTGGCGTAAACATTTTCGGTCTGAGTACAATGGGAAATTATTGCTATTTAGCGCCATGATGATATAAAACGAACCTATCCGTGTATCCTAAGCAAAATATCAGATTGTTTACAACTTTGGTCTTCGCTCTGATATTCAGTGGTTCAATTGCGCAAGATTCTGTGCGATCCAGTTTAGAATTAGACTTCCTTTTCCAATATGATCTAGAAGAATTAGAGGATCCTGAAGAGGGAATTGTAATTTACGATCAGTATTGTCCAGGATTAACCAACAAGTACAAGCTCAGGAAGGACATCTTTAAACATTTGGCGCACAAAGAGCATGTCGATTATTACAACAACGGCAAGGTTCTTCACAAAGGTATTTATGAGGATGGATCGTTAATCAAATTCAAGAATTATTATCCGAACGATCAATTGGAGCGCGAGCTGAAGGTTAAAAAAGGAAAACCTAAATCTTTTGAAAGTTATTATCTATTTGGGGAGATCAGAGAAAGAAAAGTGTTTGATGATGGTATTCTAATGTCTCACGAAAAATACCTGTACAGTGGAAAACTCAGCTATCTAATGGAGATTTCAGAAATAGGATATCTGAAGATAGAGCAATGGAATAACGACGAGGGGTTTCCACTTAAATACGTTGAATTAAAGGACGTAGATTCCTTGAAATATGAGATTGCTGAAATGTATCCTGATGGAACATTGAAAAAAATTGGACGATATCTTTACGATCCGATAACCAATACGTATTGCAACCATGGAATTTTTGTAACCTACAATGAGACGGGCACAAAATTGTCTGAGCTTGTATATCAATACGACCAACTGGTTAAAGAGTTGCTTGCGGAGAAATCATCAACGGAGGTGGATGTTCAAGCCAATATGTCTGCTGTTCCTGCTGAATATCTGGTATTTGATTTGGACAACAATGGGGAAATAACCAAAGGAGAAATAGATGAGGCTGTCAATTCATTTTTTGAAGAGGATAGCACACTTAAAGTGAGTCAAATCAATGGATTAGTCAACTATTTCTTTGAGCAAGACTGGTGATTTCACTCCATTTTTCCGTACGCCATTACGGCATTCACACCGTACTCCTTGTGAGGAGAAATACCCACTCCAGTGTGGGTGAAGTCAGGATCCAAAATGTTTTTTCTGTGCCCCAAATCAGCGATTCCCTCGTCGATCAGCCAGCTAAAGACTATATCTATGGCTTCCCCGTTTCCATAATCACAGTTTTCCCCATCCACTGAAAAAATATCATTCAGATGTTTAAATCGTTGGGTGTAATTGTGATGACCTATGGTACCTTTGTTTCCACTGTTTGTTGCATGTTTTTTTGCTACTTGAGACAGTTCTGAATTAGCAATAAAAGGGGGGAGTTCATTGGCTTTTTTAAGATCTCTTCTTAAGGAAATAAGATAGCTGCTGTTCTCGATTTCTCTTGATTCGACGTATTTCGGAAGAACGGTAGACATGAATTTTTTCGGATCAATTCTCACCAAATTACAATAAAAGATTACCTCTTTCTCAGCTTCATTCATTTGAGAGTCGCCGCGCACAATAGCTTGCTTGAGCTGATTTTCACTCCATCCTTCCACCCAATTCACCTGACTCGTTCCAATTATCGAAAAGCAAAAAGTAAAAAAGGACAAAATAATATGTTTGGTGTGCCGATTCATGCTCCTTTAAGATACAAGAATCTTTCCAGAATATCAGAGTACTTTAGCTATTGGCTTGTTCGAGCTTAAATTCGGAAGTCTTATGGAATGTAATCGCAGGGAAATCTTCTTCGGCGGAGCTCAAGAGCCAGGCAGATTCAGCTAAGAATACCGGGTTGCCATCTTTGTCACTTGCAATATAGTTTGCTTTTCTCTTCAAAAAATCCTCCAGCTGGTTTTCGTCTGTCGTAGTCATCCAGCATGCTTTATGGTAGTTTTTCGATATGAATGTACATGCAGCACTGTACTCGTGTTTCAGTCGGTATTGAATTACCTCAAATTGTAGCTCTCCTACGGTACCTACTATTTTCCGATTCCCCGGTTGTTTTATAAACAATTGCGCCACGCCTTCATCTGTCAACTGCTGAATTCCCTTATCCAGCTGTTTAGCCTTCATCGGATCGTCGTTTTGTAATTCCTTGAATATTTCCGGTGAAAAGCTGGGGATTCCTTTAAAAAAGAAAGATTCTCCCTCAGTTAAGGTGTCACCGATTTTAAAGTTTCCAGTGTCATAAAGACCAATCACATCGCCGGGGAAGGCCTCATCAATAACGCTTTTGTCTTGCGCCATAAAACTAGTTGGATTGGCAAACTTTAGTTTTTTTGAAATTCTCGAATGCTGATAGAATTTGTTTCTTTCGAATTTTCCACTAACAATTCGTAAGAATGCAATTCTGTCTCGATGCTTTGGGTCGAGATTGGCATGGATCTTAAAAACAAATCCGGAAAATTTAGAATCAGTAGGGGAGATCAAACCGCTATCAGCTTCCCTTCCTCTGGGTGTTGGTGCAATTTCAATAAATGTATTCAGCAATTCCTGTACTCCAAAATTGTTCAGGGCGGATCCAAAAAAGACAGGAGCAACGTTACCTTGAAGATAGTCTTGTGTGTCCAGTTCGTCGTACACACCATTTACCAGATCCACTTCTTCTCTGAGCTCAGCTGCAGATTCTGCACCAACAAAATCGTCCAATTGATTTGAAGATAGGTCATCAATTTTTACGTTTTCCTTAGCGATGTTGGTTTTATTTCCTTCAAATAAATTCAGCTCACCGCGGTGCATATTGTACACACCTTGAAAAGTCTCTCCAATTCCAATTGGCCAGGAAAGGGGTCTGACTTTGATATTTAATTTTTCTTCCAATTCGTCTAAAAGGTCGAAAGCATCTCGACCCTCACGGTCCATCTTGTTGATAAAAACAATTACAGGTGTATTTCTCATCCTGCATACCTCCATCAATTTTTCAGTTTGGGACTCGACTCCATTTGCACAATCTATCACAAGGATTACGCTGTCTACTGCGGTTAAGGTTCTAAATGTATCTTCTGCAAAGTCTTTGTGCCCAGGAGTATCAAGTATATTAATTTGTGTGTCACGATAATTAAATGCCATTACTGATGTAGCAACAGAGATCCCTCTTTGTTTCTCAATTTCCATAAAATCCGACGTAGCCGTTTTTTTTATTTTGTTGGATTTAACGGCTCCTGCAGTCTGAATGGCACCTCCAAAAAGCAATAACTTTTCAGTAAGTGTTGTTTTTCCCGCATCCGGATGGGATATAATTCCGAATGTTCTTCTTTTTCCGATCTCTTTTTCGATACTCATAAGAGGTGCGAAATTAGAAAATCTGAATCAATTGCAGCATACTTCGTGAGGAACTATCCTAGATATATGTTCGGTGGTCAAATTGATTTAGCTGCCCGATTTCTTGACGTTATAACCGAGGTTGGTTAGAATTTTAACTGCTTTTTCACGAACATCTCCCTGAAGAATTACAATACCGTCCTTAACATTTCCGCCTACGGCGCACTTGATCTTCAATGTTTTTCCAAGCTCTTTTAGATCATCAGTGCTGCCGATGAAATCAGCAATAATGGTAACTGCTTTTCCTTTTCTGAATTTTCGGTCAATATACGCTGTAAGGTTTTGTTCGCCAGGAAGAAGTGTTTCTTCGTCTTCCTCTTCTTCGTATTCATAGCTATGATTGGGGTTGGTAGAATAGACGATATTTTTTCGATTCTTTTTATTCTTGCTCATAGCTATTTACGTGTAGGAATTTTGAGTTTTTTGTATCCATATTCAGTTTGATGTGCTCTTCCAAATATTTCTTTTTCATGCTGATCGTGCTGTCTCCGACTTGTGGCTTCCAGTAGATGATGTATCGTGATGTGGTATCTATGGAGCCTGCTAAATTATTAAGGTACATAGGGCCACATTCTATACTATCGATGAACTTTGAATAATTCACTTTAAGCAGCTTTTCCAGTTTCAAGCTGCTGATTTCAGCATTTTCATACTGTTGGAGTTCAGACCGTAGTCGCATCGTATTGGCTTCCAGTTCTTGTCTTGTTTTCTTTTGCGCATTGAACATTTCTTTGCTTACGAAATCACTGTTTTCAAAAGAAGGCTTTTTGTTGTTTTTAACTTCGATTCGAGTATGTTCCAACTTTTTATACTGGTCTAATTTTGTCTCCCACAAGTCGATCTGCAACTCTTCTACATATCCACTCAACACTTTCAGGTAAATTACACTGGAATCAGTGTCATATACAAAACCACTTAGTTCAACGTTGTCGAAAAATTCGTCGTATCTAATCTCTTTTGCAATAAAATTGTTTACTGCTTCTTCGAACTGATTCTCTTTTACCAGCTTAACAAAGAACCAAATGCTGGGGACCACGATTCCGAGTAGGATAACAAAGGAATACAGTTTTACTTTCCTCTCTGTTCGTGAGTTGACAAATTCCATCAGTGGAAAGCTTAGATAACGGACCGTTAGCACCGTGCTAAGACATATAAAGACGGAGTTCAACAAAAACAGGTACAATGCTCCAAAAAAGAAGGCGGGTTGGCCTACTGCTAGTCCGTACCCAGCTGTACACATAGGGGGCATGAGTGCAGTTGCTATCGCTACACCGGGAACCACAGTGGATCGATCGCCAGTGGCGGACGCAATAATGCCAGCTAACCCACCAAAAAATCCAATTAGAACGTCTAATGCATGCGGGTGCACCCTGGATTGCAATTCAGGAGTGGCTGTTTTTATTGGGCTGATTAGAAAATACAGATAGGCGACCAAAAAACTGATGCCTACCATCACGCCAAAATTGATCAACGATGTAATTAATGTTTTAAAATCATTTGTGCCAATGGCTAGTCCGATTCCGCGAATAGGACCCATAAGTGGCGAGATTAACATGGCTCCGATAATGACTGCCGTTGAGTCATTGTTCAATCCGATACAAGCTACTACAATAGAGCAAATAAGAACCCATACATTGGCACCTCGAAAAACGATGTTAGCTTTAACGACCTCAATGGTTTCTTTTATATTGACTTCATCCTTAATGCTTAAAATATCAGTGAGGAAACGATAAAATGCTTTCGGAGCCTTTTTTAGCAGGTCCTTGTCGATCTTGGTAGGGTCATAGTCCACCCTTTGATCGTTGTTTTCCGTTGTGCCCTCTTTGTCAGGATTACTCATTAGTGATGAATGTACGGATTATTCGTTCAACAATTTTAGTAATATTCTTGATTCTTTTTGATTGGTTGAAGAATAGATTTCCTTTTTGATCTGTTGCTTTTCGAGTTCAGTTAGGTGAAAGCTGAGGGACGCCTTTTCATGTCCTTCTTGCTCTAATTCGAATGTAATCACTTTAATAGGGAAGCCGGCATTGGATATGAAATGTTTCAATAATTGATCATTATTGTAGTCATGAACTTTCGTAAAGTTTCCATAAAAAGTTTTTAATGGAGACGTTAAGCGTTCAGCAAAGTTTGTGTTAGCTGAGCCAATTCTTTCAAAATGCATTTTCGTATCCCTAATTTGAACGACGATAACACCTTTGGTGTTGGCTGCTATCCAATCGGAGAAAGCATCTATAAATTTGATCGAAGATTTTGTTCCTACATTGTCTCGAATCCCTGCGTCCATCACGGTTATTTCCGGATGAGTAGGGAGGGAAACCTGAGGAAGGATGTAAGGAAAGGTCGCATTCATTCTTATGGCACTCGTAAACTTTAAATTCAACGGATCGTGATCTTTTAGAAGCCTTAAATATTCTACGTCTTCTATCGTCCCCTGATAAGAATCTGATTTAAACGGAGCACACATATACGACATAGGTTGAGCAGAAATGATGAGTCGTCTGCTGTCGTTTGCAATTGTCGGGGAGAAAACAAGAATGGGTATTTTTCCGGTCTGTTCAGGAATCCGGTAATCAGACAAACGTTTATCCAATGCGAAAGAAGTATTGATATTCAGCTGATGCTCAAAAGTAAATCCACGATCTTTTTTGTAGATGTATTTGCCATCTGTACAATTTCTCAGACGTATAAAAAAATCATTTGTAGCTATGCTCAAGGCTACCGGATTAAGAAGATCCTTGCATACATTAGTGCCAAGTTTACGTATAGAGTCGCTGGTCAGTTTCCCATTCTCCCGCAGTAGCTGTAATTCTCTGTAGTAAGCTGAGCCGATCATGCCGCCTGAAGCACCGGTAGCAAGATGAACGTGTTTATAGAATGCATTATTTGTAATGCTATCCAAATGACTCAATATCGAGAAAGTCCATAGAGCAGATCTCAATCCACCTCCGCTTGAATTGAGCACAATTAGGTAGGGTTTTTCCTGACCGGTTGATAATTTCCAGTTCTCTAAAATTTTCCTTCCGTGTTCCTCATCATTAGTGATGTTTTCAAATGATGAATTGTGTTGTTGCGGTGAACCCAGCTCGTATTTTACAGGCTCCTTTGAATAATCAAGACCATATGCGTAATTCTTGTAATTCGATAGGTTGAACTGACCACTGATTACGTTGAATATTAGAAAGAGAACGAATAGAATGGGGATGGTCCAACCCCTAAACCAACTTCTGAACGCACTAAGTAGCATAAGGATCATGGTGCAAAGGAGAATTACACTTGCTCCTGCCGGTATAATGAATGCTGAAACTTCCCGAAATATACCTAGCATTAGAAAAGAAATGAAAAGGGTGATCTCGAAAATAGACGCATTCAAATGGTTCTGGAGGAAGACCTTTTTCAAAAGCTCGTTATCGTAATGCCGACAGTCCCTGGCTAGTTTTAATCTGAACGATTTACCCAAATATGTTTCTACTCTCCATCCCGAGCGCTTACTCTGCCGTTTTTGCATTCGTTCGAACCATTTCTTCGCTCTTGGAGAAGGCTCTTCTTCGGAAGCTTTTGACGATTGATCGGGTTGGAAATCAGAGTCGGTTTTTCCAGTCAGTTTATACACATTCTTATTTACTCGGAAGAAATATAAAACACTGATTCCTAAGAAAAACAACATGCCGAAAACCAATCCTCCGATGTTGAGTAAAATATCAGAGGTATCCACAAGCTCGTTAACGGATTGAAATTGTACCGACATAACAATAAGTGAAACAATGTAGATTCCGGGGATCAAAAAATTATTGATTGAATATTTGTGAAAAGGACGTTCAAGCGTTGCGATAAAGGGGAAGTCAGGACCATTCTTTATGTAGCTGTAGATATTGAACGCTGAAATAAATCCGCCGATGGAAAACCCAAGGATAGAGAAGGACCAAAAATTCACCTCCCCGAGATATTCAGGGTAAAGGAATAAATATCCCATACCGTATTTGGTGCCCATCCAACCAAAGAGAAAACTAAAGAGTAGAAACCAAAGAAACAAAAGGAGGAAATTGTGTTTTATGTGCACCAGAATTAGCTGAAAAGGGAAGAAGTAGATGACTCTATGCAATGCACTGCCAGTTCTTCTGCCTGACTCACTCTGAAGTGAATCAGGTTCATCCGATTGATTGTATTCAGACGACCTTTTAAACATTCAATTAATTCGCGGTTATTAGATTTCCAGGGAGCTGTGCAGTTCTCTTAGCTCATCAACTTTTTGCGGATAGCCCAGCTTTTCGTAGCTATAAACCAAGTTGGCAAGCATTCGTTTAATAATGTCTATGTTGCTACAAGGTTCGAAGAAGGTAGGTTTTGGTTCTAGTTTCAATTGCTCAAGAAATTGTTCAATCTCAGTTCGGTTGAATATGGTGCCTCTGCTAAATGGATTGATGTAAAACAAAACATCGCTGTTCTCCTTTTCCGGATCAACAAAATTCATCACATTGTTTTTATCCTGATATGCCAGTACAAAATGATTTGGCAGATTGACACCGAATATGGGTATATCCAGTTGTTGAGCAATAATGCAATACAATATTGAAAGGGATAATGGGTTTCCCTTTTTACTTTCCAATACGCAATTTAAATAGGAGTTTTGCGGCGAATGATAGTTTTTTTTGTTTCCGCTAAATCCATGATGGTCAAATAAGATATAGTTGAAAATTCTAATTTCTTCAAACGCTGTTAAATTGTTGTTGAGTTCAATCCATATATCCTGCCTTAAGGCTCCAATTTTATTGCGTATGTCTTCTGTGTCGAGATCAGGATATTGGTAACGATTCACGATCAACGCACCTTCCAGCAAATCTTGCCCGCCGCCATTCGCCCATTTGAATAAAGAGTGATAGACCGAGTCGAATTGAATTTTATGAATAATATTTTCGATTCTCGATTGGTATAGAAGTCCAAGGTCTTGATTTTCCCAAGCCTGCTCTAGAAAAGGAATGACTTCGTCACCAATGGAAAGGATTTTGTTTCGGATTTGATTGAATATGGCTTCGTCGGGGTCGTCGATTAAATGAATTAACGCCTCTATTTCTGATTTTAATGCCATAAACTATGAACGCAAAGATCGGGGGTATTGTTACCCATTTTCTTCGAGAATCAAACGTTTTTTTCAACAGAGCCTTGTTTGTTGGTTAGTTTTTCCAACACATTTTGGATCAGAAGGTCAACGGTTGATTTGTAGTCTTTGCTGTATTCTTTTTTGAATCTATTGGCAATTATAGCGCAAACGGTACAGGCTTGATGACCTAGGCTACCGCTTAATCCGTACAAGGCTGAAGTTTCCATTTCGAAGTTGGTAACCCTGTGCCCTAAGTATTCAAACTGTCTGAGCTTTTGGTTTAGTTCATTGATTTTTGGCGACATCCTTAGGCTTCTCCCTTGAGGCCCATAAAAACCGTGAGCTGTGGCTGTAATCCCTGGTGTCATTCCTTCCCCAATCTGTTCAATCAATTTTGACGATCCTTTGGCAACATATATGGGATTCAGGTCATCAGACCAACCGGTTTGTTGCACAAAAGCATTTTGAATAGCCAGTTCCTGATCCGATGGTGTAGTTTCATAGAAGTTGAGCAGTCCATCAAAACCCAAACCATGCGTAGAAACCACAAAGGAGTCAACAGGTATATCCTCTTGGAGTGCGCCTGACGTGCCTAACCTAATAATGTTCAGTGATTTAGGATCCTTATTTATCAATCTGGATTCAAGGTCTATGTTGGCCAATGCGTCTAGCTCATTTACAACGATATCGATATTGTCGCATCCGATTCCTGTCGACATCACCGTGAGTTCACATTTACCGATTCTCCCTGTGTGGGTGACGAATTCCCGATTCTCAATTTTGTGTTCAATAGTATCAAAGTGTCGAGAAACTCTTTCGACTCTGTTTTGATCTCCGACAACCAGAATTGTTTCCGCTATTTCATGCGGGCGAAGGTTTAGATGGTAGATTGCACCTTGCTCGGTAACAATTAGCTCCGATGGTTCAAGAGGGTTGGAATGGTATCGCGTTTTTGGTATCATGATAGTTCTCAGTTAAAAGTAAAATAAAAAATCCCGCAATAAGCAGGATTTTTCAATTTCACTATGGGGTCAATTTAGTTCCCTCCGTTTGCTTCGGGACTTCCAAAAACTTTTTTCAGGATGTCATTTACTCTGGCAACTGGATCCTTTCTGATCTTTTTTTCTTCATCTGCAATCAACATAAAAAGACCGGATATTGCACGATCACACACATAATTGTTCAGATCCGGATCCACAGCTTTACCTCCAGTTAGCAACATGGCTTTGTTGTATGCATTCGCCACAGGCTCCCATTTGTTGGTAAGCTGAACTTTACTAATAGACGCCTTGATTTTCGGCATAAATGCTTCTTTCAAACTTGCCGAAGTTTTTTCTTTTAGATAATCGGTTGCGGCATTATCACCGCCTTGAAGTATGGACAAGCCATCAGATACAGTCATGGATTTGACTGCATCAACAAAAATTGGTTTTGCCGATAAAGCTGCATCTTCTGCCGCTCTGTTTAATGTGAGTACAAACTCGTCAACCTTAGCCTGACCTCCCGGTATTTTCACCACCTTTTCTCTTACTTTTTCTGCTTCAGGAGGAAATGGTAATTTGATTTTAGAATTTTTAAGGAATCCATCGGTTTTACTAGCGGATGCTGATGAGTTTCCAGCTCCAACAGTCAAGGCATTTTTTAATCCTTCAATAATTTCGCTTTGGCTTAAACCTGCATTTCCCGCTGTGGTAGTAGGTAAATCGATTAATTTTTCCGCTTCACTCAATACGTCACAAGCAACAAACGTTAATCCAATCCCAAATAGGCCGAGTAATAGTTTATTTTTCATATTCTTGTCTTTACTTTCGGGGTAAACTTACAAAGATTTTGCCAAAAAAAAATTGACGAAATGCAAGCGGAAATTATAACTATTGGAGACGAGCTTTTGATCGGTCAGACAGTCGATACTAACTCGGCTTGGATTGGGTCAGAGTTGGCAAAACAGGGCATCAAAGTTCAGCAGATAACTTCAATAACAGATCAAAGAGAACACATACTTTCTACGTTGAAACAAGCTGAGTCCAGGTCGCAGCTCATACTGATTACTGGAGGATTGGGTCCCACCAAAGATGACATAACAAAGGCCACATTGTGCGAATATTTTAATACCACCTTGTCCCTCAATCCTGAGGTGCTCAGCGAAATTGAAAAATACTTTTACGAGAGAAATATTGATATTTCTCAAATGAACAGGGATCAGGCTTTGCTTCCGGTAGATGCAAAAGTGATTAGAAACTGGCAAGGCACTGCAAGTGGTATGTGGTTTGAAAAAGAGGGAAGGGTTTTTGTGTCGATGCCGGGAGTGCCTTACGAAATGAAAGCCATGATGGAAGAATCTGTCTTACCAATGGTTCGACATTATTTCAATTTTATCCCAAGGGCATTCAAGACTATAATGACAGTAGACCTGCCGGAGTCTGTTCTAGCGGAAATGATCGAAGATTGGGAGAAAAAATTGAGAAGCGAAGGGTTTGGTCTGGCTTACCTTCCGTCCCCTGGAATTGTAAAGCTGAGGGTTACAGGGCAGTCGGAAAATCAAAAAGACGCCACGGAAAACGTTTATAAGAAAGTTAAAGAGGTTCAGCCAATTATTGAAAGATACATCTTTGGTTATGATGGTATTTCTATTCAGGAGGTAATTGGCGAATTGCTTTTGGAAAGGAATGCGACGGTTAGCACGGCAGAAAGTTGTACCTCTGGCTATTTGGCGAGTCAGATTACGCTTGTTCCGGGTAGTTCCAGGTATTATTTGGGCTCCGTTATTGCCTACTCGTACGAATCAAAGACCGCCGAGTTAAATGTAGATCCTGATTTATTAATCAAATACGGGGCGGTAAGTGAAAAAGTAATCATAGAAATGGCGAAAGGTATTCGGGAAAAATTTGGAACGGATTATGGCGTTGCTACTTCTGGAATAGCTGGACCGGGGGGAGGTACGCCGGATAAGCCGGTCGGTACAGTTTGGATTGCTATTTCCAGTGAGTCTGGCGTGGTAAGTAAACGCCATTATTTCGGAAATGATCGAAAGCTGAATATCCAACGAACCGCAATAGCCGCATTTTCAATGCTTCGGAAAGTCATAATTGACAGAGAAGATTGGCTATAATTGTTCGTTTTATGTGGTCATGGTGATGGTGAACAATGCTGTGTTGATAGTCTTTGATCAAATAATTGTGAATCATTATTGATTGTTCGAATAAAAATCACGTAATTTGCGCTCCCGTTTGGGAAATTAAATATTTAAACAGATGTCTAGAGTTTGTCAAATAACAGGAAAGAGAGTGATAACCGGTAACAATGTATCGCACTCCAATAGAAGAACCAAAAGAAAGTTTTATCCCAATTTGGTGACGAAGAGATTTTACATTCCGGAAGAGGACAAGTGGATTACGCTCAAAGTATCTACTGCAGCTCTTCGAACAATCAATAAAAACGGTATTTCTGCAACGATTAAGGAAGCAAGAGAAAAAGGCTTCTTGAAGTAGATTGTACTACGATATTTGTAAACGCCGTCCCTAGTGACGGCGTTTTTTGTTTAAAAACGGGTGCTCTATTCCTGAATAATTGTTTATTTACAGCTGCGATAAAACAAATACAGATGTTGGATAAGATTTTGATCATTTCGATTTTATTGGTGCTGCCGATTGTTGCTCAAACACAAGAAGTTGCAGAAAGGCAGCTTGACAATAATAGCATTTCGATTTACGATAATGACCTCTTATCTGCAGATTTTCATTCGGGTAGGCGGGAGGAGCTTAGAAAACGAATGAAATCCAATTCGGTGGCCATTTTTCTTGCGGCGCCGGTTAGAAATCGTTCAAATGATGTCAATTTTGAATACCATCAGAATCCTAACTTTTATTACTTCACGGGATTGAATGAGCCCCATGCAATGATCATGATATTCAAAGAGCCTACAGAGGTTAATGGTCGTTTTATAAAGGACGTGGTTTTTATGCAGGAGAAAGATCCGGAAACGGAAATTTGGGACGGTAAACGGTACGGAACAAGCGGAGCGACTATGATATTAGGATTGGATATGGCACTTGAGAACAAGGTGTTTCACGAAATGGAGCTGGATCTGGACCAATTTGATGAGATCTACGTCCAAAACATTCATGATGATATTCGAGATGTACCATTTAAAAACGGTGATCTTTTTGATCTGAAGGCAAAATTGGATGTCAAGCTGAACAAGGTCAAATCAAAACAGAAAAATGGACAGCTATCGCTATGGTGTGCGGAGCTCAGAGAAATTAAAACCGATGAAGAGCTAAATCTGCTTAAAAAGGCAATTACGATTACATGTGAAGCCCAGCGCGAAATTATGCGCGCATTAAACCCATCCATGACAGAATACCAAGCAGAAGCGGTGGTAGAATACATATTCAAAGCGAATGGTGCCGAGTATCCGGGATTTCCTTCCATTCTGGGGAGTGGAGAGAATTCATGCATATTACATTATACGGCAAGCAGAAGACCCATGAACAAAAACGATTTGCTTGTCTGCGATATTGGGGCGGAATACCACGGTTACACTGCTGATGTTACCAGAACATTACCTGCCAATGGAAAATATTCGTACGAGCAGGAAACGATTTACAAAGTTGTTTTGGAAGCGCAGCAGGCGGGAATTGATGTCTGTAAGGAAGGTAAGAACTTTTGGGATCCCAATATTGCAGCAACTACCGTATTATCACAAAGGATGAAAGAACTGGGAATTATTAAAAACTCGTCTGAGCTTCGGAGGTATTTCATGCACGGTACTTCTCATTATCTTGGTCTTGATGTGCATGATGTGGGTAGATATGGGAAATTAGAGCCTGGTCAAGTAATTACAGTGGAACCAGGAATTTACATTCCTCAAGGATCTCCTTGTGATCAGAAATGGTGGAACATTGGGGTAAGAATTGAAGATGATATTTTAATCACGAATGGTAAACCTGTAAATTTGAGTGGTTGTGTGCCACGTGAGGTGGAAGATATCGAGACATTGATGTTAGAAAAAAGCAGATTCAATGACTAATTTTATTTGCTTACAAGGAATTAATGCGTAAATTCGCAGCCCATTAGAATTAAGAGGAATGGCAAAGAAAGGAAATAGAGTACAGGTAATATTAGAGTGTACGGAGCACAAGAACAGCGGAGTGTCTGGAACTTCGAGGTATATTACAACCAAGAATAGGAAAAATACGCCCGATAGAATGGAGTTGAAAAAGTACAATCCGATATTGAAAAAATATACCATCCACAAGGAGATCAAATAATTAAGTCATGGCAAAAAAGGCAATTGCATCTTTACAAGCCGGAGGCGGCAAGCAACACACTAAAGTGATTAAAATGGTAAAATCACCTAAGACAGGTGCTTATATGTTCAGAGAGGAAATAGTCCACAAAGATAATGTGAAGGACTGGCTTCAGAAGACGAAATAACTTAAATCAAGTTTTGAATGTTTGAGCTTCTTCCGGTTGGGGGAAGCTTTTATTTTTTGTATACACAATGAGTTGGAAAAACTTATTTTCTAGAGAAAAAAAAGAAACACTCAATAAGGGACTGGAGAAAACAAAAAATAGTTTTTTTCAGAAATTATCGAGATCAGTAGCCGGAAAATCAAAGGTTGATGATGAAGTTTTGGACGATCTGGAGGAGGTACTTGTCAGTTCAGATGTGGGTGTAAGCACCACCTTGAAGATAATCGAGCGAATTGAAGGTCGAGTCGCAAAAGACAAATACGTTGGGACCAGTGAATTGAACGAAGTACTCAGAGACGAAATTGCCCAGCTATTGTACGAGAATAATTCTGCTGAAGATGGAAGTGAGCTTTCTTTACCTGAAATGGAAGGGCCGTACGTGATTATGGTGGTTGGGGTTAATGGTGTGGGCAAAACCACAACAATTGGGAAATTGGCGCATCAATATAAATCCATTGGAAAAAAGGTAGTTTTGGGTGCGTCGGACACTTTTCGGGCGGCAGCAGTTGATCAACTAAAGATTTGGTCGGAAAGAGTAGGTGTTCCAGTTGTTCATCAAGGAATGGGCGCTGACCCGGCCTCTGTAGCATTTGACACGTGCCAATCAGCAAAAGCATCGAACGCAGATGTAGTAATAATTGATACCGCAGGCCGCTTACATAATAAGGTGAATTTAATGAATGAGCTGACCAAAATTAAGAACGTAATGCATAAGGTCATCCCTAATTCTCCTCATGAAGTAATGCTCGTTCTTGACGGGTCTACAGGGCAAAACGCTATTGAGCAGGCGAAAGAGTTTACAAAAGCGACTGAAGTTAATTCAATGGCGCTCACGAAATTAGATGGTACGGCAAAGGGTGGCGTTGTTATTGGCATTTCAGATCAATTTAAAATCCCTGTCAAATTTATTGGGGTGGGTGAAGGAGTATCAGATCTTCAGGTATTCAATAGACATGAATTTGTAGATTCCTTGTTTAGCGAATGAAAACAAAAACACTACGAAAGAACCGAGTCAATGTGATCACCTTAGGGTGCTCAAAAAATATATTTGATTCGGAAGTTATGATGGCTCAGCTGAAAGCCAATCATTTCGATGTGGTGCATGAATCTGCCAGTCAGGATGCAGAGATCGTAATTATAAATACGTGCGGATTTATTGAAAGTGCCAAAGAAGAATCGGTTAATGCAATTCTTGAGTACGCAGAGGCAAAAAAAACGGGCGGTTTGGAAAAACTATATGTGACTGGATGCTTGTCTCAGCGTTATGGGAGTGAGTTGTCTAAAGAAATTCCTGAGGTAGACTCTTTTTTTGGAACTCGAGAACTTCCGAAGCTCTTAAAAACATTAAAGGCCGATTACAAAAAAGAATTGGTGGGCGAAAGATTACTCACAACTCCGGCCCATTATGCGTATTTCAAAATTGCAGAGGGGTGTGATCGTCCTTGTTCTTTTTGTGCGATTCCTCTGATGAGAGGGAAGCACAGGTCTAAACCAATTGAAGAACTGGTCGACTCCGCGAAGCAATTGGTCCAATCAGGAACGAAGGAGCTCATTTTGATTGCTCAGGATTTGACGTACTACGGCCTTGATCTTTATGGGAAAAGGAATCTTTCAGAATTGCTCAAGCATTTGTCAGACATCAAAGGATTAGAATGGATTCGGCTTCATTATGCTTATCCTTCAGGATTCCCAAAAGATATACTGAAGGTAATGGCAGATCGAGAAAATATTTGCAATTACCTAGATATACCGCTTCAACATGGATCAACTGAAATTCTTAAGTCGATGCGCCGAGGTATTACGCGTGAAAAAACTTCTCAACTTTTGATGGATATTCGGGAACAAGTCCCTAATATTGCGATCAGAACTACGCTTATCACAGGATACCCTGGCGAAAAAGAAGAACATTTTGAGGAAATGAAAGAGTGGGTGATGGATAGTCAATTTGATAGATTGGGCTGCTTTACCTATTCGCATGAGGAAAATACCCATGCTTTCAATCTGAAAGATGATGTGCCTTCTGAAATAAAGAAAGCTAGGGCGGAGGAAATAATGAATATTCAAGCTGACATATCATTTCGAAAAAACCAATCCATGGTTGGGAAGGTATATCGAGTGCTTATTGACAAAGAGGAGGGGGGATACTATGTTGGGAGAACAGAATTTGATTCCCCGGAAGTAGATAATGAAGTTCTTATTAACGCCTCAAAAAATCAATTGAAAATTGGTAATTTCGTTGACGTTAAAATTGAAAAAGCCGATTTTTACGATTTATTTGGAAATCCAATACCACAAAAATGAGATTAACACTTGCTATTCTTGCTGCAGCTTTCCTAGTATTCAATTCGTGCGACAAAAAAGACGAGTCTAGCTATCAAGCAACAATTTGGTTGGGTACGTATGAAGCACTCGATACTGGAGCTGATTCTGAATTTGATGAGAAAGAAATTCAGGGAAAATTGGACATTTTAAAGCTGATTGCAGAGAATTCGTTTGAAGGGTGTAAGGGATTCACGATTGAAAACAGAGAGTCAACGAGTACTTTTGAAATAAAGGTGTCTGATCCGGACACGGTAAAGGTAAAAGAGGCTTTGAATGCCTACCTCGATATTATTGAGGGGGGGTACGAAGTTCGTGTAATCGAGGAAACTCACCCTGTTGAATAAGGCCGCTATCCTCTTAATTTCCTGCTATTTTTGATGACTTTTCAGACTACAAAAGTCTTTCTATTTCCATCTGATCGTGTCGATTAAAAGAGTTCTTCCTGCTTACAATACCTCTGCTCTCTGAAAGTGGCACAATTTTTATTCTTTTCTGTCAGTATCTTTCCGCAAATGAAATGGTAGTTTTTGTATTTTACGACTTCCAATTTAATTGAGTAAGCGGGATAATTTATAAGCCAAAACCACAGTATGAAAGCAGTTAAAATAGTTGTGTTTATTGCCGTAGCTTTTGTCTGGCAATGCAGTTGGGGAATGACGGGCTATTCGTCATTCAAAGACAGCGTATCAGCAGAGAATCAACAGATTGATCATTCTAAATTTGGAATGCTACTTAAAAAGTACGTTTCGGCTTCTGGCAATGTTGATTATGCAGCTTTTAAAAAAGACATTAAACAGCTAGACGCCTATTTAAAACAATTATCAGCTAATGTTCCTCAGAAGAATGCATCTAAAAACGTCCGTCTTGCATATTGGATGAATGCTTATAATGCATTCACGATAAAGCTGATTTTAAATAAGTATCCGGTCAATTCGATTAAAGATATTTCCGGAAAGCCGTGGAGCATTAAATTCATACAACTCGGTGGCAAAACGTATGATTTGAATACGATCGAACATGAGATTTTAAGAAAAATGGGAGATCCAAGGATCCATGTTGGGATAAATTGTGCATCTGTTTCTTGCCCAAAATTACTGAACAGAGCATTCCACCCTGAAATTGTTGATAAGGATTTAGATTTGCTAGCCAGAGAATTTTTACGAGATAAGTCCAAAAATCAAATTAGGCCAGATGAGATTAAAATTTCTAAAATATTCAGCTGGTTTAAGAATGATTTTACTCAGAATGGGGGGTTGATTGACTGGATCAATAAATATTCCGAAGTAAAGGTTAAAACGAATGCGAAAATAAACTACTTAGAATACGACTGGAATTTGAATAAGTAATGGGAGAAACAAGATCGTTAAAGAAAAGAGGGAACAATTTAGCCAATAGCCTTGAGCAGATCAAATTACTGTCTTCCTCTGCTCAGTCGCTGGGGTCGTTTGCAGATAAACTGAATGAGTTGAAGAAATCCCCTCTTCGGCCAAAAGAATTGGAGATTCTGCAGATCAATTTGGGCTACATGTGTAATCAGGTTTGTGAACATTGTCATGTAGACGCAGGCCCGGATAGAAAAGAGATCATGACCAAGGAGGTGATGAACTATTGCTTGAAGGCGATTGAGAACTCTACCGCACACACCGTAGACCTAACAGGTGGCGCACCTGAAATGAATCCGCACTTCCAGTGGTTTGTAGAAGAGCTGGCGAAACGCCAGGTAAAGGTCATTGTAAGGAGTAATTTAACCATTCTGGAGTCCAATAAGAAATTTAAAGAATTCCCTCATTTTTTTAAGAAACATAATGTAACGGTAATAGCTTCATTACCCTGTTATTCCAAGGAAAATGTCGACAAACAGAGAGGAGAAGGTGTCTTTGCAGATTCGATTCGTGCGTTGATCAAGTTAAATGAACTTGGTTATGGTAAATTGGATTCAGGGCTGGAGCTTCATTTGGTTTTCAACCCCGGCGGCGCATCCTTGCCGCCTGATCAAAAGGTTTTGGAACTAGATTATAAAGCAAAGCTAAAGGACGATTTTGGTATTGAATTCAACAATCTTTATACAATCACAAATCTTCCGATCAGCAGATTTTTGGATTACCTATGGATTTCAGGACAATATGAACAATACATGGTCAAACTCGTTAATGCATTCAATCCAAAGTCAGTGGATGAGTTGATGTGTCGAAATACAATTTCAGTTGGCTGGAATGGATTCCTTCATGATTGTGATTTTAATCAAATGTTGAATCTGGGATTGGAGAAAAACGCTCCTCAAACGATACAAGAGTTCGATAGTGAATTGCTTATGAACCGTCCGATTATTACAAATCAGCATTGCTTTGGATGCACAGCAGGAGCCGGTTCCGGATGTCAAGGAGCTCTAATATGAAATATGTCTTTTTCCTATACATTATGACCATTTCTTTATCTTTTTTAGGTCAAAAGGATTTTGATCAGATGGTGAAAGGACTTATCTCAAAAGATGTTCCTGTTCTAACCGTAGAATCGTTGAATAAATCCATCAGTAACGGTGATGTTGTTGTTCTTTTAGACGCTAGAGAGCCCAAGGAATTTACGGTTTCACACTTGGAGAATGCTTTGAATTGCGGCTATAAGAGTTTTGATGCTGATGCATTAGCGGGAGTGAAAAAATCAGCTCCTGTTGTTGTCTATTGCTCGGTAGGTTATCGGAGTGATCAAATAGCAGCAAAATTGATAAAGTTAGGATATACAAATGTCCACAATCTATACGGTGGAATTTTCGATTGGGTGAACACGGGATATCCGGTTTTCAATGAAAATGGAAAGACCAATCAGATCCACGGCTACGACAAGAATTGGGGCAAATGGTTAATTGCAGGTGAAAAAGTATTCAAATAAATATGCTTTACTTGTTTTTGTAAAGAATGCTGAATTGGGTCGGGTAAAAACCAGATTGGCTCAATCGATTGGGGATACAAATGCATTGACCGTGTACCGAGCTTTGATTGAGAAGACCAAGGAGATTATTGAACCGATAAATGCTCAAAAAGTGATCTACTATTCAGATTACATTGACGAATATGATCAATTTCCTGAGAAAGTTTTTTCGAAAAGACTTCAAATGGGAGATGATTTAGGAGAGCGAATGAAGAATGCATTCGAGTCTGCATTCAATGTCGGTTTCGAAAAAGTAGTAATAATTGGCTCAGACTGCTGGGAATTGGATTCGGAAACTATTGAAATTGCTTTTGATGGTTTGAATGAGTCGGATGTGGTTATTGGTCCCGCTTATGATGGAGGTTATTATCTTCTGGGTATGAAAAAACTGAATTCAGAAATTTTCGCCAACAAAGAATGGAGTACTGAGAATGTATTGGTAGACACATTGTTGGATGTTGAAAAAGCCGGTTGTACCATAAGATTGCTTCAAACACTGAGTGACGTGGATTATGCCGAAGATCTGCCCGATGAACTCAAATTGATTTTGGATTGATCAGTATCATTATTCCAACATATAATGAAGCAGAGAATATTGGAGTTTTGCTGAGTCATATCCAGGAATGTTCTACGGGCATTTATACTGAAGTAATTGTGGTTGATGCTACGAATTGCGGAATTACTAAGGAAGTGGCTGCCCAGTACGATGCCCGATTCTTGGTGTCTGAAAAAGGAAGAGCGCGGCAGATGAATGCTGGAGCCAAGATTGCAGCTCATGACATTCTATATTTTCTCCACGCAGATAGCTATCCTCCAAAGAATTTTGATCAGCTGATCGAGAGTTCAATCAACGGGAATACGATTGCAGGATGTTTTTACATGGGTTTTGATTCAAAACACCCGGTGCTTAGGACGTCTGGTTGGTTTACCCGATTCAACAACAATTGGTGCAGGGGTGGTGACCAATCGTTATTTATTAAAAGGGAAGCGTTTAATCAAATTGGTGGATTCAATGAAGAGTACACCATTCTTGAAGACAACGAAATCATTCCAAGAATACGATCAATTGGAAATTTTACTGTTGTGCAACGGAAATTGATTACCTCCGCCCGAAGATACGAAGCACATGGGGTTTTCCGATTGCAGCTAATTCATGCATGTGTGCATATGGGCTATCGTTTGGGGTTCTCTCAACAATCGCTATTGAATTTTTATAAAAAACAGCTGGGAGAATGATAGAGGAAATAAAAGATTCGGCAGCGTTTCTATCTCAAAGAGGTGTGAAAAATCCCAAAATAGGTGTGGTTCTTGGCACGGGGTTGGGCAACTTTACCACCAAAGTAAACATAGACGTAGAACTTAGCTATGATCAAATTCCGGGATTCCCCGAAGCAACTGTAGAATTTCATAAAGGAAGGTTGCTTTTCGGAACTATTCGTGGTGTAAGCGTTATGGTGATGCAGGGTCGTTATCACTTCTACGAAGGCTATACACAAGAACAGATTGCATTTCCTGTAAGGGTAATGAAAATGTTAGGAGTTGAAACATTATTGATTTCGAATGCGGCCGGGTGTATGAATCTGAATTGGAATAAGGGAGATTTGATGCTTATCTCTGACCACATCAATATACTTCCGGGAAATCCGTTAATTGGGCCGAATCATGTCGAACTTGGAATCCGATTTCCAGATATGTCTGATGCATACAGTAGGGACTTGCGAGATAAGGTAAAAAGAATAGCAGCAAACAAAAATATACGTTTACAAGAAGGGGTTTATGCGGTGGCTCAGGGTCCGATGTTGGAGACACCAGCTGAATATCGATATTTGAAGCGAATTGGAGGTGATGCGGTTGGAATGAGCACGGTCCCTGAGGTAATTGCGGCAAAACATGCAGGTATGAAAGTTGTCGCTATTTCTGTTTTAACCGACGAATGTGATCCAGATGACCTGAAAGCGATCAATATCGATGAGATCATTGAGATCGCAGGTAAAAGTGAAAAAGTACTGACAGAACTATTTGAAGAATTAATAAAAGATATTGGGAATGAGTAATTACTTGGAAGCAACGAACGAATTGTATAGAAAAGCAGCAATAGCTCCGGATGTGGGGCTTTGTTGTACGACAACACCGATCTGGCAACTTCCCGGACTGGAAATACCGGGAATAATGAAAGAAATGAATTATGGTTGTGGAAGTACGGTTCATGCGAGAGACCTGGTCAACAATCCAAAGGTGTTGTACGTTGGAGTGGGAGGAGGAATGGAATTGCTGCAATTCTCTTACTTCAATAGGAACAACGGGGGGATAATAGGTGTGGATGTTTTGAATGAAATGTTGGAAGCTTCAGCTCAGAATTTCAAGGAAGCTGAATTACTTAACCCTTGGTTTAGCTCAAAATTTGTGGATCTCCGATTGGGAGATGCATTGAATTTGCCGATTGACGATGAATCGATAGATGTTGCTGCTCAAAATTGTGTTTTTAACATATTTAAAACTGATGATCTGAAAAAAGCTCTTGCTGAATCCTATCGAGTGCTGAAACCACATGGGAGACTTGTCATGTCAGATCCCATTTGCAATCAAGAGATGTCCGATAAGTTACGAAATGATGATCGGTTGCGAGCGATGTGCCTGACGGGAGCCATACCATTGAGTAAATATGTTGATATGATCACTGAAGCTGGTTTTGGAACCGTAGAAATTAGAGCAAAAAGGCCTTATCGAGTTCTAGACCCTGAAAAGTATGCCACAGATGAGCTGGTTTACATAGAAAGTATAGAGGTCTGCGCAATTAAAGATCCGATGCCTGCGGATGGTCCTTGCATTTTTACCGGAAAAACCGCCATTTATTATGGAGAGGAGGATGTGTTTGATGATAGAAAAGGGCATCTTTTGCTTCAAAATCAGCCATTGTCGGTATGCGATAAAACGGCGAATGCATTAAGTAATCTTGGTCGCTCTGATATTTTTGTATCCGAGTCCACCTACTTCTACGATGGGGGAGGATGTTGTTAATATAAGCTAGTTTCCTAATCAAAAAAGCAATGCTTTGTTGATGACAAGACTACCACTTCAGAGATTTGTTTGCCGACAATCGGTTAATTGCCAAAATCCATAGTCCAGCAGTGAGGCTTTTTTGATCCCGGTATGTTTATGTACCCAATTCCGATTAATCTATGGCTTGGGTCAAACATATTTTCCCGGTGACCTGGAGAATTCAAATAGGCGTTAAAAACATCCATGCTGGTAGTAGCATCATGACAACAGTTCTCCGAGCAACAAGCAGATATTTTCGCTATTTTCCTTTCCGTTTCATGGTCAACAAACTTTTGTGTTCTATCGTTTGCATTGCAGATATATTCCAAGCTATCAGTCAAAGGGTTCCTGTCATATGTATCATGGCTAAAATAGTTTTGTGTGGCCATGTCGTAAGAATGATATCTTGCTGCTCTAGTCAGGTCTTTGTCGATCATCAAAGGTTGCATCGATGAATCTCTTCGTGCTTTGTTCAAAATTACAAGAAACCCCCTCTCTTTTGACAGGTTTGAACTCGGTACATTTTCAACACCATGGGCAACACCAAAAAATTCATTTTTCCTTTTGGTAAATTCGCTTTGGACAAGTACGAATGAGCTTAAAATAATAACAATAGAAAATAGACAGGCGCAATACTTGAAATCATTGAATGACATAGCTTAAGGTTTTAAGATTAATTAGTAAGCGTAATGATTTCTTATAAGCGCTGTTTTCTATGTGTAATGAGCATCATGGAAAATGATACAACAAGCGAGTAGATTTCTAACAACAAAAAATAAGTTGAATAAAAAAAGGTTTCAGTTAATCGACTGAAACCTTCCTGAGTTTAGTTCCTCAATCTTGTAGCGCGGGGGAGATTTGAACTCCCGACCTCAGGGTTATGAATCCTGCGCTCTAACCAACTGA
>CAJWDP010000001.1 GCA_913030835.1 uncultured Flavobacteriales bacterium | reverse complement strand
CGTGGCCGAGCGGCTAGGCAGTGGTCTGCAACACCATCTACAGCGGTTCGAATCCGCTCGTGACCTCAAGAGCCCCCTCATGTATATGCTGGGGGTTTTCTTTTTTCTTCGGGGCTAGGACATTGCTTTATTCTCTCGACGCGGAGCTGACTATGCGCGTGCAACAAAATGGTATCTTTAGTTTCAGACATGGATTTTACCGTTGTTAATTTAATATGGATCTCAGTCGCGCTGATCACTTTTCTCTCGCTTGTCGTTTTAAAAGTACGAGCACCGTACGGAAGGCATTCCAACAACAATTGGGGCGTCATGATCTCCAATAAGTGGGGTTGGTTTTTTATGGAGCTGCCGGCATTCCTACTGATGCCCGCACTTGCTTTGTTAGGGCCGGCACCAAAAAACGAAGTCACTTATTTACTGGTCGCTCTTTGGGTTCTGCACTACGGCAACAGGACGGTCGTTTATCCTTTTCGAATAAAAACCAATCATAAAAAAATGCCGCTGCTAATCGCGCTTAGCGCAATCCTGTTCAACGGAATGAATGGGTTTTTAAATGGTTATTTTTTGGGTTACCTAAATGAATCCCTCTATTCTTTTACTGAGGTCCACGTGATTGCGGGCTTGATTATTTTTATTACAGGAATGATCATCAACATTTCTTCAGACAATACACTTATCGCTCTGAGAAAGGGCGCAGATGGCTACAGAATCCCTAACGGTGGGCTGTTTCAATACGTTTCCTGCCCGAACCATTTTGGCGAAATTGTAGAGTGGATCGGGTTCATGGTGCTTGCGTGGAATCTTCCGTCGATTACGTTTGCTGTCTGGACATTCTGCAACCTCTGTCCCAGGTCATTGAATCACCACCATTGGTATTTTGAACAATTTTCGGACTATCCAAAGCGCAGGAAGGCACTAATCCCGTTTATTTTATAGGTATGAAGAAAAGCGTTCTGCTAACCGGAGCTACTGGAGCCGTGGGAAAAGAGGTGCTCAATCAGCTAATACAAAACAAGGATATACGTCTGTTTGTGCTTTGCAGAAGTTCAGCTACGAACAAAAAGTTTCTGAAAAAATATGCCGAAAATGTTCATGTAATTTTTGGAGACCTGAAGTTGTTGGATTGCGAAGCGATTAACCAACATAGCTTTGATGTTGTTATTCATCTTGCCGCGATCATCCCGAAGCGGCCCCGTGAAAACGAAGATTTAATCCATAAGGTAAATGCGGAGGGGACACGCACGCTGATTCGTTGCATTGAAAAATCAAGCCCTCAAGCGTTCTTTATGTATAGCTCTTCCATTGCCGTATATGGTGACCGGCTGGACTCACCTATGATTACTGTTCATGACGAGCTACCCATTCACGAAGAAGATGCTTACGCTAAGTCCAAGGTCCAAGCGGAGCATTACCTAAAAAACAGCAAGCTAAACTGGACCATCTTTCGGCTGAGCGCCATTATGGGAGTCAATAATCACAAAATGTCAGGGCTAATGTTTTACATGCCGCTTGAAACAAGAATGGAAATTGCTACTCCAGAGGATGCGGGTAGAGCGTTTGTAAATGGCCTTGAGTATCCGGATAGATTATCGGGCAAAATATTTAACCTGGGCGGGGGAGAGGCCTGCAGAACAACGTATCGCTCTTTTTTGGAAAACAATTTTAAGATAAGAGGGTTGGGCGCTTTAAATTTTCCGGGCAAGACCTTTGCGGAAAAAAACTATCACTGCGGGGACTTTGCCGATGGTGATGAGCTGGAAAAAATTATCCTATTTAGGCGCCAAACCTTAGCCGATTATTACAAAATGAATGTAGCGTCCGTCTCAAAGCCCGTCAAGTTGCTTACCCATTTTTTCAGGGGGCCAATAAAATATTTTCTTCGTCAATATTCAATCCCGTTGCGCGCGCACAAAAATGATGATGTTGAGCTAAAAGAACGCTTTTTTAATTCGGAAGTTTAGGCGTTTTGAATGTATGCCTTAGTTGGCGTCTGAATCGGATTTGTTTTTCCTTTTGTTAAAATAGTAAGATGCAATGCTCCCGACTGCCCCGCCGATCAGCGCTCCTATAATGTTGTTTATTTTGAGTAGCTCTGCGGTAAATGTAGTTTCGGTATCAGAAAATAAAGGCAGTGAGGCTCCTAGCCACAGACCAATGGAAAGGGCAATGAACAATACGAGTGTGTTTCTATTAAGCATTGGGAATCGTCTTTAATTCGCTTCGTAAGTGTTACAAGATAAACAATAATCCAATTATTGCTTTGGGGGCATTGATGGTTGGGGGCGTTGGTCGCTGCCGATCTCTTCGCTAATATGGTGCTTAGCGTCAACTTCTTTTACGAATAAGTTGCAAATCAGACCAATGAATAACAATCCGGCCATCAGGTACATGGTGAGGTTATACACTTCGTAGCTTGGCTTTCCCAGCTCATTGATCTGGTAGTCTCTCAGGTAATTTATGGTAACGGGTCCTACGATTGCGGCAAGACTCCAAGCAAGGAGTAGTCTACCATGAATCGCTCCGACCTGTTTCGTTCCAAAGAGGTCTTTCAGGTAGGCTGGAATCGTAGCAAACCCTCCTCCATACATACTCATGATGATGGAAAATGCAACGCAAAACAGGACGATTCCCTTCATTGACCCGGCAAATGGAACAGCCACGTAGAGGGCCATCCCCAGGATGAAAAAGATCGTGTAGGTGTTTTTTCTACCCAAATAATCGCTCAAAGAGGACCACACAAACCTTCCCAACATATTAAAAAGGCTTAGCATACCGACAAAAGCGGCGGCTGAAGCTGCGTCCATTGCCAAATCGGGTCCGACACTTTCTAAACTAAATACCTCTTGAATCATAACGCTTGCCTGCCCCAGCACCCCAATACCTGCGCTTACATTTAGCAAAAGCACCATAAACAACAGCCAAAATTGAGGTGTTTTAATTGCCTGGTCTGCAAGTACGTTCGCTGAAGTAATCCGTTTTTTCTGTGGCCTTAATTTGGCATTTTTAGGCGCGAAGTCTTTTCCGGGCAGCCGGACCAGCAAGGACCCCATAAGCATTACGACAAAATACAGGCTTCCCATGGCTGCAAAAGTCTCATAAACGCCTTGTCCAGCCTCTGACCCGAAGTAATCCATAAGTTTAACGCTCAGTGGTGAGGCGATCATTGCGCCTCCTCCAAACCCCATGATCGCCATGCCGGTAGCCATACCCGGCTTGTCGGGAAACCATTTGATCAGGGTGCTGACGGGTGATATGTAGCCAAGCCCCAAACCAATACCTCCGATTACTCCTGAACCGAGATACATCAGCCAAATTTCGTGAGTCTTTACACCTATGGCTGAAATTATGAATCCGCTGCTAAAGCAAAGGGCTGAAAGAAGCATTGTTTTCCTTGGGCCTGCTCTTTCTACCCACTTTCCAAAAATTGCTGCCGATGCTCCCAAAAAGAAAATTGCGATTGTAAAAACCCACCCGATCTCGGTTAGTTTCCAGTCGTCTGGCGCTTGTTCAGCAACCCCAATAATCTTAGTAAGCGGTTCGTTGAATACACTGAACGCATAGATTTGCCCTATACATAAGTGAATACATAAGGCGGACACCGGAACAAACCAGCGACTATACCCCTTACTGGCATAGCTGCTTTCTTTTTGAAAAAACTGAATTAAACTCACGTCTATAAAGCTAGTGATTTTAGCTGTTTCGCTCAAGAGCCCGTGCATAAGCTCCGTTATTAAACGGCGGACAATTACGCCTATAAATACTCTTGAAAAGTGCGAACAGTAAAGAGTGGAATAATTAACTATATTGATTGGTATTAGAAGAAAATGGATAAATACGAGAAGCTAAAATCCCTGCACCAGCTTTTAAAAGAAGGTGTCTTATCAGAAGAAGAGTATGCTGTTGAGAAAGCAAAATTAATGGGCAAGACTTCAATGACCATTAATGAAATGTATGCCTCTGGGTCGGCGCCTAACAATTCGGAGCAAAGAAGTTCTCAACCTGCAAGCTATCAGGGGCCTGCGATTCACAAAACAATTGTGTACGCCCAACCCTCTGAAACTCGACGAGCAAATGGTGTTGCAATAACCGGGTTCATTTTTACACTAATTGGAATTATACCCTATATCGGCTTGTTATTCAATCCCATTGGAATTATTCTCTGTTTCATCGGGGTTGCCATGAACGGAAGAAAATACAAAAAGGGGTTGGCTATTGCTGGTTTAATCATTGGGTTAGTCACGCTTATTGTTTGGTTTCTAGTCATTTTTGTCTTTTATAATTACTCCCGTGGTCGTTACTTCGAATTCTTTAACTTAAAGTCTTAAGGCGAGGAACTAAGTCAAAAAGGCAACCCATACCAAATTCGTTGCGTCTATAAAGAAACCTCCCCGCCATGAACTACTTTTATCTGTCCTTAATTGCCTTTCTACTGATCTCATGCAGTAAAAATGACCCGATCGACTCGTCAGGAACCATTCCGGTATCCACAAAAACCGTGAAATACAAAATCAGCTGTGATGACTGTTTTGTTTTTTGGCTAAATGAAAGCGGCTTTTCAGAATCTTCATACAATCAGAACAGTGATTGGGAATACTCCTTTGAGGGGCATTCGGGAGACCGTGTTGAGGTTGGCGTTATGAACAGCGAGGGTAACCTAGGGTACAATTCCGTCTATATTTACCTCAATAACGATCTGCTAGAATCGTCTAACAGCTCTTGTCCTATCAATGGTGCTGCCTTCGTTTCTGACACCTTGAATTAAGCGACATCATTTTGAGTTCACAACAAAGCTTCCGGCTGTTTTTATGTTTCCAAGTTCATCTCTTACTTGGTAGAAATACATGCCCGCGGAAAAGCCGGAAAGGTCGACTCTAACATGGGTTGTGTTTCCACTAAAAACAGGTTTAGTCTTTCCTAAAACATCATATAGATAAACCTCCCTATAAGCCGGGTTGCCGAATTCAAATAGAACATAATCCGTTGCAGGATTCGGGTAGACCGAGACGTTTGTTTTTGCATTTTCCAAAACTCCAATTGCAGGAGTCGATTTTAAGTAGGTTACTGCAGTAGGATTGCCAGAAACTGTATCGTATTCCATTTCAACTAAAGGGAATCCTGCGGCAGCATCATTGGTCCACCATGTATAGTTCTTTGTGCTTGACTTATTGTTGTCAAACAACGACCATATTCCAAAAGACAGTGTCCACATACTATCAATGTCCTGAATTGTTTGATTCAATCGCAGAGCGTCGAAGTTTCCCATCGGAGTCGTCAATGAGCCCCAAGCGTCAACAGATACCATCTTAATTTTGGATGTTTTCAGTCGAATCGAATCAACCAACGGAGATATTATAGCGCCATCAATGGTTATGTCTTGGCCGGATGTACTAGTAAAAGCATTTGAATAGGATAGTGGGAATTCTGCTAGGGTTTCACTTGGAGTTGTTTGGACATGAATAGGTGTGCCCGTATCTAAAAGGTCGCCGGAAATCCCTTGTGCAAAAAGACCAGATGCTGAGATGTTCATATAAAGGTAAATGTCCGAAGTCCCTATTCTAGCTGCCAAATTAGAGGTGGGGTGCTCAGCTTCATAGGGTGTCCATTCAGTGTTTACAAAATTTAAGGTGTCCTCTACATGAAGCGATAGTCCGGAAAAGTCCCAGGTCATATTTGAGCCGGGTGAACCTGGTTGAATCGTAGCGTTTGGCAATGTGTCTTGTGCTTGAATTACCTGTCTTCCTGATTGAACAACGTGAATGTCCGTGATGGTAATTTGTGCCGTATTGTTTTTGCTGCACAGCAACAATCCAGCAATCATTGTGGAGAAAATGAAGGTCTTTTTCATCGTTTTGTTTTCTACAAATTAGTCAATGCAAACTTCTCAGCCTAATATTTCAACAAATTAAGCGTGCTAATCGTGTGGTCCCGCAAATCAAGTCCACACACAATATATGGCTAAAAGGAATTCTTAAATCTCGTTATTTACAATGCTGTCCCTCAGCGCAAAAACGGATTCGTCAATATGCTTAACAACCTCCTCTGTCATTCCCTCTTTTCCCTCAATTTTCCCATAAGCATTTTCAACTTCTTCCAGTCTCTGCTTAAGGGCAAGGTCCTTTTCGTTGCCCTTGAAAAAATCAAGGAGCTCGACGAGTTCATGGAGTTGGTGTTTCTCGTTGATCAATAAGTCGATTTTCGAATCGCTTATTCCGTGCTCTTCTATTGCCTTGCTGGTAAAATACATGCTTTCAACCAAGCTTCCAACCATAGTTAGTGTTGCTATTTCAAATTGATCATGTGAAATCAGGTATTTTTCAGTTTTTTCATAATCCTGAAAAAGCAGGCTTTCCAGCTCCTCTTCGTTGTCCTGAGCACTTCTGTAGTTATCAACGTCTTCGTCTGAGTAAATGTGTTCCTCCCACAATTGGTCTGCCAAATGATTTGCTGCATCTCTTGCGTTTAGGCCGTCATCTAAATGATGGTGAACTAGATCATAAATAAGGTCTGTTTTGTATACCCCGAAATTCAATGCAGCTGAAAAATCATCCGAGTAGGTTTCTGTTTTGTTAACGTCGTTTACATAATCCGGGTGGAACACGTCTTTGTCGTCTTTGGATAATTTCATGAGAAGTGTAACGGGAGCGCTTGCATGATTTGCGACCAACATGTCAAGTCTGAACCTCAAAGTTTCTAAATCATCATTTTCAGTTGTTGAGTTCTCTTCTGCGGCCTCTGAAGGTGTTTCGCTTGAAATGACTTCTTTTTCAGCATTGTTCTCCGTTCCGCATCCAATGCTGAAAATTAAAATTGAACCTATAAAAATGTTAGCTACTAATCTCATGTAAATAATTTTAAGTTTGGCAAATTACTAAATATCCCAGTCATCTCACAGGTTAATAGTCGGTTTTAATTTCTCTGTTGACGGGTAGTTTAAGCTGATACGCCAGGTCTTGGTCTTTCGAGTCGTCCAAAACATCAAGGCCATATTGTATCTCATTTGGGCGTCCGTAAACAAATGTTCCAAACAACCGATCCCATACACTAAAAATGTTACCGTAATTGCTGTCTGTCCAAGGCCGTTCAAAGTGATGGTGAAATTTATGCATGTTTGGAGATACAAATACAAAAGAAATCGTTTTATCCAACCACAACGGCAACGATATATTGGCGTGGGTCATATAAGTGAAGAAAATTGTTGCAATTCTATAAAACAAATAGAACGACAAGGGAGCTCCCGCAATGATTACCGCAGCAAAAGCAAATGTCTCACGAATGATATAGTCTCCGGGATGGTGCCTTGTTCCCGTTGTCGCATCAACATTAGTGTCGCTATGGTGCACCATGTGCATTTTCCACATAAACTTTACCTTGTGAAGTAAAAAATGGACGAAATACTGGGCAACAAGGTCCATGATCAGCACCGCTATCAACAATTCCAACCATAGGGGGAGGTCGGTTAGGTACAGCAAGCCAAACTCTACTTCGTTCGCCCAATTAAACCCACTGGCAGTTAAAAATCCAAAGCCTATGTTTATCAACATAACTGCAACAAGAAAAACAAAGTTTACTCCCGCGTGCTTCCATTTTTTGTACCCCTTTTTAAATAGTGGTATGACCGCCTCCAACACCCACGAAAAGGTGAGACACGCTAAAATCCAGGCTGCTTTTTCCCAAGACTTAAGGTCTTCAAAAAACAATAAGAACTCATTCATTCAATTCCGCAAATTCATTACGTCCCGAATGATCTCGCTCATCATTCGATAATGAGCTTGTACACACGGGAAGATTCTTTTCCTTCTGCTCTACAAAAGTAAACCCCTGCAGCATTATCACTTATATCAACTTCCAAACGACCCCTATTGTTTACCGAAATAAGCTCCACCAGCCTACCAGTCGCATCCAATATCAAAATTTTATCCACCGCATGGTTTGCGCTCAACTCAAAAACAAACTGCCCAGACGATGGGTTTGGATAGATCGCTATTTCTCCTTGCCAACCCTGCTCCAAAACAGAGGAAACCTGGAAGGGAAAACAGCTCGACGTATCTACACAACCTGCATTGTTTAAGACAACAGCATAGTTTCCAGAAGTTGTCGGAGTAAACGATTGCCCTGTTTCTCCTGGAATCTCGTTATAGTCCAAATCACAGTCAACCCATTGATAGGTGTACCCTGAAGCTGCTGTCAGACCGGAGCTGTCATTCACTACTGTTATGTCAGGATCTGCTGAGACAATAACAGATACTGAATCTGAATTTTCACATCCATTAGCGTCCACGCCAATTACGGTATACACAACTGTTCCAACACTTTGAAGGAAAGATGATCCATCTACAACACCGTTGTCCCATGAGTAAGTTAGCGCACCTGAACCTGCCAATATCACAGAGTCATTCTCACACAAAGCTTGATCTGGGCCAGCGCTTACTGCAGGTAAGGTGAGAATTGTAACACTTATTGACTCTGCAGGGCCTTCACATGCTCCTACTGTTTCAGTTACATAGTACGTTGTGGTTCCTATGGTTCCTGAAGGCGTAAGCGTACCTCCCGTACCTATATTAGTAGAAAGCGTCGAATCTGAATACCAATTTAGTGTTCCACTGGTTCCAGACGCGGTGATGTCTGCAATAGCGTCCCCGTCACAATAAACCCCATCCGGGCTGCCTGTTGGGACAGGCGGTGGAGGTGGACCAGAAATTACCAAATTCGATCCCATTACCGTGCAGGAACCATCATTCACGTACACGCTGTAGTTTCCTGTTGGCAGACCGGTGAAAGTTCCTCCATTCGCAACGAAGGTTGCTCCACCATCAATCGAATAGGTGTATGAACCTGTTCCTCCTGAAACCGCTATCGTAATTGAACCGTCCGACAGGCCACAAGCTGACTCGTCCACCGGTGTTTCAGATGCAATCGTTGGTAATTCATTTACAGTAATATCAAGCGTGTCGCTGTCTTTACATCCGTTCGCATCTGTACCCACCAGGATGTACGTTGTTGTACCGATTGATGAAGCTAAAAACGTTGCGCCGTCAATTATTCCGCCGGTCCAAGAGTAAGTTACTGCTCCTGTTCCTGAGAGCGTCAATGAATCTCCTTCACATGCAACCAAGTCCGATCCTGCATTTACATTTGGCATTGGGTTTATGGTAATTTCAACGGCAGAAGATGGGCCTTCGCATCCGCCAATCGTTTCAGTAACGTAATACGTGTTTGTTCCTGTCGACCCCGACGGCGTTAATGTTCCTCCAGAGCCAATATTTGTAGTCAGACCCGCGTCAGAGTACCAATTTAAATCACCACTTGTTCCTGTAGCTAATAGGTCAGCTATCGTTTCTCCCTCGCAATACGTCGTGTCATTGTCCGTGCTTGGCGCAGGTGGTGTTCCCGGGGCAGAGATGATCACTGTCGATCCAAAAACCGGACAATTGCCATCGTCAACAACCACAGTGTATGATCCCTCTGTAAGGCCAGTAAAAGCCCCTCCGTTTGCTACAAAAGTAGCTCCACTGTCAACTGAATACGTGTAAAACCCTGAGCCTCCAGAAACAACAACCGTTATAGATCCGTCTGTCAATCCACAACTAGATACATCCACCGGAGTTTCAGAAACAATGGTTGGCACTTCGTTTACAGTTACGTCAACCACGTCACTATTTTTGCAGCCGGCTGCATCCGTTCCAATTACAGCATAAGTGGTCGTTCCAATAGATGTTGCGACAAAACCAACATTATCAACCACGCCTCCACTCCAACTGTATGATGTTGCACCAGAACCGCTAAGCACCACTGAATCGCCTTCACAGACTGTTTGATCAGGACCTGCGCTGACTGTTGGATTTCCATTTACAGTTACATTAACCGTTGCCGTATCTGAGCATCCGTTGACATCTGTACCTGTTACAGTATATGCCGTAGTACCTATTGTTCCCGCCAGGAAATCAACTCCATCCGTTATCCCGCCTGTCCATGAGTAGGTCATTGCGCCAGAGCCCGAAAGTGTTAACGTGTCGCCTTGGCAAACTGTTAAATCGGCACCTCCGGAGACAGTCGGGGAGGGGTATACTCTTGCCGAAACAGGGGTGCGTGCTGAAATACATGCGGGCCTTCGAACCTCCCAGTCGTAAAAGAAATAGTAGTGGTTCAGCCCTCCGGCTACACCAGCGCTACTCCTTGTTATGCTTCCCATTCCTGCAATGTCATAAGGATAGGCGACCGACGCATTGTTTCTATATAGGTCGATCATTCCGGTAGCGTTGACCGCAAGCTGATAATCCGTTCCGGGCGTAACGTTGAAGTTTAGGTTTACCCTGGATGTTCCACTTGGAATATTCGCTGTAATCGAGTTGATCACAGTTCCTCCATTGTCTCTAAGCTCTATTGTTCTATTTCCTGCGCCATCCGCATACACTTCAACAGAAACAATTTCAAAATCCTCATATACATCGAATTTCAAATGCCGATCATTATTGAAGTTTCCGCCGCCGCCGGAATTGTCTGGCTTACCACCATATAAACTTGATTGAAGAACCTCAGATTCCACAAAGTAGATGGTCGGGGCATAAAGTACCGGTGTTGCATAAGTGCCTCCCGTGTTAACCAGAGTTCCACCTGTGGGGGCATCATACCAATTTAGTATCCCGGAGCCTGCTGCTGTTAAGGTAACCGAACCTGAATCACAAACTGACGCGTCTGTAGTTGTTGGCGCGACAGGTAAATTAACATAAATCATATTCACAACAGTGAGGCTGTCACTACCATATGGGTTTGAAGCATTCATAGAAACGGTGAAGTCTCCACTTGAGGTATACGTATGCAGTGGGTTTTGGTCTGTTGAAAAAGTGCCATCACCAAAATCCCAAAACCATTGAGTTGGCCCGTTTGGACTCAGGTCTGTGAATTGCACAACTCCTGTACAAGTACTGTCTACATCAGAATCGAAATTGGCAACAGGTGCTGTGGTAGACAAATTACATTGCCAGTTCAGCTGAAATCCTGCATGAGTTTCCAGTTGGTCTGAATGGAAAACAATCGTTACCGACCCACCTGAAGAAGAAAGTGTGGTTGGAACATTATCATTACAGTAACGATCAATCAAGGGGTCTGAAGTCGTTGGTCCATCGTAAATGTCGAGCCAATCGTAATCACAATTTCCTGCTGAACCAGGCTCAATATCGAAAGAAACAAAAGTTAGGTCTATGGTTGATGCTCCGACGGGTGAAATTGTAATCTGAGCGTCTTCATCGTTGCCATAGTCAGAGCCGCTGCCACCACTATCGTATAATATTCCTGTACACGTGGTCTGAGTTGTTGCTGTTCCTGAGGTGGGTAGAGAAATCTCATTTACTGTCTCGAAACTAAATGCGGTTGAAAACCCAGGGTCTCCACATGCATTGTAGGCTTTGACTCTCCAATAGTAAGTAGTTCCGGGCGAAAGTGATGAGGAAATGTAGCTGTTCGTTGTTAACCCAACCGCATTTTCTACAATTGAGCTGAAGCCAGCGTCTGTTGCGACATCAATGTCATACACATCGCCTGCTCCGGCAGCGCTCCAGCTGAAGTTAACTGGAACTGCTACACCGATAGCTCCGTCTGCAGGAGAAGACAGGGCTGTTATCCCTGGTGTCCCACTACTTATTGAAAGCGTTACATCCACATTTTTAATCCCTGACGTGCTGTTTCCGCTGATCGTAATTGTATATGTTCCGGGGGTTGCTGCTGCAGTGTTGGACACTGTGAAACTTGTTGTGTTGCCGGGTGTAACCGGGTTGGTTCCAAATGTTCCTGTAGCCCCAGCAGGCAAACCAGCTGCACTTAGGGTAACCGGGTCTGAATATCCACCAAAAGTACCCACGTCAACCGTATATACCGCATCATCAGGTTGGCAAACAGCAATTGATGCCGGTGTTGCGTCTAGTGTGTAATCTGTTGTAATAATGGTAATCTCAAAGTTGTTGTCCGAAATGTCAAAAAATGTTCCGTTCGAGCAAATAACCATGACTCTTGCTGTGGTCGTTCCCACATTAGGCACCGTAATGGTTTCGCTCCCGTCATTTGGAACATTGGAAGCTAGCACTGTTGGGTAGGTTAAGCCGCCATCTGTAGATAGCAATATATCGACTTGAGCGCAACTAACGGGAGCGTTGTCGGTATTTGCAACGTCCCATGTTACTGTTTCAGTAGATGTTCCTGCCCATGTAATTCCAAAAGCCGACGGGTAAGTTACCTCAAACGGGCCTGAGCCCGCATCCGTGCTTACCGTTACATCTGCATGATCATTACATCCTATTACTCCGATAGGCTTGTCCCTTACAGTAACTCGAAAATTCATTGTTCTTGTAACCGAAGGAACGACCTCCCAAGTTGGAGTTACGCCCGCGGCAAGGTCCGCTAAGTTTGGGAAATATCTTGTTGGGCTGGCGTCCGGTGAATTCGATCGGAAATTAGGTCCGTCCGTCGACGTAGCAACTGGCGGTTGAGTAGATGGTGTGTTATCCATCTGTTCCCAGCAATATTCCAATGCGTCCCCGTCAGGGTCTGTCACTGTAGCCGTCAGCGCAAAAGGGGTATTGGCCGGAACCGTCACATTCCCATTCGTTGCGGTAATCGTGGGAGCAGTATTTGTTAGCGAGGTAATCGCCTCACAAGTGTGGCCGCCAGACATGATCTCATTATGCATTTCTTCTAAGCTCACCCCGTGAAAATGATCGTCGCTGTTACTTTGCACGTTTGGTGCACAAATACCTGCATACCCCATAATTGTCGAAGCACTTCCAGGCTCCATCGCTGTTGCGTTATTTCTGTTACAGCTATTGTTTTGAGTGTGGTTAGCACCAAACTGGTGGCCTGTTTCGTGCGCCACGTAATCAATGTCAAATGGGTCTCCAACAGGGTTAGCGCTTCCTGTTACTCCACGGGCCTTATTTCCGTTGCTGCAGACAACGCCAAGACCCGCAAGACCTCCTGAATTTGTTCCAAACACGTGTCCAATGTCATAATTAGAGCTTCCTATTGTATTGTCAATTTCCGTTTGGTTCTCATTAATCATGTTGCCTGGGGAACCATTGGTGTAGGGATCTGATCCTGAATTTGTGAATATGATCAGATCGTTATTGGCTATAATGGTCATAGTTATCGCCATGTCTCTTTCATAAACTCCATTTACCCTGTTCATTGTAGTAACCTGAGCTGCCTGAGCAAGCGCCACTGTTCCTCCGTGGTACGATGTGTACTCGCCTGTTGCTGCAACCGCAAATCGGTATGTTCTTAGTTCACATGTTCCGAATTCTTTATGAATTGACGGGTTAAACTCCTTTTTTCCCTTGAGAAGTTTACTCATAAAGTCACATCGCATTTTCTTATCTGTTCTGAAATCTTTCTTGAAGTACACCTTGTAGTTTTCTGTGTCTCCCATTGAGAATGGGTCTATGAACATGCTTCCCTTGGATGTCGATAAAATCATAGCATGAAATCCGTGTGGTGTAACATCGATCTTAGCAAAGTCGCCACTTAAACCAATCGCGTCGTATGCCTTGATTTCGGGAAACTTAGATTTCAAACCCTCGTGCATGGTATTGTTTTCCCAAACCTCATAAAGAGAAGATGTTCCATCCGGGTGGGGCAATTCAATGATCACCGGCACCTCTTTTTCTTTGTCATTGACGGAGCTCACATTTGAAAGAGCGCTCTTCAGGCCCATCAAGTCAAAAGATACCGTGCGATACTTAACCGCTTGGATCACTTCTTTTCCCTTTAAGAGTGGTGTTTTAAGTGGGGAGTCTGACCAGTATTTGTTGTTTGTAACTTGTGATTGGGCGCTTATAGCCAGGGCAAAGCATCCCATGGCAATGAATAGTTTCGCTGTTTTTGACATAATAATAAATGGTTGGTTTTTCTTGATGCATCCGTAATTTAAGGAATATCAGCTAAATACCGTGTTTACACAGAATAAATTTGCCCAAACGACAAAATTCATCGCTTTTGTTTTGGTCTTGATTCGTAGTAATCTGTTTAAACGAATAAAATCAACGTGATATGGGGCCGCACTACTACCCATCAGCTTAAGCGCTGCTATGTCCAGGTGTTGCGGTGTTGTTGGATTCGGTTTCTGGGGGTAAGTATTGAGTGGTTCGCCGATTATTTATTCGTCAAATAAATAATCCCATTTTGTATTAGAGAAGTGGTGCTTCAGCTCCTTGTAGTTACTTATGAGTTCCGGCTTTTTCTTTTTGTTTTGTTTTTTTTGAGTTGTTTCAAGTTCAACCGGAGAAAGGCTTAAAAATTTTGTTACGTCGTCTACTGTTTCTTTGTTTCTTTGGGTTAAATCGTTATAAGAAATTTCAATAACGTTTGCGCTCAATTCTTCCAGTAGTTTTCCAAATGTTTCGTGTTCTGATGACCTCCACTCAAACTCTCTGCCACACACTTCAGGATCCAAGCTAAGCTGGCCCATGGCTTCAAGCTTGTTCTTATAACTCGCTTCATCAACCATAACTGCAGTATTGGTTCTCTGTGTTATTATGGTAGAAATGTAGCGGTCGAGATGATTTAATCTCTTTAGATGGATTATTTTTGTGTCCGGATTATTTGTGATGTAATCTTTCAAGATTCGCATTTCGTGACGATGCATGTCTTTGTAGTGTAATTTAAACCCTACAGCTTTTATTTTCTTGTTGTATTCGCGATAAATGTGCTTTTTAAGAAACCTGCTTTCGTCTTGGTCTCTTTCCTTAATTAACTCTCTGTTTTCTTCCTTTCCCCCATATATCTTGGATGCCCAAAATATGCGATCCAAGAAAAATACTTCGCTGTAGCAAACCACATTTCTGTGCGACTTCAACAGGTTCATTAGAAAATTTGATCCACACCGGTAGTTTGAAAAAATGATGAACTTCTGGTAATCCGTTTGGCCTTTTTTTAGTCCTAACCGAATCGATTTCTCATTGATGAGCCGATTTATTTTCTCACTGGAAAGTTTCATTTCATAAAATTACATTTTTTGCTTTCTATCCAGAGATCGGAGCTCTCCCTTTTTCCCTGTTCTGCGGTTATTGTTTTCCTAAAAGTGATAGGCAAACCCTACGCCCATAACCTCTTTAAGCTGAGTTCTTGGCGCCAAATAAGATGAAACAACATTTCCCGATGCATCTAAATCTTCAATCAAGAAATTCACATCATCATCATAGATTAAATTCGTGGTGATTGTTACTGAGATGTACTTGTTCACTCTTAGCCCTATTGCCATTCCCCAGTTAATATCAATGTTTTGTGGAGAGTTTAAATAGTTTGAAAACAGATCCAGGTTAGATTGAAAGCTTATATCATAAAGTGGTGAATCCTTGTTTTCAGAGATGTTCTCGCGCTTGTAAATAATCTTCAAAAACCCTCCAAATTCTAGCCTGTACTTTGACCCTGGGGTAACCCCAAACGCTCCGAAATCCGCTAGCCCCTGATCATTAACAATAGTAAGTTTTCCGGAACTTATGGGCGCAATAAAGACGGAAATGTATTTGTTTGGTTTCGTATCGATTCCACCGCCAAAAACCAAATAGCCGGGTGCTAAAAAGTTCGATGTCCGAATACTTGGATCCGTAGGATTAAACCCCGGGGCTATTTGAGACTTAAAATTCAGCAGCCCTGTGATGCTTGTTTTTTTGTCCTTTATTTGATAGCCCAGCTTAGAATTCAACTCAAACCTGTCGTCACTTTTTAGCCACTGCTGTGATGATAGGGTATTGATTTCTCCTTGTTTTATAATACCATATCCTAAATCAAAGTTGTTATCGAAGGATAGTTTCCCTTTTTTGTGACTCGCATATAGCCTAAGCAAACTTGTTAGGCTATAGCTGCTTAATCCACCTGCTGCCCAATACTCACCTATAGCAACCTGTGAAAAGTTGATGTTCACTAACCCTCCCCACTTCCAGGTAGAGTCAGCATTATAGTTTTCTTTCGGCTTAGATATCTTGTCTCCTGTTCCTTGCTGTTCTGAGTTGGCCAAACAAAGCCCCCAGCAAAATATCATTAGCGAAATAAGTATACCCTTCTTCGTCTTTCCGCATCGCCCACTTACAAAGAATTGGGTCGTCATATTTCTCATTGTTGCTGTTGATTTTTTATTAGAACCTCTCGTTGAGGAAACGGAATAGAAATCCCTTCATTGTGCAAGGCTTCTCGCACATTTTTTAGCGCCTCCATATGAACATCCCAATACAGTCTTGGTTTTGTGAATGGTCGCACAAAAAATTTAATGGAGCTATCACCTAATTCTGCAACCCCAACAATCGGCGCCGGATTTTTCAAGACCTTCGGATCGCGAGCAAGAGCTTGCTGAATTATTTCAATGGTCTTTTTCAAATCGCTGTCATAGGCTACATTCACCGACAAGTCCACCCGTATCGAGCCTTCCTCTGAAAAATTAATGATGTCCTGATTAATTAATGGTCCATTTGGTATTATAATCCTTTTGTTTTCTAGCGTCAACAATACGGTATTGAATATCCTTATCTCTTTTACAAAGCCCTGTTTTCCTTGTATCTCAACGAGGTGACCTATTCGATACGGATTAAAAAACAGCAACAAAATTCCTCCCGCAAAATTTTGAAGTGCCCCTTGTAGGGCGAGTCCAATAGCTAGTCCACCGGCTCCAAGAATGGCAACAAAAGATGTTGTAGGCACTCCGAACAGGCTTAAAACCGAGATAAACAGCATCACGGTCAGCAATCCGCCCGTAATGTCTATGATGAATTTTCTCGCGGTAGGATCAATTCGTTTTCTCTTTAGACCACGGTGCAGAAGTTTTTTGACTGTTTTGATCGTCCATAAACCAACTACCAAAACAACTATGACCAGTATCACCTTGGGGCCATACGAAACAACTATATCCCACAAAAACTCCTTTGTTTTTGGCCAACTCACTTGTGATGCGAGGTCGTTTTGCCCGACAGAGTTTACAATCCCGAGGAAAGTTGTGTCTTGTTGAACTGTTAAGCTGTCCATTTAAATAAATGTTTTAACTAAAGTAAAACGAATGAAAATCTATAAAACCGACCTGCTCTTTTTTCTTAAACGATGTAGTATTAATAAACTCACTCCAAGGATGATCAGGATTGTTGTTATTAGAGTAGTTCGTCTTTTTTGTTTTTCATTTTCTTCCGCTTTTGCTTTTTTTATCTTTTCTGTGGTGTTGATGCTGTTCGGCGTTGATACTGGTAAATATTCCCATGATGCTGTGGTGTGATCGTTGTGGGTTGGTTCAATTAAACTTATGGTTTTGCATTCAGCATTCGTCGGGTCAACTCTTATTGAGTCTACAAGAGCACCTTCTCCATCAAATAAAAAAAGGTGGAAGCCTGACTTTTTGAGTTTCATCCGTTTGCAGGATACCACATTTTCTCGATTGACTTCTGGCATTAATTCACAAAAAGCAGCGCTATCCTTTGCCAGAACAAGGAATCCGCTGGGGGAAATGGTAGTTGCCGAAATTTGTCGCTTTTTTGTGTTTTTACTTGTGGCTATTTTCCAGTTATCCAATATTATGTTTTGCTGTGAAGTGTTTCGTAATTCAACCCAGTCGCCAGAAGGTCGATCATTATCTTCGCAGAATCTAATTTCGCTAAACACTACTTTTTCCCAATATTCGCTGGTGTCAGATTTTTTGAGTCTCGGCTCTATTAAAAGGTCGCTTTCGGGGTAAATTGTTGTTCTCAATCTTGTGCTGGTTGATCCTTTCCACCCTACATGTTGGAATCCGGCCTCAACTTCTACCTCTACCAATAATGGTGTTTTTTTAAAATAAACCCCGGTTAGTGTATCATCAACTTGAATGTTGTTAAACCAAAGGTTTTTAGCTCCGGCTGATGGTTTTGTGACTTCTATGTTGATTGTGTCTCCTAAATCAAATACTTCCTGCATGTGCTCTCTTATAAAGTGGGGTCTGTTCCGAGCAAACGTTTTCAGTCGTTCCACGTTCTTGTTCCAGGTTGTGATTCTTCCTCCCCATCTTTTTTTGTGGTATACCATCTCTTCTGAGAGTAATTGGTGTAGTGAGTCTATTTTCGCGCAAACCGATTTTTCTGAGTAAATCGTGTTGAGATGGTTTAAAAACCTAAGGATATAGACTTGCTTTATGCTGTCATTTTCTAAAAGATTTCTGATGATAAATGTTGACCAGGCCGGGTTTGGCCATTTTTCATCACTCATTTCGGTCATTTCTTTCAGGGTGTTTGTTTTGTATGCTTTTCTACTTCCTATGCCCATACCAAGGTCTGTGTCAAACAAAACCCAATTCCAACGCCCATTTTCTCTTTGTGGTCTCCAATATCTTATATTGCCCCCCGCATCTCCATTGTCAGCGTAGACTTGTATGATGTGGTGATCAATATAATTGTCAATGTTCATCTTTTTGTTCAACTCATAAATGTGGGCGTTTTTTGACAAGTCGTGTTCTGTGATAAATGTTTTCAGCTCTTTGTATTTGTCCCTTGTGCCCAGCTGAATGTCGTTTCTATGCTTCATTAAGTCTATAGAGTCTTCGTCTGCACCGAAGTTGAACTTGAAATAGTGTTCGTTGAGTTTTTCTCTTGCATTGTGAATGCCCCAGTAGTTCCCGTTGATAAAAACTACAGTTGGTTGATAGGCTTGAATGGGTAGTTCGGTTGGCCTTGTTAGCTGGGTTATTAGAGCATCTCGAAAATGTGTGTTGTTGAAGTCTCCACCGGAATTCCTTAAAATGAATGACTTGTATTTTTTTATATCCGGCTTTTCTTTAAACAGTTGATGCTTAAAGTGCTTTTTGCCATATTTTTTTCTCGCAAAAATTGATAGCGATTTCATGGGTAGCCCCTTGCTGAATCCTCCAAATATTCTTGCTCCTGCCTGTTGATTTATGGCCTGTTTCCCGTCCGGTTCAAAATACTCAATGTTAATTGGTCGCTCCCAACCTTTCCAAAAATTTGCTCCATAATACGGTGGCACAGTGTCCGCGCAGCACCCCTTTGCATAAATTCCCCTTTCATAACCAAAAAAGTTATCCGGGTCTGTCGCAATCGACACTACCGGCAGTGTGAAACTTCTGCCAAATAAATATGTGTTGGTTTGTGTTTTTGTTCTTCCGTCATCGCTGTAAGCAATCGCTCTAATTACTGTTGTTTTTTTGATCTGTATTGGTTCAGAATATCTTTTCGATGCTTTGCTGGGAATGCTGCCGTCCAGGGTATAATATATTTTATTTGATCCGGCAGGAAAAGACAGTGTGACTTGCAGTTCGTCTTGGAAAAAACCCCCTTGGGGAATAAAGGCTATTTGCACGGTGTCGCCCGCGATCAAGATCCGGGGCAAAAAGAATAAAAGAACGAAAAGTCTTGTCATTTTCAACACAGTTATTGACAAGGTAAAAAACTGTGTCTTGATGTCAATTGCTTCAACATAAAGTCATTCATATTGAACTGTTGAAACCATGGATGGTTAATGGGTTTGGCTACTGGCATTTACTGTACGCTCAACGCGCCGGATTCGTCAAATTTTTGACCGTCATGTCCTTTTGCTCGAATAATGTAAATGTAAGTTCCCTTAGAAATTGTAACGCCTGTGGATAGGGTTCCATCCCATTGAAAGGCAGGATTACTTGTTTCAAAAATGATCTTATTTGTATTCATGTCTAGAAGAAGAAAATGGAAGCTTTCCATGTTTTCAGCTCCAACCGACATGTAGTCGTTTATTCCATCTCCATTTGGTGTAAATACATTTGGTTTTGAAGTAATTTGGGATCTTTTGTCATTACGAAGTTCTTCTACATTGTCTGGTTCCAAAACTTCGATCATTCTTTCGTCAAAAGCTAAATCCCCATTTTCTGTTTGGATCGACAGTTGTACGTAATAGGTGCCTGGGTTGGTATAGATATAAGTTGGGGATCTTTCGCTGGATGAATTTCCGTCTCCAAAGTTCCAGCTGACCGTTCCATTCGCTGATTGTTGGTCAAACTCAACTTCCAATGGTGCATTCCCCCCAACAACAGATGCTATTATTGAAGCAAATGGGGGGGCGTTTTCTTCTGGGTTTTCGACTATAACTGTTACACTATCTAATTGATCTGCGCCTTGTTCGTCTGAATCCGTGTTTTGCATCTTGTCGAGGTCTTGAAGTGTTATTACCTTTCTTGACGATTTGCTGATGTGCATATCAGCAACACTGCTGTGTTTTCGCCTTTCGGTTTCTTCTTTGGGTGAAATCACCTTTATTCTGACCTCCTTAGGTGATTGTATTTCCTTCCAGTTCTCGGATGTTTCAACGGATATTATTTTGGTGTTGATTTCGGTGGGTGGGGTTGATTTATCTTCCTCAGGTACTTTTGATTCGGTTTGCTGGCCGATTGTTGCCGCAACCGCAACATCCTCACCCTGGTTGTTGTAAATTATTAAAGCCGATCCTATTATTATTGAAACTCCTACGGCAACAGCAATAATTTTTGAACCAACAGAAAGCGTTGGGGCAGATAAAGGAGGGGTAGTTGAGATACTGCTTTCAATGCTAGACCATAATGAATCCGGCACGTCTGGCTGGAAATTTTCAAACTTCTCCTTTACTATTTGTTCTATTTCCTTTTTGTCCTTCAATTAATCTATTTCGTATTGTTCCAATAAGTTTCTTAGAAAGGCTTTGGCTCTGGAGTATTGTGATTTAGATGTATTCTCTGTTATTCCTAATGAATCTGCTATCTCTTTGTGCGAATAACCCTCGATCGCATAAAGGTTGAACACTGTTCTGTAGCCTATTGGGATCGTTTTTAACATCTGTAGCAAATCTTCTGCGCTCAAGTTTTCAATAATATAATCCTTGTTTGAAGCAAGGTGCTCAGCTTCAGTTAGGGAAACGTTTTGTTTGTCTTTTTTCCGCTTTCTGATGCTGTCAAGTGCAGTGTTAACCACAATTCTTCTAATCCAACCTTCCAAAGAGCCTTCTTTTTTGAACGAACCTATCCGTCCAAACACTTTTATGAAAGCATCCTGTAGTATGTCTTTTGCCTCTTCTTGGCTACTGGCATACCTGTAGGATACCCCCATCATTTTAGAAGCAAACCTGTCATACAATTCTTTTTGGGCTTTCGGATTGTTATCAATACACTCTTTTATTAGGTCCTGATCCGTCATTCCCATTCACTTCTGTTTGTTAGACTCCTAATTTAAAAAAAGGGTTGCATTAAACTTTTATATTTGCTTCTCTATAGAAAATTAATGGTCGACAAGGGTAGTTCACAGTCATATTTTATAATAAATTCCTGGAAAAATCTGTTGGTTGTTTTGTGTTTGTTTGTTGGTTTACTATCGTGTAATGAACAGACACATAAACCCGAAGAAGCCCTGACAAGTGGTAATTGGGTTGGTCGGTTTTTGTTAGAAGATGGGGCGTATATTCCATTTAATTTTTCTGTTTCCGATTCTACACTTGAAATCTCCAATTCAACCGAACGAATTTCAACCATAATGAAGCAAGAAAACGACTCTATTGTTTGCCGTTTTCCGGTTTTTGGCACTAAACTAAAGTTTGTTGCTTATGGAAAAGATAGCTTGTCCGGTTTGTGGTATAAAGACAACAAACAGCATGTTCCTTTCGTCGCCAAACCTACTCTAAATGCCAGCATTCGCTTTAGTCATTCGCTAAGTTCTGCTACCAGCAATGTTCAGGGTCGTTGGAAAGTGTGCTTTAGCCAAAAGAAGAACCCTTACGATGCTGTTGGTATTTTTGAACAGTTCGAAAATGAAGTAACAGGAACCTTTTTAACTGAAACCGGGGATTATCGGTTTCTTCAAGGTAACGTTATTGCGGACTCATTGTTTCTCTCTTGTTTTGATGGGGCCCATGCTTTCTTGTTTAAGGCACAGAAAAGGGAGGACACATTGTCGGGTGTTTTCTATTCTGGTAATAGTTACATTGACTCCTCGTGGTCAGCAACGAAAAGCGATTCGTTTGAATTAGCTGATCCATACAATATCACTCGACTGAATAATGATAGTGCTGTGTTTTCTTTTGCTTTTCCTAGTGTGTCGAAAAAAGGTGATACAATCCGATTTCCATCTGACAGGTTCAATAATAAAGTTGTTATTGTCCAGATTTTAGGGTCCTGGTGTCCGAATTGCAGAGATGAGTCAGTGTTTCTTTCTAAGCTTTATGATGAATATCACCCAAAAGGGTTAGAGATTATAGGTGTTGGTTTTGAGAAACAAAATTCATTAGAAGAAAGAATTGCAAGGCTGCGATCGTATTCAAGTAATCTTTCCATAAATTATCCTATTGGTGTCGGTGGTGGCGCATCCAAAAAGGAGGCTTCTGAATCATTCAATCAATTGAATAATATCAGTTCGTTTCCAACTTGCTTGTTTATTGATAAAGTGGGTAGAGTTAGAAAAATTCATACGGGATTTTATGGTCCAAGTACCGGCCCTTATTATCATGAATACACCGTTGGTGTGAAGGCGTTTGTTGAGGAGTTACTCGACGAATAATTCTATTTATTCAATTCAGGTCGCTTGTCCCTGTTTGCTAATTCCCAAGCAGTATGAAAAATCAATTTTGTGATCTGGGCTGTTTTTGGAAACATTATTTTTTCGACGTCGTCGGTGGGTTTGTGATAATCTTCATGTACCCCACTAAAATAAAAAATCACCGGTATGTTTTTTTTGGCAAAATTATAGTGGTCTGAGCGATAGTAAAACTTGTTTGGATCAGATTCTGAATTAAACGTGTAATCCAACTCTAATTGAGCATACAACTTGTTACACGCTCTTGCAATTTCATCCAATTCTGAACTTAGCCTATCCGAGCCTATCATATACACGTATTGATCGTTGACGTGGTTTGTGTCTGTTCTGCCAATCATATCAATATTTAAATCCGCAATTGTATTTTCCAGTGGATATACGGGGTTATCTGTGTAGTATTGCGATCCCAGTAGCCCCTTCTCTTCTCCAGAAACATTTAGAAATAGTATGCTTCTTCTTGGTGAAATCCCGTCTTTTTTTGCCTCAGCGAAAGCTTGCGCTATTTCAAGTACTGCAACTGTTCCCGATCCATCATCATCAGCGCCATTACACACTTCACCATTATCATAACCTATATGATCATAATGGGCTGATAAAACCAACACCTCTTGTTTTAAATCCGTTCCTTCAATAAACCCTAAAATGTTTTCTGACTTGTAGCTTGTGTCTTTAAAAAAAGATCTCATGTTGGCTCGGACATTCGTAGACCAAGACTCCCCTTGTTTACTTTTGTTTTCTAGTTCATCCATGCTTAATGATGTGATAATTTCTGCAATGGAGTCAGGTAAATAAAAGTTGGGGATTCTATTGTATTTCTTTATTCCCTTGTTGTGTATTTGCATGTTAGGGTTTTCCACGAAATATCTAATCGATTCTACACTCTCTTTGAAATTCTCCTTTATGGTAAACATAGCTACAGCTCCTTGTTGTTGAGCTGTTTTAAGTTTTAATCTCCAATTGTCCCAGTCCCGATCCAAATCATATTCTTCTGGGTGACCTTCTAACATGATTACCGCTTTACCTTTTACTGTTTGCGTATAGCTGTTAAAGCTCTTCTCTTTAATACCATAGCCAACAAAAACAACTTCCATATTGGAAATGGTTGTGTCTCCAAAACCACCGAAAAAATAATAGTCTTTAAATGCCTTTAGGTCGATTTTCATCGGTTTTTCCAGTTCGCTTTCGGCATATTTCAGCATCGATAATTCTATATTCTTTGGGTTATTAATCAGTAATGGAAAAGATTGTTGGTAGGTTCCGTCAGGCATGCCTCCAGATATACCGTTTTCCTCGTAAAAATTCTGTATGTATTTGGCTGCTTTTTTTTGTCCGGGCATTCCCGTTTCTCTACCCTCGTATTCATCAGAAGCTAATACGGATAAATGTTTTTTTATATCTTCTGCTGATATGCTGTTCGCATACTTTATTGCTGTTTCACTGCTTTCTATTTTCAGCTTGCTGGTTGTTGAACACGCTGATAATATAAAACATATAATAAATAACTTTATAGGCTTCATGGACAATTTATTTTATTCACCCTTCTTTCGTGCCGACCACCCTCAAAGCTGGTTTCAATGAACTTCTCCAGTATCTCGACTCCTTGTTCTTGAGTGATAAATCGAGCTGGTAAAGACAGAATATTAGCATCATTATGAAGTCTGGCCAGCTCTGCTATTTCGGGTGTCCAACACAGTGCTGCCCTCACCCCGTTGTATTTGTTCGCTGTCATACTTATGCCATTACCGCTCCCACAAATCAACACCCCAGCACCAAAGTTTCCGGAAGATATCTCTGCAGCAACAGCATGGGCAAAATCGGGATAATCCACACTATCTGAGGAAAAAGCTCCAAAGTCCTGAAAGTTAATCCCTTTCCCTTCAAGATTTTTCTTTAATCTTTCCTTCATATCATAACCTGCATGATCGCATCCTATCGCTATTTTCATTTCCTCGATTTTTAAGGTGATACATAAATAACAAAATAATTTGGGGTTATTTGCTTTTATTAACAAAGAAAGATGAACTGTTGTTTATTTCGTCTTGATATCTCGTTAAAATTATCCGTAGAGATTTAACTGATTTTTTTATACAATCAAATCAATTGCTTTGTCAAGTAAAATCCATCTTCTTTTTTAAGTATTTATGAAATCTAAATTAACAGCTCTTGAATGTAATTTAGTTTATCTTTTTCCCATGATTTCCGTTAAAGGTGATTCGTGTAAAATTGTTAAAAACTACTTTAACCCCTTCAACTAAAAGGGATTGAAACAATATTAATTGTTAATGGGTTGTTATTATTATTTAATAATTGATATTACCAAGTACTTCTCAAAGTATTTTTACAGTTGTACACACAGCTAATAATTACATATTTTAAATAATTTAAGTAATATATTATTTTAAGTCATGTTCGTAAACGAATGTATTAAAGCTTCCTGGTTCTGTTTATTGATTGGTTTTGGGTTTTATTCAACTGCACAATCGCAACCCGATCCTAATGGATTCAATACATTCTATTATTCAAATGGAATCAAATCTTCAGAAGGAAATTTAGAAGGAGGTAAACCAAACGGTTATTGGATCACCTATTACCAGAATGGAAACAAAAAAACAGAAGGAAATAGACTGGATTTTCAGTTGGATAGTTTGTGGAAATTCTATGATGATTCCGGAAGAATAGAGAATGAAATAAGTTACAAGCATGATAAAAAGAATGGGTTATCCAGGTCATTTAATACTCAAGGAAATGTAATAAGTGAAGTAAACTATAAGAACAACCAAAAAAATGGGATTGAGCGACATTATTACGAAAGCGGAAAACTAAAACAAGAAATTACATACGATCAAGGCAGAATTGATGGCATTGCTTTAGAATTTAGTGAAGAGGGTTTAGTTATAACAAACGAAGAGTACAGCTCTGGATTTCTGAAAAACAGAGAAGAAATTAATCGCTATGATATTGATGGTCAAAAAACGGGAGTATGGAAAGAATATTACGATAATGGTAAAGAAAAATGGGTTGGCAGTTTTAAAGGAGGAAAGGTTGAGGGAATTGTTAGAGAGTTTGATTCAAAAGGAAGACTGTTGAAGTTGGATAAATTTCAAAACGGAATCATCCAGGAAGATGCGGAAGAAGTAGTTTTTGTAGAACTGCATAGAGAATATTATCCAACAGGTGAGCTGCATTTTATTGGTGGAATCAGCAAGGGTAAACGACAGGGATTGCTAAGAGAATTTTCAAAAGAAGGGGATGTAATTAGTAGTTATATATACCAAAATGATACACTCCTTGCTAAAGGAATGACCGATTCTTCTTCCTTATTGGAAGGAGATTGGATCTATTATTACCCGAATGGAAAAATTCAAGCGCAAGGGAAATACAAGAAAAGTGTAAAAATAGGTGAGTGGAAGTATTTTCATACCAATAGTAAAATTGAGCAAATAGGGGCGTATAAAAATGGTCTTCCCGAGGGAGAGTGGAATTGGTATTTTAAGAATGAGAAATTAAAAAGAAAAGAATTTTACAGAAAGGGAAAAGAGGACGGTGAAAGTATAGAGTTGGATTCATCAGGCAACATTATTACAAAAGGAGAATTTATAGACGGCATACAAGATGGTAATTGGTATTACAATGTTGGTGACCATACTGAAACAGGGTTGTATGCTGATGGAGAGAAAACAGGAATATGGGAGTTTCATTACATTGAAGAAGAGGGAAATAAAGTACTTGCATTCAAAGGAGAGTACATTAATGGGATAGCAATTGGTAAACACCGGCATTATTATCCAAGTGGACGATTAAAGGAGGAAGGCAAATACGAAAGCGGGATGAAAGAAGGAGAATGGAAAAAATTTAATGAGAATGGAGAGGTTATTCTAACTATCTTGTATAAAAATGGTGTTGAATTTAAATTGGATGGGGTGAAATTCAAACCAGGATTAGACGCACTAGACTAATGTTAACTGACCTTAAAGCATTTTTGGAAAAGATTTCAGAACCAATTGCAATCGTGAAATTGGAGGATGATCTTTTAGTGGATTGCAATGATTGGTTTGTAAAAGAAACGGGAGTTAAATCAAAACAGCAGCTGTTAGGTAAGTCAATGGATCAATTGTTTGCTGATCGAAAAGAAAGGCCCAGAACAATAAAATCTGTTGTCAATTGTGAAGGAGAGGATTATGTTTTAATTAGACTTGACGATCATAAGGTAAAAGGAGTTGTCGAGGAAAAAAACGAGGACTCGAATAGGCTGGAGCTCATCATAAAAACCATTCCAGATTCTTTTTTTATCATTAATAGAGATGGTCTTTACAGGGACTTCTATGCTGTCGATAAAAATGATAATGAAAAAAGTAATTCCAAAGAAAGGTCATTGGCGGATATAAATCTGTCTAAAAAGGTTGAAATACGAATATTGGCCAATCTAGAAAGAGGATTGGATTCGATGGAGCCTCAACTTTTTTATTACGACAGGGAGAGTGAGGGTAAGTTGGTTGATTTTGAAGCAAGAATTATTCCGCTCAACAAGAACGAGGCACTTCTTATTATTCGGGATATCACTGAGTTGAATAAATCAAAACGAGACCTTCTTGAGGTTAATGATAGATTAAGGAGAGTGCTGGATAATGTAAATCATATTATTTACGACATCAAAATTGCGAAAGACGGAACCCAGGAGTTTCAATACATTTCCCCGCAGATTGAAAAAGTGTATGGTTACACAAGAAACGAATACCAAAAAATATACAAAGAAAGTAAGGAGTTGAACCTATTCCATCCGGATGATGTTGAATCGATCAAGAAAAAATCAAAAGAACTAAGGGAAGAAATAAAACCCATATCGCACACTTATAGATTTAAACCTAAAGGATCCGAAGACTATATTTTTATACAAGAAGACGTCTTTCCAAAAACAAATGAAAAAGGGAAGTACAGTGGGAATTTTGGTATAGCAAAGGATGTTACTGAAAAGGTAATGTCAGAAAGAAAAATACAAGAGCGAGAAAGAGCATTAACGACCCTTTTTAACCACTTGCCCGGTATGGCGTATCGCTGCGCGGTGGACGACAACTGGACAATGGAAGTTGTTAGTACCGGCTGCCTTAATTTAACCGGATACAAACAAGAAGATCTGGTGGGGAATAACAAGATATCATACGGCAGCATAATACATTCGGAGTTTAAAAATTTGACTGCAAATGAAATTGTGGAAGAGCTGGAAAATTTCCATGAATATTCATTTGAATATAAGATTGTCACGAAAGAGGGTGCTGAGAAATGGGTTTGGGACCAAGGCGAAATAATTAGAGATGAATTCAATCAACCAATAGCACTAGAGGGGTATATAGCCGATTTAACAGCCAGGAAAGAATCAGAGCAACAGAAGATAAGGGCAGAAATTGCAGAAGATGCAAATATTGCTTTAGAGGAGGAAATTAAAAAAAGAATCAAGGCGCAGGAGGAATTAGCGAAAAGCAAGAATTTTACAGACAGCATTGTACATTCTTCTTTGGATATGATTATGGCTGCCGACCGGAACGGAAAAATTACAACAATTTCGCCGTCTGCAATTAAAGCTTTTGGTTATTCAACCAAAGAGATGATAAATATCACGGGTGATAAGCTATATAAATCACCCAACACCCATAAAGATGTAATGCACCAACTGAAAACTTCCGGACAGTTTAGTGGTGAAGTGGAAAACATCACGAAGGATGGTAAGGTATTTATAAGCTATCTGTCTGCTTCAATACTGAGAGATAAGGATGGAATGGAGATCGGCTCAATGGGTGTTTCTCGAGATATAACTAAAATAAAAGAGGCGGAAAAGGAAATTATCATGCAAAAAAGAAAACTGGAGAGCATTTTTGAGAGCTCAGCCAACATGATGATTTACACGATAGACAAAGGGTTCAAACTGACATCTTTCAATAAGAGATTGTTCGAAATCATGGAGGCCCAATTCAATACAAAATCAAAATTGGGCATAAACTTTATCCAACAAGCGAACGAGTACGTTAAACAAGAACACCAAGATAGGTTTGAAAAGTTTTATAGAAAAGCGGTTAATGGAGAAGCGCTTCAATTTGAAGTCCCCATGATTAGAAAAGATGGACAAGTGGTTTGGTTTGAAAATTTTCTTAGTCCTATTGTTGTAGATGGAGAAACGAAAGAGGTTTCTTGCTTGTCGCATGAAATTACCGATAAAAAAATGGCAGAATGGAAACTAAAAGAGTCCATTGCGGAAAAAGACGTCCTATTAAAAGAAGTTCACCATAGGGTAAAAAACAACCTTCAGGTAATATCAAGCATATTGAACCTTCAAACCTCAAGAATAAACGACAAGAAGACACTCAATATAATTAGGGAAAGTCAAGACAGAATAAAGTCTATGTCTTTTATTCATGAAAGTTTATATCAAACGACAAACTTTTCTTCCATTAAGTTTTACGAGTACATCCACAACCTTTCAAGGAACTTAGTGCACACCTATGCTTATGAAAAGGAGGTAGAGCTGGTAACAGAACTAGAACAGGTAGAAGTTTCTTTAGATCAGGCAATTCCTTGTGGGTTGATTTTGAATGAATTAATATCTAACGCTTTAAAATATGCCTTTACAGACAATCCCACAGGAACACTTAGGATTTCATTAAGAGAAATGAATAATGAAATAAAAATAGAGGTGGAGGATAATGGTGTGGGTATTCCTGATGACTTCAGAGTGGAAACGGCAGAGTCATTAGGTTTACAACTGGTTCAAACACTCATTGAACAGTTGGAAGGGTCTATTGAGTTGACTTCCAATGGGGGTACGAAATATTTAATTACTTTTGTCAAGCAACCGTAAAAATTATAGAAACAAATGCCGAAAGCCTCAGTCCTGGTAGTTGAAGATGAATCGATAGTTTCGAAAGATATACAGTATAGCCTTAAAAAATTAGGCTATGAAGTAGTAGGTTCGGCAAGCACTGGTGTAAAAGCTGTTGAGTTGGCACTAGACCTTAAGCCCAATGTAATCCTAATGGACATTATGTTGAAGGGCGACATGAGCGGCATAGAAGCATCAGCCAAAATAAAGGAAGCGTTGAATATACCAGTCATATTTTTGACTGCTTATGCAGACGAAAAAACACTGGAAAAAGCAAAAGTAACAGAACCTTACGCATACATTATTAAACCATTCAAGGAAATAGACTTACACACATCTATTGAGATGGCCCTATACAAGCACGGTAAAGAGCTGGAGGTGTTAAAAGAAAGGGACCTCTTATACAATATTGTTGAAAGTCAAGATTCTAAGGATTTTATTTTTGTTAAATCGAATTCGCGCCTTGTTAAAATTTATAATAAAGACATTTATTTCGTTGAGGCGCTAAAGGATTATGTGGTAATAAATACACTCAACAATAGATATACAATTCACTCGACAATGAAGGAGATCGAGAAAAAGCTTGAGGGAAGACATTTCTTAAGGGTTCACAGATCTTTCATTGTAAGTTTGAATAAGATCGACACGATAGAACAACCAAACATAATCTTGGAAGACGACAAGAGGGTTATACCCATAGGGGGCTCATATAAAGAAGAGTTGGTGAATAGAATCAACCTCATTTAAGGTTTGGAATCAGAAAAGGGAGTAAACGTCTAACCGTTTACAAGGAGAAAATCCAACTGTCTTTTAAATAAATTTGCGTCAGCAACCTCAACCAAGACGTCGTCGCCCAAACCAAAAGTTTCACGGTACCTTTTTCCTACCAATTGCAGCTTTTCAGGGTCAAAATAATAATGGTCATCTGTCAAAGACCTTATATGAACCAAGCCCTCGCATTTACTATCGTGTAACTCAACAAAAATCCCCCACTCCGTAACGCCACTTATTTTTCCGGGAAAAACTTCACCCACCTTATCTAGCATGTATTTCACCTGCATAAATTTAATAGACGCCCTTTCCGCATCTACCGCTTGTTTTTCCATTCCTGAGATGTGTTTGCATTGGGAGTCAACAATCTTTCCATTGCTTGAAGGCGAACCATTGAGCTTGTCGAACAGCATGCGATGAACGAGAAGATCAGCATATCTCCTTATGGGAGATGTAAAATGGGAGTAATACGAAAAGCCTAACCCATAATGCCCAATATTCTCTGGGCTATATATAGCTTTCGCCATAGACTTTATTGCCATGGGGCTAATCAAGGCATGATCGCCCTTCTTTTTAGCATCACTTAGAAGTTTGTTAATTGCAAAGGAAGCCGGCTTGTTTTTTTGCAATTCAAGGCGGTAGTCAAACCTTTCGAGGTACACTTTCAGGTCGTTTAGGCGGTCCTCACTCGGCTTATCATGAATCCGGTATACAAATGGACCCACCCTTTCCTTGTCTTTAGGCTTACCCATGAATTCAGCGACTCTTTTGTTCGCCAAAAGCATTAATTCCTCAATTAGTTTATTTGCGTCCAGACTTACTTTTTGATAAACCTCTACCGGGTGCCCGTTTTCATCAAGTTTAAACTTGGTTTCTTCCGTTTCTATCTCAAGAGCCCCATTGTTAATTCTTTTTTTGCGGAGAGCTTTTGCTATTTTATCGAGAACTAAAACTTCCTCGGCCAAATCTCCATTTCCGGACTCTATGCGCTCTTGGGCCTCTGCATAGGTAAATCTGCGGTTGGATAAAATGACGGTTTTCCCAAACCACTCCTTGCTAATTTTTCCATGTTCAGATAATTCAAAAACAGCAGAAAAGGCATATTTTTCCTCATTAGGGCGCAATGAACAAAGTCCGTTAGACAATACTTCAGGAAGCATGGGAACAACTCGATCCACGAGATATACAGAATTTCCTCGTTTATAAGCCTCTTGGTCCAACAGCGAATTTGGTTTTACATAATGAGAGACATCAGCAATATGCACACCAACTTCCCAAAGATCATTTTTTGATTTTCTCAACGAAATCGCGTCATCAAAGTCTTTAGCGTCTTCCGGATCAATGGTGAATGTGAGCACGTCTCGAAAATCTGTTCTTTTTTTGAGCTCGTTTTGGTCTATGTCTTTGGAAACGCTATTTGCTTCCATTTCAACGGGCTCAGGAAAATGAACGGGTAAATTGTATTGAGAAAGTATGGAGTGTATTTCAGCATCATTTTCACCAGGTTTACCCAATACAACAGAAACAGACCCGAAAGGATTTTTTTTGCCTTTTGGCCAGCTTATGATTTTTGCTAAAACTTTGTCTCCATTTTGTGCACCATTTATATGGGTTAAATCAATATAAAAGTCGACCGATATTTTTGGATTATCCGGAATGAAAAAAGCAAACTTCTTTCCCAACCGAATTGTTCCCGAATATTCGGATTTGCCGCGCTCAACAACCTTAATGACCTCTCCAAAAACCTTTCTTTTTCCCTTTACATTTTTTATACGAACACTTACAAGGTCACCATCTAGTGCTTGGTTTAGGTCTCTATTTAAAATAAGAACATCGCTTTCTAATTCATCGGAAACGAAATAAGCATCACCCTGCTGAGTTCCATCAATCCGACCAACAAACCTGTTTTTTCGGGTATTGAACTTGTATTTGCCCCGATCAGACTCTACTAAACTTCCATCGCCAACCAATTCATTTAAAATCGCCGAAATTAGTTTTCGGGTGGGCTCATCACGAACATCCAAAATAGAGGAAACCTGCTTGTAGTTATATTGTTTATTTGGAGCGCCTTTGAAAAGCGTGTAAACACCCTCCTTTAATGCTTTGGCTATTATAGTGTTTGATTTTTTCTTACCCACACACAAAGCTAACAATTGCTCTATTCATAATTGAAAATCAACACAACTTAAATATTTTGTGGGGCTCAATAATAAATAACTTTCAAAACTTTTTGAAAGTATAAAAACAATTTGTAGTATTGAAGTATGAATATTACCGAAGCTCAAGAGAAATTTATTCAAGCCTGGGGCACATTAGGACAACAGTGGGGGGTTAATAGAACCATGGCACAGATCCAGGCGCTTTTATTGGTTGCGCCGGAGCCTCTTCACGCGGAAGAAATAATGGAGCGATTGAGCATATCTAGGGGTAACGCCAACATGAACGTTCGCGCTTTGATTGATTGGGGGATAGCCTACAAGGAACACAAATCAGGGGAAAGAAAAGAATATTTTAGGGCAGAGAAAGACATTTGGGAAGTGGCAAAACGAGTTACTCTTGAGCGCCGCAAACGAGAGCTGGAGCCCATCGTTAAATTGCTAGATGAAGTAAAACAAATTACTGGCGATAAAAATGATCCTGAAATCAAGGAGTTTGAATTGATGGTTGATCGGCTGGACAAGTTTGCCAATAAAGTAGATAAGTCATTGGAGTATGTGATTAGGGCAGACGAACATTGGTTTTTAAGCACCTTTATGAAAGCTTTTAAAGGATAGAATTTTTTTAATCGCAAACTTTCAAAAATTACTGAAAGTATAAAAAACAACAACTATGAAAAAGGTTGACGCAATAGTTCAAACAGTTATGATAGGTATGTGCATCATAACAGCCGTGACGATTTACATTCCAATGCTAATTTTACCTTTTATTGGGCTATGGCAGCTAATAACGAGTGGGGTAGCATTTTTTTATAGAAAAAACACGAGGAAAATAGACCAAACCCTATTAAAAATATACTGGCTTGCAGTATTTGGTTACGCTGTGCTGTCTGCCATCAGCTACATTATTTTCCCGAGCCGTGATTTTACGTTGATTTTGCTTGTGCTGCTTCCCTGGAGCTTCGCGTTTTATTGCCTTACTATAACCTGGCTAAGAGCAATTAATAACCACGGAGATATGCAGGAGAAAAAAACAACAGAAACACAATTTCTTGACAACATAGACTTTTGACTTAGAACCACTCAAATAAAACTCCTTACCGTTCGGTAAAACGTAAAAAACAAACCCAACAAATACAATTGATTTCGAAAAGGGAAAACCACTAAGCACAAAAGCCTTATTTTTGTGACAATCAAGTTGAAAAATTACAACATTATGTTAAACGAAAAAGTCGAATCAGCCTTAAATCATCAAATAAAAATTGAAGCGCAGTCATCTCAATTTTATCTAGCCATGGCTTCTTGGGCTGAAACTGAAGGATTAGTCGGCACGGCAAAGTTTTTGTACGAGCATTCTGACGAAGAAAGACAACACATGCTCAAATTGATAAAATTCGTGAATGAACGGGGGGGTAAGGCACTCATTCCAGAGCTTGAAGCACCGCCTGAGGACTTTGAATCAATAGTAGAGATTTTCAAAACCCTTCTACAGCACGAAATAAAAGTGACGAACCATGTAAACGAAGTGGTTGATATATGCTTGTCAGAAAAAGACTATACCACGCACAATTTTATGCAGTGGTATGTAGCAGAGCAACTAGAGGAAGAGGCAACAGCAAGAACAATCATGGACAAACTTCAAATGATAGGAAACGAAAAAGCGGGACTGTATTTGTTTGACAGAGATCTGGAGAACCTAACCCCTGAAGACCAACCATTGGAATAATTATTGAAGCTAATAGTTTACATACCACTTGCTTTTATTCTGCTTACCGCTAACGCGAATAGTATCTGTGCGCAGAAGGGAACCAACAGCAAAAAACTCCTTGCGGATAAAAGAAAAAACAAAAACAAGCGAAAGCCGCAGAAAAATACCTACCGTTTCAAGCAGTATGAAAAAACATCAAAAAAGGAGCTTGATTCATTCAAAAGAAGATCAAAACTAGACCGATACGGTAAAAAAGCAGATAAAAAAGTCGCAAAAAAGAACAGAAAGAATGCGACATCAGCGTTTAGTTCAAAAAACAAAAGAAAAAAAAGAAGGAACACACTTAGGCTATCAAAAGACAAGCTTCAAGAGCAAGATCCGTTTAGACCAAACCAAAAAAACAAAGGACTTGCTGGTCGAAAAAGAAAGAACGAGAGAGACTCTTTCCGATATTCTGATAGGAGACACGAAAAGAAAAAGGCGCGAAACAGGAGTAAAAAATCTGACCCACCAAAACTGGGACTCAAAAATGCTGCGCCAACAAAAGTGAAGCGTAATAAAAAGAAAATTAACTAGTTTGGCATGAATATGGATTTTCAGTCTAGGGTTTGCTTTGAAGACGATATGGGAAAACAAAATTCGTTATATTGCATACCCTGTTTTATTAATTGCTTATTGTAAGTGAGAGTTCTTATCATTATAACCGTTTCTTTGCTGTTTTTGTCCGCTTCAGGATACGGGCAAGGTGGTGCCAGAAAGGCAGTAGCGGCGCAAAAAGCAATATACTTCTACAGCTTTGCAACTCAGGTAGATTGGCCTGAAAAGTTTAAGTCGGGGAACTTTGTAATTGGTGTATATGGAGACAAAGAACTTTTTCAGCAACTAGTAAGCAAACTATCCTCCTCAAAGAGGGGAAGCCAACCATTTAAAATTGTAGAATTCAACAGCCCGGATGACATCGGAGAGTGCCACATATTGTATGTGGATGAAACCAAAAGTGACGTTATCTCGTCAAAGAGGAAAATACTGAAGACAAACTCAACCCTTGTGATAACAAGTAAAAAGGGTGTCTTAGTGGATGGTTCCATCATAAATTTTGTTTACCCATCCAACAGAACAATGTTTGAATTAAGCAAGTCAAACGCAACAAAAAGTAAGCTCGTCATAGGCAAACAGATTTCAAGTTTAGCCGTTGAGGTGCAATAAGTATGAAGAGAGGATTGTACATATCAATTATCTTGTTGCTTGCAACCACCGGGTTCGCTCAGCGAACGAATTGGCAAAAGGCATTGAGCTGTTATCAGCAGGATAGCCTGGTTTGTGCAGCTGAGTATATTGACGCATCAATTGAAGACTCCTCGGAGAGTAAAGATGCTTATGCTTGGCACATCAGAGGGTTTGTGTATAAGAGTATTTTCGATAACTCCAAAAACCCAGACAAACGCTCTTCAGCAAGAGCAATTGCCATAGAATCATTTGATAAATCCCTCGAACTGGATACAATTGGAGATCTGAGCAGGAACAACAAACAAGGGATAAAAACTTTAGGCGTTTCTTTCTATAATGACGGAGTTAGAAAACTAAATAGGTTCAATGTTCAGGGCGCACTGAAAGACCTAGATAAGCACAACATAACAATGAGACTGGTTGAGCCGGGATACTACAACAAGGAAAGAGAATTTGCGATTAAGAAAAAGTCGGGAATCATTTATATGGACAGATACAACGACAATAAAGAAGAGAACGAAATTTATTTCAAGAAAGCGACAGAGATGTTCAATGAAGTACTTGAGATAGACTCCAACGACTTTCTTGCGAACCTAAATAGTGGCGTTCTATACCACAACCTTGCGGTTGATCTGCTGGTGAAAACGAAACCAGAGCTTTCCATTTTAGAGGTGATGGAACTACAGGAAAAACACGTGAACAACATGCAGCGCTCTTTAGCCTACATGACAAAGGCCTATACACTGAAGCCTAATCATCCCGGTGTGATAAGAGCCTTGGCAGGAGCATACTATGCTTTGCATGAAACCGAAAAATACGAGTTTTATAATCAAAAGTTACTTAAATTAGAGGGCTCTCACGGAAACGAATAAAAGGGAGGCTGTATAATACTTAAGTAAACAATCAATGAGGCTGACAATTGGACTAAAGATGGGGTTGGGATTCGGTGTTCTCTTGACTTTGGTTGTCGTCGTATTTGTTATTACTTATAGCACTACAAAATCCAACCTCATAACACTCTCAGAGGGAATTAATCAGAACGAATTCATTAAAACATATTCTTCTCCCGCCTTGTCAAACTTGCAGCGCCTGCGTGACAATGTAGAAGAATCTAAGAACCTGATTGTTCGTTGGGCAACAGTTCCTTCTTACACTGAACATCCCGACAAAAAAAGATTTCTTAAAATCAAGGATACGATTCTCCCTATGGACATCAAGCCCAGCCTGATCTCAAATAAGGACAGCCTGCCAATTAGTGTTCAGGACTCAATTGATGTTGTTTTTAGAGAGCTGGATGAATTGTTTTTAAGATATAGAGAGATTCAAAATTTATTCCCGAACCTAGCAAGTTACGATAGTGTTTTCAATAACATGCAAGCCACATTCTTAATTGCAGATGATGGAATTATGCTTTCGAAAGCAAGAAAAGTAACGAGAGGGCTGGATCAATTAATTGCAACGGTGCGCGCTGACAACCAAAGAAGAACAGTTGAAATGAATACTGCCTTCGGACTAGCAGAAGATGAGAGCAAAAGGCTAATCAATCTAGTTTTATATTTTGCACTTCTACTCTTTGCTGTTGGAATTGTAGTCGCATTGCTGACCACTAGGTCAATCACTAGACCGGTGAACAAACTCAAAGGAATGCTCATAAAGCTAGGAAAAGGAAAAATTCCTGAGGGTTTGATACAGCCGAGCAACGATGAAATAGGCGATATGTCGGTGGCAATGAACAATTTGGTTAAAGGGCTTAATCATACTACCGAATTCGCTAACCATGTGGGGCAAAGCAATTTTGATTACGATTATAAACCAATGTCTGACGAGGATACACTTGGCCACGCGCTTATGAAAATGCGGGATGATTTGGCAGAGAATGAAAGAATCTTAGAGCAAAAAGTGATTGAGCGAACAGAGGAAGTTGTTAGACAGAAGGGGGAGCTTGAGCAACAAAAAATGCGGATAGAGGAGTTGTATAAAGACGTAACCGACTCCATTAAATATGCAAAAAGGCTTCAAGACTCTATATTGCCACCAGATTCCAAGATAACCAATTTGATTCCCGATTCTTTCGTTCTTTTTAAACCGAAAGACATTGTTTCAGGAGATTTTTATTGGTTAGAAGAAACAGAAGACAAAATACACCTGGCGGCAGTTGATTGCACCGGACACGGTGTTCCAGGGGCTTTTATGTCGCTGGTTGGAGCGAATGCGTTGAATATTGCGGTGAAAGGAACAAAAACCAATACTCCAGCTGAGATTATGACAGAATTGAATCGGATCACTTCCGAATCACTTAACAAGTCTGAAGGAAATTCGAATGTTCGTGACGGCATGGACTTGGCAATGATTTCTTTTTCAAAAGATTTCAAAAAAATGGAATATTCCGGAGCAAACAATCCACTATACCAGCTAAGAGGGGATGAAATAACTCAAACTAAAGCGGATAAATTTGCGATAGGCAGCTTTGAGTATGGAGAGCAGGAATACACGAATCATTCAATCGATATTCAGAAGGGAGATCTGATCTACATTTTTTCAGATGGGTACGCAGATCAGTTTGGAGGAGAAAAAGGAAAGAAATTTATGTACAAACAATTCAGGGAAACTCTAATGTCGATAAAAAACCTTCCAATTAAAGAGCAGGGTGAAATTCTAAACGAAAAAATTGAGAGTTGGCGGGGCAACTACGAACAAATTGACGACATTCTTGTCATAGGAGTCAGAATATAACGTAAGCCAAAAGAAACGGGTCACTCTGGAATCTTCAACAGATCGAACAATGCGGATATTTTTTGGCACTAGAATTAAACAAGATTTTCTTTAGAATAAACTATCTTAGAACTACTGACGCGAATTCAAATGGTCAGCTCTTGAAATGAAATTCATATTTACATTTTTGTTTTTTGTCGTTTTTATTGTTTCCGCCCATGGGCAAACGAGAAGCATTCGATTTGATAATTACACGTTGGAAGACGGTTTGACTCAAAGCTCGGCAAATGCAATGATTGAGGATAGCCACGGATTCATATGGGTTGGCACTCAGGATGGTTTGCACAGATTTGATGGATATACATTTGATGTTTTTAAACACGACCCTTCCAACATCAATTCATTATCCAATAGCTATATAAAGAACATCATACAAGACGACAATGGATTGTTTTGGATTGGAACAGAGAGTGGAGGAGTAAATGTATTTGACCCAAAAAAGGAGACCTTCACTAGACTTCGTGGCCACGAAGTACTTGAAGGAGGGCAGATCAACTCTCTTGCAATGGACAGGGATGGTAACCTATGGGTGGCGTCTGGAAATGTAGGGGGCGGATTATTGAGGTTTTCAACAAAAGATTCATCCATTGTAGAATATGGGTCGGGAGACGGACTGGGCGCGGCAGTAATCAACAAACTAAATATTAACAAGAGAGGAGACATTTTAGCTGGGTCTCATGGAAAGGGATTGTATGTTCTGCAGAAAAACCATAGATCTTTTGACAATTTCCGCTACAACAGTGAAGATAGCAACTCGCTCAACGGCAATTTTGTGAACGACATCTTTCAGGATCATTTAAATAGAATTTGGTTGGCAACAAATAAAGGGATCAGCCGATTTGACGGCAACCAATTCACAAGATACGGCATAAAAGACGGACTTTCAGGTGAGAATGTAAATGTGATATTTACTGAAAAATCGGGTACTGTATGGTGTGGCTACGAGGGTAAGGGGCTGGATCAGATTTTTATAAAAGACAAAGGAGTTCAGGTGAACAACTTTACTAAAAACGACTTTGATGAAACAAGCCTTTGTCACCAGATCGTGTATTCCATGATAGGCGACAATTCAGGCTCAATTTGGATTGGAACTCAAGAAGGAGTCAGCAAATTTGACCCACTAAAACAAGCGTTTGAGCACATAAAAGGAGACTATGGTGACGAAGGGTTGCTAGACGACAATATTTGGACCATTAAGAAAGATAAGAATGGGATCGTATGGATAGGAAACAGAGAGGGCATAGCCCGAATAGATCGGGAAAACGGCACAGTCAACAACTACCCGTTCAAGGGAAACAACCCGAACGAACCAAACAACAACAGCATCAATGCAATTGAGTTTGGATCAGATGGAATTATATGGGCGGGTTCAATAGACGGACTCTATAAGGTCGACCTATCATCGGATTTAAAGTCGGCCAAGTACATCCCGGTTGCTTTTAGAGAAGATCGATACAAGCACACCAGAGTTTATGAAATGATAAGAGATAGAGAATTCCTGTGGCTTGCATGCAGAGAAGGATTGGGAAGGTACAACACGACCACCGGGGAGGCTCTTTTTTTTCAGCACAGTATAGACAATCCAAACTCTTTGCCAACTGACATTTGTAGATCCGTTATGCTGGATTCAAAAAGCAACTACTGGATAGCAACAGAAGAGGGCTTGTGTAAGCTGGTAGTTTCAGAAAAAAACGGAAAAGAAGAGTTTAAATTCAAAACATTTAGGCACAACCCTTCTGATGCTAACTCGATAAGCTCAGACCTCGTGCTTTCTATATGGGAAGATTCAGATGGCTCCATTTGGACCGGCACGTATGGCGGCGGACTAAACAGGCTTGACCCCGTCACAAAGAGATTTAAAACTTACACGGAGAAAGATGGCCTAACCAATAATGCGGTTTATGGAGTTATCGGAGGTGAAAAAAGAACAATTTGGATGAGCACAAACCTGGGCATTTGCCGGTTGGATATAGATAGCGAATTATTTACGACGTTTTTAATTACAGACGGACTTCAAAGCAACGAATTCAACACAGGCGCATATCATCGCTCCGATAATGGCGAACTTTTTTTTGGGGGCATAAACGGATTCAATGCTTTTTACCCTAAAGACATTAAGGAAAACAAAACACCGCCGAGAATGGCAATCACAGAGATTATGCTGTTTAACAAGCCACTAGACCCGCAAAACAGCAGTGTTATAAACTACGCCCCTTCATTTACCCAGGAACTCGTGCTTGATTATACACAATCTAACATCACTTTTGGATATGCGGGATTACACTATACCCATCCCGAAGGAAACCAATACAAATACATTCTTGAGGGCGACGAAGAAAATTTCAACGAAGTTGGAAACAGGAGAGAAGCTCATTACACACACTTGGCTCCAGGAGAATACACCTTCAAAGTGTTCGGTTCAAATTCAGATGGGTTTTGGTCTGACCAACCCGCCACCATCCGCATTATTGTTACCCCTCCATTTTGGCAAACATGGTGGTTCAGAGGGTTTTTGATTGTTGCTGTGATACTGCTGATCATTCTATTGCAGCGATGGAGAATCAATTCGATCAAAGTTCAAAAAGAAACCTTGGCAAGATTGGTAGAGCTGAGAACTAGAACCGTCACGGAACAGAAAGAAAAGATAGAAGAACAAAAATCGACGCTGGAAAAACAAAAAGCTTTGGTAGAACAGGAGAAAAACAAAGCAGACAAACTTCTGGCAAATATCCTTCCCGGAGAAACCGCAGAAGAACTAAAAAATAAAGGAAAGGCAAGAACAAGAAATTACAAAAGAGTATCGGTTATTTTCACAGACTTTGTTGGATTTACATCCCATGCAGAAGCAATCAAACCACAGGAACTTGTGAGGATATTAGATAATTACTTCAAGGAGTTCGATAATATTGTTGAATCCAATCATGTTGAGAAAATCAAAACGATTGGAGATGCCTACATGGCGGCTGGGGGAATACCTCTTCGAGATAGAGAAAACCCCATAAATACGGTAATAGCAGGATTACAGATCCAGAATTATGTCAAAGCGACAAGGCAAAAAAACATTGAAGAAGGCAAGCAAGAGGAGGGGTGGCAGCTCAGAGTAGGCATTCATACAGGTGAAGTCATCGCTGGCGTGATTGGAACGAAAAGGATTGCATACGACATCTGGGGCAATTCTGTTAATGTTGCAGCAAGAATGGAGCAAAGTGGAGAAGTGGGAAAGGTAAATGTATCCGGAAAAACCTTTGAATACATCGAACCCTATTTCGACTGCACTTACAGAGGAAAAATTCCCGCCAAAAACAAAGGCCACATTGATATGTACTTTGTTGATGGGATTAAGCCGCACCTTTCAGAAAATGAGGATCGAGTAACACCAAACCGGAGATTCTGGGATTACGTCAACTTGCATGTCTATAGTTCGATCAACTATCAAAAGGCGGAACGACACATTATGCGGATTCTAAAGCAAAAACTATCACCTAAACTCTATTATCACGGGATACACCATACCTATGATGTGGTAAAAGCGGCGGAGAGAATAGCTATCATGGAAGGAGTGTTGGACGAGGACATATTTGTGTTGAAGTCTGCTGCAACGTATCACGATGCCGGGTTTGTTGAACAGTATGATGCCAACGAGCCTATAGGAGCAAATATGGCGGCTGAAATCTTACCTAAATATGGATATACTCCGGAGCAGGTGGAGATGGTTTTTAAACTCATTTATGCGACAATCATTCCGCACAATCCGCAGTCCAAACTAGAGGAAATCATTTGCGACGCGGACTTGGACTATCTAGGGAGAGATGATTTTCATGAGATTTCAGACACACTGCGTGTAGAGCTTAGAGAGCATGGCAAAATCAACTCAGACCGAATGTGGGATGAGATTCAAGTCAAATTTCTGACCATGCACAAATACTTTACGAAAAGTGCGATTTCCCTAAGACAGGAAAAGAAGATGAAGCATCTCGACGAAATCAAGCAGCGCCTGAAAGAGGACAACTACAAAGACTAGCCGAATTCACTAACGAGAAATTTACGGGCTGAACAAAGCCAAATAAGTACGCAAACCTAGGCAGATTAATGCGAGTTAATAAATAACCTAAAAAGACCTTTAGCTAAAAATCAACGCGAAAAAACAGTCCCGCCGGTTCTTCCAGATTCTTTTGCATTAACCGTCATTACCGGGATTTCGTCAGAATTGGTAATCATCGCCTGTTCGTGCTTTCCACCAAACATACCCCCGCCTTCATTCATGATTACAATTAGGTCTGCATCTACTTCTTTCGAATAAGCTAGAACCTGCTCATCAAAACCTCCTGCTTTCTCAGCAACTTTAGTGTCGTGCTTTACATTTCTTTCCGACAAGTATTTATGAGCAAAAATAATGTTGCTTTTCACTTTTGCAGCCTCACTTTCTACCCGATCAGCAAAAACGTGAACGCGTGAGTCAAAATATTTCGCAATCTCTGCAACGGTCTCAAGTTTTTGTTTCGAGTGCACACCAAGATCCATAGGCACAACAATGTCATCATACCCGGTATTCTTGATCCCCTTCTTTTGCACAACGATGAAAGGAACTTTTGAGCTGGTTATTACTTTCAGCGCATGACTACCCGTAAGCTTTTGCCATCCTTTTGCTCCATGAGTGCCCATAATGATCAAAACGGCACTTTCTTCAGCTGCAGTCTCAGCAATGTCCTCAAAAATGTTTCCGATTCTTACAGCTACTCGAACATCAATGTTTGAATTTGAGTTTGCAATAATCTTGACCTCCTCAGCCAATTTTAATTTCGCCGGATTCACTTCTTCAGCACTTCCAACAACGTTCAACAACACTACGGAAGCATCGATGGTTTCCGCAAGTTTTGCGGCGTGCTCCATGGCGACTCTTGACACATCACTAAAGTCAACAGGGACTAATAAACTTTTAAGACTCATTTACAAATAATTTTGGTGCAACAAAGGTAAATATTAATCCTACACTACAAGCTTTACTTGATCGAGGAAAGCCTAAATATAGTAAAAGATTGTGCTCCCCAATCAACGGCATACACGTTACAAACGGAATAACTAGCCAGATTGAGCGCTGAGCAAAAGATCAACAAATTAAAATGCTTGGACAACTTCACTGCGATTTTGAAAAACCAAGCGTCATATCCTAGAATTGCACAAATCTTTGTAGATTTCAAACCTAGGACCAAGAAAAGCTTGCACTTCACATGACTTCATTATCTCCCAGGTATGTTTATTCCCTCTTTGAAGACTTGAAGGATCACGAAATCTTAATGTGTTACTTCGGGAATGTGTCATTCAAAATCTCGAACCACCTGATCAACACATTTAAGGAAAATCTGGATTCGGACAGTATGGAGAGACTCATTTTCAAAAAAGTGTATTCCAGCTTTGTTGAATGTATAGAAAACATCACCAGACACACCACAGAAGATGTAGTTTATGGCGACCGGTTTGGAATTTTGAATGTGTCAAAAAGGGATGATCACATTATAATCCATAGTGGAAACATGGTAAAAACAGAGAATATTAATGAGTTGGAGAACAGACTACAACTGATCAAAAACCAGTCCCAGGAAGAAATCAAGTCTGCCTATCAAAAACAATTAATTGGTGGGGAGGTGTCTAATAAGGGAGGAGCAGGTCTTGGAATGCTACAAATAGCGATCAATAGCGAAGGAAATTTAGACTATACTTTTCAGGATGTGGATGAGAATAAAAAGTTCTTTCTACTTGAAGTGCGTCTGAAGGTTAAATAAATGAGAGTCTTCGGAACAATCATATTGTTGTTTTTTGCGCATCACATTTGCGCTCAAGATATTGCATCGCTCAAATCAGAGCTTTCAAGTGCTGACGAAAGAAAAAAAGCAAACATCGAGAACACGATATCGGAGCTATATTTTTCGAAAAAAGAATACCAAAACGCAGTAATTCATGCGAATCAGGCAATTATCCATGCGAAACATCAACAAGATGCAAAACAGGAACTGAGAGGCCAGATCAACGGAGGAAATGCCAGTAAAAAATCCAAGAACTTTAAACGAGCAATATCTTTTTATAATTCGGCAGTTCGAATATCTGAATCCCAGCAAGAGCCTGAGCTAACTTCCTACGCATATGAGTCCTTGGGGTTTTGCTTCTCAGAGCTTGGCAACCACACAAGATCAATAGCAAGCTATGAAAGCGCAATAACATCATCAGGAAACAATGCCAAAGCTATAGCGTCAATCCACTCTCGGATAGGATACAACTACTTTAAAGCCGGAAAACTGAAGGAGTCAATTTCCAGCTATGAAAAGGCAAGCGAGCTTTATAAAGAATTGGATGAGCCGCAAAGCTATGCGAATACACTTCTCAACCAAGGAAGAGTTTATGCAAACTATGGAGATTATGAGTCAGCTTTATCAAGGTTGAACAAAGCATTGAAAATTGCAAAAGAATCAAAGATGGAGGTTGTGGAGGGGCAAATAAAATCGACGATCAAGGACATCGAACAGAACAAGTCCAACAAAAACGAACAGCTAACCGGCTTTGATCAGGACGTCAAGGAAAAAAACGAAAAATACATTGAAAACATAGAACAAGCGAATGTCAAATCATTAAAAGAAATCGAAAATTTAAGCGTTGAGAACCAAGTTAAAGAGCTTAAACTATTGAATCAGCAAAGTCAGCTTATTCTTAATGAGCGACAGGCCGAGGCTCAACAAAATGCGATAGACAAAAAGAATCTGACAATTGCCAAGAAAGAAGCAGAGCTTAAACAAGAAAAAGCAGAAGCCGATAGCTTTAGAGCCTGGCTAATCGCGATAGGTTCGGTTTCTATTTTGATGCTGGCACTCGTGCTAATGTATGTAAGAAACAATCGCAAGCTGAAACAAAAAAACGAGCAGATCGCAGAACAGAATGTTGAGCTGGATAAAAAAAACAAGAACATTTTGGATAGCATTTCTTATGCCAGAAAAATTCAGAATGCATTACTGGTCAGTAACGAATTACTTTCAGACAGATTTGATGAACATTTCATTTACAACCAACCGAGAGACATTGTTTCGGGTGATTTTTCATGGTGTTTCCTAGACTCTGATAATTGTATAATTGCCGTGGCTGATTGCACAGGCCATGGCGTTCCAGGGGCATTTATGTCAGTTTTGGCGATAAGTAGCTTGGAGAAAATAGTGAAGCATCAAGGAGTCAAAGGACCATCAGAAATATTGCAACACCTAAACGATGACCTGTACAACTTATTAAAGCCTAGCAATGGCGACATAAAAAAGAACAAATCTGTATCCATTAAAGATGGGCTAGACATTGTAATCGTCAATGTGGACGTCACGAGAAAGAAGGTTTTATTTGCCGGATCAAGAAACTCCATGATTAGAATTTCAAACGATGAAATAATTGAAATAAAAGGAAGTAAAACTCACATAGGACAGCAACTAGGACATGAGAATTTTAACAGTGAAGAAATTGCATGCAAAGAAGGAGATGCCGTCTATCTTTTTTCAGATGGGTTCTACGACCAAAAAGGAGGCAATGACGGGAAGAAGTTTTATCCAAAGAGGTTTAGGGAAATGTTGAGAGACAATTCAACTAAAACCATGAATGAGCAAAAGGACAAATTTTCAGTAACTTTTGACAATTGGAAGAGCGGAAGAGAACAAATAGACGACGTATTAATTTTAGGAGTTAGACTATAAGACTTAATTATGAAAGCATTAAAAATTGAACAAACGGACAACTCGCCGGAAGTCCTGATGGATTTAGAAAGCAATACGTATTTCTTGAAGGGGGAGAGTAGGCCCGAACATGTGTCTGATTTTTATGAGCCGATCATGAAATGGATCGAAGACTGGGGTGGGCAATTGTATTACCGTACCCAAAAATTTGGAAATTCTGAAGACCACACTGTTCGCTTTCATTTTGAGTATTTTAATTCATCCTCAGCAAAGTACATCATGGACCTATTGCTTAAAATCAATGAAATTGACAGTAGCAGCGAAAATATTCGCTTAAAAATTGAGTGGGCGTATGATGAAATGGACGAGGACATAGAAGAGGCAGGAAGAGAATTTGAAGACCTAACCTCCATGCAATTTGAATTCATACCCATTTAATGTTGGGTTCAGGACACAAAAAAGCCTTGATCATTGACCAAGGCTTTCTGCGCTTCTTCTTGGGCTCGAACCAAGGACCCTCTGATTAACAGTCAGATGCTCTAACCAACTGAGCTAAAGAAGCGTTTCGAAAAGCAAAACTAATGCTCTGCCAAACGGACGGCAATATTAAATTATAAATCCCAATTATACAATTATCTTTACGCCAAAATTTAATTGAAAAAAGACATGAGCTTACTGAGTATAGGGACTTTGGCGTTTGATGCCATTGAAACACCATTTGGAAAAACAGATAAAATAGTAGGGGGGGCTTGCACATACATTTCGCTGGCAGCATCGTATTTTGTAGCGAGATCCAGAGTGGTTTCCGTAGTTGGTGGAGACTTTCCAAAAGATAGGCTGAACGACCTTCAATCCAGAGGCGTTGACCTAGATGGCCTTCAAATTAAAGAAGATGAGAAGTCCTTCTTCTGGTCGGGGAAATACCACACGGACATGAACAGCAGAGACACTCTTGTTACTGAGCTCAATGTCTTGGAGTCTTTTGACCCCATCATTCCAGACTCTTACAAAGACGACACCTCCTATTTAATGTTGGGAAACCTTGCTCCTGTCGTTCAGCTACAGGTACTGGAAAGACTCAGCGTTAGGCCAAAGTTAGTGGTACTGGACACCATGAACTTCTGGATGGACATCGCTATGGACGACCTGAAAAAGGTGCTAAAAAAAGTGGATGTTCTAACCATCAACGATGAGGAGGCGAGACAGCTTTCCGGAGAGTATTCTTTGGTTAAAGCGGCAGAGGTAATACGTCAAATGGGGCCGAAATATTTGATCATCAAAAAAGGTGAGCATGGAGCACTCTTGTTTCACGGTGAGGACATGTTTTTTGCACCTGCATTGCCATTAGCAGAGGTAGTTGATCCAACAGGCGCAGGAGACACTTTTGCTGGCGGATTTATCGGCTATTTAGCAAAAACGGATGACGTCTCTTTTGAAAACATGAAGCGAGCAATTATCTACGGCAGCGCACTAGCTTCTTTCACAGTAGAAAGGTTTGGAACTGAAAAACTAGAGTCTTTAACTCCTGACGAAATCGAAGCCAGAGTTGCCGAGTTTATAAAGCTCGCAACGTTCAACATGGATTTTGCTGCCGTTTAACAAAGGGCAGTAATACTTTCCAAAAAGGAAATTATTTTTTAAGTCGGGTATAGATTTTTACTTCGGCATCCGGCCAGGTAATGCCTTCGTGCTTTTCGTAGCATACCTTATTCAACGAATCCAGAGCGGATTGAGCGTTCCAGGCAGGGATGTCTATTGTGCCAACAAGCTTAACCACATTGTCTTCGTCCATTTCATAGGTCACATCCAGTGTTCTCTCGACACCATTCATGTTCACTGAAACTACTCCAGACCCCGCCGCAGGATCAATACTTTTTATTTCACCGGTAATTTTAGCACCTTCAATCATTTCCCCGAAAAAGCGGGTAATGATCTTTCTGTTCCGCGAAGTGTCTGCGGTTTCAGTGGAAGTAGTAAACAACTCGTATTTTACACCGGTTATGCATTCGGCCGCATTCGGTCCGGGTGTAAACCCATTTACGACGATACTGTCAAATCGCCCTTCAACTCCTGCTTTTGAAGCTAATTTGTATCCAGTCCAAATGACTTTCGTGGAGCTGTGGTCGTATTGCCATGCTTTTTCTTCTTCCCCTTCTACTTCAATTGTTTTGATTGTAACATCGTTTTCTTCTATAGGTTCACCCCCACAAGCAGTCAGGATAATACACAATGCGCTACCTGCAATCAGCATGGAGCATAAAGACTTCTTTTTTCTCATTGGTTTACTCAAAATGAATTAAGATTTGGTTTTTTTCTACTGCAGCACCTTTTGAAACTTCTATTCCTTTAACCTTTGCCTCTCCGGTCGATTTAATCACATTTTCCATCTTCATGGCTTCCAAAACAACTAAAGGGGTGTCTTTTTGGATTGAATCGCCGACCTTGATCAACACGTCAAGCACAAGCCCGGGCATAGGAGCCTTTAAGGATTTCATCTTCTTTGCACCAGAAGAACCAATACCCATTGACTTTAGAAGGGCATCGTATTGGTCTTCCAGGTCAACCTTGTATTTATTGCCGTTAATCAGCAGATGTATTGATTTATCTCCCGGACTGAATTTTAACACACGAATAGCATAGTTTTTATTCTTATAGATAACACTGAATGCCTCCTCATTCTCTGATAGAACATCCATCAATTCTATCTTGTCGCTTGACGGTGATAATTCAGACCTAAAATTGTCGTTAACAGCTACTTTATACAACGCTAAATAATATAGATTTACCCGACTAAATTAGTGAATCTACCGTACATAACAATTTAGAAAATGGCAAGATGTATTTTTACAACTTTGTCACTACCAAATCCAAAGCAATGAAACAAATCTCAATTACGTTAATTTTAGTTTTTGTCATTACCGCCTGCACCGTTAAAAATGTTTCCAAAGAAAAAAGCTCTAAGGAGAATGGAGCTGAAGACCCAATCAATCTGATTGAACAATTGGTAGAAGACGAAAGGTCCGCTCAAAGCACAAGACCAGTTTATAATCCCTCCCGAAAAAGAGAGAATGATTTGTTGCACACGAAGCTGGAGGTAAGCTTTTTATGGAAATCAAAACAATTAGTTGGATTAGCTGATCTTACATTAAAACCATACTTCAACGCGATGGACTCTCTCGTTTTGGACGCAAAAGAACTGGACATTAAAAGTATAGCTCTGATGAACAAGGATAATCCGGTAAAGGAGCTGAACTTTATCGCAGACGGCAGAAAACTACACATTCAATTAGACAAAAAATACACAAGGCATGAGCAGTACAAGATTCGCATAAAGTACATTGCCAACCCTGAAAAAGTCAAGGAAAAAGGAGGCGTTGCAATCTCTGATGCTAAAGGACTGTATTTCATTAACCCGGAAGGGTCAGACCGAAATAAACCAATTCAGATATGGACCCAAGGAGAAACGGAATCGAATTCATGTTGGTTTCCAACAATTGACTCACCAAATGAAAGAACAACTCAAGAAATTTACATTACAGTGGACGAACAATTCAAAACACTTTCAAATGGATTATTGATCTATTCTACACCCAACGAGGACGGCACCCGAACAGACTACTGGAAGATGGAAAAGCCACATGCGCCCTATCTCTTTATGATGGCCATCGGGGATTTCGCAATTGTAAAAGATTACTGGACCCGAAAGGACGGAAGAAAAGTAGCAGTAAATTACTATGTAGGAAAGGAATACGAAGAGCACGCTAAGGCAATCTTTGGCAAAACACCCAGAATGATCGAGTATTTTTCCAACCTCCTTGAGTTCGAATATCCATGGAGCAAATACCACCAGGTAGTTGTAGAAGACTACGTTTCCGGCGCAATGGAAAACACTACCGCAGTAATTCATGGTGACTTTTTGCATCAGACAAAGAGGGAAATGATAGATGGAGGAAATGAGTCCATTATTGCTCATGAGCTATTCCATCATTGGTTTGGAGACCTGGTAACCTGCGAGTCATGGTCAAATTTGCCGCTTAATGAATCTTTCGCGAACTATAGCCAGTTTTTATGGGATGAATACGAGTACGGGAGGATGGAAGCGGATAAAAATGCGCACAACGAAATGGAAAGCTACATTCTTTCATCCCAGCAGCAGGGGCCAAAAGACGTAATACGTTTCGACTACACCAACAAAGACGACATGTTCGACCTTGTTTCATACAACAAGGGGGGTAGAATATTGCACATGCTGCGCAGCTATTTAGGCGACGATGCATTTTTCAAATCCTTAAATAAATACTTAACCGACAACGCCTTTGGATCGGCAGAAATTCACGACTTGAGGTTGGCTTTTGAGGAAATAACCGGAGAGGATCTGAATTGGTTTTTTAATCAGTGGTTCCTGGATGGAGGCCACCCCGTGCTGAACTTCAGTCAGCGTTTCAACGATAGTACGAAGGAACTTTCAGTTTACCTCCACCAAAGCCAAAGCCTAGAAACATCACCCTTATATAAACTACCGATCCAGATTGATATTTATGAGGGCGGCAAAACAGAAAGAAAGCAGGTGTGGCTAGAGCGGGTAAGAGATACATTTAATTTCAAACTTGCCTCAGCACCCCAATTAGTTAACATCGATGCAGACAAGGTGTTGCTGTGTGAAAAAAAGGAGTCCAAGCCTATAGACCAATGGATCTATCAGCTGGATCATGCGCCATTGTACTTGGATAAAAAAGAAGCATTGGACAGACTTGAAAAAGAAAATGGCACAGAAGCGATTCAGGCGTTGGTGCGTGCTATGGACCACCCCTTCTGGCACGTTAGGTTGCTGGCGCTGAAGAAAGGGAAAAGAGCAATTCGAGCCGATAAATCTCAACTAAAAGAAAGAATTTTGGACCTAACCAATGATGAACACCCACAGGTTAGAAAAGGAGCACTAAAAAGCCTGAAAAAGTATTGGGAAGGTGATCCGGACCTGATTAAAGTCTATGAAAAAGCGCTGGACGACTCTTCGTACAATGTTATGGCCGAAGCCATTGATGGGTTAGCTGAGGTTGATAAGGACAGAGCACTAAAGATTGCAGAGAAGTATGAAAATGAAAGGGGTGCAGTATCAAGTGCCATTTCTCGGATATATGCCAAATATGCAGGCAAAGAAAAGCACGAGTATTTTCAGCTAAAACTCAAGCAGAGCAGCGGATTCAGCAAGTATGGTATGCTCCAGCTGTACAATAACTACTTGATGAGACAAGATGAAACCGAATTGGAAAAAGGCATTGAGACATTTGAGGATGTTGCCAGAAACGGTTCACCGTGGTTTCTTAAACTTTCAGGATATCAGCTACTGAAAAATGCTTCTGAAGTGTATGTTGGAATTGCCGAAGAACACAAAACGAACTACGACAACCACATGAAGGAGGGACAAGTAGCCAGCGCTTCTCTTTCGAAGCAGGCTCAGGAAGGCGCAGAGGAAAAATCAAAACAACTAAAGGAACTAATCGAACAGATCAAAGCTGATGAGACCGATGCCAATGTGCTTCAATACATCAACTATTAGACTCAAATATTTTTGAGTCTGAAAGGGATCTTACTTCCTTCCGAAATCAGCAGGAATCTCTCCCCACGCTTTTGTTTCCCACTTAAGGATTTGATTTTGAAACGTGTTGTTTTCAAGCCATTTCTCAGCTCTCTGTATCAGCTGCTTTAGCTCAGGGCTTGGGGATTTCTTAGTTCGGCACCGCTTTGCCTTTACCCACCCCATCGCAATTCTTGAGTCAGAATAGATGGGCATTATGTGCAGTTTTTCGTCGCGCTCATTTTTCAGGTGAGCGAGGGCATGAACAAGAGCCAAAAATTCACCAATATTGTTAGAGCCTTTCTTAAATGGCCCCATACGAAACAACACATTTTCCTTATTAAAGGTCCAGACACCCTGATATTCCATATCGCCTTTTCCATTACAAGCGGCGTCAACGGAAAGACTCATTTCAATCGGGCTTCCGATCTTGCTTAGCTCCTCTTCCGATAGGTTCCGGGTTTTTTTATAGCTGCCCTGATAATTTTCCGGGCCTTCTTCAAAAGCTTTTTTAGCCAGCTGCAAACTTCCAAAGGTTTTATATTTTGACCCTTTGAATCCGGTCAGCTGCTTTCTAGCCTCTTCCCAGTCGCTGTATATTCCGGGAGAATGACCCGCCCAAACGACGTAATGATACCCTTTCTTATTTTTACTCTCCCCCTGAAATTTTTCAGGATTTTTAAAAGCGATATCCGCCTCTATTTTTGAACCAAAAGATTTGAAACGGGCATTTTTGAAACCCTTAACTTGTCTCTGAGCTTCTGGCCAGCTTGAATACACGCCTGGCACATTCCCTTCCCAAACAACGTAGTATTTTTTCTTAGCCATTGTCTAACCCCCATCATTTCCCTCAAGCACAGAAAGCATGTAATGCAGGTTTTCCGTGAAGAGTTTTACCGCTATAGCAAGCAGAATAATTCCAAAAACCTTTTTGATGATTGCTATACCACCGGCCCCTAACAATTTTTCAATCTTTTTGGTAAGCAGTAGCACGATTAATACGAAGACCATATTGACAATAACTGCAACCAGGATGTCTTGAATGGCATATTCTGCCCGCAATGATACGAGAGAAGTCATGGACCCGGCACCGGCAATAATTGGGAACGCCAAAGGAACGACTGAAGCCACTTTTGGAGACGCTTCGCCCCCATCTGTTTTGAATATAGAAACCCCTAAAATCATTTCCAAAGACATAAAAAATAACACGAATGATCCGGCAACAGCAAACGACTGAACATCAAGACCAATAACCCCCAAAATAGATTCACCCAGAAATAAAAACAACACCATAATGAACAATGCGACAAGTGTAGTTCTAACGGGAAAGATCTTTCCTCCAGCCATTTCCTTGATTCTGATAATTATAGGGATCGACCCCACAATGTCTATCACTGCGAACAGAACCATTGTTGCAACACCAATGCTTTTCAAGTCAAAACCAATACCTCCAATTTGTAACATAACTAATGTGCGAACTCTTTAAATAAAACTTTTTCAACGGTTGTTGGAAAATGCATCTCTTCAAGGGCTTTGATCTTCAATTGCAAACTTGCAGGGGTTTCTTCATCTACCAATTCACATGAAAACTGAGCAATTATTGCACCGTCATCATATTCGTCATTCACGAAGTGAACGGTGATGCCTGATTCAAGCTCGCCGGCCTGCAAAACAGCCTTGTGGACATGCGTCCCATACATACCCTTCCCGCCGAATTTGGGCAGTAGTGAAGGATGTAAGTTAATGACCTGACCATCATACCTGTGCACCAAACGATTAGGGAATTTCAGCAGAAATCCGGCAAGAACAATAAGGTCTGGAGAGGCTTTGATTAGAATTTCATCAACAACATCCGTTGTTTCCAGCTCTGACTTATTGAAAACATGTGAGGCCACCCCATTGCGAGCAGCAATATTCAGCACCCCGGCATTTGAATTATTGCAGCAGATCCCAACAACTTGAACCTGATCATTGGACTCAAAATGCTGAATGATATTTGCAGCATTTGAACCGGAACCCGAAGCAAATATTACTATCCGTTTTACCATTGAATTACAAAATTAGTTCAATTCACCCACGCATCAACAAAAAGTCAAATTTATTGCCAACTTGTGCGTAAATAACCTATAATTTGCACTTATGGACAAAAAGGAGGCATTTATACCTTATGAGCATGTTGAATACCCTGTTGACGACATGATAGACAGAAGCAATTCATTTTATGAATTCATGAACAGCCGAAGGTCAGTTCGACACTTTTCAAACCGCAAAGTCCCAAAGAGTGTAGTAGAAAACATCATCAGGGCGGCATCAACGGCTCCGTCTGGTGCGAACAAGCAGCCTTGGACCTTTTGTGTGATCTCGAATGAGGACCTAAAAAATAAGGTTAGAAAATTGGCAGAAGCAGAAGAAAAAGAAAGCTACGCCAGAAGAATGAGCGATGAATGGCTTGAAGACCTAGTTCCAATAGGAACAAATTGGGAGAAGGAGTTTATTGATACGGCGCCATATATTATTGTGGTAATGAAAAAAGTATACGACATGGATGAGGACGCTACAAAACACAGCAATTATTATGTGAATGAATCTGTAGGTTTAGCTTGTGGGTTATTGATAGCGGCGATTCACAATGCGGGGCTTTGCACAGTGACCCACACGCCAAGTCCAATGAATTTTTTAACCAAGGCACTGAGCCGGCCCGAGAACGAAAGAGCCTTTTTATTAATGCCTATTGGATATCCCGCTGAGGATGCCCAAGTGCCGAACATCAAAAGAAAGACACTCGGCGAGGTGGTCGTTTATTATGAATAAATTTTGTTTTGTTTCGCATAAGTAGTTTATTTGTTGCCTGAATTAACCAATAAAAAAAAGATTATGTCAGACGTAAATTCAAGAGTTGTTGCAATTATCGTTGATAAACTAGGTGTAGACGAGAGTGAAGTAACAGCAGAGGCAAGTTTCACGAATGATTTGGGAGCAGATTCTTTGGATACTGTAGAGCTTATTATGGAGTTTGAAAAAGAATTTAACATTGCTATTCCCGATGATCAGGCAGAAAAGATTGCCACAGTTGGAGATGCAGTTAAATACATCGAAGATAACGCAAGCTGACAACACATTATTTAAGGGATTAGATGGAGTTAAAGAGAGTTGTAATAACAGGTCTCGGTGCGCTAACACCAATTGGAAATACAATAGATGAGTATTGGACTTCCTTATTAAATGGTGTTAGTGGCGCAGCTCCGATTACTCATTTTGACGCCTCCAAATTCAAAACCCAATTTGCATGCGAGGTTAAGAACTTTGACGTTCTTGATCACATAGACAGGAAGGAAGCAAGAAAACTGGATCAATTCAGCCAGTATGCCATGGTTGCTGCGACTGAAGCAATGAACGATTCCGGACTGAATGTGGATGCATTAAACTTGGACAAGGCAGGGGTAATTTGGGGTTCAGGGATTGGAGGACTTAAGACATTTCAGGAAGAATGTTTTGCGTTCAATCAAGGCGATGGCACCCCTAGGTTCAACCCCTTTTTCATTCCAAAAATGATTGTCGATATTGTGGCAGGGCACATTTCCATAAAATATGGTTTTAGAGGTCCGAATTTTGTCACAGTATCAGCATGTGCATCAGCATCGAATGCGATGATAGACGCCTTCAACTACATTCGTTTAGGGAAGGCAGACGTTGTCGTTTCAGGTGGTTCTGAAGCCGGTGTAAATGAAGCGGGGATGGGCGGTTTCAATGCGCTAAAAGCCCTTTCAACAAACAATGAAAATCCAAAAACAGCCTCTAGGCCATTTGACAAGGATCGGGATGGATTTGTTCTTGGGGAAGGTGCTGGCGCGGTGATAATGGAAGAATATGAGCACGCTAAGGCCAGAGGAGCGAAGATTTACGCGGAGGTCTTGGGTGGAGGGTTGACAGCAGATGCCCATCACATAACGGCACCGCATCCGGAAGGTATTGGTGCAGCAAATGTGATGAAATTTGCGCTGGAAGAAGCTGGACTTTCAACTTCAGAAATAGACTACATTAACGTTCACGGAACATCAACTCCGCTAGGGGACATCGCTGAGACAAAGGCGATTAAATCCATCTTTGGAGAGGATGCTTACAAGCTAAACATCGGCTCTACGAAATCAATGACCGGCCATCTGCTTGGAGCAGCTGGAGCTATTGAGGCTATTGCATGCATCAAAGCAGTGGAAAATGACATCGTTCCTCCGACCATAAATTTTGAAACAGAAGACCCAGAAATAGATTATGGACTTAACTTCACGTTTCATAAGGCTCAGAAAAGAGAGGTAAGAGCGGCCTTAAGCAACACATTTGGCTTTGGAGGGCACAATACGTCCATAATTTTCTCAAAAGTAAGGTAGTCTATTGGGGTTATTTAGTAAAAAGCCGAAGGACCCCATTTCCAAGTACATGTTCTTAAATTTTGGAGTTACTCCGATAAATGTTGCGCTTTACAAGGAAGCACTTACTCATAAATCGTTCGACCAAAATCTAAAAAACAATGAGAGACTGGAGTTCCTTGGCGACTCAGTTATTGATACAATAGTTGCGGAATTTCTTTTTGAAACCTACCCGAATGAAGATGAAGGGTTCCTGACGAAGATGAGGTCTAGGATCGTAAGTCGGGAAAGCCTAAATGAATTAGGAAAAAAATTAAACGTACTTCAGCATGTTCGTTATTTCAAGGGTAATAATCAGTATAAATCCTTGGAGGGCAATGTTCTTGAAGCCCTAGTAGGAGCAATGTATCGAGATTTTGGATACGAAAAGACAAAAGCAATCCTGTACAAAAAGGTTTTGCAAAGCGCGATTGATTTAAACCAATTGGAGAATACGGATACGGATTATAAAAGCCAGCTGTTAATTTGGGCGCAGAAAAACGATGCCAGAATTGAGTATAAGCTACAGGAGGTAAATGGAGATCAAAAAAAATACCTCGCTAAATTATTCATTAACGGAGAGTTGAGATCAGAAGCCGTTGGAAATTCTAAGAAAGAGGCGGAAAAGCGAGCAGCTAAGCACACTTTTGAGAACCTGAAGTAGTACTTGCGTGTAATACGCAATTTAGTGTTAATTCATCTTTATACTTGGTTAAGAATTCACTAAAACCAGAATAACTAAAGTATACATGTAGAATAATTCAGTAGTAAGATTAGGTTGTTTTTGAGATAATAAGAGCAGTTTAGTTTTGATGTGAACAAAAAAGAGCATTATGATTAAACACTTACACCTCGCAATTTTACTAGTGTGTCCATTATTAAATTGGGCCCAAGCACCGCAAACACCTATTCAATTAAAGAAACTCTCATCTTATCATACCAATGTTTTTGATGATGGGGCGGCAGAGATTACTGCATATGATGAAACGACACAAAGACTTTTCTTTACAAATGCCTCCACCAATGAAATAGGAATACTTGATGTGTCGGATCCGTTTAATATGACACTATTCGGGAATATCGACATTTCTTCTTTCGGAGGCGGCGTGAATAGCGTTGTAGTTTGGAGTGGTTTTGTAGCCGTAGCAGTTGAAAACACAAACAAACAATTGGACGGTGAAATCGTATTTTTTGACACTGATGGTAACTACATCAACCAAGTCACTGTAGGACCACTGCCAGACATGATCACGATATCTCCGGACCATAGTAAATTGGTCGTTGCGAATGAAGGGGAGCCCTCAGATGATTATACCGTGGACCCCAAAGGGTCGGTTTCAATTATAGACATATCATCGGGAGTCGCAGGGCTTTCGGCTTCAAATGTCATAACTACAGAATTTTCGGATTTTGAAAGTTACAGACAGAGCTTTGAATTAGGATTGATTGACAATTGGAATTACACAGCGAGCCCGGCAGTTTATAATACACATGGAGATTCTCTTGTGTCAGGAAGTGAAGATGTTTGGAGCACTGTCTCTTCGTTTTCCGGAAACATCAATAACCCGACAAATGGTTCAGTATTTTGGGGGATGCAAGATTTAGATAATACAAATGGTGGTGGAAATTTTTGGCACACGTTAGACTTTGACGCCGTCGACCTGTCCCTAAAACCTGAAGCAACGTTGTCGTTTAAGTATTATTCTGTTGGATTTGAATCTACAGACTCAATAGGGTATGTAGTCGCATTTGATAATGGGAGTGTGTGGGAAATGCTAAACTATGTGGATTTGAACAAAGACACCACATGGTCCACCATTTCAATTACCATACCTGCATCAGCGAATTACGTCAGAATAAGACTTATGGCCAAACAAAATGGAGCATCAGATTACGCAGGGTTTGATGACATTAAGCTGTCTTTTTTAGATGAGTCTACTAGAATTTTCGGAAATAATGATTTAGCAACGGTTTCTCAAGATATAGAGCCGGAATACATTTGTGTTAACGATGCCTCTACTCACGCTATTGTTGTTCTCCAAGAGAACAACTCATATGCAAAAGTGAATTTAGTAACGGGAAAAGTTGAACAAATCAAAGGATTTGGCTTCAAAGACCATAGTGTATTAGGTAACGGTATGGACGTGAGTAATACAGCTGCAACTGTGAATATTACCACTTGGCCTGTGAAAGGATTATACTTGCCTGACGCCTTAAATTGTTATTCAGTAGGTGGAATGAACTATTTTGTTACTGCGAATGAAGGAGATAGCCGCGATTATGGCGGATATAGTGAAGAGGATCGAGTTAAGGACCTCATACTAGATTCAATTTTTTTCCCGAATTATGCTACGCTTCAACTATCGGATGAACTAGGAAGACTTAAAACAACTCTGTCGATGGGAGACATCGATTATGATGGAGAGTTTGAAGAAATTTACTCATATGGCGCACGATCATTTAGCATTTGGGATAATAATGGAAACCTAGTATATGATAGCGGAGATGATTTTGAACAAATTACGTATCAGGAAATTCCAGCATATTTCAATTCTACCAATGATGACAACAACAGCTTTAAGAATCGAAGTGACGACAAAGGCCCTGAGCCGGAGGGACTAGTAATTGCAGAGATCAATAACAGGAAATATGCATTTATTGGCTTGGAAAGAGTCGGGGGAATAATGGTATATGACATCTCAGATCCGAATGCCGTCAGTTTTATTCAGTATTTAAACAACCGAGACTTTACTCAACTTGAAACGGATTCTGCTGCTTTCGACCTTGCACCTGAAGGATTAATTTTTATTCCGAAAACGAATAATCCGATTAAAAGAGACCTCTTAGTGGTATCTAATGAAGTAAGCGGCACAATTACAATTTATCAGATCGACATAAATAACACCATAAATGGAGATGTAACATTGGAGGATTATAACTTGACAAATCCGGTTATTATTGGAACATATGGAGACACCATATATGAAGGAGGTATTTCAGGTATGCACTTCAAACACGGTTCAAGTAATGAATACCTTTTAATTACCGATCGAGGGCCCAATGTAACCGCAGATGCACACCCTCTGGCGATGGGTCAGAAAACGAAATTTTTCCCTTTCCCTTCCTACGCTCCGAAGATTATGGATGTTTCGTTGGTTGCAGGTGAAATTGTAGTTAACAACACCACGGAATTAAAACGGCCTGATGGAACTTCAGCTTCTGGTATTCCTTTACCATTAGGTTTTGGTTCGACCGGGGAGCAGGCTTGGTCCGACACTTTGGGTACGATTGTAGCACCTGACGTTTGGGGAGTGGATTCCGAGGGAATAGTGGAAGATAATAACGGCAATTATTGGATTTGTGATGAGTATGGAGCTAGCGTTTGGCGATTGGACGAAAATTTCAGAGCCATTGAACGATATTCTCCTTTTCCGGCTCAACCGGAAGACGTGGCAATAGACAGTATGATAGGAAAAAGAAGGCCTAATCGTGGATTTGAAGGTGTAACGTATACGCCGAATGGAAAAATATATGCGATCCTTCAAAGTCCGATTTACAATCCATCCAGTTCAGCTAGTGATAGCTCTCGAATACACCGTATTTTGGAAATTGATCCGAATACTGGAATTCAGCAAATGTATGCTTACGAGCATCAGGATCCAATTGGCGAAATTCGGAATAAGGACTGGAAAATTGGCGACTTGGTCGCGCTGAATAATGATGAATTTTTGGTGTTAGAACATGCAGAGAGAAGAGGGTGGAATTACAAGGATGTGTTTAAGATAAATTTAGCTAATGCAACACCTATTGTCGTAGAAGATTTTGGAGGGCAAAGTCTTGAAGAACTTGGAGACTCTATTTCACTTGCGGCAGTTGGAATTAATACGGTTGCTAAAGAACATGTGTTGGATTTGCTGGAAAATGGATGGGATTTTAGTCATGATAAACCAGAAGGAATTACCATTATTGACAACAACACAATAGCAATAGTCAACGACAATGATTATGGTATTGATGCTCCAAATGAAGACGCAGACATTATGTTTACAGGGAAACAAACTAAAATCTACGTCTATGGCCTACCTTTTGGCTTGAACTATGAAACCCCATATTGTGAAGTTGGTTTAGGGCCAGACACTACAGTTTGTCCGAATGAAAACGTCAACCTTGATGCAGGGTCTGGATTTGTTCTATTCAACTGGAGCACTTCAGATACAACACAACAAATTACGACTAATATTTCAGGAAATATTTTTGTAGAGGCGCAAACAGCTATTGGGTGTGTTGCTACGGATACTGTTGTTATCTCGAACTTTACTATTCAACCGATTGACCTGGGCGAGGACAGCACAATATGTGAATCTAACAATATTGTTTTAGATGCAGGGCCTGGATTCTTAACCTATAGTTGGTCTACAGGTGGTAGTGGTCAAACTGAATCGATATCCGGAACTAACCTGGGAATAGGGTCGCACATTGTTTCAGTTACTACTACCGACGCAAATGACTGTGTTAATTCTGATGACATTGAAATTGTCGTGGATGCTTGTACGAATTTAGCAACATTTGATCTTAAAGATCTGAAGGTGTTTCCAAACCCAACAAGGTCTAACTTAAATGTCGTAGGTTATGTCCCTGTTAAAACCAATGTAGAACTTTTTGATCCAATTGGTAAAGTAGTTCAAACGAGCATTATTTCAGCAGGAACAAGCTCTGTGAACTTTGATTTAAAGGACCTAAATGGAGGATTATACTATTTAAAGTTATCCACCAAAGAATCCCAAAGAACAGTGAAAGTAATTGTTCAGTAGCGAAGAACTAATTTCATCTATGTTAGTTCATTCTTTAATCCAAAAGGCGCCCTTCTAGAGGGCGCCTTTCTTATTTTCAGTGTTACATCAGAACAATTGCATCTCATTGCTGTCAATGTTTCATTATCTTGACCTCTGATTAGGGCATTATATAACTCAAAAGATATCTTTACCTAAACTTTGCTTGGAATAGGAAATTGAACGAATGAAATACACGCTCCAGGAAGAATATGATTTTGGTTTTACTTTAATAGGAATCAGCTGCCACGCAAAAGATTATCGCGTGTGTTGGTCCATCAACCGGCGACTTGGCTTTGAACTCGAAAAGCAAAAGGACGACTTGGAAATGGTTGGCCCGGGAAATGAAGAGCCGAGCAAACACTCCCTATTTTCGTATTATGATGAGGTCGACAAGAATGAATACATTCTTATTTGCAACAGAAATGGGCAGGGCTTTTTGATTCCTGAGGAACGAAATTCAGATTTTATGCTTATGGTAAAAGGAGCCATTCCGGTTGATGCAAACAAATTATCGAAGGAACTAAAGGAAATAGAACAAGTTCTTACCGCATTCCCTATCAATGTGAATACATTAAAATCCAAAAAGAACCTTATTTTTTAATCAATGAACAGAAAGACAAAAATAGTTGCCACTATAGGCCCTGCTTCAAATTCAACGGAACAGCTGAGGCAGCTTATTATGCGAGGAGTGAATGTATTCCGACTTAATTTTTCTCATGGTATTCATGAAGATCACAAGGAGGTTGTTACAAGAGTAAGAAAGCTGGATGAGGAGCTGAGCACACACACGGCAATTCTGGCGGATTTGCAGGGTCCAAAATTGAGGGTTGGCAAAATGGAAGATGGAGTTGTTTTGACAGAGGGTTCCACGTTTACGCTTACCAGCCGAGAAATGGTGGGTACCGCAAGTCAGGCATACATGAATTACGAGCAGCTTCCAAAAGACGTGAAACCAGGGGAACAAATTCTGCTTGATGATGGAAAATTAAAGCTTGAAGTTGTAAAAACAGACAACGTTTCAGAAGTCAAAACAAAGGTTTTGGTCGGCGGTGCACTGACTTCAAACAAGGGGGTCAACCTTCCGAACACCATAGTATCTCTTCCGGCGCTTACCGAAAAGGACACTGTCGATCTACACTATGCGCTGTCATTAGGTGTAGACTGGGTTGGCCTTTCTTTCGTTAGAAGTGCAAGAGATATTATTGAATTGAAGCACGTAATAAAGAACGAACATTCGTCAACGAGGGTAGTTGCAAAAATTGAGAAACCACAAGCGTTGGAATCCATCGACGATATAATTGTAGCGGCTGACGCCATCATGGTGGCGAGAGGAGACTTGGGAGTAGAAATCCCTATGGAGCAGGTCCCGATCATCCAAAAGCAGATCGTTAAAAAGTGTCTGGACCACTCCAAGCCTGTGATTATCGCTACGCAGATGATGGAAACAATGATTGAAAACCCGATCCCTACAAGAGCCGAGGTTAGTGATGTAGGAAATGCCGTTATGGATGGAGCGGATGCGGTAATGCTGTCTGCCGAGACTTCTGTTGGGAAACACCCGATCAAGGTAATCGATTGTATAGTCAAAATCCTGGAAGAAATTGAACAAGGATACGAGGCACTTTACCACCACGAAAGAATACCTGAAAAAAGCCAGGAACGCTTTATAACGGATTCTATTTGCTTCAATGCCTGCAGGTTGGCCAACCGAGTGGAGGCAAAGGCTATTGTTACCATGACCCATTCGGGTTATACTGCTTTTAAAATCTCCAGCCAAAGACCCAAGGCACCCATTTTTGTTTTTTCTGGAAACAAGATTCTCTTGTCTATGATGAATTTGGTTTGGGGAGTTGAGTGCTTTTATTACGACAAAATGGTCAGCACAGATCATACAATTGCCGACATAAAGTACCTTCTTAAAAAAGATGGTTTTGTTGATGAAGGGGATATTATTATCAACACAGCCAGCATGCCAATTGAAGACAAGGGAGCAACAAACATGTTAAAGTTAAGCTATATTTAACCCCGCAGAATTAAATCCAACATCTGAAAAAATACGTGCATGGCAATAAATGTAGAATTGTTAAGTAAAATCTGTCAGACACCCGGCGCTCCCGGTTTTGAGCAAAAAGTAAGAGAGCTGGTGATCGAAGAGGTCAAGCCATATGTCGATTCGATTGAGGTAGATAACATGGGAAATGTTTATGCTATCAAAAAAGGAAAAAGCGATAAGCGTGTAATGATCGGTGCTCATATGGATGAAATAGGGTTCATCATTACTCACATCGATGAAGATGGCTTTCTCAGGTTTCACACCCTAGGAGGATTTGATCCCAAGACGCACACAGCACAGCGTGTTGTTGTGCATGGGAAAAAAGACGTGATAGGAGTGATGAGCTCCAAGCCAATTCATGTAATGACCGCGGAGGAAAGAAACAAACTGCCCAAGAATTCGGACTACTTTATTGATCTGGGAATGAAAAAAGAAGAGGTCGAAAAGATAGTTTCAATAGGAGATCCTGTTACAAGGCAAAGAGACCTGATTGAGATGGGCAACTGTGTGAATTCGAAGTCACTCGATAATCGGTTGGCCGTTTTTATTCTTATTGAAATGCTGAAAGAGCTCAAAGATGAGAAGGTGCCTTACGATATTTATGGAGTGTTCACAGTACAGGAAGAGGTGGGATTGAGAGGCGCAAATACTTCTGCTCAAAAGATTCAGCCAGACTTCGGTTTTGGGCTGGATACTACAATTGCTTTTGATTGCCCCGGCGCCTCTAAGCACGAGAAAATAACTTCCTTAGGAGAAGGAACGGCCATTAAAATAATGGACTCAAGAACGATTTGTGACTACAGAATGGTCAACTACATGAAAGAAACAGCTCAAAAGAATAAAATCAAATGGCAGCCGGAAATCCTAACGGCAGGAGGCACAGATACTGCGGGGATTCAGCAAATGACAGACGGAGGCTCAATAGCAGGAGCGGTTTCAATACCAACCAGACATCTTCACCAAACGGTGGAAATGGCGGACAAAAATGATATTCGCGCATCCATCGACCTGCTTAAGGCATGCTGCTTGAATCTAGATCAATACAATTGGAGCTTTAAATAGAGAGCCAACCTGGGCAGAGGAGATTAATTTTGACTCTAAGACGCCGCAGAACGAGCCTAATTGAGCTGATTCCGCGAGTTGTTTACAAGGGCATTAATTCATAACTTCGTTGTCATACATAATCCACGCTATTCCGTTTAAAAATTAGTTTGCCATGATAATAGAACAAAAACATTGGAGTAATTCCGAATGGAAAGAAACGTTAAGTAGTAGTAAAGACGTCGAAGCAAATCTTGTTTTAGTTTTCGGGGGGCGCCATCAGTTAAGTGATGGAAGAAGGTTTGAAGAAATAAAAGAGCAGTATCCTAATGCCAACATCCTAGTTGGCAGCACTTCCGGAGAAATACTAGACACAGAAGTTCACGATGACACCCTGGTTTTGACAGCAATACAGTTTGAAAAAACGACAATTGAAGTGGCGAAGCTTACTCAGAGCGAAATTGATGATAGCTTTTCAGGAGGAGAGGTGCTCGCCAAAAGATTGTTAAAGGAAGGACTAAGGCACATTTTTGTTCTCAGCGATGGGCTTAAGGTCAACGGAAGTGAACTAGTTAAAGGCTTTGAAAGCGCTCTTCCATCTACGGTTTCTGTTACCGGTGGATTAGCGGGCGACGCCGCTCGCTTCGAGCAGACATTGGTAGGCCTGAATGGTGTTCCTGAGGAAGGCAGTATTGCTGCGATTGGGTTCTACGGAAATGATCTGAAAATTGGACATGGTTCACAAGGGGGCTGGGACCCTTTCGGCCCGGAAAGAAAAGTTACCAAGTCAAAAAATAACGTACTATATGAAATAGACGGTCAATCCGCTTTGGAACTGTATAAAATGTATTTGGGAGATAAAGCAGATGGACTGCCTGGAACAGGCTTACTCTTCCCATTGAGTATACGAGAAGAAGAGGGAGGAGCCTCGGTGGTTCGAACATTGCTGGCAATCGATGAAGAAGCACAAAGCATGACTTTTGCTGGAGATATTGCGGAAGGAGCAACAGCGCAGTTGATGAAAGCAAATTTTGACAAACTGATTGATGCTTCTGTTGATGCTGCTGAAAGTTCGTCAGAACTATTGGATGGTAGCAATGCAGAATTGGCCATTCTTGTCAGCTGTGTTGGGAGAAAATTGGTCTTGGGCCAGCGAATTGAAGAAGAGGTTGAGGAAGTTAGAGAAGTGCTGGGAAATGGTCCAGCCATTACGGGGTTTTATTCATACGGTGAAGTATCACCAATTGTCAAATCAATGAATTGTGAGCTTCACAACCAAACGATGACAATTACAACATTTAGCGAAAACTAGCCTGTGGAATATAATCGTCTGCTGAAACGGCAAATAAGAAGACATCTAAAAGGGGTGCCAGACATCCCGGAGGAGCTTCTGCCATTATTTAGTGCAATTAGCGATTCTTTCGATCATTATGAAGCGGATCGAAATATGATCGAACGCTCATTAGACATCAGTTCAAAAGAACTGAATACGATGAATGAAAAGGTACGAGACGCTCTTTCGCAGATCGAAGAGAAAAACAAAAGCATCATGGACAGCATCAATTATGCTAAACGAATTCAGGAAGCAATACTTCCCTCGGAGGCAATGGTGCGAAACATGCTGGGCGAGGCATTTGTTTTGTTTCGACCAAAAGATATCGTAAGTGGTGACTTCTATTGGGTTGCTTCCGTTGAGGAAAAAGTAATTTTTACAGCTTCAGATTGCACGGGCCATGGTGTTCCCGGCGCGTTTATGAGTATGATCAGCTCAGCACTTCTTACGGAAGCTACGGTTGAAAAAGGAATAACAAAACCCCATGAAATACTGAATGAGGTCAGGAAAGGAATAATTACAGCACTGAAACAATCTGGAATAGAAGGTGAGCAAAGGGACGGATTTGATTCAGCACTTTGTTTACTCGATAAACAAACCCTGGAACTTTCATACGCTGGAGCAAATAATTCCATGTTTCTTGTCAGAAATTCTTCATCGCCGCTGAAAGATTTGCTTTCTGAGAAAAACTACTCTCCAATACTTACCAATGATAATGGAGAACAATTGTACGAGATTAAAGGAGATAGACAGCCTGTGGCGCTTCAGATGAATATGACGGAATTTACCTCTAAGAAAATAAAACTAACCCCGGGAGATACGATTTACATTACATCGGATGGATATCCTGATCAGTTTGGCGGAATTCGAGGGAAAAAGTACATGTCCAAACGATTCAAAAAGTTGCTTTTTTCAATTCATAAGCATACAATGGCAGAGCAAAAAATCCTATTGGAAAAGGAGCTAAACGATTGGATGATGGACTCTTTTGAACAGGTAGACGATATCTGCGTAATGGGAGTTAGAGTCTAATTTTGCTTTGCAAATCAATTAAACCGGCCGTAGCCATAAGTCGACCGCACTCTGCGTCGGTTGTTAGGTGTTCAGCTTCATTTATAGAAAGTGGCCGAAGTCCAAAGATTCGTAAGTCCCCCTTAATTACGTTAAATAGTTGAGGAAGACAATTGAGGAATGAGTGAAGCGAAGATCGAAGAAACAAAAAATCGGGATGTCGATTTTCCTGTTTGCCCTGCCCAAGGGATTGATTGTTTTTTTGTGAAATGTATGCATTTTCACACACGGTCAAGCCATCAACAACAAGCTTTGGTGAACAAGGGCGACCTAGCTGCTCGCAATTCGAACAGCTAGATTCGCCGATGGTATAGGTGTAATTGTGGCGTTTATTACAACCGTCAATAGTATTCGTATCAGAAATGCCGTCAGGGACAAGCTGGTAAAGCTGAATTGCGCGAAATCCTCTTCCAACTTTTTGAACGCAGGTATAAAACGATCTTCTAAAAACAAATTTGTTTGTTAATCCCACGAAAACAAGAATCGGAGCAGAAACAAGGAGAGACAATGAAGCGATTACAACTTCTGCTGTTCTATTCAAAGAAGTCCACACTGCTTTTTTATGGGCTGATGTAGACTCAAAGACTACGTTTTTCGGCCTTGATATAAAATAACAGATGCGTTCGAAAATCGACTCCATTGGAGATGATTTTAAAAGGACATCACCAATGTTAGCACTGATGACTTTTTTGTAATCTTCTTTCGTTAACACTTGTCCGGAGAGCAAAAAGAACCTTGCTTGTAATGAAGTGTGGTTAATGGTCTCGTCATAAATCGTTAACTGAAAGAGCGAGTCAAAAAGCTCATATTCAGACAGGATTATATCCGGCATTAGCTCGTTGGATTGTATTAGTCGGAACGCCTCATCACAAGAGTAGCAATGTTCAATTCTTAGGTTGGCACCGTCAAAAGTTTGGAGTTGCGATAAGAACCTCAGGTCTCCACCAATATATATTCCATAAACTCGCTCGGAAGCGGGTAGCGGAATGGAATCACGAATAAAATCAGGCTCGGACATATTTCTTTCGATTCAAAAGGTTTTCTACCCGAATAACAAGCTCTTTAGGGTTGAAGGGCTTGATTAGGTATTCGTCGGCGCCCAATTCGAAGCATTTTATGCGCTCGGAGCTTTGTTCCAGTCCACTAAGCATCATAATAGGAATGGTACTTAAATAGGCGCTGGATTTGATGTTTTTTAGGAGCATCCAACCGTCGATCTTGGGCATAATAATGTCTGCGATAATTGCGTCCGGGATGTTTCCTAGGTCCAGGTAGCGCAATGCATCTTCGCCATTACTGGCTAGAATAACTTCATAGTTTTGTCTCAATAGGTGTTCTAACAAGAGAGAAACGGAGAGGCTGTCTTCAGCGATAAGAATTTTCTTTTTCATTTGTAGTAGGCTCATTTTATGGCCGATAAAGTTTCGGCAATTGTTCATTAACCTACATACCAAACGACGTTCCATTTATAAAAAGACGAAATCAAACTCCATTTTATCCAACTCAAAAAAAAGTTAACTCACAGTAAAACAGACAGATAAGATCGTGGTTAAATTTCGCTGATACCTCAGGCGAAACAATTCAACCATCCCATTATGGGAATAAAATTCCAAGTATTGACCAGTTGGTTTAAGTAGAAACTAGTCACCGTGAGGAGATCAAAAGAGATTCTTAGAAAACTATTTAGGTTTAGCTCTGGCGCTATAGAACTGATCGAAGAGTAGCGTATGAGGCAAGGTTATGACCGATATTACAATTAGCAAGTAGACGGTTAAACCTACCCAAGTATCTGGACGAAAGGCACAGATTAGTGCAATTAAGCTTGCAATAGCGATGGAACTGAATAGCAGCAAATCTTTTGCGAATCTTTTTATGCTATAATTTGAATTGATAGAGGCAAGCCAAGTGTACTGATGCTTGAACGCATTCCAAGAGTGAAAAAATATAAAGTAGGCAGTGAAAGCCACCAAAAAAGGAAGAATCAAGTATAAAGTGGATATGATCGCTAATTGTAAAATTAGCTGAATCAGCTGTGTACGCTGTATTCGATAGGAAAGTGCCAACAAGAACGCATGAGAAAGCGCAAGCATAATTAATGCAACCCCGACCGACACTTGAACCCATTGAGAGATGTCCGGTAAGTGAGACGAAGACATTGAGTCAAAGCTTGTCTTTAAATGGGTATAATTCAAGATTAGTGGCCCAAGCAACACAACACTACCCCATATTACAATGTCCCAAAATCGAATATCTCGCACCTTCAGATTTTCTAAGGCCTCTTGACCGAAATGATAGGTGCTTAAGGCAACAAAAAACAGAAGAGCTTTATCAGGATATAGAGCCCACCAAAATCCAAAGCCAAATGCTAAGGCAATGTATTTAAAAATGTACTTTTTTAAGTTGGCTTTTGAACTAAGACTTGAGTGGATCAGGTGATCAGCGGCACCGTGAGGAATGCCCAAGAGTACGATCAAAGAAATACAGATCGGGGTATAAACTCCTTCAAGTGGAGAAGTAAAAAAAAACAAGGCCGAGAATATTAGAACGAGAAGATGATTCAGCCTTGTTTTAATAAAATCGAGAGCCAAACGAATCGGCTCTCGATTTTTCAAAGTTGTATTATGCAGTAGCGGAATCACCCCTACTATTTACTGCTAACGTGTAAACAACTAAGCCGAAACCAATTTTGTTGATGGCGTCACCAATGTTGTAAATCACGTCCATGGCTAATCCACCAAAAATTCCTTCGTACCAACCTGGAGTTCCTGCCATGTATCCGATCGGATAGATCGCCCATCCAACAAGAACGAACCAACAAAGCGTTTTGTGTGCTTTCAGAGTCGCTCCGCCTGCTTTCACAGCTAGTGCTTTCGCTTTACCAAGCCAAATGTCGTACACAATTACGAAATATGCGATGCCAGAAACTAGACCCCAAAGCCATGCCTGTTCTCTATTGACTGCCTCTCCCCAATAGCCGGTTACGAGCATTATTACGGAAAGGATAATCAATCTCCACATTAGGGATCTTTTTGCTCCCGCAGCTTTTAGAATTAGATAAAATTCAACGCACATAAGAGGTACAGTCAATATCCAATCCACATATCGAAAAAAGACTGGTGAATCACCTGTGCCAGTTTCGGCATCATAAGTGGCACCCCAATAATCTCTCATATACCAATAATGCACAGCTGCAATAAATGTGATTAGGCCAGAAACTAGAATCGAGGTTTTCCATTTTGAGTCGAAGCTATTCATGGATAAAAAGAAAAATGCCGAAGCGGCCATCATAGCCATGCAACCGACAAAGAAAGTGAAACCCACGTAGTCGTCCGTTGCAATTTTTGAAACGTCTGCTAATAAAGTTATCATAGTGTATTTTTTTAAGTTTTCATCAGTTAAACACAAAAAGAGCCAAAATGTTTAACAAAAATGAAAAAACGTTAAACAAAAATAGATTGTGCTATAAATTTGCAATTTCGCGAGGAGCCATTCAATTCGCGCACGAGTAATAGGTTTTTACAGGTTGGATGCGGAGGCAATATTGACTATACTTTCTGGATCAGGCTGACAGCAAGCCAAGGAGATTCATAACCATAAGAGTCCAACTCCAGAAAATTTGCAAAACGAGGAAGAAAAATATTTCTTCTTCTGCTTCCAAGGTCAATGACCAACTCGTCTCCATATTTATTCAACTTGAAATCATCACTTCCTATGAAAGGTATTCGAAGACGAATCTCGAAGCCGCCGGGTTTTTCTTCGATGATCATAGGGGCCTCATCGTGATAAATTTTTGTAGGGTCATCCGACTCGTAAATGGAATCGCCAATGGAAGATAGCAGCTCCAACCCAAAAACCTCTTTTCCTTTGTGAAGCACTTTCTTGATGGGCAAAGGAGAGAAGGTTTCTTCAATTTCAGTCAAGTAATCTTGTTGGGACTTAATGTATTCAGCTAAAAAGGTGCCGCTGCCTTTCTTTGGAAAGATTCGATTTACGATAACAGCATCAACATTGAAACCATAAAGCTGGAGATAGGTGTACGCCCTTTTGGCTTCCTCAATAACCATGCGCTCTGGATTTGCCACTATTCGAATCGAACATATTTTTGGGTCGCTGAAAAGGGCTTGTACTTTTTCCAGCTTTGAAAATAATAGCTCAAGCTCGTCGTATCCTTTGTCCATAGGAACACCGGTGGTTTTTCTCACTACTTTCCCAAATGTTTTAATTGCAAACTTCTGACCGGGAACAACTCGCGTCAACCAGCTTTTGGTAACCTGAGGTAGTCCCAGCAAGGTCAATGTTTCTCCGGTTGGAGCACTATCAATAACAATTACGTCAAAAGCTTTTTCATCGTAATACTTCTCAATCCACATAAATGCCGCGCCCTCTTCCATACCTGGAATCACAGACATTTCCTCAGCCATAATACTGTCACCCCCCTTAAATCGAAACACGGCTTTCATCATTTCTCGCATATTCCCCCAGTATTTTTTCATGGAGTAATAAACGTCAAACTCTTGCCCCCATAGGCAAGGCGCGATCACTGTAGGTTCTGGTCCGAGCTCTAAATCAAGCGCATCTGCAAGACTGTGTGCAGGGTCAGTTGAAATAATAAGCGTTTTATGCCCCTGCTGAGCACATTTCAGAGCGGTAGCTGCAGCAACAGTGGTTTTACCAACACCACCTTTTCCGGTAAAAAGAAGGATTCTCATCTATATTGAACTACGAAACTGTTTCAAAAAACGAATATCATTTTCAAAAAAGTGGCGTAGATCGTTGATGCCGAATTTAAGCATGGCAATTCTTTCAATGCCCATTCCGAAAGCAAACCCGGAGTATTGGAAAGAATCAATGCCGCAATTCTCAAGAACGTTGGGATCGACCATTCCGCAGCCCAAAATCTCCAGGTAACCGGAGTTTTTGCAAACATTGCACCCCTTACCGTTGCAAAGAACACAAGAGATATCAACTTCCGCACTTGGCTCTGTGAAAGGAAAGTAGGATGGTCGTAAGCGTATTTCAGTACCTTCTCCAAACATTTCTTTGGCAAAGTACATCAAGGATTGTTTCAAGTCAGCAAAAGAAACACCCTTGTCAATATATAGACCCTCGACCTGATGAAAAATGCAGTGCGCACGGGCAGAAATAGCTTCGTTTCTAAAAACTCGACCCGGAGAAATCGTCCGGATGGGAGGTTTTTCAGTTTCCATAACCCTTACCTGGACAGATGAGGTATGGGTCCGAAGCGAAAAATCTTCACTGATGAAAAATGTATCCTGCATGTCTCTGGCAGGATGTTCTTTTGGAAAATTTAATGCCGAAAAGTTGTGCCAATCGTCTTCGATTTCAGGACCATCAGAAACACTGAAACCGATCCTTGAAAAAATGTCGATGATCTCGTTCCGTACAATAGAGATGGGATGGCGGGAGCCAAGCGTAAGATCTTCTGCCGGCCTAGAAATGTCTAAATTTGATTTTGTTTCAGCAGCTGGCTTGCTGGCGCCTTTTAAATCCGCAACTTTTTGAGTTGATTTTGTTTTTAACTCATTCAGCTTCTTACCAAATTCTTTTTTTTGTTCGTTTGGAACCTCTTTGAACAAAGCAAACAGCTGGGTTACTTTACCCTTTTTTCCGATCATCCGAATTCGAAACTGCTCGATTTCGTCCGGATCACCACTTTCGAAGGCATCAACTTCTGATAATAATCGCTCTACCTGATCAATCATAACGAGAACAAAAGTAATGAATTATGCTTCCTGTTGCATGAACTTTTACCTGCCTTCTGGGCTAACAATACGAATAGACATTTTCACATCTTGAATCGGTCGATCCCTCCCGTCGGTTTCTGAGGTTGCAATTTTGTCGATGACCTCCAAACCTTCATAGATTTCACCAAAGACAGTATAGTTGGCGTCTAGATGGGGAGTCCCACCAATACCGGAGTAGGCCAGCCTTTGTTGTTCTGTAAATTGAAACTGTTCGTCTTTGCTAATCACAACAGGAACTAAGCTTGCAACGATCTTGTTGAGAGAGTCATTGAGTTTATTTTTCTGACAGTAAGTAATCCGTTCCAAATCTGCCTTGTTTTCAGGCTTACTCAGATAGGTGCGAATAGCCTGATTTACTTTAGACTGGTTCATTCGCATTTCCTGTGTTTTTAGCATTTGATCGGTGTATTTACGACCCTGAACAACGTAAAACTGACTGCCGGATGAGCGCTTTTCAGGATTGACATTATCGGGCTGCCTTGCAGCCGAAAGAGCACCCTTTTTATGGAACAGATCGCTACGGATTTCAGCAGGAAGGGTGTAATTAGGGCCGCCATTTCCAAGTGCTTTGTTGGGCTCCGCTCCCCGACTTTCCGGATCTCCACCTTGGATCATGAAATCCCGAATTACACGATGGAACAAAAGACTATCGTAGTACTTTTCATTAATGAGCTTTATAAAGTTATCGCGATGAAGCGGAGTGGAATTGTACAACTTTCCCTTCATATTACCATGTCTGGTCTGAATTTCAAAGTGTATTTCTTCTTCTGTCGATGTAACTTTATCCGGAGATAACTTTTCTACCGTTGTGGGGTTGTTTGTTTTGACCTGAGCCAACCCGAAGGCTGGAAACATCGTCATAAAAGCAAACAACACTGTGAGAGTAGCATATTGAAGAGCTTTCATAGAAAGTGATTTTAACTATATTTGTTTGGTTCTGCGTTGGTTCAACGCTGTGCTAAAATTAAACATAAAGCAGCATTATGAGAAAATTGTCATTGGTTTTATTCACTCTGTCGGTCGTTCTGTTTTCGTTGAATTCTTGCTATAAGAAAAAGGACACCATCGCTCGAGTTACAGTTGTAGACTCTGCTGGTGTACCCGTTGGAGGCGCATCTGTGAAACTGTATTATGATAATGGAACAGAACCACCAAGAGAGAATCTGGAGCAAACAAACAGCACAGATGGAACGGGCATGGCCACATTCAATTACAACGATTTATTCAAATCAGGACAAGCTGGATTTGCGATCTTGGATATTGATGTTGATGCAAACACAAAGGTGGGCATCATTCGAATTGAGGAAGAGCAAACTACAGAAGTAACGGTAGCCATTTAAATAAGTCCTTGATTATCAAAATAAGAAATAATAGCTTCCTTCAGAATCTTTTTTTGCTCATCCGAATCTAGAGCAGGTAGCTTTTGGTTGTTTTCAAAATGAGGCCAACCATCTTCGTCTTTACCCAAAAAAGAGTAGTAACCATAGGGCTCAAGAACAGCACAAATCCCTACGTGAATAACTTCGATCTTCTTGTCTTTGCTTAGCTTAAGAAACCCTTTGCCAACTTCTTGTATGCCGATTAGAAAAAGTACCGAAGAGACATCCATTTTGCCATGTTCCTTTTCGAATAAGTCGAGGACTTTTCTCCATTCTTTTTCTAACTCTAAATCCAATCTATCCTGTTATTGCTTTCAATCCAGGGAGCTCTTTACCCTCAAGAAACTCCAACATTGCTCCTCCACCAGTTGATACATGACTCATTTTATGTGCGAATCCAAATTGATTTACTGCAGCAACAGAATCCCCGCCTCCAACCAAAGAAAACGTGCCATTGTCTGTTGCTTCGGCTATAGATTCAGCCATCGCTTTTGTTCCCGCAGCAAATTTTGGCATTTCAAAAACCCCAAGAGGACCATTCCACAATATCGTTTTCGAGCCAACAATGGTTTTGTGAAACTCGTCAATCGTGACAGGGCCTACATCTAAGCCCATCCAGCCGGATTCGATTGCGTTGGTTTCAACTACCTGTGTTTGTGCATCTTCTGAAAAAGAGTCAGCGACAAGACTATCTTTAGGGATTAGTATTTCAACACCCAGCTGTTTCGCCTTATTCACAATCTCTAATGCTGTTTCTAGGTAATCGTCCTCGACCAAAGAATCCCCAACGCTTCCTCCAAGAGCTTTTGCAAATGTGTACGACATTCCACCCCCTATTATCAAAGCATCAACGGAGGTCAGCAGGTTCGTTAGAATCTTGATCTTTGATGAAACCTTAGCCCCCCCTACGATGGCCGTTATTGGTCGCTGCCCGCTATTCATCAATCGGGACACACTTTCTATTTCTTTTTCAATTAAATAGCCAAACATTTTATCTGTAGGGAATTCTTTAGCTATGGTAGCTGTAGATGTATGGGCTCTGTGAGCTGTTCCGAAAGCATCATTCACATATACATCTCCATGTTTTGCCAGCTGTTTTGCGAATCCCGTGTCCCCTGCTTTTTCGCGGGGATCGAACCTCAAATTCTCTAGCAATAAGACTTCTCCCTGGGGCAAATTAGAGGATTTGTCATACGCACTTTCTGAGAAGAGCTGATCTGAAAAATGCACTTTTGTACCCAATAATTCTTCAACCCTGGATACGATATGCCGCAATGAAAACCGATCATCAGGACCATTTTTTGGTCTGCCGCAATGCGACATTAAAATAGCAGATCCGCCATCCGATAGAATCTTATGAATGGTAGGGATCGCCGCCCTAATTCGGGTGTCATCCGTTATTTCAAACGTGGATTTGTCCAAAGGAACATTAAAATCAACGCGGACCAATGCTCTTCGGTTCGCAAAATTGTACAGGTCTATTTTTGCCATGCGGCAAATTTAATTTTATTCAAATTCAATCTGAAACTAAGGGAAGAATAATCGTTACTTTTGAAAGGAATAAATGCGTTTTACAAATATACCGGGACATAGTAAGCTTAAAGAAAGGTTAGCAACCAATATTGATGAAGGTAGAGTTCCTCATGCCCAGCTCTTTGTAGGTGAAGACGGTTCGGGAGTGTTGCCTTTGGCGATCGCCTATGCCCAGTACTTATTTTGTGAGAATAAGCAAGGTCAGGATTCGTGTGGAGAATGCAGATCTTGTAAAAACATAACCGCATTCAACCACCCGGATTTGCATTTCTCGTTTCCCTTTAAGCTGATTTCAAAGAAAAATGAATTGGCTAAAACATACATCAGCGAGTGGAGAGAGCAGCTTTCAGAGACACCTTACTTTGACCTGCAGGATTGGAACGAAAAATGCGCCATAGGAAATAGTCAGCCGATCATACCTGAAAAAGAGGCACTAGAAATCAGTACAAAGCTTTCTCTAAAATCATTTGAGGGAGGGGTTAAGGTTTTGATTGTCTGGCATGCTGAGCTGATGAATGCAACGGCGGCAAATAAGCTGCTTAAGCTAATCGAAGAACCGCCCGATAAAACCGTCATCATACTCACGACGAACCAACAAGACAGGCTCTTAAAAACAATCACGTCAAGAACTCAATTGGTGCAGGTCAAACGTATAATGGACGCAGATTTAATGGAGTATTTGGTGGGTTGTGAAGGCTTGGACAGTGAGAGGGCAAAATCGTTAGTCGTAGAGAGCGAGGGTTCCTACCTAAAAACGCGCCGACAAATGATCTCTGAAAATCACCACCAGTATTACTTTAATCATTTCCAGACCTGGATGAGACTTTCGTACCAAAAAAAGGTAGTTGAAACCTTCAATTGGGCAGAGACGATTTCCGGGATTGGAAGAGAGCAACAGAAGCAGTTTTTGCAGTATTGTTTGAAAATGATTAGACAATGCATTTTAGGAAATTATACTGACATGGAAATGGTGAAATTGCATGGGGAAGAGAGGGAGTTTATGAACAACTTTTCGAAGTTTGTAAACAATAAGAATGTGATGCAGTTAACAAAAGAATTTAATGATGCTCACTATCACATTGAGCGCAACGCAAACCCTAAAATTTTGTTTACGGACTTGTCAATTAAAATAATCAGACTGTTGAGAAAGCAATAAGCGAGGCAATTATTTTCGTTTTATAGAAGTCACGATTATTAGACTTCATTTTTCATCAATTAATTTATCTTTACCGGAGCGCTATAGAAAGAAATGCGCGAACAAAGCAAACGGAGAATGAGTTGTCAGACTTGCGCTAAAAATAGTAATGGCGGCACTCCAAATGGATGCAAAAACAACGGAACCTGTTCAACGGGTGGCTGCAATAAATTAGAGGTTTTTAATTGGCTGGCCAACATGGAAATGCCCGGGGGAAAGGCCTATTCGGATATTGTAGAGGTGCGGTTCAAAAATGGGCGGAAATCCTTTTACCGGAACACGGGTAATTTAAGCATTCATTCGGGAGATGCAATTGTTGTGTCTTCTGTTCCTGGTTATGATGTTGGACTGGTATCATTAACCGGTGAACTGGTGCTGATGCAATTAAACAAAAAGAAGGCCAACAAAAAAAAGCACAACCTACCGAAGATCATACGAAAAGCTACTGAACAAGATATCGAGAAGTGGAGGAAGTCAAGGAGCCTTGAAGATGAAAGTATGCATGAGGCAAGAAAAATGGCAATCTCACTCGGGCTGGAAATGAAAATATCGGACGTTGAATTTCAGGGGGATGGCTCCAAAGCCATATTTTATTATACCGCGGATAGCCGCGTGGACTTCAGAGAACTGATTCGATTAATGGCCGACAAGTTTAAAATTCGGATTGAAATGCGCCAGATTGGCGCAAGGCAAGAGTCCGCTCGTCTTGGCGGAATCGGATCTTGTGGACGGGAGCTGTGCTGCTCTACGTGGCTTACAGATTTTAGAACGGTAGCGACCTCTTCCGCTCGATATCAACAGCTTGCTTTGAATCCGCAGAAGCTTGCCGGGCAATGTGGCAAACTAAAGTGTTGCCTGAATTATGAGCTGGACATGTACATGGAATCGTATAAGGACTTTCCAAGTACGAGCATAAGGCTAAAGACAAAAAAAGGAGATGCAGTGCATCAGAAGACGGATATTTTTAAGCGGTTAATGTGGTATTGGCTGAAAGATGATTTCGGGGGTAAAATCGTTCAGCTTGAACTGGATAGGGTAAAGGAAATTATTGCCATGAACAAAGCAGGTAAAAAGCCCGAAGATCTGGAGAAATTCGTTCGCGTTGAACCACAAAAGGAGCCTAGCTATGAAAATGTAGTTGGACAAGATGAGCTTACTCGATTTGACAATACGTTCAAGAAAAAAAGACCCAAGAAATCAAGGAAATCAACAACTAAAGCCAAAGAAAATTCGACTCATGCCAGAAAAAAACGAAATCGGGATCGCAAAAAGAAAAGGGAATAAGATTCAAATTTGGGCAACCACACTTTTAGCTGGCGCGCTGCTACTCGCTTGTATGGGGAATAGACCATATTATGATGAATATCTTCCTATACCAAAGAGCCAATGGATGAGGGGAAACACTCCCTTTTTTGAATTTGAAATAAACGATACGATACAACGCTATAACCTCTATTTTAACATACGGCACTCTAGATCTTACGAGTGGAAGAACCTTTGGGTCTTTTCAAAATTTGAGTTGCCCGATGGGTTGGTGGAAATAGACACATTAGAATTCATTCTTCAGGATGCAAACGGCAGATGGCTTGGAAAAGGGTCAGGAGCAATAAGAGATGGAAGCTTTCTGTTCAAGACAAAAACCAGATTCCCGAGAAAAGGCAAGTATCGGGCATCATTTGAACAAGCCATGAGAACAGAAGTCCTTGAGGACATTTCGGACATCGGATTTAAAATCCAGGAGTCAGTGGAATAATTTGAGTGGCGCAGATGTAACTCTGCACTTACTAAGAGTTTAGCAAATAATAAAAAAGGCGATTCAATTAACCCGCCTCGGTTTATAATCAATAGAATTGGTTATACCGAGACGGGCCTTTGTTCGTACATTCGTAATGAATGGCGAAGAAACGGAACAATCCATCATCCAAAGCGAGAAAGACAAAAGCTCAGCAGAAGAAAACCGGGCTCAGCAGAAAGGGACAAAAACGGATACTAATCGCAACTTGGTTGGTTATTTTTTCTCCCCTCATTTTGCTTGGGGTGCTGATGCTTTCAATTCCGGAGGAAGAGATCCCAGACTATGCCCTCCTTGAAAATCCGGTCAGCAATCAAGCTTCAACCGTTTTTGCCGAAGACGAGAAAATATTAGGCACTTTTTTCATTGACAATAGGAGCAACGTCGCATATCATGAATTGTCCGAGCATTTGGTGAATGCCCTTGTCGCTACGGAAGATGAGCGCTATTTCGATCATTCCGGGGTAGATGGATGGGGCTTGATCCGGGCGATCGCAGGACAGGTGGTTGGCCAGAACAAAGGTGGCGGGTCAACAATAACCCAGCAGCTGGCAAAGATGATGTTTCATGAAATGCCATCAAGAAATAAGTGGGCACGAGTCAATGAGAAGCTGGCAGAATGGGTTATTTCAGCCAGGATCGAACGTCGATACACAAAGAAGGAGATCATCGCTATGTATCTCAATCAGTTCGATTTTGTTCACAATGCAGTTGGAATTAAATCAGCAGCTAGGATCTATTTCAACAAAAAACCAAAAGAGCTATCAGTTAATGAGGCAGCGACTTTGGTGGGAATGGCAAAAAACCCAATTATCTATAACCCAAGGATCAACCCAAAAAATGCTTTGAATAGAAGAAATACCGTGCTGAATCAGATGAAGAAAAACGGATACATTAATGATGATGAATACAAAAAGTTAAAAGCGGATTCCATTCAGCTGGACTTCAAGCCCGAAACCCAGAATACAGGGGTAGCCCCTTATTTCAGGGCGCATATTAAAAACCAAGTGCAACAGATTCTAGAAGATGAAAAAGTTTTGACGCAGGAAGGAAATCCCTACAATATTTTTAGGGATGGACTGAAGATCTACACCACAGTGAATTATGATATGCAGGTACATGCGGAAAATGCTGTGGAAAAGTACTTGGGAGATTTTCTGCAAAAGGAGTTTGAGAAAGACAATGCCACAAAAAAGCACTCGCCCTATGGATCTGAAACGACCCGACAGCAAAGGGACGACGACATTGCTCGCGCAATGAAAAACAGTCGCAGATATAAAGTCCTGAAACAACAAGGGAAAACGGATGTTGAAATAAAAGCTTCATTTAAGCAAAAAGTCAAAATGGAAGTCTTCGACTGGTCCAGCCCAAATCGAATGAAATCGGTCGTAATGTCTCCGTTGGACAGTCTGTACCATTACAAGAAGATTTTAAAAGTAGGCCTGGTGTCGATGAACCCGAACACCGGGTTTATCAAGGCTTGGGTTGGCGGACCGGACTATAGAAACTTCAAATACGACTACGTGGCAAATGCAAAACGTCAAGTTGGGTCAACCATTAAGCCTTTTGTCTACGGAGCGGCTGTAGAGCATGGTCTGATTACAAGCTGTACTACCTTTCCGAATATTGAGTATTGTTTAGACCTGGATTATGGCTCAGAAATTCGCCAGTGGTGTCCGAAAGGTTCGGGCTTTGATGGCTTGCCAATGCCGGTGCATTACGCCCTTGCAGCCTCCAAGAATCCGATAACGGCGAAGATAATTAAGGAGAGTGGTGGAAATAATAAATGGGTTGTGGACCTATTTGATAAGATGGACCTGGCAAACAACTCATTCCAACCGGTTCCAGCCCTTGGCCTTGGGGTATGTGACCTGTCTCCATTGGAAGTTACTGCGGCACACTGTATTTTTTCAAATAAAGGGGTGTACAATCAGCCGATTATGATATTGAGAATTGAAGACAGGAATGGACGGGTTTTGTATGATGCGCAACCAAAAAAAGTTGAAATATTATCCCCAAAGTCGGCCTTTGAAGTGCTTAAAATGATGAAAGGAGCACTAGGCGTTGTTAACCCATACAACGGAAAGGAAGGGGGAACAGCAAGAAGGCTGAGGTGGGAACCAAATTATGGCGGATTCAGCAATCCGATCGCCGGTAAAACGGGCACTACACAGAACGCCTCTGATGGCTGGTTCGTGGGCCATACCCCAGACCTTGTTTCAGGAATATGGGTGGGAAATGACGACAGAATAATACACTTTAAATCCAACACACTTGGTCAAGGAGCCAGAATGGCCTTACCCATATGGGGCTATTACATGAAAGCGGTGTACTCGGATAAGGACATAAAGATTTCAAAAGGGGATTTTACGCCCCCGGCCCCCGACTTACCAACGGTTGTTGAATGCGAAACAATAGAGCCAAGCTGGTAGAGTACACCATGGAATTAAAGCGCATATTTTGTTACTTTTGAAGGCACAAGAAGATGGAAGATCAATCAACAGTGGTAAGGGAGAATCAGGATGACCCAGTTGCAAAACCCAAGAAGCGAAAACTTTCAAAGAGAAAGAAACGGCTCGTTGTCATTCTGCTTTGGCTCGGTTTGCTTTCACCCACGTATGGATTGATACTTATGATTTGGGTTTCCAGTTCAAACATCCCTTCTTTTGAACAGCTGGAAAACTCCAAGAGCTTATTGGCTTCGACGATCTACACCTCCGACAATGTTGAAATGGGGAGGTATTTCAGGAAAAATCGAACAACAACGAAATTTCACGAGCTCTCTCCCTACCTAATCAACGCATTGATCGCTACAGAGGACGAGCGATTCAGAGAGCACAGCGGAGTAGATTTTAGAGCAACTGCCAGAGTAATAAAAGGGATGTTATCTGGAGATAAAAACAAGGGGGGAGGAAGCACAATCTCTCAGCAATTGGCAAAACAACTATTCCCAAGACCTAGCGGGATAGAGGAGGGGAGTAAAATTGAATTTGCGAAACGTAAATTTTGGGAGTGGATAGTGGCTTCAAAACTGGAAAGAAGCTATTCTAAAGATGAGATCATCACAAGCTACTTCAATACGATTGAATTCCTGAACAATGCGATCGGAATTCGATCTGCGTCAAGAGTGTACTTTAATTCAACACCGGATTCCCTTATGCTACATGAAGCTGCAATGCTGGTGGGCATGGCAAAGAATCCAAGCTTGTTCAATCCATTAAGAAGGCCGGATACAGTCAAACATAGAAGGATGGTTGTGTTAGGTCAGATGGTTAAGAACGGCTACATTGATAGCGCCACATACAATGAAACTAAGGACCTTCCCCTTGGCCTCAACTACACCAAGGTGGATCATCAGGAGGGAATAGGAGCATATTTTAGAGAATCACTTCGAGATGAGGTCTCCACGCTTTTCAGACAATCTCGCCATCACCTCTGGATTATGGACACGCTTGGTTTAGTTGAAAAGAACGAAGCATATCTCGATTACAACTGGCACTACCGCGAAGACGGGGAGCCCATCTATTTTGATTTACGAAATGCAATCGAAACAAAAAACTTTCAATCCATTACGTTGATGACGGACACCATCCGGTCTGCTGAATTCTTCAAGCTAAGAATTCTCGACGTAGAGGGAATGGTAAAAGTCGAATTGCGAAAATTCATATACGCGAAACCCAACGGTGAGCCCTACGATCTGTATGCTGACGGCCTCAAGATATTTACCACTATTGATTCGAGGCATCAGGAATATGCAGAATGGGCAGTAAAGGAACACCTGAAAGCCGAGCTACAGGATCAGTTTTTTAAGAACAATGCAAAATGGAAAAGGCCTCCGTTTTCTGATGACTTGAGGAAGGGCCAGATTGATACGATTATGCAGCAAGCGAAACGACGCTCGATGCACTATAAACAATTGACAGGTTCGATTTGCATGAACTGTGAACGCCCGAAAAGATATCTTCGTCAGTTTGAAAAAGACGGGAAGCCATATGTGAGTTGCTTCCATTGTGGGCATGAGTCGCGCATTAGATCAGCTGATGAAGTCGATCTGATTATGAATACCCCGCGACCGATGAAAGTATTCGATTGGAAGTCAAATAAGTTTGAAAAAGACACTGTGCTGTCGCCAATGGACTCGATTAGGTATTACAAAAGCTTTTTAAGAGCAGGACTAATGTCTATGGACCCGAAAACAGGCTTTATTAAGGCATGGGTTGGAGGGCCTCACTATCGCCATTTCAAATACGATATGGTAAAGAAAGGAAAGAGGCAGGTGGGCTCCACATTTAAACCATTTGTCTATGCAACAGCTATCCAGAACCGGGTTATCGAGCCATGTCAAGAATTCTTGAACATCGAATACTGTATCGATGTGCCTTACGACAGGCATAGAATGGAACCATGGTGCCCAAGTAATTCAGGGATGGGATACGACGGACTTCCAACGCCTATCAACTATGCGTTGGCCGGTTCAATGAACAACATTACAGCGGGAGTCATGAAACAGATCCAGTATCCTGAAAAAGTACTGAATTTTGTGGGAGGTCTTGGATTGGACACGGCCTCTTTAATTCCCGTTCCCTCCATGGCATTAGGAGTTTTTGATCTTTCAATCTACGAAATGGTGGGGGCAACGAGCGCTTTTGCAAACAAGGGGAACTACATAAGACCCATTTTTATCTCCAGAATAGAAGACAAAAATGGCACTATTCTGTATCAGGCTGTACCCGAGATCAATGAGGCTATTCAGCCTGACGTGGCATATGCTGTGTTAAACATGATGAAAGGGGTAACGGCGGGAGTAAGGCACCCTTACAAAGACGAAACAGCAGGCACAGCAATTCGAATCAGGGGGAGTAAAAAAAGAAGGCCGTATGCAGGGCTAAAGTATCCGATTGCAGGAAAAACAGGAACAACACAAAACCAGTCGGATGGTTGGTTCATGGGCATTACGCCCGACCTTGTCGCAGGAGTCTGGGTAGGCGGGGAAGATCGGTCTGTTCGATTCAGAAGCTTACAGCTCGGGATGGGAACAAACATGGCGCTACCTATTTGGGGTTACTATATGAACAAGGTGTATGCCGACTCAACCCTTAACATTTCCACTGCTGATTTTGAGAAGCCTACAGGGCAATTGGGGATTCAGCTGGATTGCAATCAATACAGGCAATACAAGAATGAAGACTTTGATTACGAAAAGGAAATACAGGGAGCGGAAGAAGAGTATTATGGGGAATTTTAACTTGATATTATGAATAAAGTTGTGTCCAATGTGACAGAAGCCTGTAAAGGGCTGGAAAGTGGAATGACGATTATGGTTGGGGGGTTTGGACTGTGTGGCATTCCAGAAAACTGTATAGCAGAAATGGTAAAACTAGGGATCAACAACTTAACCTGCATATCAAACAATGCAGGAGTGGATGATTTTGGTTTGGGTCTGTTGTTGCAGGAAAAGCAGATCAAAAAAATGATCTCTTCGTATGTCGGGGAAAATGATGAATTTGAAAGACAGATGCTGAGTGGTGAATTAGAGGTTGAGCTGATACCGCAGGGAACGCTGGCGGAAAGGTGCCGAGCTACCGGTGCAGGAATTCCAGCGTTTTACACCCCGGCAGGATATGGAACTGAAGTAGCAGAAGGAAAGGAAACAAGAGAATTCGACGGCAAAATGCACGTTCTTGAAAAGGCCTTTGAACCGGATTTCGCCATTGTAAAGGCCTGGAGGGGTGACACGGAAGGGAATTTAATATTCAAAGGCACGGCGAGAAACTTTAACCCGATGATGGCAATGGCTGGGAAAGTTACCATTGCTGAGGTAGAAGAGCTGGTTGAGCCAGGCACACTTGATCCTAATTTTATTCACACTCCGGGAATTTTTGTTCAGCGGATTTTTCAGGGTGAAAAATTTGAAAAGAGAATTGAGCAAAGAACGGTTAGACAAAGAAATTAATCATGGCCATAGATAAAAACGGAATAGCGCAGCGGATCGCACAGGAGCTAAAAGATGGTTGGTATGTGAATTTGGGAATAGGAATACCAACATTAATTGCGAATTATATACCCGAAGGGATCGAAGTAGAATTTCAGTCAGAAAATGGAATATTGGGAATGGGACCCTTCCCTTTTGAAGGAGAGGAAGATGCTGATCTGATAAATGCGGGAAAACAAACGATTACAGCACTTCCTGGAGCAGCGTATTTTAGCTCTGCAACAAGTTTTGCAATGATAAGAGGCCAGCATGTGCAGCTTACCGTGCTTGGCGCAATGGAGGTTTCTGAAAATGGAGATATCGCCAACTGGAAAATACCTGGGAGAATGGTTAAGGGTATGGGAGGTGCGATGGATCTTGTTGCCTCTGCGGACAACATCATTGTAGCAATGATGCACACGAATAAAAGGGGAGAGTCAAAATTATTGCCCGAGTGTACACTGCCGTTAACCGGAGTGAATTGCATAAAAAAGATAGTGACCAACCTGGCGGTTCTTGACGTCTTGCCAGAAGGTGGGTTTAAGCTGATAGAAAGAGCGCCCGGTGTAAGTGTTGATGAAATTAAAGCAGCGACCTCCGGTAAGTTGATCATTGAAGGCGAGATTCCGGAAATGAAAATAGGGTAAACCTGGAACCACCAAAAAGACATAAGCTTGACCTGATAATTCCATGTTACAATCCACCCGACGGTTGGGCGGAGGTTTTGATTCAACGGTATTGGGAAATATCAGAGCACTTCGGATTTAACCCAAAACTGATTTTGGTTAATGATGGCTCATTGGAAGGCTCCGTTAAGCAACATGCAAATCGAATCTCAAAGAAAATAGAGTCATTGCAATATCTGGAGCTTGCTGAAAATTGTGGAAAGGGCGCCGCGCTCAGAGCTGGGGTTGAGCAGGCTAGCTCCGAGTACATCATATTTACGGATGTTGATTTTCCATACACTGTGGAGAGCATTTCCGGAATTTACCACCAGCTCCGAGAGGGAGCAAATGTTGTAATTGGTACGCGAGACAACCATTATTATGATTCAGTTCCTTCCTTTCGGAAAAGCCTGTCAAAAGCGTTTAGATGGACATTAAAAATACTACTCAGACTGGACTCAAATGACACGCAATGTGGATTGAAAGGCTTTGATCAAGAGGGTAAAAAAAGGTTTTTAGAAACAACCATCAATCGATTCCTTTTTGATCTCGAGTTTGTACTTTACTGTAGTCGTTCAAGCACCACCAAATTGTCAACGGTAGATGTTCAATTAAACGAAGGGGTCGTATTCAGCAAAATGCCGATTAGCATACTGATGAAAGAAGGCTGGAATTTCATTAAAATATTATTCAGGCCGTCCCGAAAGTAAAGGCTCCCAATGAACACCATCATTTGGAAAAGTAAAACCATCTGTTTTGTATAATGTCCATTCACTGACAGAGACAGAATCTAAATTAGGACCCAGTAGCTGACGGGTGGCGTTTCTTGCTTCCTTGTTTTTTGCAAGAACAAAATCGAATGTAACATCTTGATCCCAGCCCCCTACTTTTTTGTAGAACCAATTGTGATTGGTCACGTGGAACCAGGGAGTTAAACCGTCAAAAACAGTGTAAACTCTGAGCTTATTTTTCGAGAACATGGTGATTACTTTGGCGTCATTATAGGGAGCGATACCATATTGTAGGTTGAATTTCTCAGCAACTTGATCAACGGCTTCAACTCGCGGCGGATAGTAATTTGTAGTCTTAGAAAAGCCACCATTTGGCAAGCCTAAATACACAACCACTACAATTGCAATCGGAACAACGGTAGCGAGGGAAAACACCCATTTTGGAATCGAGCGAGGCTTTAAAAATAAGCCAATAGCTACAGGAAGCAAGCTAAGGCTAATGATGTAACTGGAGAAGTTGTACCTCATAGTATCCCATCCTGTATAGCTGCCGTTTAGAACAGGAGCAATAAAAACGGTCAGAATAAAAGTAGCGGTTAGAAAAACAAATAGAGATTTGTAATCGGCCTGAGCCTTCTTGCCAACGATTTTTGGAAGCTGCAGAACGACATTGATCAGCATAATGACAAAAGAAACCATTGCCCCAATCAAGATCCAGCCTTTTAGCTTGGTAAGGCTCAACCAGTCTCCAAGCTGCCCAACAAGAATAAACCAAGACTGCTTTATATTTTCAAAATCCATGAATTTATGTGGCTCCGGAATTTTGATGTATCCCTGCCTTAATATGAATTCATACAACTCCAGGCCGGTATAACTGGTCAAAATTACAGCCAACAACACCCAAACACCTGCCTTCCGTCGATTGAACATAAGCCCTGCGGCCAAAGCTAAGGCGGGAGCGGAAAAAGTTACAATAAACAACCGGTCGGAGGCAATTGCAAAACTTCCGAAAATAACAATAAGGAATAGCCACCGCCTATTTTTGCTTTTCAAAAAAGAGAAAACAAAATTGAAGCACAGCAAAGCACTTAGAAAAGCCGAATAGTGGTAGCCATTGATCAGTAATTGAAAACTGTAGGCAAAGTGTCCATCAACGAAATGAACCAACAAAAAGGTCATTAGCATCAAATTCAAGAACAAACCGTTCAAGTGATAATTGGCGTCGACCTTCTTTATCAGCAAGTAGAGGAGAAGTGAAGTAAGGCCCACTTGAATTACGCCGTACATGATGGTTGCTATAATGAAGCTACCGCTGCACAGGTTGAGAAGGAAAAACAACGGCATGTCCGGAAAAAAATTCGGCGCAGGATTAACGTGCCATCCCCGGAAAGTATTCCCATCAATGTAAAGGTCCTTGTAAATGGAGGGAAGGTACAGGGCGTCGGATTTGAATAAAAATGAAAGCTCCCATTCTGACAAGTCACAAAACACAAAAAAAGCAAGCAGCATTAAACAGATCAGGCTAATGCCATATGGATAAGTTCTAAATGCAGACCGAATGTATTCCACTTTCAGCAAAGGTATCTTTAAACGACAATAATACTATTTTTGAGAATTCCATTAGCGACAATTCCTGCCAGAGATTGGCTAGTTTTTGCGAATGACATGAACGGCAAAACAAGAAAAAATTGAATTAAAACCTATATTTGCCAACTTCAGGCATGATTTCAAAGCTGTCAATAATAATACCCGCTTACAACGAAGCAAATACAATTCACCTTATTCTGAATAAAGTAAAGAGTGTGGAGCTCACAAATGGGATTGCCAAAGAAATTATCATTGTTAATGACTGCTCTATAGACAACACGAAAGAGGCGATAGAAGGGTACATTCGGGAAAACCCACAGCTGGACATACAGCTGTATAATCAGCCGGTAAATATGGGTAAAGGAGCTGCGTTGCACAAGGGAATAGAACTAGCCAAAGGAGATTTCTTGGTGATTCAAGACGCTGACCTGGAATATGATCCTGCCGAGTACAATCACTTGTTGAAGCCGGTAATTTCCGGATTTGCGGATGTTGTTTATGGGTCGAGATTTATGGGGGGAAACCCACATCGAATTTTGTTTTTCTGGCACTCCATTGGAAACAAGTTTTTAACATTGCTAAGCAACATGTACACCAACCTGAACTTGACCGATATGGAAACGTGCTACAAGCTGATGAAAACCGAGATAGTTCAAGGTTTGAACCTACAGGAGAGGAGGTTTGGTTTTGAACCAGAGCTGACGGCTAAACTGTCTCGAGTGCCGGGGATAAGGATTTATGAAGTTGGCATTTCGTATTACGGAAGAACGTACGAAGAAGGGAAAAAAATTGGGTGGAAAGATGGATTCAGGGCAATTTGGTGTATTCACAAATACAATATTTGGGCCAAGAAATAATGCGAAATTGGCTCAAAAAAAGGATGATCCTGAAGGCCACTTTTGTTTGCCTTTTTCTATTTGCCTTTTTCAGTTACGACAAATACAAAGACTCTAGGGGCCGCGATCATTATTTCTTCGACGACGTTGATCAGTACTACAGCTACTTGCCAGCGTATTTTATTTACGATGACTTGAACTTTACCTTTAGCAACAAGTACTGGCTTATTCCTGCGGAGAATGGAAATAAAGTTCCAAAAGTTACGATGGGCTTGGCACTGTTAAACACCCCCTTCTTTCTCATTGCGGATGTATGGGCGAAATACAGTCAATACGAAAGGGATGGCTATTCACTGCCGTATTCAGCGTGCATTCGTACAGGGGCCTTACTGTATTTTTTTCTAGGAATGTTATTCCTTTCGAAAGCGTTGATGCGTTTTTTTAGTGAGCTGACAGTGGCTATAACTTGCGCTTTACTTTTTCTCGGGACTAATTTGCTGTATTATACATTGGGTCAAGCAGAATATCCACACTCGTATTTGTTTGCCCTGTTTTCAATCATCATTTACTTGTCCATACGCTGGCACGAAAACGGAAAGGCCAAGCACATCTTACTTATCGGGTTATTCGGCGGCTTGTGCACGCTGATCAGACCAACGGCGGGTTTTATTTTACTAATGCCTCTGCTTTATGGCGTTACCAATGGAGCTTCATTAAAGGAACAAATTTGGTTTTTATGGAAAGAAAAGGTTAAAATCCTTGCTTCTATAGCTCTGTTCGCTTTGGTTTTGACTCCACAATTGTTGTTTTGGAAGACACAGACGGGCAATTGGTTGTTTTTTTCTTACGGAAGTGATGAACGGTTTTTCTTCGGATCTCCAAAAATAATTGAGTTTCTTTTCAGTTTTCGGAAGGGGTGGCTATTGTACACTCCAACAATGCTTTTCTCCGTTTTGGGACTGCTTGTATTGAAAGGAGCAGCAAGGTCATTTCAAGTTCTTACGACGATTATTTTGGTGCTTACCATTTATGTTTTTTCAAGTTGGTGGTCTTGGTGGTTTGGCGGGAGCTTTGGAATGAGGTCGATGGTGCACTACTATTCCATTTTGGCTTTTCCACTGGCCGCATGGATTGGCTTTTGCTTTGAGCGCAATCTCACCACAATATTGTGTTTGGGGATGAGCGCTATGTTTCTAGTTTTAAACTTACACCAAACGCTCCAGTACAAGAGAAACATGATTCATTGGGATGGGATGACCAAGAAAGCCTACTGGTTTAGCCTAACGCACCCAAAGTTTTCCAAGGACGATTGGCCAACGTTTGAATCGTATCTGGACTCTCCCGACTATGAAGCAGCTAAAAAAGTCAGATAAGAATAGGAAGCGCTAGCACCTCCTAATCCATAGATTTGAAAGATTCTTTTTTGTTTATTCTGGATCGAATTTGAGAAATCTCCCCTTTAGGAATGGATGCAATTAGCTTTTGGGTGTACTCTTTCTCTGGGCTGTTGTAAATTTCATCAGCTACACCCATTTCCTCTATTTTCCCCTTATTCATTACAATCATCCGGTCGCTCATATGTCGAACCACCGATAGGTCATGAGAGATAAAAATATAGGTTAGGTCAAAATTATCCCGTAACTCATTTAACAGGTTCAACACCTCAGCTTGAACACTCACGTCCAGTGCGGATACAGACTCATCGCAAATAATAAACTTGGGCTTTACAGCAAGGGCTCGAGCAATGCTAATTCGTTGCCTTTGACCCCCGGAAAACTCATGTGGATAGCGATAAAAGTGAGCTTCCTTCATACTCACTTTTTTTAGCAGCTCAATCACATAATCTTTTCGATCAGAGTCGTTGTCAAAAATATTGTGCACACGCATCGGCTCCATAATAGCAGAGCCAACGGTTAACCTGGGATTAAGCGATGAGTAGGGGTCCTGAAATATGATTTGCATATTCTTACGCATATCTCGGAGCTCCTTTTGACTAAGGTGCGTTATATCCACACCATCAAATTCAATCGAGCCTTCGGTTGGCTCGACCAATCGCAGCAACGTTCTTCCCAGAGTGGTTTTCCCGCAGCCTGACTCTCCAACCAGACCCAAAGTTTCGCCCTTGCGCACATCAAATGAAACACCATCAACTGCTTTAACCCAAGCTTTTGGTTTGCCGAAAAAACTATTCTTGATTGGGAAGTAAGTTTTAACATCTTTAACTCGCAAAATTGGAGGTTGCGACAGAACCCTGTTCAATCGGTCAGCGACCTGTTTCCCGGAAAGCTCTAACTTGTTTAACACACTCGGCAAATCATCATTTAATTCGTGAATTTCTCCAGTTGAACTTTGCGTCATAAATGTGCTGGTTGTTGGCAGTTGCTTTAACCTTTTCTTTAAAGGCGGCCTGCACGCCAATAGTCCCCTTGTATATGGATGTTTTGGATTAGCAAATATGTCAAGTACATTTCCTGCTTCAACTATTCTGCCTCGGTTCATCACCAACACCTTGTCCGCAAGTTCCGCAATAACTCCCAAATCATGGGTAATGAATAAAATCCCCATTTTCTTTTTGATCTGCATGTCATTCATCAGCTCAAGAATCTCCTTCTGAACAGTGACGTCAAGAGCTGTTGTCGGTTCATCTGCAATTAGAATTGAGGGTTCACAGCTCATGGCCATTGCAATCATCACTCGCTGTTTTTGTCCGCCAGAAATTTCATGAGGGTAGGAGTTGAATATGGCTTCCGGTCTCGACAGCTGGACTTCTCGAAACAACTGAAGCGCCTTCTCTTTTGGGTTGACCAAACCCTTTTGATGTAGCTTAATTGCCTCAACGACTTGGTTGCCACAGGTATAAACAGGGTTTAATGAGGTCATTGGCTCCTGAAAGATCATTGCAATCTCGTTGCCTCGGTATTTTCTCATTTCATTGTTCGGAAGACCTGCTAAATCGATTTTATTATTGTTTGAGTGCAGTATGATGTTGCCATTTACGATTTTACCAGGCGGGGAGGGGATAAGTCCCATAGCGGACAGAGACGTGACAGATTTTCCTGAACCCGATTCACCAACTATTCCAATTGTTTCACCCTTGTGAAGTGTGAAACTAATGTTGTTCACTGCACGAACCACCTCATCTTCCGTATGGAATTCGGTGATAAGATTCTTTATTTCAAGTACAGGTACTTTACCCATAGGGGTTGTAAAATGGCGAGTTAATATAGGGTATTGAAAACAGTTAACAAAAATTCAAGCGATTCTGATACGCAAAATTAGACCAACGGTTACTTGTTGGGGGTGAAACTGTGGCAAAAAGATCAGTTTGTTTCATTCTAGCGCACAATATGAGGGCAAACGTGTCGACATCTACAATTGGCTCAGTACGGCATCCATCTCGTGGTCGTACAGATACAATAACATGGTTGCCATCATATCCTTTGTGCTTTTCGAAACGCCGTTGGTTTCGCACACCAGCTCATATCTGTGGTCTGAATACATCATTACTCCCGATTTACTGCTATAGGCTGTAATTTCCTTCATTTTGGAGAGGGACTTGTGGTTGTCTATGGTCGAACGGAAGACCAACGAATCCGCAGTTCTGTCCCACAGCTCTAATGATTCACAGTGCGGATGGACGTGAACTCCGGCATAATGCAGTGTTGTGTTAAAAGGGAGAGACAAAATATCCGTAACGTCATACGTTACGGTATCTCTACCTTCCGGAAGTTGCCAGTGTCCGGTATATGTATTGCCATCCCTGCATTTTGTCATGAATGATGTAGAAGCTAACACAGGCATACAATCCTGAACCTCAGGCAGACTATCATGATACACATAGTTGGTGTCCACCGCGACCAATACACTAATGCTTTGCTGAAACAACGGTTTTATTTCCTTTGAAGAGGCATTGGCTATATAATCAACCTCCATTACATATTCAACGTGACAATCTGCCTCCGGATCATTAACATTAAGCACTTGGGTCAAAGCGGACAGAGCCTGATCAGATTGCAGGGGTATACCGAATCCTGCAGGCAAGCTCATTTCGGTCTGACCTTGCGTCATAGTTGCCAATCTAGACGTAAAAACACCTGCTCTTCCCTTTATGCCCCAATTGTGATAATAGTCCTGTATGGAATAATCCAGGCTGTTGTGGCATAAAAATTCATCTCCCAGAAGATTCTTTGATTCGGCATCTTGCACAAAACAACGATAACCTGTAAACCAAACGAGTTCCGGTCCTGCAGAGCGCTCCAAATTAAAGTAGTGAGCGTCCCAAGGGCCCGTCATCGATGGGAAAACAGCATTAACATGAAACGTGGGAGAGACGATTCTCTTGGTGACCAGATTCCCCTCTTCAGACGTTGTAATAGCCCACCCTTTATTATCTCTTAGCAAATCCTTAGCGTGAAAAACGAGAACATCCCAATAAAAGAAAACACCCACCATCAGCAGCAGTATTGTTGCGATAAAGACCTTTCCCTTTGAGTGTTTAAGGATTGATTTCATGTGCTTTAACTTAGGCATGTTCAATGTGATCAGAACCTATCAGCGGCTTCCCAAGATACCGGAGCATAAGCTGAACTGTAGCAACAACGTCCTTTTCACAATAGGCTACTATCCGTTCCAGGTCTTTTTCTTCGTAGTAAATTCTTGCGACCTGACTACCGTCGATGTCATCTTTTGGAGTAGGAATGCCAAAAACGTGAGTTAGCAATTCCAAAGACGTATAGTTTTTGTAATCTCCAAATTTCCACAACTCCATTGTATCCAAATGTTTTATTTCCCAGGGTTTCTTTCCCGCAATGTTTAGAATGTCAGGAATCTTTATGCCATTGATCAACATCCTTCTGCAGATGTATGGGAAATCAAATTCTTTTCCATTATGAGCACACAAAAGGCACTCAAAAGAGGAATAGTGAGCAGTCAATAGCTGAGCAAAATCATTCAGCAGCTCTTTTTCGGAGTCACTATAAAACGACTTGGTTCTGACAGCGTGCGCATTTTCCTTGTTGGTTACTATTCCAACCGAAATACAAATGATCTTTCCAAACTCGGCAAGGATTCCTGCTCGATCATAAATCTCTGCTGGATCTCCTCCGTCCCGGAGTAAGTAGCTATTTTTTTTTGCCCACAGATATTGTGTTGCTTCATCAAGTTCACTGTGGTCGTACACTTGCGGAACAGTTTCTATATCTAGGAATAAAACTTTCCCAAGGTTTATTTTATCGAGCATAAGGCAAGTTTATTTTATGAAAACACCCCTCTTGTCCAGAATGGGAATCTGCGTGAAATTTTGTTCAACGATCGTTTCGGGCAAAAAAATGTACTTTTTGTCAAACATTTTTTTGTTGAGGTAAAAGCTTACCCAAAATTCGTTGCTTAGTCCGAACACCTCAGGTACAATTTCTTCAATTTTTTTGAAGCTTTTTCCTTGTAGTACATCAAGAAAATGCCGAAAAGTTGCAGTTCGTTTCGTTGAACCATTTAGTATTCCATAACCTCGGGACGAAACTAGCACGCCTTCTATACTTGCGCTTTTCAAGTTGATCAAATAAACATTCCACATTTCATCCCCCAATTGATTCACTTCGGGGACAATCCCAACGGCAACGTCTTCCACTTTGGGTATGTCAATATCCTTAAGCATTCACCTGTTCTGTTAAATCCAATGCTGCATCTAGATAATAATAAATATCGGCTGGATGCCCGCCGCCATTCACTTGTTCTCTCTCTTTACCAGTGCGAACAATAACAAGGTTTTTTTCGGGCAACACGATGATGTACTGACCAAAAATTCCTCGTGCATATCGGACATCAATACCGTTGTAGTTTAACATCCACCAATGCAACCCATATCGATCCAATGATTTGCCCTTGTCCGTGAGATCGGCAGGGATGAAGCACTCATCGACATACGCCGCAGGCACGACCTGCTCATTGTTCCACACCCCATTATTTAGGATCAGCTGACCCACTCGGGCAAAATCCCGCGGGGTGGCATAGAAGCAACAGAAGGCCTTAGCTTTTCCATTTTCATCGTCTAAGTTCCAATATGCGTCATGAACAGCGCCGATTTTGTTCCAAAATACTCTTTCAGCATAACTTGAAATGGATTGCTTTGTGGCAGCTTCTAAAATGAAGCCTAGAATTTGAGTGTTGCCACTTTGGTATTTGAATTCAATGCCGGGATTAGCATCCACACTCAATCGATCGATAAGACCAACAAGATCATACCCGTAATATGCCTCGGCTGTATTGGAAAATGGATTCGCTCCGCTTTCGGTCCAATTCAAACCCGAACTCATAGTAAGCAGGTTACGGATCGTGATATTTTCTTTGCCATCGAGCTTAAAGCCTTCAAGATAATCACCCGCGGAATCGTCAATTGAGCGAATGAACCCTTCTTCTACAGCAATCCCTATAAGTAATGAAACAATGGACTTTGCAGCGGAAAATGAATTTGTTGTGTGGTGTTTAGTAAAACCATCCCAGTATTGCTCATATAAGATTTTCTCGTCTTGGATTACTAAAAACCCTGCAGTCTGAATTTCTTTCATTTTAGCCTCCAATGATGGAGGCAACTTTAGATCACTAGTATTTGGATGCTCGGACCAAGGCGCAGAATCATCAGCCGAGCTTAATGTGTCATTGTAAAAGGACTCCTTTTCATCAATTCCAGGACCCGTTTGTCCAACCAAATAAGTCATGGAAACGGCACGGAAGATGTATCCATAACCCCCCAACCAAAGCCCGGTGCAGGCAATTACCAATAGGGCAAAGAACCATTTTAAAGCGCGAATTAATTTTTTCATTTATTTAAACATAATTGAAATCAAACACATTTGCCAAATTAATTTTGAGCCGATCCTTAACATCAGACAATGAGAATTCAATATCAGTTTCCAGGTGCATGGAAGTAACTTTTTTGTCTTGAATTCCGCAGGGAACAATATTTCCAAAATAACTTAAGTCAGAAAAGACATTAAGGGCAAGTCCATGCATAGTTACCCACCGACTGCACTTTACTCCCATCGCACAAATTTTTCGGGCATTCATCGTGTCTTCAGGGTTGATCCAAACACCGGTGTGCTCTGCTAGACGATCACCTGTGATACCAAATTCCTTTAGAGTAAGTATCACAGATTCTTCAAGAAAACGCAAATATTTATGTATGTCGGTAAAAAAATGATCCAAATCAAATATGGGATAGCAAACAAGCTGACCCGGCCCGTGGTATGTAATGTCACCTCCTCTGTTGATCTTATAGAAGGAAGCGCCAGCCTGTTCCAGATAACTCTCTGAAATCAACATGTTTCCAATGTCCCCACTGTTCCCAAGCGTGTAGACATGCGGGTGCTCGCAAAAAATTAAATGGTTCGACGTTTCCACGTCTTGCCTGCCCTCTCGCTTGATCTTTTTTTGATCAATGGTTGTCTGAAAAATAGAGGTTTGAAGATCCCAGGCATCCTTGAAATCTATTTGCCCTAAATCCTTAAAATGTACCGAGCGCATTAAACCTTGGACAATTCTGATTTTAAGAAATCAATCACTTTTATTTCTATTGGATCCACCCCGTTAAACTCTGCTAGAAATAAAGAGACCCAGTCACACAAAAGGACAAGATAAAATGCTTGTTCTATCAATGATTCCCCGTGGGCATGCAATTCTATAATGGTGGATGTGTGGTGACTAAAGATCTTTTTTGAAAGATCCATACGGATCATTGTTCTAGGATTATCAAAGGCGCTTCTGAGGAGTACAACACCAATGGAATCGTCACCGCCTCCCCAACCAACTAACTCATTGTGGTTCATCTCGGGAAGAGCATGGTGCCAGGCCAACTGCTTTGAGTTTTCGTTAAGCTGTTGCCTAAACCTCTCCGCAACGCCAGAAAAACCATTATCACTGTAAATAACAATACGCTTTCCGTTAATTTCTTTAGCCACATCAGCGGCCCTTTCTTGGATCTTTTCTCTGTTTTTTTGCAGCAAATTCTGAGCTGCAGCTACATCGACAAGGTGGTTGTTGCTTATTAATCGGTAGTGGATGAAAAGAAAGAAAAGCTGAGTCAGGGAGTATGCAAACATAGACCGCGGAGGGTTGCCTCCGGGGACACGAATGCAGTTCCACCCATTTTCGTTTGCGATCGATGACAGCTGACCTCCCGATGTTATACAAGCGATTTGCGCTCCTTTCTTTTTAGCTGCCCGTACGGCATCAAGAGTTTCTTCTGTATTTCCGGAATAGGAGCAGCCGATCAGCAAAGTTGAAGAATCTACAAAATTTGGTATTCCATAGTTCTTGTGCACGACTACGGGAACAGCCAATTGTTCAGCAACCAGTTGAGCAATAATTGTTCCGCCAATTCCAGACCCTCCAAGGCCAATTATCACGACATTTTCAATTGTATTTTCGGTGCTTTTTAGCTCGGCTTTCTTCCCAATTTCAATAGCGTCGGCAAGAAATTCAGGAAACTGTTCAATAAGAGATCGCATAGTTGGTAATCATTTTGGCTGCAAAGTTACGAATTAACTGCAAGGACCACCACACAGGAAAGGAATTTCGAGTTTAAAATTAATATATTTGAGCCCCATTAACTAGAAGGAATGAGTTCAGAACTATCTGATATAGAAATACAAAGAAGAGAGAGCCTTAACAAACTGAAATCGCTGGGGATTGATCCATATCCTGCGGAGCTGTATCCTGTAGACTCACTGTCAACAGAAATTAAGCAGGATTACGCAGAGGGAAAAGAAGTGTGCATTGCGGGGCGAATCATGAGAAAAAAGATTCAAGGGAAAGCCGCATTTAGTGAAGTGCAAGACTCAGCAGGGAGGATACAAGTTTATTTTAACAGAGACGAACTGTGTCCCGGAGAAGACAAGCAGTTGTACAACGAGGTTTTTAAAAGGTTGCTTGACCTCGGGGATTTTATTGGCGTAAGGGGTGAACTATTCAAAACTCAGGTAGGAGAGATTACTGTACTGGCAAAAGAGTTGACGGTTTTAAGCAAATCGATCAAGCCACTACCTCTTCCAAAAACCGATGCAGAAGGAAATGTATATGATGCATTCACAAATCCGGAGGCAAGGTACAGACAACGATATGTTGACCTTGTTGTAAATCCTAAGGTAAAAGAGACGTTTGTTAAGCGCTCGAAGATTATTTCTTCTATGCGAGCGTTTTTGAATGCAAAGGAATATTTAGAGGTAGAAACTCCGATTCTTCAACCGATTCCAGGGGGGGCGGCAGCAAGGCCCTTCATTACGCACCACAATGCATTGGATGTGCCCTTGTATTTACGGATTGCAAATGAGCTATATCTCAAGAGGCTCATCGTGGGTGGATTTGATGGTGTTTATGAATTTGCCAAAGACTTCAGGAACGAGGGGATGGACAGAACGCACAACCCCGAGTTTACTCAAATGGAAATATACGTTGCGTATAAAGACTATGCATGGATGATGGACTTTGTAGAAGAAATGATCGAAACAATTTGTTTAGACGTCCTTGGCACTACAGATGTGCAAATAGGGGAGAACTCGGTTAGCTTCAAGAGGCCGTTTAAACGCATTTCGATGATTGATTCAATCAGGGAGCACACTGGGGTGGACATCTCAGGAATGGACGAGCAACAGCTGCGAAACACGTGCAAAGAGCTAGGTGTTGAAACCGACTCCACCATGGGAAAAGGCAAATTGATCGATGAAATATTTGGAGAAAAATGTGAGTCGAACTACATCCAGCCTACGTTTATAACAGACTACCCCGTTGAAATGTCCCCGCTATGTAAAAAGCATAGAGACAATCCTGAATTGACGGAGAGGTTTGAATTGATGGTGAATGGGAAGGAGTTGGCAAACGCATACTCGGAATTGAACGATCCGATTGATCAACGGGAGCGATTTGAGGAACAGGTTCGCCTATCGGAAAAAGGAGATGATGAAGCGATGTTCATAGATCAGGACTTTCTCAGGGCGTTGGAATATGGGATGCCACCCACTTCAGGAATGGGAATCGGTATTGATCGATTGGTGATGTTTTTAACGAACCAGCAATCAATCCAGGAGGTGCTGTTTTTCCCGCAAATGAAACCTGAGGTGTTCGGTGGGAAAAAAGGCCCGGAATTGAGCGACAATGAAAAGGTTGTGCTTGACATCCTTATTAAGTCAAAGCAGATGGACCTGAATGAACTGAAAGAACAGTCTCAGCTAAGCAATAAGCAGTGGGACAAGAGCATCAAGGGTCTTAGAAATCAGGGTCTCGTTAGTGTAACCAAAACCGAAAGCGCTCTTATTGCTGAACTCATAAACTAGCTTCTTTCTCATCAACGCACCCGTGCTATTGCAGGGAGCGTCTATCCTGCTTTTGCATGCCTTCTCGTTTGAATGAAATCAGGTAAGCAACCCCGGATGACCAATGGATGCCCGAGCTCCTTCAGTAGGTTGATCTCACAAATAGAGTGATCATTGGAAATACAGTGCTCTGATATAAGCTCGTACAAATCAACATTGTGCTGGGAGGATAAAACACCCATTAGCTGATTCAGCTCTGGAAAGCTCAAGCAGATGGTAGAGTAAAAGCGATTTCCGCTGGATTCAATTTCGCACTCAAGCAGCAAGCCATCGTCATTTTTTTCGTATACGATATAGTTGATAAATACTTGGGTTTCACCGTTGGTTTTGTACCGATTGTATAATGTTCTAACTCTTGTCATTGTCGTTCAATTTTTAATTGATACATACAAATTTGTAAGAGTAGAACGTAAACTAGTTACGTAGTTCGAGTAAGTACGAAAATTTCCTATTCGTACTGTCGGTACATTTCCGTTGTAATCTGAGCGATGTGCTTCCGATAGGATTTTGGATTTACTACAGAAACTTGTGAACCATAACTTAAAATGGCCATATCGAATTCAGGAGTTGGGTGGAGCTCAAAAGAATAAACGGCTCCGTCCTTCGTTTCCTTGATCAGCTTTTGGGACGAATGTAGCGGTTGTGACTCTAAGTATTTCATCAAAATCTTGTTGGCCGTTATTTCTATCTTCTGCGGCTTTTGGTTGTCAAATGTTGTTATGCCAATAGCGTATTTAAAGTAATCGTCTGCATCAAACGAATCGAGCGGAATAAAGTAGTCGCCTTCAATTGTAAGGCTGCGCATTCGATCCAAGCCATAGGTGATTACTTTTTCTTTTTCCTCACAAAATCCGATCAAATACCACCGATTTCTGTATTCTTTAAGCAAATAAGGATGCACTAGGCGCTCTTTCCAGTCAATTTCATCCGAAGCCTTAAAACTTTTGTATTCGAAGGATACTTTTACTTTTTCCTTGATCGCATTAAGCAGAGGTTGAAGGTGCTCCCCGCCGATTGTTTTTGGAGTCGTTTCAAATTGGACAAATTGATCCACCGCTCGGTCCTGAATGTTACTCGAGATGTTAACTCTATCCAGAATTTTTTCGATTGCAAATTCTACTTTCTGAAAGACTTCAACGCCTTTGAACTGATCAAAAATGTTCGCTGCAAATTTAATCGCCTCTACATCTTCATCATTAAGAGGAACATTCTCTAGGCTAAAATCAGGATTCTCGTAGTAATAACCCCCTTCTTTTTTGCTGTACTTAATAGGGGCGTCATGTTCCATTCGAAGCGCAAAAAGATCTTTTTCAATGGTAGAGTCCGAAATGTGTTCCCCATGCTCTGTTCCGTATAGGTTTTCCTCACACAGCTGTCGCATCTTTTCTTTTGAGGGAAAAGGGTTGTATTGATTCCTTATGGCTTTGTCTATAATCCGATAGCGAATTCGTGCGTTTTTTACAGCGGGCATATTTATGGCATTTTGGCAATGATACAAAATTGAAGTTATAAGCTTCTTCTGCGATCAATCAAAACAAGTGTCTTGTTGAAAAATTTGATCGACGATCGGCCAAAAATCTAGTAAAGTCACATTTTTAAGGCAAAAATGTTCTAATAATATTGTAACTTGCCTAGTACAAATCCGTTTCATTACGGTATACCCATGCAATAACCGCCACATTGCACCGCCATAACTAACACGAAATGAGAAACATAACATTTGTTTTTCCGTTGCTTTTGTGCGCGTTTTTGTTTCAAGGAACTTTTTATGCCCAGGAACATGACCGATCAAAGGAGAAGCAAACTAGGGAAGCCCCAAAGAGGGAATTGATTTCGAACCCTGGAGGCCAAAAAATTGCTGAAGAAAAAGCAGTGGGACCGATTCTAGGTTATCCCTCCTCTCTTGGTATTGACAAAATACCACGTAATCAAAACCGACCTACGATACAGTCTATTGACGAAGCAATAGTTGCGGTTTGTGCTGAGATTCGCAGATCAAGAAAAAGTGACGCCTCGTTTGATTCATTGAAAAAAATGAAAAAAACACTAAAGGCGAAGAAGAAACAACTGGCAAGAGAAAAAAGGGATAAGATCAGCAAACCTAATTTGTTATGAGATCTATACTAATTTGTAAATCAATTTACCTTTTGGCTGCAATGGCATTTGGGTTTTTACCAAAAGACACTTTTTTGCAAGCCCCTGTAGACAACCCTTGTCCGTCATCTGCGCCTCCTGCCGGAGCAGAGTGGCCTATCGATGGAACATGTCATTCAATGAATACGAATGGAATGTCATCTTTATTTGACCCGTTAACGTGTAATTCAGGCGCAAGGGATGATGCGTGGGCCTGGTTTACTGGTGACGGAAATAACATTACTGTAGAATACAACCCGGACACCCGAGATGCAGTTCTGCACGTTTTTTCAACCACTGCACCTTGCAGCGTGACAGAAGTTGGCTGTTCTGATGTAGGTGGAGGCGGCGTAACCGAAACGGTTACCCTTACGCCTTCAGTCCTTGGAATGGTCTATTTTGTTCGGGTTCAACGCTGGAATAGCAACAACAATATGTCGGGAACATTGTGTATCACTTCAACCTCTGGCGGAGGTGGTGGAGGCCCTGGAGATGATTGTTCAAACCCTACTCCTCTTGCTTGTGGAGCTTCATTGTCCGGAGAAACGACAATAGGAAACACGGATGTGGAGGATTCATGGTCTTGCCTTGGATTTTTTGGGACAACTCCCGGAGAAGACCATTTCTATAGTGTACAATGGCCCGATGCGGCAGCCGGAGGAACGATTCGATTGACATTTACCAATGTAACAGATGCGAACGACACGTACATGGAAGTGCTGTCTTTGGGAAGCTCTTGCTCTCCAAGCACCTGCGCTAGCCACGGCCAGATGACAATTTCCACAGGCCTTTTTGGCACAGGACAGAACTACATTGAATATACGGTTGGAGCTGGGATAGCGAACTACTATTTTGTCGTTGATGCACAAAATGATGGGATTGACTCGTATGATGTGTTGGCCGAATGTTTTGCAACAGGCATTGAGCTGGACAATGTAAATAGCTGCGCACCAATTCCAGTTTCGGCAACAGCGAACATGGGGTATTATCAAACCTGGGACGGTGGAGCACCGGACGATAATGTTACCCCCGCAGAATTGGCCTCTATGGTTGGTAATACATATACCGTTTGTGAGAATGTTTACATTCAGAACCCTGCAGGATGGGAGTGGCTCAAGTACTTTGAGGTCACCTTAGGGGAGTGTTGGACCAACCCGACAAACCTGACTCCAAATGGAAATAACACCGCATTTTATGCGACAACTGCTCCTCGAACGGGAGATTGGATAGGAACTGATCTTGGTGGGACGCCGAATGTACTTAGCTGGACATTTACCCATGATTGGATTGCTGCATGGGGAGACGGTGATGTATGTTGCTACAACTGCAATCTATACAGCTTTTGTTTCGATGCAGAGGTAGATCCGCTGTGCGATGAGCCCAACGGCTTTCAAAATTTGGTCAGCGCAACCGATGATGGAATTGGCGGCGGCGGCGGTGGTGCGGTAAACGCATCAAATGTTACGATTACCAGCACAAGCGGCACTATTCTGCCGGTGGAGCTAATTTCCTTCACAGCTAAATCAGTAATTGAAGACGGAAAGAATATGGTTGTGCTGAATTGGACTACCCTAAGCGAAACAAACAACGATTATTACACGATTGAACGCTCGTCAGACGGCATGCATTTCGAGGAATTGTCCAGAGTTCAGGGAGCAGGTACGACAACGGATATTAGTACTTATTATGCTGCAGATGAAAACCCGTTTATGGGGGTTTCATATTATCGTCTGAAGCAGACTGATTTTGATGGCCGAACCGAATGGTTTGACATGGTGCCTGTTGAAATTTCATCCGATCTATCCGGAGTCTCAGTGTATCCAAACCCGGCAAAAGAAGAGCTCACCATTTCATTCCGATCGAACGAGATTCGAGAAGATTATTCGGTGATGGTGTACAGTGCTTTTGGCCAGGTCATACTTCAGCAAGCCATCGTTGCCTCTAAAGGAAGTAACGCGGTTAAACTAAACACAAGCGTATTACCTTCAGGGATGTATTTTCTTACAATTGGTGCCGGCGGCGATTATCAGAAATTGAAATTTACGATAAGATAATGCGAGCACTCTCTGTGCTTAGGAACTCTACTAAAAGCTAACTAAAGACCCTTTTGAGATCTTAAAATAATTTGCACACAGAAACCTCAAATCCGGCGGAGAGATTTCGAGATGTTTGTGAGTTGATTTGTGACTGCCCTCCTATATTGAGCAGGCTTACACTTGATGCCAAACCTGCGTTTAGCAAAAACCCATTTAATTCATAACTAAGCCCCCCTTTTAACCCAACAGCAAGGTCTAGTTTCGTAAATGCAACGGGTTGATTTGCCGCATTGGATTCGAGTAAAAATCTACCCCCTAAGTTCGCCCCGTAGTAGGGTGTAAAATGGGTTTTTCCGGATTTGTATTTTACAAGACCTGCTCCAATTCCAACGTAGTTTAAGTTTTGCTGGGAGGTTGTGAACTCACCTTCGTCATAACTTGAAATTGCCTGTCCCATGTTAGTCCTGAAAGCAGAAATCTCGAGATATGTTGAACTCCCTATTTTTTGTCCATACAGTAAAGAAAACGAAGGCTTTATATAAAGCTCATTTGTCGTTAGGGCTTCCGGGTCCATTCCTTTGCGAAAAGCGTTATTTAGAATAGTCACGTTACCAACGCCAACATTGGCCCCAAAATATCGGTTTCTATCAATTTTTGTTTCGGTTTCGCGACAGTTTGATTTCGCAATGGAGACGCTATTATCCGCGGTTAGAAGAGAAGGAGATAATACCTGTGCATATTGCAATCGGGAGTCTTCATTGACAATCAAACCCGAAGATCGTGCCTCCACAACATGTTCAGACGACTTACTATTTTCGACAGCTATCCGGGATGATACATGCTTATTCTTCTTTGTACTGCGCGACTTATATTCAGCTTGCCCAAATGAAGAATAACCCGTTCGGTTACTGGGTTTTTGTGCAATAAAGTTGTTTGCCGGAGCTTGATCTAATGACAAGAGAGGAGTTGAAGCTGCCTGAAAAAAAGCATTTCTTGGTGTGTAATCCTGATATTTTGAATGCCATCCATGCCAGACGAATAAAACAATCGCGATTGGGACTATAGACGAAACAATAGGAAATAGATAATTTCTACTCTTATTTGGGATCTTGGACTCGATCTCACCCCAAACGTCCGGAACAGGCTTTCCTTTTATCGCCTCAAAAGACGACTTATACCAATTTTCCAGTTTGTTATTTTGCATAAGCCAAAAGGGATTCCTGATCGAAATAGTCTTTTATGTTGGTTTTAAGCTTTTGTTTTGCTTTAGACAACTGAGATTTTGACGTGCCTATTGAGATTTCAAGATTCTGTGCGATCTCCTCATGCGTGTAACCCTCGACAAAGAATAAGTTAAGTATTGTCCTGTAGCCCAACGGGAGTTTCGAGATGATCATTTCGAAATCGCTAGTGTCCAAGCTGTCAATTGCAGCATTTACACTGTGATCCAAATGTGGCTCAATAACATCATCCTTTTCGAGGCAGACGTACGTGCCAACTTTGTTACTTCGAATGTAATTCAGGCAGCTGTTCACAAATACGCGTCTTACCCATCCATCAAAACTACCTTTTTGTTTGTAGCTGGAAATGTTGTTGAACACACGGATGAACCCCTCTTGCAGCATGTCTTGAGCCATTTCTCGGTCTGTAGAGTATCCCAAACAAACTTTAAACATTTTCACCTTATAACGATCGTATAGGTCAAACTGAGCTTTCTTGTTGCCACGAATGCATTGCTTGATTAGATGGGAATCACTATTTACAATTAACCTCACTGGTTACAAAAATCGAATCTCCAGATAATTAGAGAGTTGTGTTATGACGTAAAGATACAACGAAGAATTGGAATGACTGTCCACCACTATCGTACCGGATCCTGCAGCTGCGTTGATCCAATATGACTCGGGTATTTCGTCCAACAGGGCATTCAGATTAAAATCCATTCTCGCATTTCTGTCAATTTTCCTGGATAGAACTACAGTATTTGTACCGTTAGCCTCTTTGCAAGTTCCGCTGATGGTAACTTCAGTGTCAATGTCGAATTGAAAGTTGCTAAAACTGCCGTCGTCGAAATAATGCTTTCCGAGAATTCTGATCGAATGTGCAGCTCCGGATGTTCTAGACAAAGTGAGGGTAGCGGAAAGTGATGAATACGTACCCTGCGGCAAATCAAAATTGATTGTTTCAGTTGAATTGCCGTTTATTTGTTTGTTCACGGATTTGGATAGAAATACATCTCCAGCCTCCTCACGCGAGCCCATAAAGTCAAGAGATTCGGTAAAGTATAACGCTGCTGAAACATCGTTTTTAGCAGAGGCATTGTCATCGACGTAACTCATTTCGAATGTACAGTTGGTTGGTTGCTTCCATTTTCGGTTACATGATCCGAGCACCAAGAACGCAAACGCAAATATAAGTAGGGATACAGCTTTCATAGTGGGGGAATGATTTTTGATAAGTTCAAATTTACAAAAGAAATTGTAGGCAACCCAAACCAGCGATATTGGTGTCATTACAGAATAAGTCCAATAACTTTATCTTCTCACGGGTTATAGGATTTATATGATGATGCGGTTACACCCTAACCAAAAAGGATGGAAATCCTTTGGTCGGAAAGGACGAGATAATATCAGACGTCATTTCGATCATCGCCTATTATTCCAATGCTGCTAACTAAAGCTAGCAGGACAAAGAGCTTCAATTAATTGAAGCTCTTTTATTTTGTAGATATATTTTGTTTACGTTTACCATTAAGTCCCTAGAATTGGGTTGGTACTTATGAAGAATTCAGGTTGGTTTTTGTTGCTGTTGGCATTTGTTGAAGGTGCTGCAGTTATGGTGTGTGAATTGCTCGGCGCCAAGCAACTAGGCGTATATTTTGGCAGTTCATTGTATGCTTGGTCCGGGGTCCTGGGGGTCACTTTAGGCGGACTTATGATAGGCTATTATCTTGGAGGAGTGTTGTCTGGAAGAAAAAAGGACAACTATGTATTTATGATTTTAGCTATTGCAGGGACGCTGCTTGCGTTCATGCCAACAACAGGGAGATGGATTATGCCAAAGTTTATAGATTACTCCGTTCAAACGGGTACGGTTTTATCGCTAATTGTCTTTATGTTTCCTCAGCTAGTTTTATTTGGAATGACATCGCCCATGATCATTAACGCCTTAAACAAGAATTCAGGTCGTGCGGGCAAAATGGCCGGATCAGTCTATGCAATATCAACTTTTGGAGGAATTATCAGCACCTTTTTGATGGGTTTTTATCTGTTGCCCAACTTTGGTGTTGATATGCCAGCGGTCTTTTTCGGGACAGTACTGATATCACTTTCAAGTATCGGACTATTTAAGATGAAAAAATCCATTCCAGGAATTTTGAGTGTCGCTCTTCTCAGCGTATGTTTGGCAGGCTACTTCGGACAAAAGGAATACAACTCGAGAAAATACAAAGTGGTGTATAGTTCCGAGGGGATATTGGGGCAGGTAAAAGTTGTAGATCAGATGTTTACAACATACACTAGGGGTGCGCGAGAAGCGCGGATCCTATACGTGAACAATACGGCTCAAAGTATAATTGACAAAAAAAATCCAGAATATTCGTTGTGGGACTGGTCGTATTACATGCCTTCGGCAGCTTCTGTGTTTCCAGCTGGATCGGACGTGCTTTTGTTAGGATTAGGTGGAGGAACACTTGTAAAGCAGTTTCAAAGATTGGGGTACAATGTGGAAGCGGTAGAATTAGATGAAAGAATAGTCGATGTTACACAAAGACTCTTTTCGCTTGATTCGAAAGTGCCCATAACAGTTGATGACGGAAGACATTTCATCAACACCACAAAAAACAAGTACGACCTCATTGCATTGGATTTATTTCACAGTGAAACTCCGCCGACTCAGATGATCAGTGTGGAAGCGTTCAAAATGATGAAAAATAGACTGAATGAGGGAGGCATGGTAATAATGAATTTTTATGGATACTTAACCGGGAAACTCGGCAGATCTGGAAGATCGGTATTCAGAACCTTCAATGCGGCAGGATTTGACACAAAACTGTTGGTGACACCAGGAGCAGAAGGCGCGAGGAACCTTATACTTTTGGCATGCACAGATAAAAAAGACTTTACTAAATCTGAGTACACAGAGCCCGGACTTAACCCGTTGGGTGATCTGACCAGGTATTTCGTTGAGCCGGAAACTCTCGACACAACTAACACCGTCGTGCTAAAAGACGACATTCCCGTTCTTGAAAAAATGTACGTAGACTGCGCCGTTGAATGGAGAAAGGGGGTGAATGAGAGCTTCACGAAGAGTTTCATTCGAGAGAAAATCCGATAAATTTTTTTTCTGGGCAACCGCATAGTTCACTATCCATGTCATAGTATTGTGAAGTACAAATTGTGTTAGTTAGTTTTCACACACTTCTGACTTAGAACAAATAAAATTTGTTGATAAACTAGGTTGAAGGATAATAAAAAGCCAGGAGATGGGACCTGGCTTTTTTTTACCTTTGTTATACATTCAAAAAATTTATTTTCGACATGATTCCTCCATTTGAAATTCAAATAGACGAAGAAAACGAACTTATTGTTGTGGAATTCCACGCTGGTCAGGACAGTTACCAAATGCGTATGCAATGCATCGAACATATGGAGGCAGCAAACAAAGACGCTAATTATTCGAGACTTATTATTGACCTGAGGAAAATTATCAGACCAATGGAATTGATTAATCAGTTCACGATAGGTGAGAAAGTGGTAAATTCTCAGCTCCATTCAATGAAGACAGCTGTAATTCACAATGTGAGTGGTGGCAACCCTAATGACGTGATAACCTTGGTTTCTGGAAACAGAGGCCGACTGATCAAGAATTTTTTAGACAAGACGGAAGCCATTGAGTGGCTCAAGTCGTAGATTTTTTCTAGGGTTAATTCGTATTGTGTTTCTTTTCATTATGCCTAATTTTGACACATGTCTGAAAATCATTTTGGAGTAATTGGAGGAGGAAGCTGGGCTACTGCGATTGTAAAAATGCTCTGCTCGAACCAATCCAAAGTGAGTTGGTGGATGCGCAGCGAAAAGTCAGTTCAACACATAAAAGAGCATCGCCATAATCCAAAGTACATACGTTCCGTAGAATTCAACCCTGACCAATTATGGCTTTCAACGGATATTCAGGAAACGGTAAGAAAATCGGATATTCTGATCCTCGCAATTCCTTCAGCTTTTCTTCAAGATGTGCTTCTTCCCATTTCCAAATCAGACTTTAAAGGAAAAGTAATCTTTTCAGCAATTAAGGGAATTATACCTGAAACAAATGAAATTCCAGCCTCCTACTTGTCGAATAGTTGGGGAATCCCCGATAATAAAATAGGAATGATTAGTGGGCCATGTCATGCAGAAGAGGTGGCTATGGAGCGGCTGTCCTACTTAACAATTGGTTGTCCGGATAAATCGCTTGCTGCGGCAGTTGCAGAAGCCTTGAGTTGCAGATATATAAAAACGACAGTAACAGATGATCTTTATGGAACAGAGGTGGGAGCAATTCTAAAAAATGTATTTGCAATTGCCTCCGGCATCTGCCATGGCTTAGGTTATGGAGACAACTTTCAGGCGGTTCTTTTGAGCAACGCCATTCAGGAAATGGAGAGGTTTGTTGACAAGATTAGCCCGGTTCACAGGGATGTTAAGTGCTCTGCCTATTTGGGGGACCTGTTGGTGACAGGATATTCTTTACACAGCCGGAATAGAAGGTTTGGAAACTTTATAGGAAGGGGTTATTCCGTGAAGGCAACCATGGCCGAAATGAGGATGGTAGCAGAAGGGTATTATGCGGTAAAGTGTGTAATGGATCTCAATCAGAAATACAAGGTCAACCTGCCAATTACGGAAGCAGTATTCAACGTTCTATATGAAGACACCCCTGCAATAAGCGAGATGCGACAACTTTCCGAAAAGCTGGCCTAGCTTCCGTGGAAATAAGACCAAATAATTTTTGCTTTCTTGGTCCCAATGATGTTTTCTATTTCATGAAACGAAGCATCTTTCAATCGCTTTATAGATTTGAAATTCATCATCAACACTTCTTGTGTTTTTGGTCCGATTCCTTTAATTTTTGTTAGCTCAGAAGAAATGGCATGATTACTTCTTCGTTTTCTGTGATGTGAAATTCCAAAACGATGTGCCTCGTTTCGTAAATGCTGAATTGTCTTGAGTGACTCAGATCTTTTATCCAGATAAAGTGGTAATGGATCATCTGGGAAATAGATTTCCTCCAATCTTTTGGCAACACCTACGACTGCAATTTGCCCCCGAAGGTTTAGCTTTTCGAGACTTTTTAAGGCGGAGCTCAACTGGCCTTTGCCTCCGTCGATAATGATAAGTTGTGGCAACGAATTCTTTTCTTCCAGCATTCGCCGGTATCTTCGAAAAACGACCTCCTCCATGCTGGCATAGTCATCGGGGCCATCAACCGATTTAATAATGAAGTTTCTATATTCTTTCTTCGACGGCCTTGCATTCCTAAAAACCACACATGCAGCAACAGCTTCTTTCCCCTGAAAATTGGAATTATCGAAACATTCAATGTGTTCGGGCAATTCGCTTAACCGTAGATCGTGCTTTATAGTTTCCAGGATTCTTGAGCTATGCTTCTCCGGGTCTGTAATTCTTTGATTTTTTAATCGATCCAAACGAAAATAGTTTGCGTTTTTAACGGATAGGTCAACCAAAGCTTTTTTATCACCTCTTTTTGGGCAAATGATCACAATTTCATTTGTTGGGAGATCAACAGGGATATTGGTGTAAATTACTTTTGATTCGCTAAACACTTTTTCCCGAATATCGATAATGGCATAAGCAAGCATGTCTTGCTCCTTTTCTTCCAGCTTTCTTTTTATTTCAACACTGTGCCCCTGAATGATCGCTCCATTATGAACTTTCAAGTAATTGACAAAAGCTGTTTGAGCATCAGAAATGATAGTGAATACATCGCTGTTTTTTATGCTTGGATTGACAACTGTTGATTTGGCGCGATATTTTTTTAACAGGGCAATTTTTTCCTTCAGCACTTGTGCCTTTTCATATTCAAGATTCTTCGCCGCTATGTTCATCCTACCTTGGAGCTCTTCAAGTATGGAACCAAGATTTCCCTGAATAATTTTTCTTATGCTATCTATGTCTTTTTCGTATTCTAAATCCGTTTGCCAGCCCACACATGGGGCCTTGCAATTTTGCAAATGATATTCAAGGCATTCTTTGTATTTACCGGATGATATATTTTCCTCCGAAAGATGAAAGGAGCAAGTCCTTATTGGGTACAATTGACGAATCAGGTCAAGTAATGTGTTCATTAGTTTCACTGAAGCGTATGGCCCAAAGTACTTTCCGTCTTGCTTGGTGATGCTTCTGGTAGAGAAAACCCGTGGAAATCGTTCGTCAGTAATTTTGATCCAAGGGTAGGTTTTGTCGTCTTTCAGCTGGATATTGTATTTGGGCTTGTATTTCTTGATCAATGAATTTTCGAGCAATAGGGCCTCAAAATCATCTTCAACAACGATATATTGGACATCAATTATACGACTGATTAACATACGTGTTTTTCCATTCTGCTTTTGATTGTAAAAGTAACTGGACACACGCTTTTTTATGCTTTTTGCCTTTCCGACATATAACAGCACCCCACCTTCACCTATGTGCTTATACACCCCTGGTTTATCCGGGAGTGTGCTTAGAAAATCTGGTTTGTTAATAAAGGCTGTCAAGAACGTTGCTTTCGGATGCTATGATTTTGTGAAATATACGAACGTTATATCAATTCAAAACAAATAGGGTAGCGTGGCCTACAATTCTTCTTGACAGAGTAGAGTTACTACATTGATTCTCCATGGCAAAACTAAATATGATAACTTTGTTACAATTTCGAAAACATTTACACCGGATCAGTTGTTCTATGGGTGTGGTAAAGTACAGTATAAAGGACCTGGAGAGAATTTCAGGTATAAAGGCTCATACAATTCGGATATGGGAGCAACGGCATAATATTCTGAATCCAACCAGATCAGACACAAATATCCGAGAATACTCGCCTGAAGACGTACGAAAAATAATAACACTTGGGTCTTTAAACGCTCGTGGGTTAAAGATTTCGAAACTGGCAAAGCTATCGGAAGAAGATCTTGCACAGGAGGTACTCAGGCATTCTGAAAACTCTCAAGATGTAGAATTTCAAGTCGAGCAAATGGTTGTGGCCATGGTCGATTTTGATATTGAAGAGTTCAAAAATATTCTGAATCAGAATATCCGGCTCCTTGGGTTTGAAGGAGCCTTCGAAAAATTAATCTATCCATTTTTTGAACGGATAGGGATACTTTGGCAAGTAGGCTCTGTTGACCCTGTTCAAGAGCATTTGATTTCTAACTTAATCCGCCATAAAATCATCGTAGAAATTGATCGCCATACAAAATCAGGGGATGCTAATAACGGAAAACTACTTTATGCGTTTTTGCCGGAAGGAGAATACCATGAGCTAGGTCTCTTGTACTATTCTCTTCTAGCCGTAAAAAATGGATTCAAATTGCTCTATTTTGGACAGTCCACTCCTTTTGAATCATTTAAAGACGCGATCAAATTTCAAGCTCCCGATGTGGTTCTAATGTCTTTTGTACAATCCATGGAAACACAAGAGATGAATGATATGATTGATTATCTTGCATCGAAACACCCCGAGATGCACATTTGTGTTTCCGGCTACCAAGCAAGCAAATTAGATCCAGATCATCCACACTGCACTTTATTAGCCAACCCTGAGCAGTTCAGAACAAAGATGAGAGAGATTCTTGCCTAATAATCTCTACTTTAATATTGAACGCTTACAGCCATGTAATCAGCACAGAAAGCCTTAAGGTAAAGTAGCGTAGTTGTATAAAAGTCAAATTCGACCCTGAGTTAACGCTCAGAATACTAAAAAGTAGTCCGAATAGAATTCGATTCCTATGACAATCTATGGATTTAATACTGTGAGTCTGCTCTTTTTGTTCAGCCTGAAGACTCGCTTCTTGAATTTGGCAACTAGTATTCCAGAAAGTGCTAAACCAACCGAAATTTTGGCGTTATAATCGGTGAATACTGGATCATTGCCATTTCCAGATCTGTTTACCGTGGTTAAAAGGAAGTAGAATACACCAGCACTTATCAATTTAGCGCTCATTCTTGAGGCAAAATGTCCTTTAGAGTAATCATGAATTTTAGTGATACTATCAGGCTGAACAGGCAAATCATCTGCAAGCAAAAGCGTATCTGAAATAAAGAACAGATGTCCAGTAATTTTCTTCTTACCAACATTCAGATGTATGAAGTCCCCTTCGCGCAAAAGTATTCTTTTCTTCGTCCCAGCCTTAATCACAGAGATCATTTGTGCATCTAAGACCAGGAATGAAAAGACTAATGTTAGTAATAAAAGGACTCGCACTCAATAAATATACTGAAACTAGAGGGGGTTTGTGAGGGTTTTTAATACGACCCAATAAAAAATGTTTAACAAAAATTTGGAAATGTTAAACAAAACAATAACTTTGTTTAACGATTAACAACTAAAGTTAAACAAAATGACAGCAATTGAATTCAATTATCAGATTACCAACCTTCAGGTTCATCTGAAGAGTTTTGCGTTAAAACTAACCTCAAATGACGTTGATTCGGAGGATTTGGTTCAGGAAACAACTTTAAAAGCACTTAGGTTCAGGGACAAATTTGTAGATTCGTCTAATCTCAAAGCATGGTTGTTTACAATTATGAAAAACACGTACATAAACGATTACCGCAAGAAGAAAAGAGCAAGCACCTTTTTAGAAGAAGCGGCAGTCGTTGCCAGAATGCGAATGGGCAGCGCCGCTGATTGTGGCAGCGTCGAAAGTACAATCTCGGAAAAGCGAATTATTGATAAGATCAATTCCTTGCCGGAGGAATATAAAGCCCCATTCAACCTGCACTTTGAAGGGTACAAATACAAAGAAATCAGTGAGATGTTAGGAATACCAATGGGAACGGTAAAAAGTAGAATTTTTGCGGCAAGAAAAATGTTGGCTGATAGATTATCGGAATACGACCGGAATTAATGAAGAATGTGGTAGTAATAGGGGCAGGTTTTGCCGGGCTATCTGCAGCGACCTGTTTGGCCAAAAAAGGGTACAGTGTCGAGATAATCGAAAAGAATACGCAGTGTGGTGGACGGTCGAGAGTTTTTGAGGAGCAGGGATTTAAATTTGACATGGGTCCTTCCTGGTATTGGATGCCGGATGTTTTCGAAAAATACTTTGACTTATTTGGTAAGCGGGTTGAAGACTATTATCAACTGAGCAGACTAGACCCAGGATATCGTGTTTTTTTCAAGAACAAAGAGATTATAGATGTTCCGGCAGAAGAAAGTGCACTACACGCTCTATTTGAGTCCATTGAAAAGGGGAGTGGAGCCAAACTGAACGAATTCCTTCAAGATGCTGAACAGAAGTACGATGTCGGGATCAATGATTTTGTGTATAAGCCCTCAACGTCTGTCTCGGAGTTTACAACTGGTAAGGTTATTTCCGGTGCGTTTAAAATGAAATTGTTTACACCATTCTCCAAACAGGTCAGAAAATACTTCAAAGATGAAAAACTAATTCAGCTGATGGAGTTTCCTGTGCTCTTTCTTGGAGCAAAGCCGGACAAAATTCCTTCGCTATACAGCTTGATGAACTATGCAGACCTTAAACTTGGAACGTGGTATCCCGATGGGGGTATGAACGAAATCGTCCAAGCTATGGAGGCTGTAGCCAAGGAGAATGGAGTTAGAATTTCATTAGGTGAAAGCGTAAAAGAATTAGGAGTAACAAATGGTCAGGTAGAAAGCATTACAACAGACAGTCGAGTGATTAACGCTGATGTCGTTGTGGGTGGAGCAGATTACCATCACATAGAGCAAAATTTACTCGGCGAAAAGTACCGGTCCTATTCCGAGAAATATTGGGACAAGCGCGTTCTTGCACCATCGTGTATCATATTTTATTGTGGGGTAAATAAAAAAGTAAAAGGATTGGAGCATCACAATCTCTTTTTTGATGAAGAATTTGACACACATGCATCAGAAATTTACGACAACCCTATGTGGCCTTCTAACCCACTATTCTATGTGGCAGCGCCTTCGAAGACAGACAGAAGTGTAGCTCCTGAAGGAATGGAGAACTTGTTTATTCTGATACCTGTAGCACCCAATTTGAAGGATGATACTGAGAGCTTGCGCGAGAGATATTTCAATTTGGTTATGGATCGGCTTGAATACAACATTGGAGAAGAGGTCAAGAAGCACATTATCTTCAAAAGAAGCTATGCCTATTCTAATTTTGTAGAAGATTACAATGCATTTAAGGGGAATGCTTATGGCTTAGCAAACACATTGAAACAAACAGCAATTTTTAAGCCTTCCTTAAAAAGCAAAAAGGTAAAAAACTTATATTACACTGGTCAATTAACTGTCCCGGGGCCCGGAGTGCCCCCAACAATCATTTCAGGGCAGGTGGTTGCAGATGAAATTGATAAAAAGTATTCAGTATGAAAAGAATATTTGATGAAGTCTCTTTAAAAGCAAGCAAGCAGACGACAAAGGCGTATAGCACTTCGTTTTCTTTGGGAATAAGGTTTTTAAACAGGGAAATAAGAGGTCCCATTTATTCAATTTATGGCTTTGTTCGTTTTGCAGACGAAATTGTAGATACGTTTCATGACTACGATAAAAGAAAATTGCTTGAAGAGTTCAGGGCAAATACGTATTTGGCAATTGATAGGGGAATTAGCTTGAACCCAATACTGAACAGTTTTCAGGCGGTTGTCAATAAATATGAGATTCCTATGGATCTGGTAGATATTTTTCTAAATTCCATGGAGATGGATCTGGAGAGCCAGGAGTACGACAGAGAAACGTATGACAAGTATATACTGGGTTCTGCTGAAGTAGTGGGGCTTATGTGTTTGAATGTGTTTGTGAAAGGGGACAGAAAATTGTACGAAGACCTAAAAGATAATGCCATGAAATTGGGTGCTGCATTTCAGAAAATAAACTTTTTAAGAGACCTGAACGAGGATGTAACGGGCTTGGGAAGAGTTTATTTTCCGGATATAGACATGGCTCAGTTTTCTGAAGAAGTAAAAGACGAAATTGAAAAAGAGATTCAAGACGATTTCAACGAAGGATATATAGGAATCAAGGGATTGCCGAAAAGCTCAAGATTTGGCGTGTACGTTGCCTATGTTTATTATCAGCGGTTGTTGAGAAAAATACAAAAGACCTCAGCAGATCGTGTTCTTGAAGAACGAATTAGGATACCCAATGAGAGAAAGCTCATGTTGTTTTTGGGCTCATATGTAAAGCACCAACTTAATTTGATCTAATCAAATGCGGTATTTTTTGGCTCTCTTTTTTGTAACGTGGTCATTAGCGCCTCAAAAATCAGCAATACAGCAAGTACGAGAGCAGTTCTTCCAGGTTTGCGACAAAAAAAAAGATCTCGCCTCTTGGGCCTCGGAATTAAAAGAGTACGAGAATAGCAACTATCTCATTATTGCTTACAAAGGAGTGGCCTCCGCAATGTATGCTGAAATTGCCTCGGGTGTTTATTCCAAATTAAAGTATTTTAGCACCGGAACCAAGATGTTGGATCGGGTTATTGAAAAATTCCCGGAGGACATTGAACCGAGATTCTTGAGGCTGACAATTCAAAAAAACGCACCAGGTTTTCTAAATTACAATGACAACATTGAGGAAGACAAAAACAAAATCATCAGTGGCTTTAGTGAAGCAAAAACGAATAAAGCCTCACCGATACTGATGAGCAACATCAAGAAGTACCTAACTGAAAATAAACTGTGCTCGGAGAAAGAGCTAAAAAATTTATAAATGGAATATGTCGTTTTGGTAGATGAGGAGGATAATGCGTTGGGAACAATGGAGAAGATGGAGGCACACGAAAAAGGAGTACTTCATCGGGCATTTTCGGTTTTTACGTTCAACTCACAGGGCGAGCTGATGCTGCAAAGAAGAGCGCTTTCTAAATACCATTCGGGAGGCTTGTGGACAAATACATGCTGTAGTCACCCGAGACAGGGTGAGTCAGCGAAAGAAGCGGCACATAGGAGACTTTTGGAGGAAATGGGGTTCGACTGTGAACTAACAAAAGCATTCCACTTTATTTATAAAAAGGAGCTGGACAAAGGGTTGATCGAACACGAGCTGGACCATGTATTTATTGGTCGATTTGATGGGGAACCCAAGATCAATCCGGAAGAGGTGGCAGAATACAAATTCGTTTCAGTAGATGAGCTGGTTAAAGATATCGAGGAATCCCCTGAACAATACACGGAATGGTTTAAAATCTGTTTGAAAGAAACACTTCGCCATCAGATGGAAGCAGATTTATAGAGATTCTGCCCCGTATTAAGTTACTTTAAAGTTTTCATCACGAAATCTTACAACGCGAAGTTGATGGCTTCTATGTGATTAAAAATGCGTAAATTAGCAAGCGATGTAATTGGCATTCGAACGAAGTGAACACCCTTGAGAGCACCGAAGCTCCCAACCGCTTTTTAAGAATATTTTATCGGTAATGAACGTACAGTTTGTAGTTAGGTCGTTGGTCTGGATGGTCATGGTCTTGTTGGTTAGCAAGCAAGCTCAAGGTCAGTGTGGGGGAACCCTTTGGACGGAGGACTTTTCCTATTCAGACGGAACAACAACAGGCGCCAACAACAATACCGCGAATCCATCAGCAGACTGGACCTCAGGAGGCTGCATTACTTGTGACGGCTCAAGTGATACCTGGGACATTCGTTCCAATCAGTTCGTAGCCCACGATGTAAACGACCATGAGTGCTGGTTGTTGACAGAGTCGATAGATATTTCTAGCTATACAACCGTTGATTTTTGTGTTACTATAACCGAAGTAGGTGATCACGAAGGTTTATATATGAATGCTGACGATTGTGGGGACGTTACCAATCAGGATTATGTTGATATAGAGTACCAGATTGACGGGGGCGGGTGGACGCTGATTCCCAACTATCTGGGCTGGTGCGGGCTATACAGCTCTTGTGCAAATCACACTTTTTTTGGCGACGATGGCTTGGGTCAAGGAGATTGTAGAAATAGCGACACAGACTGGGGTACGTCAACCGTTTCCATCACAGGGTTGTCAGGGACCAGCCTCGAAATAAGAATTACAGCAAGAAATTCAGCAGGAAGCGAATACATTTACATCGACAACCTTTCTGTAAGCGGAAACATACCGCTGCCCGTCGAATTGACCAGTTTTAGTGCAGAGCCTGACGGAGAGGATGTGCTTCTCACGTGGTCAACGGCATCCGAATTGAATAATGACTTTTTTAGTATTGAAAGAAGTGCAGACGGTGTGAGTTTTTCAGAAATTGCAACAATATCCGGTTACGGAACCACCAACGGATTCAGCTCCTACAGGCAAGTTGACTTTGACCCGTTAAAGGGGACATCGTACTATCGATTGAAACAAGTGGATATGGATGGATCGGAAAAGTATTCAAGAGTAAGGTCAGTAAACATGGAATCGTCTTTTCCAATTGAGCTGGACTGGGCATCGTATAGCCAAGGTAAATTAACGGTTCAATTGACCAATAAGCCAGAAGGAACTTATTTCCTGAAACTCTATTCGATCAATGGACAAAAGCTAATGGATCGGGTGGGGTCAGATCAACATCTTTCCATAGATTTTCCCAACCTTTCTTCGGGACTTTACTTGGTTCGACTCAATGCACAAGCGGGAGGGAATACAATAAAGATCGTAGTTCCGTGATATCGGTGTTTGTCTCGATAAATCAATAAAGCAGCTTCGTCGAATTCCTTTTATTTTAGTATACAAGTAAATTCAGAATGCTTTATTTTAGCTACATGGGTCGTTGGTGTATTTTTTTGTTTTTCATTTCTTTCTTATCCTGTTCGGGAGAAAAGATTGTAAACTACGATTCGATCAACATCGAATATCGTCATGAGATCCCTTGGTACGAGCACAAAGGCGCTCCCTTTACAGGGGTTGCATTGGAAAACTTTTCAGACGTCAAGGTCGAGCACCATATAAAAACCGGTCTTGAGTACAAGCAGCTCGGGTTTTATTCTACCGGTGAAAAAGAACGCGAATTGTTTTTTGTGGATGGTGTAAAGCATGGGAAATGTACCATGTGGTGGAGGAATGGCAATTTGCTTCTTGAAGAAACGTATGTAGATGGAAATCTGGAAGGAGCAGCGATCCGCTACGATTCAGATGGAAATGAGATCGAAAAGAAGAATTACGTCAATGGGATGCTCGAATTGGATGTGGCGAATTAATCGACAGGACAAAGGCGCGGTTAACCCTTATCTGAAGGTAGATATTAGCTCCAACCGAGGAACTGTTCAAGGCCCAATAGGGATGGACGAAGACCAACAGAACGGAGCGAGATTGTTTCCTAATCCGGCGAAAAGCCACATAACCATAGCACTTTCCAATGCTTCTGCGTACACTACCGTTGAAGTGTTCGATATCGGAGGAAGAAAGGTGCTGGAAAAGAACTTGGAAGGAGTGCTGAACACCGTTTCGTTATCAGGGCTCAATCCGGGGGTATATTTTTTCCGGCTTTCGGGAAAATATGGTCAGGCCGATCACCGGATCGTCAAGCACTAAATGTCAGCAAAGCGATTGAAAACGACAAAACAAATAGTAGGTTCATTTCTTCTTTTGATGGCTGTTTTTAGCTCAGAAGCACAATCGACCTATCTGTATTTTCAAAACAATACGGACTTAAACCTCAATGTTTCCGCCACTCAATTCGGCCCGCACGCCATGGATCCGGGTGAGTGGGAGTCCAACACAACATCCATACAACCCTGGCAGCTTTCGGAAGAAGTCCTTCGGACCAATCGTGAAAGCGGTGTGCATAATGGAACGGATTTCTTTTTCGATGCTACGATCAGCCACGGTACCGACACCATTGTTTTGCAGCTGAAATTGACCGGAAACTTCATTGGATCCGACATGTGGCATTCTGCAAAGGGCGGCGGATTCGATCACCCCTGGAGAGGAGATGGAAGCTTTTATGAGCAAGACCTGACTTTTGCCGGACGAGCCATGACACTAAAGTATCAATCTGCACTTTCGGGCTTATACGATGATGTGACATATGTGCTGCATGATAAAGAACCTTATCCATTGGATGCATCGGACCTGACGCAACCCAATATCTTGAATCTGCTTAGCTACAATATTTATTGCCTCACTCCACCCATCGCATTCACCGATCAGGATGAGCGATGCAGACACATTGTGGATGTGTGTGCGAATTACGATGCGGTGCTCATTCAGGAAGCATTCGATAATGACTCTAGGGTCAATGAGCTGATCCCGAATATGAGCACAGTATTCCCGCATTACACGGCAATTTTGGATACGGCAAATGCGCTGGAAGACGGAGGCATCATGATCTTCAGCCGATGGCCGATTTTAACCGAGGCGCAGTACTATTTTGACGCATGTGAAGGAGCGGATTGTTTGGCCAACAAAGGAGTGATGTACGCCAAAATAGATAAGCTGGGGAGCCCGTACCATCTTTTTGCCACGCATACACAGGCATTTACTTCTACAGCAGAAGTGCTGTCTCGAATGGCGCAGCTTCGCGAGATCCGTTCTTTTGTTCAAAGCAGAGGAATACCGGCAAATGAGCCTATTATTATCGGGGGAGACCTGAATGTAGACATGCACGTGAACAACATGTCAGAATACGACTCATTGTTGTCCATCTTAACTATACAAGAGCCGACTTACTTGGGTCATTCAAACACCTTCGACCCTGCAATCAATTATTACGCTTCAGGAGCTGCAGAATACCTGGATTACATCTGTGCAGTTCCCAATACTGCCTTTTCTGTGAGTACAACCAACGAGCCGTTGATTGAGCGCTCTATTGAAGATGTGATGTGGGGTCATTTTGATCTGTCCGACCATTTTGCTATTCACGGAAGGTTGGTGTATACACCCGCGGCGACCGTGAGTGAAGAGGATCGGGAAATCTTTAGGGCATATCCGAATCCGACCGATGGACTTTTGCGGTTCTCAGAATCTGTGGATGAACTTTCTTTGATTACCATGGACGGCAAATTGGTGTTGCAAAGATCCAATGTTTCAGAGATTGAGTTCAACGACGTGGCTGCCGGATTTTACTTGGTTCGCTACCGATTGAAAGGCGGCACAGGAGTACTAAAAGTGCAGAAGAACTGAAAGGCCTTGTAACAAATAATCCATAGTAATTGTGGAGTCACAGGGAAGATGTTCTAAATTTGCCATCCATTGGATCAGCAGGAACAAGATATTGACAATCGTATCAAAGGTGAATACGTAAAGACGCTACTTCGGACAGGAGAGGAGCCGATTACAGCGTATGCCTTTGCAGCTGATCTGGGAATAGAAGAGGATGACTTTTATTCCAGATACAACTCTTTCAGAGCACTGGAAAAAGAGATATGGAAAGACATTTTTGGTTACGTAAACGCTGCAATTTCTGCAGATGAAGAATTTTCCAGCTATTCCGGCAAAGACAAAGCATTGTCCTTCTTCTACACCCTGGTGGAAGTTTACAAGCAAAATCGAAGCCTTGTACTTTTTCGCTTGAGTGGTTTGCCGAGGCACAATACAGACCCCTGGTTTTTGGAAAAGCTAAAGGAGCAGTATTTACTTTTGATTGCTGACCTGCTCTCAGAAGCCATCGAGAAGGAGGAAGTTATGGCGAGACCATTCATTTCCGACTACTACAAAGATGCATTGTGGATTCAATTCCTGTACATCTCGAGAGTTTGGGCCAACGATGATTCGGAAGAATTTCAGATAACCGATGCAGCCATCGAAAAGTCGGTCAACCTGATCTTTGAGCTCATGAGAAAAGGCCCTGTTGACCTCATGATCGACTTTGCAAAATTTGCCTATCAGAACAAGGCATATTAACGCATTGGGTTTCTCTGTTTTTACAGGTGTTAAATAATGCTAACGAAAGAACAAAGGGGCTCGGATAAGCGTTACCTTAGTAGTTCAAAACGCTTTGATGAAAGAGCAGGACAAAATACCGGTTAGCAAGGTAAAGCGAGCGGCCAAATTGGTTACTACGGGAGCTAAGATCGGTGGAAACTACGTAAAATACTACGCGAAGAAAGCTGTCGGAAATGAGGACGCTAAAAAAGAACTCGACGAAGACAATGCAGAAGACATATACTCATCGCTTAGTGAGCTGAAAGGAAGTGCGTTAAAAATGGCCCAGCTAATGAGCATGGATAAAGGAATGATGCCGGCGGCATTTTCCGAAAAATTTGCTCAGGCCCAGTACAGTGCTCCACCACTATCGTATCCGTTGGTGGTGAAAACATTTCGAGAAAATTTTGGAAAATCTCCAAGCGAACTATTTGATACATTCTCGAAAAGTGCGTGCAATGCTGCCTCAATTGGTCAGGTGCACAAGGCAACCATTGGAGACAAAACCTTTGCCGTAAAGGTGCAGTATCCGGGAGTGGCCGACGCAGTAAGATCAGACCTGAAACTAGTAAAGCCCATTGCGCTGAAAATGATGGGGGTTAAAGAACACGAAATCAAACAGTACATTGAAGAGGTAGAGCACAAGCTATTGGAGGAAACGGATTACGAGCTGGAGTTGAAGCAATCCATTGAGGCGGGTAAAGCTTGTGAAAAGTTGCCGGGTGTATTTTTTCCAACATATTATCCGGATTTATCCGGAAAAAGAATTCTGACGATGGATTGGTTGTACGGAATGCACATGAAGGAGTTTTTAGCAACGAATCCTTCTCAGGAAGTAAAAAACAGCATTGGCCAGAAGCTTTGGAATTTTTACGATTTTCAACTGAATGAGCTCAAGGCAATACACGCAGATCCGCACCCAGGTAACTTCTTATTTCGACCAGATGGAACCATGGGAGTGATTGATTTTGGTTGTATAAAACACATCCCTGATCGGTTTTACAGCAAGTACTTCAGATTGATGGATGAGCGCTTGTTGCATGGAAGCGACGATGAACTAATGGAATTGTTCATCGAGCTGGAATTTATTATGGAGAGTGACACTGCTGAGGTAAAGGCCATGTTTTTTGATGTGTTCAAAAACTTGATGCGTCTACTTACTATGCCTTTCCGAGCAGAAGAGTTTTATTTTGGAGGAGACGAGTACTACAATAAAGTGCACGCGTACGGAACTGAAGTGTCTCAGCGAAAAGACCTCAAAAAGTCTGGAAGTGCAAGAGGTTCAAAGCACTTGGTGTATATCAATCGGACCTACCTGGGATTGTATGCGATCCTAAACGAATTGAATGCGACCATCAAAACCACGGTCTCATTCGATTTCGAGGAGCAAAAAAGGAAATATGCCTAAATTCAGGCATTTCTGCAAACGATGTAATCATTGTGAGTAAAGCGATAGTCATAGGGTCAGGTGTAGCGGGTTTAGCATCCGCCATCCGGCTGAGAGCAAAAGGGTATGTAGTAGACGTTTTTGAAGCCAATTCATATCCGGGCGGTAAGCTCACGGAAGTTGAAGTCGATGGGTTTCGTTTCGATGCAGGACCGTCCTTGTTCACGTTGCCTGTTCTGGTAGATAATGTAATCCGTGCAGCTGGAGAAGACCCGAGAGAACACCTGAAGTACTTCAAGCGTGAAGTAGTGTGCAACTATTTCTGGGAAGATGGAACACAATTTTCTGCATCCGCAGATGCAGAAAAATTCGCAAGCGATGCAGAAGGAGCATTCGATGTAAAAGCAGCGGAGATAAAGAACTATCTCAAACATGCCGAAAAAATGTATCGGTTGACAACAAAAGTTTTCTTGGAAAGATCCTTACATAAGGCCTCGACTTACTTGAGTATGGATGCCGTGATCGCAATCACCAATATTTTTGGGATGAACCTGACGAAAACACTGGACGAGGTGAACAGGAAAAGGTTGGCAGACCCAAAACTGGTGCAGCTATTCAATAGGTTCGCAACGTACAACGGTTCTTCACCTTTTCTAGCTCCCGGAATTTTTACCATGGTTCCCCACCTTGAGCATAATGTAGGAGCATTTTTTCCTGAGGGAGGAATGCATTCCATTACTAAGGCGCTGTACAATGTTGCTCTCAAGAAAGGAGTGAATTTTCATTTCAACAAGCGGGTCAATGAGATACTAATCGAAAAAGGTCGAGCAGCAGGAGTAAAAACCGAAAAAGTGCACAAAGCCAATATTGTGATATCAAATATGGACGTAGTTCCATCGTATAGAAAGTTAATGCCTAAATCTGATGCGCCGGAACAAACTTTGGAGCAAGAGCGGTCCAGTTCGGCGCTTATATTTTATTGGGGAATAAAAGCACAATTTCCGGAGCTGGACCTCCACAACATCTTCTTTTCCAATAACTATAAAGAAGAGTTCAGTAAAATATTTCAATCCAATGAAGTAGGTGAAGACCCTACGGTTTACATACACGTATCTTCAAAAGCAGAAATTGCGGATGCCCCGGAAGGCTGCGAAAATTGGTTTGTGATGGTCAATGTTCCGAGCAACAAGGGTCAGAATTGGGATGAAATCATAGATAGAACACGTAAGAATGTAATAACCAAACTAGGTAGAATTCTACACAGAGATATTGAACCTTTGATCGTATGTGAAGAGCAATTGGATCCTATTCGAATCGAAGAAAAAACGTCTTCTCACCAGGGCGCGCTTTATGGGGCGAGCTCAAACAGCAAGTTTTCAGCATTTTTAAGGCATCCGAATTTTCAGAAAAAAGTTAAAGGCTTGTATTTTTGTGGTGGCTCGGTGCATCCGGGAGGAGGGATTCCATTGTGTTTGCTGTCCGCCAAAATCACCGCAGAATTGATACCAGATCCGACGAATGAAAAGAAGTAAAGTAATAACGCTGATTTGTGCGGCCATAGCGATAATCATCTATACGGTGGGCTATTTTGGCATGACAGGAGCCGAAGCAATGTGGTTCGCGAAATTGACACCATTCACTTTAGTGTTGTCTGCTATTTTACTTGCAATCACGCATGGAAAAATTTCTTTAAAGGATGTACTCATCGTTTTACTTGCAGGAGCAATTGGATTTGGAGCTGAGGTCGTTGGAGTTGCAACGGGAGAGGTGTTTGGATCCTACCATTATGGGGAAAGCCTTGGTCCAAAATGGTTTGGAGTTTCATTGGTTATTGGATTGAACTGGGCAATTTTGACCTACTGTACCATGGTAATTTCTTCTGCTATTTCAAAAAACAGCTGGGTAAAAGCATCTATGGGAGCTGCATTGATGGTTGCAATTGACATACTTATCGAACCGGTTGCAATTCAATTGGATTTTTGGCACTGGAAAGGAGGGGGCTTGCCCCCAATGCAGAATTACCTGGCATGGTTTGTCATTGCTTTCTTGGTTCATTTGATTGCGCAAAAAATTAGACCGAACATGAAAAACAATTTTTCAATAATTTTGTTTTTCATTATGGTCGTTTTCTTTTCCTTGCTTAATTTTAAGGTGTAGTGGTAGGATTAAACATCATTATTGTTGTAGGAACTTTTCTGTTCATGGAATTCGTTGCTTGGGCGACTCACAAGTATGTAATGCATGGGTTTTTATGGAAAATTCATGAAGACCATCATTCGCACGGACCGGGAATTTTGGAAAAAAATGATTTGTTTCTTTTGATATTTGCTATTCCCAGCTGGTTATTGATCATGTGTGGCTTGATGTTCAAGATTGAATTCCTGGTATGGATTGGTGTTGGCATAGCAGTATATGGAGTGTCTTATTTTTTGGTGCATGATGTCTTCATACACAGAAGACTGAGCTGGTTCAGAAATTCAAAGAATGTTTATTTACAGGCCATAAGAAAGGCGCACAAAGTACACCATAAGCATTTAGTCAAAGAAGATGGGGAATGCTTTGGAATGTTGATCGTACCATTCAAGTACTTGAAAGAGGCCAGGCGTGCCCAAAAGGCCAAGAAAGGGCTCGGTTAATGAAATACCTCTACCTATTAATTGATGGACTTACACTGGCTGGACCTCTCGTTTTGAGTTTCGATCGTCGTGTAGCATTCTTCCGGAGATGGAAGTATTTGTTTCCTTCTATTGGTCTCATGATGGCAATTTTTGTTCCTTGGGATATGGTATTCACTCATATGGGTGTTTGGGGTTTCAACCCTCAATATTTGTCAGGGTACCAGATTTTTAACTTGCCTATAGAGGAAGTGTTATTTTTTGTCGTGGTACCGTATGCTTGTGTTTTTATCTACGACTGTCTGAACTCCTATATTAAAAATGATGTGCTTTCCCGCATTTGGCGTCCTATTGGAATGATGTTGGCGATCGCCTTGATTGGCATCGGAGTTTGGAAATTTAGTCAGCTGTATACGTCCATAACGTTTATTAGTACAGGCGTTTTTCTTTTATTCAATGTGTTGAACAGAACAGCCTGGTTCAGTAGATTTTTGCTGGCATATTTTGTTTCAGTTGTGCCATTTTGCCTGGTCAACGGTTTGCTAACAGGAAGCTGGATTGAAGATCAAATAGTTTGGTATAATTCGGACCACATAATAAACGTTCGGATTGGCACAATCCCAATTGAAGATGTTATTTACTCCCTTTTAATGTTGGGTTTAACCGTATGTTTTTTGGAATATTTCACAAAAAAAGGCGGAAAATTGCGATAAAACTCTTAAATTGTCCGTTCTACCCTACATTTATTTCGACAAAAACAAATAGAAGAGTATAGGGTAAAATCATTTGGGAATTGTAAAAATAGCATTAGATTTGCGCCCGATTTTTACAACAAGAAGTTGAAAATGGCGTTAACTATGAACAAACAACTACCATCAACCATCCAAGAAGAAATATTGGACATATTGGAGGTTGGAAATGATAAGGTCGTTACAAAAGCGATACGGTTTAGACAAGCTAGGATCGCGGTAAGGCTTAGAAACAAGTACAATTTCAGAAGGAACAGACTGGGATTGAACTGAAAAAATTAAAAAGCGTAAGTGGACTTTAATATCCTTGCTTTAAAGTTGCTTATTTGTTTACTTGATGCACAAAGGCCCCACAGCGGTGGGGCCTTTTCAATTTGTTGGAACAATGAATTATGTGTTAAAGATGCGTAAATATGGAGTGACGCTGTGAAATCAGAAAGATTCCTTTCTACCTTAACCGATGCTAATTTCTTAAAACATGAAAAAGTATTTCTATTTAGCTGTGGTAACTGTCGTATTAAGCGCATGTGCTACCAAGCCTTTTGAAGGAAAAATATCCTATGAGGCTGAATTCAAAACTGGATTGGGGAATCAATTTGGATTTTTGGACAACATAATTGGTCAGGCAACAAATTCCACCATAGACCTGTACGTAAAGAATGGAAAAGCGATGGTAATAACAGAGCCGAATAATCCGGTTTTTGGCTCATTTAGAGGAGCATTTACCAAGGTAATATATGATCTTGATGAACAGCAGGTAAAGCTGGTCAATGATAAGGATAAAACGTATATGGTAGAGAGTCTGCTAGAAAATCAGATCGAGGGTTTTAGATTTGATGCTATGGCCTCCCAGCTGGATTCTGCGAGAAAAAGCCTTGGAAAATCAACGGGGCTCAAACGGGTAGGGAAATACAATTGTTTAACCTATGAATTGGATGATCAGCTGATTCGTGGAAAAGTAGCGTTGAGCGAAGATTTATTGGCTGAAATGAGAAATACCATTGTGAAAATCGATGGAATGGAAGATTACGATTTAAGCGGACTGGGCTTTCCGTTGTATATTGAAAACAAGTTGTTTGGAAAGGTAGGGATGACCATCGAGGCGTCGAAAATAGAACACAAAGAACTCGAGAATTCAATTTTCAGTTTAGATGGGTATAGAAAGATCAAATCACTTGAATTTTACGAACAAAACCTGGAAAATTTGGATCTGGAGGCACTGGGTCTGAAAGAAGAATTCAATGCATTAAAAGAGGACCTTGACAGCCTGTCCTTAGGAATTGTAGAATGCGTTAGTGGAGCTGTAGATTCGTTGATAAAAGATGTGAATGCGGAGGGCATAATGGACGGGATCAATAGCTGGTTTGAAAAGTCGAAGAAAGAAGAGTAAAAGTAGTAGAGTTGCCTAAAAATTTCCGGCAACAACAAATGCCTTTTTTACGCTGCTTACTGCCCCGTCTTGAGTGAAAACTTCAAAGTGCAATATGTGAGGACCGATGCGTGCCTTGAGGCGATCCTCTGTTGTGCCATCCCATGTGAATGTTCCACTAACGGCCAAAAGCTCGTTTTCAATCAATACTTTTATTAACCGACCTTTAGAATCAAATATCCTCACATTTGCGACATAACCCGGTTGATCCATTGAGTAGTTGATGTTTAGGATATCTTCGAAGCCATCATTGTCTGGGGAAAAAATTTCTGGCTCAAGACCAACCATTTCTTCCGCAATCGTTCCCGGAAAGTATTGAGAGTTTTCATAGCCCGGTGTGGCAAACCCAACCGACTCGGCAGCAGAGTGCCAGTTGTTTGCGTCATTGGTGGCCCGATCAAAATCGATTCTTTCCAAAGAAATACCGTCAGGATCATTGATCAATCCAAAATGCATATCCTCGTGGTAAGAAAAACTGTCGCTGACCGTATCGCTGGGCAGCAGGATGTACACATCTCCGGACTCATTGGAATAGGTGGGTAGATCCGTTTGAACAAACCTACCAGATTGTGCATTTAAATAATCGTTTTTAACAGCTGTGCTGTCTTCAGTAAATACGACATAGCCTCCCGGAGCAACAATAAAGTTTTCGTCAACGAATTTTGCATTGGAAATGGTATCTGAACTAAAATCAGCAAGATAGAAGCCGTAAACATCAATATAGCGCGGAGAGTTGTTATAGGCCTCGACGAAATCAGAACCACCGGTAAATGGGTTAAATAAAACTTCATTAATAATGAGGTCCCTTTTCTTCGGTAAGTGGGGCAAAATGAATTGAACTTCGTCCGAGCTGAGTACATTACCAGAGCAGTCGCTGGTTCCTGACACGGTGGCTGTGTAGATCGTTCCAGTATCCAAAGCGGCTCCGAGGGAAATAACAACATTTAATGGGTTACTTGCTGAAACCGTGACGGATGAAACAGAAATGGAAGGCGCTACTGAAAATGCACCCGGACCAACAACCTCTTCGCTAAAATGTGCAAGTAAGGTTAAATTGTCCAGAACGGTAACAACATTCAAATTAGGACTTGTGGTATCGGGATCATTATTATAAACGGAATTCACATCTCCAGGAGTTCCGCCATCAACACCTTCTGATGCACGCCAATTTGCAGAACTAGAGCAGGGCAGGTCAGGATTGATCTGCTCTAATGACCACCCACCGTCTTCTTTGGAAGCATCTTGGTACCATGAATCAGTGTAATTGACCTCATCTACCAGGTTGGAGCCTGCATCCATCAGTGAAACGTTCTCTCCGGCATTGTTCAAAGAGGGAAAGGAGGTCACGCCTACCACATTTGGCCAGATTGGGGAGAAATTGGGAACATCCCCTGTAGCGACGAGTATCACATATTCTCCTGGGCCTAGCGGGTAAGAGTCAATTGTTCCTGATGAAGTTCCATCTGTGATTACCCATCCGCTTAGGTCGAAATATTTTGATGTAGTGGCATTGAACAGCTCTACATACTCAGCATCAAGAAGACCGATCTGTGGTGTGGGGTCCGGGAGCAGCTCATTAATAACTACTTCCCTGTATGATGGATTGTCGGGAAGAAAGTACATAAAGTCCTCATTTGTTAAGGACATTGCATTCCCTGCCAAATCTTCAATATTGGAGACGGACAAACTATACGTTTGACCATTGACAAATGGAGTTGAAAACGACAAATGTACCAGCGTGGGATCAGCACCGTCGACCAAAGCGGAAGAAGGATTGCCAAGACCACCATCGGCTGAATAATTGGCTGATAGTTGTGCCGAGGTTAGGTCAACGGCTTCATTGAATACCACATCAACTTCAGTAAAACTTGTGGCCGTAGCAGATACCAGGCTAGGTGGAGTAATGTCAACAGGGATATTTCCAACGGAGAAATTGTCAAAATAATGCCCGTTAACTGCTCCTGCCGCGGAGGATTGGTTTATAGATATTCCGAAGTGGGTTGAAGAAGTGACGGAGTTATCGTTTATGGAGCCATCGGTCACATAGCTTCCTGTTGCCCCATCGTCAATATCAAGGGTCCAATCATTGGAAACGGTTCTTTTCACCCGGATGTTGAAGATGTTGCTGCTACTGGAGTTAATGGTGCCGTCAGTGCCGTCGATTAATAGTGTTCGTGTTCCGCTTACGACCTTGTAAAGAGAAATTTCATCCGGGGTGCCGCCAATCTTAATGTAATAACCATTCGAAGTTAAATTAAGGTCGGCATTGTCAGACATGAGATATACGTCAGCATAGTTTGCTCCCGATGTAGAAAGCTGAAAGTCGATGGAAAATTCCCATTGGGCATCGGATGCAATTGTGCTGGGTGTGCTGAGGTAATAAACTGCTGCGCCGGGACTGTTGGATCGAAGTTGATTGGCATCAACAACAAACAAAGAATTGTCTCCGGACCAAGCAGGGGAGGATGTGAAGTCACCGTCCGAGAAATCATCCGTAAACTGAGCATTTATTGTTAATAGATTAACGTGTAAGAGCAAACAGGTTAACAATAAGTTACAAGATTTTCTTTTCATCAGAACACTCTAGCTTGATTCGTAAATATAGTACATTTGAAGGCAAATAAGTAAGTATGAAAGTCGCGATTATAGGAGCTACAGGAATGGTGGGGAAGGTTATGCTTGAGGTCCTTGCTGAAAGAGACCTGCCAATCACCGAGCTTCTTTTGGTAGCCTCTAAGAACAGCGTTGGTAAAAAACTGTTTTGGCAAGAAAAGGAATACAGCATAATTGATCTGGACCAGGCATTACAAGAGAGACCTGACATCGCTTTGTTTTCTGCGGGAGGCAATGTGTCTGGTGTCTGGGCTCCTCGGTTTGCACAGGTAGGAACAACGGTCATTGACAACAGCTCGAAATGGAGAATGGATGTGGACAAAAAGCTGATTGTTCCGGAAATAAATGCGCATCTGCTAACGAAAGAGGATAAGATCATCGCTAACCCAAACTGTTCAACGATTCAAATGGTTTTGGCTCTATTGCCGATCCATACAAATTATGGAATAGATCGACTAGTAATATCAACGTACCAATCGGTAACCGGAACGGGGGTTGAAGCCGTTCGGCAATTGGAAAATGAAAGGAATGGAATAGATGGCAAGATGGTTTACCCGCATCCAATTGATCAGAATTGCTTTCCTCATGGAGGTGATTTTCTGGAGAATGGATACACAACGGAGGAAATGAAGCTGGTGCATGAAACGCGAAAAATACTGGGCGATGATGAAATAAAAATAACAGCCACAGTAGTGCGCATACCGGTGTTTGGTGGACATTCAGAAGCGGTGAACGTTTGCATGAAGAAGGGCTACGAACTTTCTGTGCTAAAGAGACAATTGGCAGACACGCCCGGAGTTACCCTTCAGGACAATACGGAAATGAACGAATATCCGACGCCACTGTATGCTCAAAATAAAGATGATGTTTTCGTCGGTAGAATTCGCCGAGATGAATCAAACCCTAATTCGCTTGATCTATGGATTGTGTCAGACAATTTAAGAAAGGGTGCGGCAACCAATGCGGTTCAAATTGCGGAACATTTGATTGAGAACAACCTGGTTTAAGTTATTAGCTGGCGTTACAATTTAAATTCAAGCAAAGAGTATCACTCTTTTACGGCCTGAGATGGAGTTGCTTGCTTGAGATCGGATTGATTCTGGGTGAGTGGTTCATCGCTAATCCATTCTGTTTCTTCAGTCTCTCGTTTGCCGAAGAAGGTCTTCTGCCTTAAAATAATGAGTAGGACCCCTATAGAAATAGAGAAGTCGGCAAAGTTCCAAATGGCATCGAATATCTTTTTTCCTCCCATCCAAGGGACCCATTCCGGCCAGACCAGATCAAATTGAAACATGTCCACAACGGTTCCTTGCAAAAATCCCGCATACCCTTCAAAATTAAGTTGTGCAACTCCCTCATTGTAATAGGGCATCCATGAACCTTCACCATCCGCAATCTCCATGTAAACGGTGCCTTTGTCGAACAGAAAGCCGTAAAAAGCACTATCGATTATGTTTCCAAATGCACCTGCAAAGATCAGTCCCATAGCAAACAAAAAACCCTTGTGCACGTTTGGCTTTTTCGTTTGTTTATAGATAAAATAACCGATTCCTGTTACCGCGAGTATTCTGAAAATACTCAGAATAAATTTGCCTGTTTGACCACCCCAAGACATACCAAACGCCATTCCTTCGTTTTCTACAAAGTGCAGGTTAATGAAAGTGCCGGTACCACAACCGAAACAGTCTCCATAAGGCATGGTCGTTTTCACCCAGATCTTAAGGACCTGATCAACGATAAGTACAAATAAAACAACCAGAAAGACTTTTTTCAAGGGATATTACTGTCTGAGCTTTGCCTCCATACTAAGTGTAGCATGAGGTACCAATTTTAATCGATCCTTGTTGATTAGTTTGCCGGTAACGCGGCAGAGGCCGTAGGTTTTGTTTTGAATTCGGATGAGTGCATTTTCCAGGTTAAGGATGAATTTTTCCTGTCGAGCGGCCAATTGAGCCGTTTCTTCTCTCGACAATGTTTCGGATCCGTCTTCCATCATTTTAAAAGCTGCCCCGGTGTCGTCGGTACCGTTGTCATCAGAGTGTGACAAAGATCCTTTTAGCAATTCAAGATCCCGCTTAGCTTCAGTCAATTTGTTGTTTATAATCTCCTGAAATTCAGCAAGCTCATTGTCGCTATATCTTGTTTTCTCAGTCTTCGCCATATTCAATTAATTTTAATTCAACTTTTCTATACCGATTTTTGCCGAAACACCCTCTTCAATTTCAACTAACGTTCCACCGGACATTTGGGTTACAATTTCCAGCGAATCCGCAAGGGTTTCCGAGCAAATATAATTTAAATTGTTATTTATAGCACGGTCTATTTTATCGTGGCTTGAAATAGACAAGTTTATTCTGTCAGTTACCTCCAAACCACTATTCTTCCTGAGGTTTTGTATTCGATTAACGAACTCTCTTGCGATACCCTCCTCGACCAGCTCCTCGGTTAGCGTTACGTCAAGAGCTACGGTAAGCTCGGCTTCGGAAAAGACAAGCCAACCCGGAATATCGGCGGTTTGTATTTCAAAATCGTTAAGATCCAATGTAACGGAAGCTCCTTGAATTTCTCCTGTCCAACCACCCTGTTCTTCAACGGAAAGAATATCGTGTTGTTCAAAGCCAGAAATTAAAGCGCTGATGGCTTTCATTTGCTTACCGTATTTGGGGCCGATTGTTTTAAAATTAGGCTTGATTTTCTTCACCAATATGTCAGACCCTTTCGGCAGCAACTCAAGCTCCTTCACATTAACTTCAGACAAAATAAGGTCGCGAACATCGAGGATCTGTCGTTCGAACGTTTCATTAATGCTTGGTACCATTATTTTTTGAAGGGGTTGCCTTACTTTGAGCTTCTCCTTTTTTCTCAGACTGAGTACCATGGATGAGATCGACTGCGCAATATCCATTCGTTGTTCCAGATCATGATCTATTGCTTCTGCCAGCTGGACTGGAAACGATGCAAGGTGCACGGATTCTTCTCCACTTTTATGGAGATCCGAATACAGCTGATCTGCATAAAATGGAGCTATTGGAGACATCAATCTGGCGACATGATCAAGACAGGTGTGCAAGGTTTGATAGGCCGCCAGCTTATCGGTAGAATAATCTCCTTTCCAGAACCTTCTCCTGCAAAGTCTGACATACCAATTGCTCAATTGGTTGGTCACAAAATCCTGAATGAGACGACCTGCTTTGGTAGGCTCATATTCGTTGTATGCAGTTTCCACTTCACCGACAAGAGAATTTAGCTTTGATAATACCCAACGATCGATTTCCGGTCGCTCATGAATTGGAACCGGATCGGATGCTGAATCGAATTCATCAACATTCGCGTAAAGTGCAAAGAAACCATACGTATTGTAAAGTGTGCCAAAGAATTTTCGCTGCACCTCTTGAATGCCATCAATGTCAAATTTGAGATTGTCCCAGGGTTGAGCATTTGTAATCATATACCACCTCGTAGCATCAGGCCCATATTCTTCCAATGTTTTGAATGGATCTACTGCGTTTCCAAGTCGTTTAGACATTTTTTGCCCTGCTTTATCCAAAACCAAACCGTTAGAAACCACATTTCGGTAGGCCACAGAATCAAAGCACATAGTAGCGATAGCATGAAGGGTATAAAACCAGCCCCTGGTTTGGTCAACACCTTCGGCAATGTAGTCCGCCGGGTAGCTCTTTTTTTCATCGATCAACCCTTTATTTTCGAATGGGTAATGCCACTGAGCATATGGCATAGAGCCGGAATCAAACCAAACGTCGATCAGATCTGACTCTCGTTTCATTGGTTTCCCGGTAGGGGAGACTAAAACAATAGAATCCACATGACTTTTGTGCAGATCAAAAGTCAAATAATTTTCTTTGGACATATCACCGGGAGTGAAATCCTCAAGTGGGTTAACATCCATAAACCCGGATTCCAAAGCAAGCTGACATTCTGATTTCAGCTCCTCGACTGAGCCAATGCACTTCACTTCCGATCCATCCTCACTTCTCCATATTGGTAAAGGGATCCCCCAAAATCTCGACCGAGAGAGATTCCAATCGTTCGCATTTTCAAGCCAGTTGCCAAACCGCCCCGTTCCTGTGCTAGGAGGTTTCCAGTTGATGGTGTTGTTAAGTTCAACCATTCTATCCTTCACTTCTGTGACGCGGATGAACCAAGAGTCCAAAGGATAGTACAAAATTGGTTTGTCGGTTCTCCAGCAATGCGGATAACTGTGCTCGTATTTTTCAACTTTGAAAGCCAGATTATTCTCTTTCAATTTGATGGCGATTTCTACATCAACGGATTTTTCTGGAGGGTTTTCGGTGTAATACTCTTGTTTCACATACTTGCCTCCCAGATCTCCCATCTGCTCTACAAATCTTCCTTGCAGATCAACAAGTGGGACAGGATTGTCATGTTCATCCAGAATTAACATAGGAGGAACGCCGGCTTCCTTAGCAACCAGTGCATCATCTGCTCCAAAGGTTGGAGCAATATGAACGATACCTGTACCATCTTCTGTAGTTACAAATGCTCCGGGGATAACCCTGAACGCCTTATCTGCATTTTCGTGGGGTAACGTATAAGGTAGTAATTGCTCGTACTCAATACCTACCAAATCCGAACCAATGAAGTCCTGGATTATTTCGTATGGAATTTTTTTCTGTTCGCTATCGTAATTATCAAGCTGGTGCTCCTCGTCTGCTGGCACATATTTGCCCGAAAATAAACTGCCGATTAGATTTTTTGCAAGGACAAGGTTAACGGATTCGTGGGTGTATTGATTGAATGTTTTTACCAGAACATAATCAATTTTTGGCCCTACGCATAGCGCAGTATTTGAGGGTAGCGTCCAAGGGGTTGTTGTCCATGCCAAAATGTAGGTGTTGTCCGGCAGTACTTGATTTGGTTTCACCTTGAACTGAGCGACAACTGTGGTATCTTTTACATTTTGATACGTGCCCGGCTGATTCAACTCATGTGAGCTTAATCCGGTTCCTGCAGCAGGTGAAAAGGGTTGAATAGTATACCCTTTATAAATCAGACCTTTATTGAAGATTTCTTTGAGCAACCACCATACTGTTTCCATGTATTTGTTGTCGTAGGTGATGTAGGGGTTATCCATATCCACCCAGTACCCCATTTTTCGGGTAAGGTCATTCCACACATCCGTGTACTTCATGACCGCTTTTCGGCATGCATCATTGTATTCTTCAATCGAAATGGACTTGCCAATATCTTCCTTGGTAATGCCCAATTCTTTTTCTACACCAAGCTCAACGGGCAGGCCGTGAGTGTCCCATCCTGCTTTTCGATTTACTTGAAAACCCTGTAGCGTTTTATACCGGCAAAAGAGATCTTTAATGGTTCTTGCCATTACATGATGAATCCCCGGAAGACCATTAGCAGAAGGCGGACCTTCGAAAAAGACAAATGGTTTACTTCCTTCGCGCGAAGTGATGCTTTTTTCGAAGGTCTTATCTTCTTCCCAGCGCTGAGCAATAGCTTTTGCTACAGAAGGAAGGTCTAAGCCCTTGTATTCCTGATATTTCATGCCCATTCCAAATCCGTAAAAAGGTTCGCGAAGATAATGAAAATAGCGATTGATTTAAGATTGTGAATAGACAAACAAACGGCTCATTTTTAACAGCGCAAAATTCCGCCCGCCGCAACCGATATTACATTGCTGCTTCAGAAGGACTAACAACCTTGTATAAATCGTCTTCTTTTGAATACACATAATAGGTGTCATCTAATACGTAATACGTTGTGTCCCCGATCGTTTCCTCGGTGCAGTCGTCTGGAAGCGTGTCTACTTGTGCTCCCTCGGGTGCTGCCACGACCTCATATTCCTGAGCTTCCGGAATGTAAACGTAGTAAGTTCCGTAATAGTAGTGGTACTTTTTGGCCCTTAACGTGAATGCAAAACAAGATGGAGGCAACACCTTAATTCTGATCCCTGCAAATGGCCTGAATACAACGAATTTGTTTCCGCGAGGTTTGTACCAAACCCCGTTGTGAAAGTGATAATTAACACCTCGGTAAGCAACAATTCTCCCCCCGGCAGGCCTAACTCTAACTGTGACGCCGCACCTGGGATGATGAGCATAACGATATGGCCGGGCATGACGATGCACATGTTTCTTTTGTTTTACTACTGCCTTTTTTTTATAAACTCTGTGTTTTTTATTCTGACCGAGGGCTGAATTTCCAATGCACAACGATAGGCCGATCATAAATGCACATTTTATTAAAAGTGTCTTTTTCATAATGATAATTTTGGTTTGTTAATAAGACACATAACGAAGGATAACGTTTAATCCATAAACCACATCTTTGATGGATGAACCGATAACGGTGACGAATTGCCGAACTGCAGTGCTCAATGAATGTTAAGCTTTGATTCCAGCGATGTTTGTGCAAGACTGCTATTGAAAATCAGTTCATTCCTGGAAAGCTGGTAACTTTTTGCACTTTTAGGTCAGGAAAACTATTGACAATCTGAACTTTAAAATCCGGGAAACTACTTACCTCTTGCCACTCACCGCAATCGTCAGGAAAAGCATCTACAAATTTGACCTTTATATCGGGGAAACTTGTTACGTATTGAATTTTTATGTCTGGGAAACTAGTGACGAATTGAACCTTACCGCACAGTTTAATCCCCTCCCAGTCACAATCTTCACATGAAAGCAACTTTTTGATCAGATTCTTCTTTTCATCCATACAGTTTTTGTCAATACTTTTGGCTTCGTACTCACCGCAATCCAGTTCGGTATAGGAAGCGGAAATAGAAAGAAGACAAACGGGAATGATCATCAAAATGGGGATTAATCTTTTCATCAATTTTGGAGTTAATGTAATGTCTAAGGGATTAAAAGATACGAAAATTACAGTTCCGCTTTTTGAAGCAGATAAGTAGGCTAGGGCAGTAGAAAACAACAGTCGCCATAGCTGAGGAATCTGAAGTTGTGTTTGAGTGCGTGTTCATACATCTTTTTCCAATTGTCTCCGATCATTGCCGCAATGATCAACAGCAAGGTGCTTTTGGGCTGATGAAAATTGGTGACCAATCCGCGTGCTACTTTGAATTTATATCCAGGAGCAATCATCAGCTGGGTTTTCGCTACCAGGCGAGTTTTTCCTTGCTTGTCTAGATGGCTCAATAATGCACGAAGACTTTCTTTTAGGCTGAGGTTTGGGTGATCCTGATAAGGATACCATTGATCTAATTCAGGCCGGGCGTTGTGCAGTTCACCTTGGTGTGCTTGCACACCAAACCAATAAAGACTTTCAAGGGTGCGTAAAGAAGTGGTTCCTACAGGGATAATTGGTCCAAATGCGTCAATGATATTGAATAGGGTATTGATTGAAACGTCAATTAGCTCCGCATGCATGTGATGATCAACAATTTTTTCACTTTGAACGGGTTTGAAAGTTCCTGCTCCTACGTGTAACGTGATAAAGTCCGTTGATACACCTTTCGAGGGAAATGACTCCATAAGCTCTTTCGTAAAGTGAAGTCCTGCCGTTGGTGCAGCTACGGAACCTTCATTTTGAGCAAAAATGGTCTGATACGCTTTTTTGTCTGATGCTTCAGCCTTTCTGTTTAAGTAGGGGGGTAGAGGAATTTCTCCGGCCATGAGCAGGATTTCTGCAAAAGAGGGTCCTTCGCTCCACTCAAAACAGATCTCAAAGCTGTCATCCAACCGATTTTTCAAGGAAGCAACCAAAACCAACTCTCCCAATTCAAGAGTCAAGGGTTCTCCCTTCCATTTTTTTGCACCTCTTACCAGGCATTTCCAAGTGCAGGTCTTTGATGACTGAAGAATCACCTGGGGATCTTCTTCCCCTGCAGGCTCCAGACAGAAAATTTCAATTGCTCCCCCGGTTGCTTTTTTGAAATGTAATCGAGCGTGCAACACCTTGGTTTTATTGAAGATAAGTAAACTGTCGAATGGCAGATAGTCGCCAATATCCGACAGCTTGCAATCCGTAAGAAAACCTGCCCTTTTAGAGATCAGCAATTTAGAATCTGATCGATTTTCTTTTGGGAACTTGGCAATTTTATCATCCGGAAGAGAGTAATCGTATTCACTGATCGATATGTCGTTAATTCCGTCTAACATGTTTCCACCTGTATTCCAAATTGCGCCAAAGTTTGGAAAAAATCCCGATATGATTTGTTTACGGATGAAGTATTTGATATTTCTATCGGCTGTTTCGCATTAATTGCCAGAATTGCACCCATCATGGCAATTCTGTGATCGTTTTTTGAGTCAATAGAGCCACCCGAAATTTCACCCCCGGCAATGTACATGGTGTTCTCTTTTAGTTGAGTTTGAATACCAACATTACTTAGGGCAGACATAATGGATTCGGCTCGATTGCTCTCTTTTGAGAAAAGTCTGTTAACCCCGTTGATTCGTGATGTGCCGTTACAATTTGCCGCTAATGCTGCAAGAGGAGGAAATAAGTCAGGACAATCTGTCGCATCGAAATCAAAGCCTTGTAACGTTCTGCCAGTGGCGGTTATGCTATCAGCTGAGGTGGAAATGGATGCCCCTGCTAATCTTATGGCTTTTAAAATTTCCTTATCCGGTTGTTTTGATTCAAGCTGAAGTCCTTTTACAGTGGCCCTTCCATTGATCGCTCCTCCAACCAGATGGAATCCCGCACCACTCCAATCACCTTCGATGGTCAGCTCGCATGGTGTGTAATTTTGATTTCCCGGGATATGGAAGTCTTTGTAATTTTGATGCTCCACGTTTACACCGAACTTGCTCATTACATCCAAAGTCAAGTCGATGTAACCCTTACTTTTAAGATTGGCGACTTGGACAATTGAATCTTCTTTTGCCTTAACTAAAGCCATTAAAAGTCCGGAGAGAAACTGAGAGGTAATCGACCCATCAATTACAATGTTCCCTCCTTTCAGAGCGCCACTTAGTTGACCGGGAAGTTTGCCATTGGATAAGGCGTATTCCACCCCTAATTCATGCAGAGGTTGAACCATAAAATCCATAGGTCTTTTTGTCAAAGTGCCCTTTCCATTTATTTTTATGTTATCACAAATAACCCCAAGTAATGGAGGGAACAATCGAGCACAAAATCCGGACTCTCCACAGGTAATTTCTTTGGGAGTCAGCAATTCAGGTTTTCGAGTGATGGTCAGCGTGGAGTCCCCAGACACTAGAACCCCCAAAGATCGTGCGACATCAAGCGCAGCCTTGCTGTCGTCACTTTTACAGGGGTTATTAATTATTGTAATTCCTTCTGCTAAGATTGCCGAGGCCACAGCCCGCTGCATCATGCTTTTCGAGGAGTTCGATTTGGCTTGACCTATATATTTTCCCGGTATGACCCGCTGCATTTCGCGACAAAAATAGAGAAGATTCACAACAATGCTAAACCCAGTTTGCAGGTTGCTTATCTTTAGAATTAGCAAAATGATTGAGTAGCGCAATACGCTAGAACCCTTATTTTGTCAGATAAATAGTTGATGTTTGCACATTTTGTAATAAATTACGCACCCGTTAAACTGCAAAAATATTGCTATGAAAAAAATATACTCTTCAATTGTTTTGTTCTTATTCTGTTTGGCTTTGCAAAGCCAAACGGTGGTTTATGATATCACTTCATCAGGTTTGACTGCTTCGGATTGCCCAGGATGTAATTGTTCTGTATCGGGGGAATATTACCTTGGATCTCCGCTGAACATTTCTTGGACAAGTACAGGAGCTGCAACGCCCACTTCTGTGAATTTGGAAATTTATGAATTGTGGAATGATGGCGGATCAGGCATCCCTGTTACGCTGAATGGCGCCTCTGACGGCTCATATGGTGCAGTTAACAGTTGTGGAGCATTGGTTGTTTCAATTCCATTGACTCCTGCCAATTACGCGGTGGGAGGCTCTAACACAGTTGATCTTGACTACAATGCCATATTTGCAACCTATGAGATAGGAGACAATAGCGCTTGGGGTGCAGGAGTATATGCACGAGTAACAGTAGTTTATCCAGTTGCGCCCGGACCACCGGTGGCCAATACGGATTATTACACAGTTTCTGGTGGGACGACAGGAAACATCTTTGATGTTCAGGCGAACGATACCGACCCTAACGGAGATTTGTTGGTGACGAACCTTATGGCGCCACCAACTTCTGGTGGAAATGCAACCGTCTTAAATGGGGATAGTATTTCTTACGATCCTCCTGCCGGGTTTTGCGGATTGGACACCATTACGTACCAAGTTTGCGATCCAACACCGTTTTGCGATAAGGATACGATATTCGTAACGGTTACGGATGGGGAAGCGCCTGTTGTTGCATGTCAAAACATTGATGTTTATTTAGACAGCAGTGGTACGGCGACGATAACTGCAGCAGACGTGGACGGCGGCACAACGGACAATTGCAGTCCGTTTAGCATGTCAATAGACATCAACTCCTTCAATTGCGGGGACATTGTGCCACCATCCGCAAACAGTTTGGCTATTTCAGCAGCATATGATGGACCACTTTCAGGTGGTGTCCCGAAAGGGATTGAGCTGTATGCGTTAAATGCAATTGCTGACTTAAGCATGTATGGAGTTGGTTCAGCGAATAACGGTGGAGGAACCGACGGAGAGGAGTTTACATTCCCGGCGGTTTCAGTTGCGGCTGGCCAATTCATTTATGTTACTTCTGATTCTGCCGGATTCAGAGATTTTTTCGGTTTTGATGCGGATTACATAGATAATTCAATGGGAATCAATGGTGACGATGCGATCGAGTTATTTCATATGGGCTCCGCCGTTGACGTATTTGGAGATATCAATACAGATGGAACAGGTGAGCCATGGGATTACATGGATGGATGGGCCTACTCCAATGACACTCGAGTTTTAGGAACTACATTTGACCACAATGATTGGCGATTTAGCGGGACTAATGCATTGGATGGAGCAATCTCGAATATGTTTGCCGCTTTCCCGGTGCCCCTAGCATCTTACAGCCCTGCTCTGGGTGGCACTTCAGTAACATTGACGGCAACAGATTCATTGTCTAACACAGATTTTTGTGTTGCCGCGGTAACGGTACTTGATACGCTATCACCGTATTTTATGAATTGTCCGTCAAATGTATCTATTGCTTCCTCAGATTCGGGTTGTCTCGCAATCGTGACTTGGACTGCTCCCACAGAAATGGACAATTGCGCGTCCGGCCTGACCGTGTCGAGTTCACATAATTCAGGAGATATTTTTCCTCAGGGAATTACTACAGTGACCTACACAGTTACGGATGTTTCCGGTAACTCCGGGTCCTGCTCATTTGATGTTGAAGTAACTTCAGGTCTAATGGCTTCTGCGGCAACAACGAATGCAGTGTGCAACGGCGATACAAATGGAACAGCAGTAATTACTATTACGGGAAATGTCGGGCCCAGCTCAGTGGACTGGGGAATGATGAGTGGTTCCGGTCTTCCTGCGGGAACGCACACATATACAGTAACAGACTCTATCGGATGTACACTTACTGATTCTGTAAGCATCAGTCAACCGGATACCCTAGGGTTAGGTTCTTCAGTTACTGATGAAATTGCGTCCGGTTCAAATGGTGAGATCGACTTGACAGTCACTGGTGGAAACGGTGGATATACCTACGATTGGGACAACGATGGCACCGGAGACAATGACGACACCGAGGATCTAACAGGCTTGTCAACAGGAACGTATACAGTTATCGTTACAGATTCGTTGGGGTGTTCGGATTCTATATCGGTTTTCGTTGACAACGTAAGTAGTGTGATTGAAAATAATGGCAAAGGGAACATTACCTTATTCCCAAATCCTTCGGATGGTTTGTTTAACGTGAACCTTTCGAATTATTCAAATACCACAATCGAGATTGTGGATATTATAGGGAATACCATAGCAGTGGTTCAGAACCCAGGGAACTCCAATAGAATCGATATTTCAGGTGAGTCAGCCGGCGTGTATTTGGTAAAAATTACATCCCGCGAAAAGTTGATTACAAGAAGGATAGTAGTCAGAAAATAAGTTGGGAATGGCCTTCTTTAGGAAGGCCAGATAGCGGCTGTTAATTTATATTAGCTAAGTCAATCTTAAAGCACAGACAATTGCTATGTTCATTTTCACCACATTGTAGTTCTACGGCTTTGAACTGGCCTAATATGAGCATGTCCAGAAGTTTTCTGCCAAGCCCTCTAGTCACTTCATTTTTATTGAACCCTTTGCCATTGTCCGCATAATGAAAAACGAGATTGTCCGGTTCTTTGTAGATACCGACTCGAATTTCATTTTCTGTACTATTGGAGGTCCACGCATGCTTGGTGCTGTTTGTAATTAGTTCATTTAGAATGATGCCAAAATGAGGAGCGGACTGTGTAGAGATTTCAAAATAATCTCCTTCTAGATAAATTTCACCTTTAAAACCAGTGGATATTTGAAGGTTTTCGGCTATGGCCTTAAGGTATCCCAATAAATCAACATTATTTAAGCTAGCTTGCTCGACAAGAATATCATGGAGTTTACTGATCGAAAAAATTTTAGTTTGAATTGTTTGCAAATGATCAGCAAGCTTTTCATCTTTTTCAGTTTGTAATTGCAAAACAAACACACTTGCAATCATTTGCAAATTATTCTTTACACGATGGTGCAGCTCGCGAAGGAGAAACTCCTTTTGATCCAATGAATCCCGAAGATTCTGATTCGTTTCTTTGAGTTCTTGCTCTAACTCAATTTCATCGGTAATGTCTTTGCCAATTAACCAGATTTGCTCTTGATGGTATTTTCCGGACGCAAGAACAATTGCCTTCACATCCAACCAGCCGACTTTTGTCTTAGATTTTTTGAAACCGAGTATTCCCTGCCAACTGCTATTGTTTTCAATTGAAATTTTTAGAGCGTTCCAATTCTCAGTTGTTTTGTCTCCAATTTCAAGTAAATCGTTAAGTGAAAAGCCCTCTATTGAATCTAGAGGGCGATTGGTAAAATTTAAAAAGTTGCCATTTGCCTCTTCAATTTCCCAGTCTTTGTTGAGAAGAACAACACTGGAAATATTCAGGAAAGCCGCTTTAATATCTTCATGTAGTTTCAGCCTCCGTTCCTTTTCAAAATTTAATTCCTCATGAAGCGTGTGAAGACCGTATAAAACTTTTTGTCTTTCTAAATCATTTTCCGATATAATTTCGTCGAGAGTTATACTTAGGTTCCCTTCAAGTACATCGATAAAAAAATTGGACAATTCGTCAGCATTCATGTATTTGGGTTGTTTCTCAACTGTGGTAGAAGCCATTAGCAATTTACATAAAATTAAGGTGTTTAATCATTTTAGGATCTTTTCTAAAAAGGGTAAGATTTCATTTTTTTGGAATAGCTAACAATGCCTTCTCAATTGAAGTGAAAAATTCGAAATTTTTAAACCCAAAACGAGAGAAGATAAATTTAGCTGCGACGGTTAAGAATTTATTTTTTCCCGTTGAAACCAAAACTCTTTTGCACGAATTTCCAAAAGAATTAAATTCTTTGGACAATTGAGCCCTGACCTCGACTCTTGGAGGGTTTGTTTGAGAAAGGTCTATGAGCAAGTAAAAAGGAGCATTATTTCCTAACCGCCGAATTTCAGCAAAATCAAGTTTAACCTGCTCAATTTCTGGTTCAATTGCCTCTTTAAAATAAATGACGGGGCAAGAAAAGTCATCAGAATTAGATAGAAGCTCAACTTTGCTTGTTTTCTCTTTAACGATGGATTCTGTGTTCAATTTTCATTGATTTTATGGTGTAAAACAAAAGGATACAAATAAATGAATTACCCTAAAAATTAATAGGTTCGCAAAATTTGTGCAAAGTTACGAATAGGATTGTGTTTAATCAAGTTTTCTTGAGTTTCTCAAAACGGATACAACCCATTCAAATTTTGGTTCTATTTTTTGGAATTGCATCAATTGCTTCTTCTCTTGAATCGAACCAGTGAAATTTTTGTTTGCCAATTAAGCCAAAAACAAACTTAGCGGCAACCATTATAAATTTAGATTTCCCTACGTGTATATATGCACCTATAAAATTATCGCTGTTAAATTCACGAAATGCCGCAGAAAGCGCTCTTCTTACTTGCAAATTTGGCGGGTCGGCTTTAGTAAGGTCAGCCAAAACAAAAAACGGCCGATCTCCCGACAACCTTTGCATTTCACGAAAATCAAGATAGACCTGATCGGGAGAGGTAGTTTTAGATTCGTTGAAACAAATGACAGGGTGAGAAAAGGTTTCCTCACTCTCCAGCAGGTGTACTCGTTTTAAGACAACATTTTGCATTTGCGAATCAAAGTTAATATAGTTTGTGTTTAATCACCAAATAATGCATATTTGTGGGTTATGAAAGTTTTAATAATTGAAGATGATGTACTTATTGCCAACTACATCAAATATGTTCTTGAAAAGAACGAGTATTATGTGACTGGAATTGCCGATACTACTGAAACCGTTGCCAATTCAATAAAAGTGCTTTGTCCGGATATTGCTTTGTTGGATATACGATTGTCTGGGGGAGAAAGCGGAATTGATATTAGTAAATCGTTAGATAAAAATGACATTCCATTTGTTTACCTAACGGCCAATAGTGACCGAGCCACGATGAGCAGCGCATTGAAGACGAACCCTATTGCTTATATTACCAAACCATTTAATGAAGACAATGTGATTGCAGCGATTGAGCTTCTTCGTCAAGGGAGGGAAGAAGAGCAAGTTTAGTTGGTAAACGGTCCCATTTACATGCTGATAATGGAATAGGTTCGATTTAGGGGCGTTTTATTGGTCCCCAAAACGATTTGCCGATCACAAACTTTTGGCAACCAAGATCATCCTCGCAAGTAGTGGATTTGGCTCGAAGCTGCTGGAATAACAATTTTTCCAATAACTCTGACCCAATTCCCCGAGTCTCGTATTTATAATCGAAGTTAGATCCTTGTTCCTGATAATGAATCGAAAGATCGTTTTCATCCACTGAAATGGAAATTGTTAACACACGATTTTCTTCGGAGGGTAACTTTGACCACCCATGCTTTATCGTATTGGTGATCAATTCATTCATGCAGATCCCAAGATAATTGGCGCACTCTGAATTGATATCTACAGTTTCACCTAACACAAGTAATTCGCCTTTTATTGGACTTGCTGCAATAATGGATGAGCCTAGTGCAGTAATATACTCTTTGAGTTCAACAGCATTGTCTTCCCGCGATTTCAACATCAGCTCATGAACCTCTGCAATCACATTTATTTGTTTTTCAAGCGAAGAAAACGCCTCATGTAATTCTTCATTACTTGTATCCTTAATATGAAACCACAAAAGGGAAGATATAAACTGTAGGTTGTTTTTAACTCTATGATGGAGCTCCCTGGTCAAGAATTTTTGAGTGGTCAAGGATGATATCAATTCATCGTTTAGGTCTTTTAATTTAATTGAGTCCTCGTTGAGTTTCGCTTTTTGTTCTGTATTGAGTTGGTAGCTGGATTTCAATTCCTCCCCGATAACGTTTATTGTGATGGCAAGAGCCTCCATGTAATCCGTTGCTCCCGTCAATGGTAATTCGGAATCAAATTCGAGTTTAGCATAGGCCATAAGTGCGGCTTGCATTTCTTGTATGCGGTCTTCGAATTTTCGAAAATCAGCCTTGCTGTGAATGACCTTATGTAGTCCAGCTAATGAGTTTTTTGTTGATGCATCGATGGGTAGGTTTTTGACTACAGATTGCCATTCATCGGTGGATTCCAACAAAGTTGTCGCCAAGCGACTTAATATTTGATCTAGATTCGGATCCAATCTAAGTTCAATTTTGCTTGCACCAAATGATCGCATCATTCGGTTTTGTAAACATACGTACCGGCACAGAAAGCTTCTGAACGCTAATGAAAAAGTTGGCAATGACCATACTTACCGGAGAATCTACCAAAAAAGCGAATCTTGTTGTGTGACCTCCAACAAATTTTGAGCTATAGAAATCCCGAACCTCTTTTTTTATGGGTCGCGCAATCCGCACGTCACAGATCATAGGGAGTTTAGGTCTTATTTCGGAAAGGTATGTGTTTCTATAAAATTCAAATTGCCTTTTTGCATGTTCTAATGTATGATCAATATCCGGCATTGAATGAATAAAAAAGATGTTGTCCTCTGACCAAACGAAGCTTGAATCCATTTTGTGAATTTCAACATTACTGTCCGGTCGGAAATCTGCAGGTAGGTTATCAATCATGAAGTTTATGAAAAAGTAAATTGAGTCATGAAAAGTAATTAAATATTTTCAATTTGTTTTAATCTTAAAACAACAAAAAGCGATATGCTTTCACATCGATTTACATAAGAAGGTTAACTTTGGAAAGATAAAATGAAAACTTCCAAACATGTCGAATAAAGTAAATGCAGAGAACGCACCAAAGCCAATGGGGAAATATCCGCACGCCAGAAAAGTGGGAAACTTGCTTTTTCTAAGTGGGGTAGGTCCAAGAGTGCCCGGATCCGGAAGTGAGGAAGCTAATATTCCCGGACTTTCGTATGATAAAAATGGGAATTATGATTCATTTGATTTTGAAGCACAGTGTAGATCTGTTTTTGATAATGTAAGGCTAATTTTAGAAGAGGCAGGGTCATCCTGGGAGAATTTGGTGGATGTTACGACGTTTCTTACTGACATGAAAAGAGATTTCAAAACGTACAACAAAGTGTATGCAGAATATTTTGCTGAGAATCAACCCTGTCGTACGACCGTAGAGGTCAATGCGCTTCCATCACCCATTTGTATCGAGTTAAAGTGTATAGCTACTATTGATTAATAAGAGCGAATTAATTAGCTCTTTTGTACTACTGGAAAATCGTAGTTGAAAGTTACAGTGCCGTCAATTTAAGCTCTATGCGTCTGTTCTTATCTCTTCCCCACCGGTACTTGTTGGGCGCGATGGGCTTTGCATCTCCATAGCCAACATGGGTCAGCCTTTCTTTTTCTACTCCTTTGGAAATAAGAAAATCGAAAACAGCTTGCGCCCGGCCTTGTGAGATCAACAGGTTTTTTTCTGGAATTCCTGACTTATCTGTATAACCGCCGATCTCAATCATCATGGTTGGATTTTCCTTCATGAGGCCAACAACATTTTTAAGCTGCGTGCTGTTTGAATCTGTTATCGCAGATTTACCCGGTTCAAAAGTAACTTCATCCAGTATGATGCACGCTCCTATTTCACTAGTGGGTAAGTTTTCCAGCTTCAATTGCTGTTCGTTAGACGATGAATCTGCAGGGCTCTCATCAACTAAGAGTGATTGATTCCCTCTATTTTTGGAAAGCAATTTTATTTCTATTCGTCTGTTTGCTGCGCGCCCGTCTTTTGTTCTGTTGGTATATGCGGGTTTGTAGTGTCCATAACCTTTAAATGTTAGCTGCTCTCGATAAACCCCATTTTTTACCAAGTAGTCGTGCACCCAACGGGCTCTTTTTTCCGATAGCGTTTTATTGGTTGTGGCTTTACCTGATTTATCCGTGTGGCCCCCTATCTCTATTTTCAAGTCCGCATTCTTTCGAAGTGCATCAAGCAAATAGTTCAAGTCCGGGTTGGAAGCGGCCGCAGGCAGAGTTGTGCTGTTTGGAGCGAACTTTACATTGCTCATGATCATAATCGTTCCTATAGGGATTGCTTCAGGCACAATGGCCAGGTGCTCTACGGTTAGAAAAAGCATGCTGCTGTCGATGATCTCCGGCATCGGTGGGCAAATGCGCTCGCCGTTTTCACTGGTCAGCATAAATTCCTGATAGGGCTGAAAGTTTTTTATGTTCTCACGAATTGAATTGTATCGTGGACTGGTATTTGCCCCATCTGTGCCCAGGTCCCAATAAGCCGTTGCCTCGATATCCGACATCCCACAGAATTGTTTGAGAATCAACGCAGAAATGTACCCAGAGGCATGCCAGCCATTCCAGCAGTGCAAGTAAACAGGCCCAACGCTATCATTTATGGCACTTTCATAAACAATTTTTAGCATGTCGTAAATATGCTGCTCATCATAATAATCGTATTGCGCATATTTCATTTGATTGATACCGCCATTGGAGCAATTGCAACTGTGAGTAAGCGGGGCGGAATCAAAATTAGTCCGGTACAAATAAACGGATTGTGAAAATCCTTCTTCACATAAATTGTCAATTCCATCAGCAGGCAATGGATTGCTGTTTTTTCTCTTTTTGGATTCATGAAAATAATTGTTCGCTCCACCTCGATAAGCAACACCATGTAGTATTGGTCTCAGGTTCCTTGTTCCATAGAGAGAATCAAACCCCTTGCCCCAATTGTCTACTACTTTATACATTAGATCTCCCTCCTGATAACGCGTTTTATAAAACTCAGGAGAAGGAAGGATGGTACGCTCGGATGAATCCAGCCAATTAAAATTTGTAGAGAAGGTATGCCGCGGGTCATTTATGTAAATGAGTGAGTCTTGTCGGAAACAGATGGTGTCAACTTCATTGACAACAGAATCCGGATCTCCCGGGTCTTGCAGTGAAACACCAGACAAGGGAAACAAAATACAGGAACAAAATAAGACCAATAGGAACTTCATACCATTCAAAATTAAGTTGCTTACTTGATTAATTTATTGAGTGCGACAATAATTATTCACAGACTGACTATCAATAACATCATGCACGCTATTAATCGAGAGCAGTGTATTGGTATAAACGAGTAAAAGCCATTCAGTCACATGTCCGTTAAAACTTTTTTATTATTCGCCGTATGGCCGGCAGGTAACTGTTACCAAATAAGTTTAAATGGACCAGCAGTGGGTAGAGATTGCAATAGTCAACACGGTCTCTCCAGCCGGCTTCTAATGGCCATTGTTCATTGTAGCTTTCGTAAAAAGATCCAGGAAACCCACCGAATAATAAAGTCATGGAAACATCCATTTCACGATGCCCATAATACACGGCCGGATCTATTAGTACCGGCTGACCATTTGGACCTACCATAAAATTACCTTGCCAAAGATCACCGTGAAGCAAAGAAGGATTTTCTTTTGGGAATAGCTCTGGAATCTTCGTGTAAAATTGCTCAAAGTAATCCAGATCTTTTCGATCAAGCAACCGTTGTGCATTTGCGAGTTTGATTTGCGGTTCCAGTCTGCAAGTAATAAAGAAGTCTGCCCAGGATGATTGGTGCTCATTGGATTGTTGCAATGAACCAATGTAATTGTTGTGCTCCAAGCCAAAAAACGGAGCAGTAGCCCTATGCATTTTGGCTAGTTTTCGGCCGAAATCAATCCAGAATGTAGATTGTTGCTGACCCGAATGAATGTATTCAAGAAATAGAAATGACGTTTCTTCTATTGACCCACATGCGAGAGGTATTGCAACGTCGATTGTGTTTTTACGGCTCAGCTCTAAAAGGCCTTTCATCTCTGCTTCAAACATTCCTGGAAAGTCAATTGCGGAATTCAGCTTTACACACTTTGCACCCTGGTTTGTTTCGATTGAATACACTCTATTGATGTCTCCACCGGTTAATTCCTGACAAGAAAGAATGGATACATTTTCTCCGGTAATCCGACCTATTTCCTCTTCAAGCAGGGCTAGATCCATATTCATCAATCTCCACGTTTTTTGATTCGCTTAAAATTGTAGCGGGCCTTACTGTTTTTATAGATCGGATTGTAATAAAAACGGTAGCTCAGCAGTACTTCATGCGACCCACTGTGAGCTGAGTTGAGCTTGGAAATTCCCATATCATAGGCATAATTCAGATACAACTCTTCGATCACCTTGAATCCGGCAGTCAAAACAAAAGAATCGGTCCACCTGTATCCGGCGCCAATCTTAAAAATATCAACGTATTCATAATTGAATCTGAAATCAACTTGAAAGGGATTGTTTGCTAAATAGTCGCATAAGATGTCAGCTGATATCGCTCCATTGGAAGTGATTTGAACCCTTCCGCCGGTTTGCAGATAATAGTGCCTTTGCAAAGGGGTACTTGCACCATTGAAATAGTCGATTTTTGGGGAGAACAGATTTAAGGCAGACACTCCGAAATAAAAATTGTCGGCATAGAGTAAGGTGCCAAAAGAAGCGTTGAATTCACCTGAAGTGCCTCGATGCTGGTTCAGCAAATTGTCGGAATTACTATGCAGCAAAACTCGATCACCAAACAATTTATATTGAGTATAGGACCCATTTAACCCAAATGAGAGCTCAAATTCATCAGACAGATCAACGTGATAGGCATAACCCAGACTTACCCCCATATTTCCAATTACACCATTTCTATCATTATAGAATGTTGCGCCAAAGCCGGATGCCGTTCCGTCAATTCTAGAATGTGAGGAAAATAACTGGGTGCTCGGCCCATTGTCGAATCCAACCCATTGGGACCTATGCAGAATGGCAAAGTCCCAGTAGTATTCGGATCCTGCGAACGCAGGATTTAGCGCATATTTGTTTGCACCAAATAAAGAATAGACCGGAAGCTGTTGACCGACACCAACAAAACAGACTACAAGGAAAGCCGAGATTAAGAATGCTTTTTTCATGGTTGTCGTATTAGTGTTATGGTGCCATGAAATTGGCTTATTCCGTCGTTAAGGTCCAGTATGAAAAAGTAAGTTGCTGCGGGCAATTGAGAACCGTCCCAGTCATTATTGTAGTCCGTGGACTCGTAGACTTTCATTCCGTTGCGGTTCATAATAGTAACGTGATTGCCGGGATAGTTATTCAGTCCGTCAATGATCCACGTATCATTCTCGCCATCTCCATTTGGAGTGATAGTATTTGGGATGAACAGATTTTCTACACATTCCGTAATTGTAATTTCTCCCGAATTGAAGCAATACCCATCATCAGCAGTTACTGAATAAACTCCTCCCGTTAAAACATCAATGGATTGAGTTGTTTCGCCTGTGGACCATATATAGGTGGTTCCTCCGGAACCCGCATCGAGTGTAATCGTTTGGTCGCCACAAATGGTTTGATCAGGACCAAGATCGACGTTTACACCACTATTTGTAACAACAATTGTATCGCAGATGAACCATCCATTAATATTCACTTTTACCCAGTACGTTCCTGCATCAGTAACAGTGATGGATTGGGTTGATTCTCCTGTTGACCATTCGTAAGTGCCGGATAATTGTGCTGTCAGGGTAAGGTTCTGAGAGTAACAGATCAGGGTATCGTTACCTAAATTCAGCTGCGGATTTGCCGTACATGCAGTATTGATCTTGTTACTCGTTGGAACGATGGCATTGTGATCAGTAACTCCGGACTCTCCGGACGTAGCGCCATTTGAAAGGCCGTCACATCCGGTTTCCTGAGTGTTGGAAACCAATCCGGATGCTCCGCCGGGGTAAGCGATGTTGACGCCTGCTGGTGTAGTTCCGCCTTTGAACCAAACGAAGCCACCGCTTCCTCCTCCGCCTGGTCCGAAACATCTAAACGATGCCGTATTGAACACATTTCCTAGATCATCCAGGTAAGAACCGTTTCCGTTTCCTCCGTTTCCTCCGATTGCCTGGATGTTCAGCGTGCTGGAAAAATTGTCGGCAAAAAGCAAAACAGAACCACCGGCGCCTCCTCCGCTTCCTCCATCCCCGAAGCCTCTCAATCCATCTTCTCCATTGGCCAAAATACTTTGATTGTTTCCAATGATTTCATTTGCCATGAGAATGACAATGCCTCCACCGTCGCCTGCTTTGTTGTTGAATGTGCTGTTGCAATGGCCTGCGCCGCCACCTCCGCCGAGAAAAACCTTGTCTCCGCCGGACGAAAGTGATTTACCACCTTCTCCTGGGAAGTCTCCTTGACAATTGAAAGTAGAAGGCTCGTCGTTTATACCTCCCATTCCTCCTGAGCTTGCATTTGATCCCCCACCGCCGCCGGAATTGTGGTCGTTTCCTCCTCCGCCACCATTGGCAAGAGGTCCGCGACCTCCGTTATTCACTGTGTAGTTTGCTATGCCTTCACCTTTCATGGCTCCATAGCCGGTTGATGCCTCGTATTCATAGGCGTCTAATGTGAATAAAAAGTTGCAATCAAAAGGTGAAACCAAATGATCCCCTCCTCTAAAACCTTGATGCGACACGTCAATGCTGTCGTTAAGGGTAATGCTGTTTTGTGCCCTCATACAAACAACCCCGCCAGTAGCTCCATTCCATTCCTGAGCTTCGATTTTCCCATCAATACTAATGGAAGTCAGGTCGGGGAAGGAAATAAGCTGAATGGCCCCTGATCCTGAATAAGAGTTGACAAGGCGTCCTGTTAAGACAACATCGTTTCCTATGATTTCGCACACTTCCACGAGCTCAAATGACCCGGCCCCATTGTATGAATTCACATCTCCATAAGAAGATGAAGACGATTGGTCAATAGAAGCGCCTTTCATTTGAATCATCAACAAAATGTCTCCAACATTAATTCCGGAAACTGATGAAACTGTGAGTGTTGCATTAGGAGTATTCAGTGCCGTTACTGCGTAGTATGAGTTCACCACTCCGGACAAACTGGTTTGGCAATTTGCTTGCAGGATGCTGATCAGAATTAAGCACAGTAAGGCAAATCTCATAGGGTTAAATTTACTATATCTTGTTACAAATTGTTCCAATTATTATGCGAATGCATGTTCTTTCATTTCAAATGGGGCATTTGTGATTCCCATCGTATCGAATATTCAACGAATTATTGGGGCATAGCGAAAGAACTAATATATTTGTGACCAACTAGTCGGGGATGTAGCTCAGTTGGCTAGAGTGCTTGACTGGCAGTCAAGAGGTCGTGGGTTCGAATCCCATCTTCTCCACTTGGAAAGGCTCGATAATTCGGGCCTTTTGTCTTTTTGTTTGATTGCAAATGGATGTAGCTTTGCAGCACAGAAAATCGATCAGCCGATTTCTTTTTTGAGGGTTTCAAACGTATTCTTAAGTTCGGAAAGCATCTCAAGATTTTGCATCAAAGGATTCTCCATGCTTCGGCAAATGTTGGTCATTTGGGTAGCTCCAATAGTAGCGCTGGCACCTTTCAATTTATGCGCTGCTTTTCTAACGTCCTCATGGTTTTTTTGAATTGTGCCGAACTCAATTTCCCCAATGGATTGTTTTGCATCCCTCAGGTATACTTCGAGAATTGAATTTCTTACTTCCTCAGAAACTTCGAATATTGGTGCGTTAGGGTCAAGCATGAATCAAAACGTATTCATACGTTTCATTAAATTTTTCCTGTACGTTCGACTGATGGGAAGAACTTTGCCGACCACCGAAACAGTATTCTCTTCAATTTGATTGATTCTTCCAAAATTGATGATGAATGATCGATGAATTCGACAGAATTGTTCACTTGGTAGTTTCTGTTCCGCCTCTTTCATTGTGGTGTGCACCACGTACCTTTTGCCTCCGACATGAACTCCAATGTAGTCTCCAATAGACTCAACATAATCGATGTCATAAATGTCCAGCTTTACCAATACAGACCCCGACTTGACAAAAATAAATTTAGTGTCGCCAACCGCATCAGGAAGCTGAACCTTTTCCAAAGCATTAATAAAACGATCGTACTTTACAGGTTTAACCAGATAGTCAATGGCATTTTTATCAAATGCTTCAACAGCATATTTTTCTTTACCAGTAATAAATATAACTGACGGATTTCCCTGTAAAGAATCAACCATGTCGAAGCCATTCATTTCAGGCATCTCAATATCTACAAGAATTACATCCACAGGATTTTTTTTCAAGAATTGAAGTGCCTCCTGAGGATTGCCAAAACTTCCGGCAAGATCCAGATCTTCAGTCTGCTCCACAAAGCTCTCAATTACTTTTCTTGAGGTATCATCATCATCTACAATCAGGCAATGCATGCAATATCGCTTAAGGTTAATCATAAAAATAATAATATTCCCGAGCGCATCAACCCATATTGGAGATAATATTAGATTTGTTCAATGAAGATATTGGTAACGGGAGGGGCTGGCTTTATAGGAAGTCATACAGTAGTTGAGCTGGTAAGTGCTGGTTATGAGCCAATTATAGTAGATAACTTTTCCAATTCTGAACGGAAGGTTATTGGGAAAATTGAAGAAATTATTGAACAAAAAATTACTTCGTATGACCTTGACTGTAGAAATCAGAAGGCACTTGATTCTGTTTTTGCAGAACACCCGGATATTACTGGAGTAATTCACTTTGCTGCGTATAAATCGGTTTCGGAATCTGTAAACAAACCGGAGCGTTACTATGAAAACAACTTGGCTAGCCTCACAAGTATTTGTACATCTATTGAAAAGTATGGGGTGAGGAAATTTGTTTTTTCGTCATCCTGCACGGTTTACGGTATCCCCGAACAAGTGCCGGTTGATGAGCACCACCCAATCGGAGAAGCGACCAATCCCTATGCTCACACAAAACAGATTTCCGAGCAAGTTCTTTATGGATTATGTAAATATAATAAGGCGTTGAATGTGGTTTTGTTGAGGTATTTTAACCCGATCGGCGCGCATCCAAGTGGGCTGATCGGTGAACTGCCGGAAGGGCCGCCGGATAATTTAGTGCCATTTATTACCCAAACGGCAGCCGGTTGGCGCGACAAGTTGGTGATTTTTGGGAATGATTATGAAACTCCTGACGGAACTTGCATCCGAGACTTTATTCATGTTCAGGATTTGGCAAGGGCACATGTAAAAGCTATTCAATGGGAAGATACAGCAGGTAATATAGAAGCGTTTAATATTGGAAGCGGAAGAGGACATAGTGTAAAAGAAATAGTGGATACGTTTGAGAAACAGACAAGAATAAACGTGGCTAAAGAAATTGGTCAGCGAAGAGCGGGAGATATACCAGCCATTTTTGCTTCCGTTGAAAAGGCAAAGAATATACTGAATTGGGAGGCAAAAATGACTATTGACGACGCGGTTAATCATGCATGGAAATGGCAACAATCATTAGAGAACAAAAAATGAGGCACATTTTTACAGTATTGGCTATTTGTTTGCAGCTATCGGGATTTTCTCAGGGGCTGTTTGAATATTTTAAGCTAACTGCAGCCGATGATGGACCGGAAAAGTTTGATAGGATCGCGGTGGATTTTACTTTGGACTCCTGGATGGGCTTGCCGGCTGATGTCGAAACCAACGTAGCTTCATTAGGGTTAAATGCTTGTTGGTACAAGGACATTCCTTTGGGTAAAAAGAGTCGTGTTGCGATTGCTTTTGGCTTGGGCGTGGGATCGCACAATGTTCATCACAATGGAGAATTTGTCCATGAAACTTCAGGAAACAGCTATACTGATTTGCACCCGCTTTCAACTACAACTGAGTGGAAGAAGAATAAGTTTGTGGCCAATTACATTGATGTTCCGATAGAGCTTAGATTTAGAAATATGAATATAAAGCCTCGTTCGGAGGATCGCAGAACCAAGAGCTTTCGGTTTTATCCCGGATTTAAGGTAGGAGCACTGCTTAACAATCATGTGAAGTGGAAAGACGATGAAATAAAGTATAAGGTGTACAACATCAAAAATGTTTTAGGTTACCGTTACGGCGTAACGCTTCGGGTAGCATTCAATAAGTTCGCTGTATTTGGCTTTTATAGTTTGAGCCCACTGTTTGAAAGTGGAAAAGGAGTTGAGCTATACCCGATTTCAATCGGGGTTTCCTGGATTCGTTTCTAGCACTGCTTTAAAGCACGATTAAGAATTTAACCGGCAAATAAAGGCAAAAGAAACCGACGATTAAGCCCGCATAAATCTGCCCGGGAGTATGAGCTTTCAAAATCAGGCGAGAACTGCAGATAGCACCGGACAAGAATATGAAACTGATGACGGGCCAGAAAATTGGGTTCTCTGGAAGCATGTAAAAAGAACTGGATATATGCTCTCCAGTAGCAAATAACATTCCCAATACACCACTGATACCCATTGCGTGTACGCTAATTTTCCATTTTAAAGTAATGATGGTTGCAAGAAAGACACTTAGTATACCCCCAATCATCATGGAGTAATAAATGGTGGGCAAAACAAATACAAGTGATCGAGCAAAAACATAAGCAGCAACATAGAAAATCAATGTCCCGATAAATAACGGGATACGCTCTTTTCGTATAGCCAAATTAAAGCTACTTACATTTTTGCTGAGCCGAAGTAAAATCAAGTAGCTTATTGGGAAATAAACAGTAAAAGGCAGAACCAGATAAAATAGAATCTTGCTTTTAATCTCTTGACTCATGAATGGTACAAATTCCACACCCATCCCCATCACTAGAACAAACCCGATTGCAGGCATAAAAATAGGATGAAACGTATATGAAATTAGCTTTGCGGCAAATTGCATGCTGTAGCTCTAAAGTTCTTTTCTCAATCTAGCTACCGGGATGTTGAGTTGTTCCCGATATTTTGCAACCGTTCTTCTCGCAATATTGTACCCTTTTTCTTTCAACAGAGCGGCTAGCTTTTCATCCGTAAGAGGTTTGTTTTTGACCTCTCCGTCTATAGCGTCTTGAAGTATTTTTTTCACCTCGCGAGTGGATACTTCCTCGCCTGACTCTGTAGACAACGATTCGGAAAAGAAATATTTGAGCAAATAGGTTCCGTATGGAGTCTGCGCATGTTTGCTGTTGGCTACTCGTGAGATAGTTGAGATGTCCAAGTCCACAATTTCTGCGATATCTTTTAATATCATCGGCTTTAAGGCTGTTTCGTCTCCGGAAAGAAAAAATTCTCGCTGATAGTTCATGATTGCTTCCATAGTGACCAAAAGCGTTTGTTGCCTTTGCTTGATTGCGTCAATAAACCATTTGGCGGAATCGATCTTTTGCTTGACAAACATGATGGCCTCTTTGTCCTTTTTTGTCTTTTGGCTGGCTGCATAAGTTTCCAGCATCTCCGAGTAGCTGCGGCTAACTTTTAACTGAGGGGCATTCCTGCTATTCAGGCTAAGACTCAGCTCCCCGTCATCTTCTCGGATAATAAAGTCGGGAATGATCTGATGTATGGAGTGTGAAGTAGCCCTAAGTGAATTGCCAGGCTTTGGGTTTAGCTTTATTATTTCTTCAACCGCATCTTTGAGGTCGCTGGGCTCGATTTCTAGCTTCTTGACAATTTTACTGTAGTGCTTCTTTGTGAATTCTTCGAAAAATTTTTCAAGAACAACCTCGGCTGTTTTTTGCTCAATGCTCATCTGGTCTTTTCGTCGCAATTGCAGCAGAAGACACTCTTGCAGGTCTCTTGCTCCAACTCCGGCAGGTTCCAGGTTCTGCACTTTTTTCAATACCGATTTTACCTCTTCCTCATCGCAAATTACATTCTGTGAGAATGCCAGATCATCAACAAGATTAATGATTTCCCTTCTTAAATAACCACCGTCGTCCAAATTGCCAATTATTGTTCTCGCAATTGTAAGCTCTTTTTTGTCGGCTATTCGAAGTCCAATTTGGTCATCCAATAGTTCCTGAAATGTTTTCCCTCCTGATAAGGGAATCGCCTTTTCGTCGTTCTCAGAACTCGAGTTATTTGAGTGGGTCTTGTAGGCGGGGATGTCATCGTCCAGGTAGTCGTTAATGTCAAATTCGTCGGAATCCCTCGACTCTGAATCGTCACCGTCAAATTTGTCATCTTGCTCCAGTTCATTTTGTGCATCTTCAAGTTCAGCGCCTTCTTCTAATGCGGGATTTTCTTCAATTTCTTCCTTTATTCTCTGCTCGAGCTCGACTGTTGGTACCTGCAGCAATTTCATCAATTGAATTTGCTGGGGAGATAGCTTTTGTAAAAGTTTATGTTGTAATCGTTGCTTAAGCATTGCTGTAAAGTAAGGTCAAAATACTAAAAAATGCAATCAAAATTCGGCGTTGTTTGGTGTTCGAGGAAATGGAATAACATCCCTTATATTCCCCATTCCTGTACAAAACATCACAAGTCGTTCAAAACCCAGGCCAAAACCTGCATGAGGAACAGTTCCAAATTTTCGCGTTTCAATGTACCACCAAATGTGCTCTTCCGGGATATCGAAATCAACGCATTTTTGCTTTAAAACGTCCAACCTTTCTTCCCGTTGTGATCCCCCGATGATTTCACCGATACCAGGGAATAAAACGTCCATCGCAGCTACTGTTTTGTCGTCGTCGTTGTTCCGCATGTAAAACGCCTTGATGTCAGCAGGATAATTGTATATGATCACTGGTTTTTTAAAATGTTTTTCAACCAAAAATCGCTCATGCTCGCTAGCTAGGTCTTTTCCCCATTCCACCGGGAATTTAAATTTCTTCTTTTTAAATGGTTTGGATCGTTGAAGGATTTCTATAGCATCACTGTACGTAATTCGCTCAAATTCATTGCCAACTACGAGCTCCATGCGCTCTCTAAGATTCAGCTCATTCCTTTCATTCTGAGGCTTACTCTTTTCTTCGTTAATTTCTCTTTCAACTAAAAATTGGAGGTCATCATTGCACTCATTCAAAATATAACTGACACAGTATTTAAGGAAGTCTTCCCCTAAATCCATATCGTCGTTTAGGTCAGCGAAAGCTATTTCCGGTTCTATCATCCAGAATTCTGCAAGGTGTCTTGAGGTGTTTGAATTTTCTGCTCTAAAAGTGGGTCCGAATGTGTACACCTGACCAAGCCCCAAAGCGCCTAATTCTGCTTCAAGCTGTCCCGATACGGTAAGATGAGTTTCTTTTCCGAAAAAGTCTTTGGTGTAGTCAACTTCTCCCGATTCATTCAGTGGAATGTTTGTTGGGTCCATGGAAGAAACCCGGAACATTTCCCCTGCTCCTTCCGCATCGGAGCCAGTAATAATGGGAGAGTGAATGTAAAAGAACCCGCGGTCGTTAAAATATTTGTGGATCGCATAAGATAAATGGTGCCGGATTCGGAATACAGCTCCAAATGTGTTGGTTCTGAAACGAAGGTGGGCTTGATCCCTAAGCGTTTCAAGTGAATGCCTTTTGGGTTGCAGAATGGTTTTGGATACAGCATCGCTATCGGCCTTTCCAACTACAGTTAATTGGTTAGAAACGAGTTCAATTGACTGACCTTTTCCTTGAGATTCAACCAATTTTCCTTGGACGGTTATGGCAGAACCTACTGTTACACTAGTTAGAATTTCTGACGCTAATGTGTCGGGGTCAACGACAATCTGTAAAGTCTTTAAACATGATCCATCGTTAATGGCAATGAATCGATCATTTCGAAAGCTTCGCACCCAACCACTTACTTGAACCTTGGCATCTAAAGGGCTTTCTGCAAAAAGTGATTTGATCTTATATCGTTTCATTCAATTAGGATTTGGAGTACAAAAAAACAAACTTTCATTGAAAGAATCCGAATATAGTTACAATTCTCCCTCATCGTTCCAGCTTTTGGTTTTTTAGGTGTTCAATACAGGGTCTTTCACATACACTCAGGAAACATTTTATGATTAAAACGTTTCCTGAGTTTAAATTTTCTCTATATTTGCCGCCATGTCCGAACGACTGAGAGATTTAATTGAAAGTACTACCCTAATTTTTATGCGCTATGGCATAAAATCGGTTACTATGGATGACATTGCCAGAGAGCTCAAAATTTCAAAAAAAACGCTGTATCAGTTTGTAAAGGATAAATCAGACTTAGTCGTTAAAATCATGGAGGCGCAATGTGCCGAGGAAAAGGCAATTATTGAGCAAGCGGTCACTTCAGCAGAGAACGCTATAGATGAGCTCATGATCATAAGTGAAATTGCGTGCAAAAAGCTACAAAAAATGAACCCCTCAATTCATTATGACCTCGAAAAGTACTACCCTGACGCTTGGAAGGTTTTTATGGATCACAAAGAAGACTTCGTTTTGGGTTGTGTAAAATCAAATTTGGAACGTGGAATCAGCGAAGATATTTATAGAAACAACATCAATCCGGACATTATCTCAAAATTGTACATCCAGAAAATAGACTGCATTTTCGACCCGGCGATCTTCCCGGTCGGCAAATTCACCTTTTTCCAGGTTTATATGGAGTTGATGAGATACCACATTAGAGGGGTGGCAAATGATAAAGGAGTAAGCTATCTCACAAAGACAATAGGTAAAAAACCATTTATTTTTTAATCGTTGAAACCATGAATAAATTTATGCTCTTTCTTATGCTAGTGTTATCGGGTAGCGGTTTGCTTGGACAGGAAGCATATTCCTTGGAGTCCGCAAAAAAGCTTGCCGTAGAAAACAGCTCTTCAGTAAAGAGTGCTGAACTTGACGTTCAAATTATGGAAAAGCGCATTTGGGAAACAAAAGCGATCGGATTACCTCAAGTGAATATGGAAGGTTCGTTTCAGAATTTTATAGACATTCCTACTCAGGTTATCCCGGCTCAGGCGTTTAACCCCTTTGCTCCGGCAGATGAGTTGATAGGAGTTCAATTTGGCACAGACCATTCGGTAAGTGCCAATTTAACCGTTTCACAACTGTTATTTGATGGCAGATATTTGATTGGCTTAAAGGCAATACAAATGCTGGCTCAGATTTCTAATCAAAGTTTGAAGAAAACAGAAAAAGTGGCAAGAGAGGAAGCTGAAGACGCCTACTATATGGTGGCAGTATCTGCAGAGCAAATAAAGATCCTGGAAGAAACAGAAAAGAAAATCAAAAAGATTAAAGAGGATTTACAAACATTGGCGGACGAAAGAGTAGTTGAGCAATCAGAAGCGGATCAAATGGCTTTGAATTATACAGTGATCAACAATAATTTGATCCTTGCAAGAAAACAAAATGATTTAGCGCTTCAGCTTCTGAAATTGAAAATGGGTTTGGGTATGGACCAGGAGATAGCAACTACGGATTCTCTTGATACATTCATAAAGTCGATTGACATCAACCAATACACAGACAAAAAATTTGAATCTTCGAATCACTTGGATGTGCAACTTTTGGAAACTCAACTGGTTTTGGATGGTCTAAACATTAAGAATGAGCAGTCGGCTGGATACCCCAGCCTAGCGGCATTTTTTCAAACACAGCAACAAGCTTTTCGAAATGATTTTGATTTCTTCAGCAACAAACCGTGGTATCCTGCAAATGTTTGGGGGTTGAATCTTTCGGTGCCAATATTTAGTTCTGGTCAGCGCAACGCAAAAGTGAAACAGGCGGAGCTAATGAGGGACAAAACGGAGCTGTTGATCGGTTCAGTCAAGGAGGGGTTGCAGCTTCAGGTAATGAATGCAAAAGTGAATCTTAAAGCATCCTGGGACATGCTGCTTGTTAACAAACAGCGAATGGAAATCGCGGAAAAACTGTTGAACAGTGCTCAAATTAAATTTAAAGAGGGCATTATTTCAAGCACAGAATTTACTCAGGTGGAGAATCAATTGATACAATCGCAATCAGATTATATCAATTCCGCATACAGTATGCTCAAATCTAAATTAGAACTGGATAAACTAAGCAACAATGAATAGTGGGATGATACGTTTAAAGCAAAAAAATAGCCTAGCTGTATTATTATATACAGCGAGTTTAACCTTGGTAGTGGCCTGTGGAAGCGGCCCGAGTCCAGCTGACAACTCGATCGATCGGTTGAAGGCAGAAAAATCAAAATTTCAAGATTCCATCAGAATGATCGAGGCACAAATAATGGCTTTAGACACAAGTGACAATATGGTGTACCCGAAAGTTACTTTGTTTGAAACAACGCCGTTGAATTTTGAGCATTATTTCTCTGTTCAGGGTCATCTGGAGTCAGAACAAAATGTGCTGTTGATTCCCGAGGTTGGCGGGATTGTCAAGTCGCTCAATGTGAAAGAAGGAGAATTGGTGAAAAAGGGTCAGATTATAGCCACCTTTGATGCATCGATGGTTGCCGCAAACATCAAGGAACTCGAGGAGCAGATCGAATTGGCCAGCTATAATTTCAATAAGCAAAAATCATTGTTTGATCAAGGAGTTGGTACGGAATTCAATTTAAAACAGGCGGAAGCACAATTGAACACCTTGCTGAAAACAAAACAAACCTTAAACACTCAAGCGGGGAAATCAAACCTAATAGCGCCTTTTGAAGGATATATTGAGGAGCTAATTCCAGTGGTGGGTGAAATGTCCATGCCCGGAATGCCGGTTGCTCGATTGATCAACCTAGATAATGTGTATGTGACGGCTGATATTTCGGAAGTTTATTTGAGCAAAATGAAAAAAGACAATTTCGCTTCGGTTTCGTTTAGTGCGTTAAACATGACCGTTGATAGCTTGAGCGTTTCCAATGTAGGTAAGTTTGTAAACCCCGCAAATAGAACAATTAAGGTAAGGGTAAAGCTTCCTCAGAACAACAAGTTTATCCCAAATTTGGTTGCGACCCTTAGAATTAGGGATTACATGAGAGATTCTGCAATTGCAGTTCCATCGAGTACAATTACGCAAAATGCAGAAGGATCAGAAATTGTATTTACTGCCGCTTCCTCAGGAGATCATTTTGTTGTGAGCTCAGCGCCGGTTAAAACGGGCATGACGTACAATGGAATGACAGAAATTATCGAGGGCTTGAACGCAGGAGACCAAGTAATTGTCAAGGGAAGTCAGTCGGTATTTGATGGTCTTGAAGTGGAAGAGCTAACTAACCAGTAATTGCTATGGAGGAAAACAGTGTTAGGAAAAATCAAGCGGAGGATAAATTAGGTATGCACAAGGAGTTTGGGCTGTCTACCCTTTCAGTGAACAATAGAAAAACAGTATTTCTACTTCTGGTTATTATTGTTATTGGGGGTCTTGTCTCCTATATATCAATGCCACGTGAAAGTTTTCCTGAAGTTCAAATTCCGGAAATTTATGTCGGGGTTCCTTATCCGGGTAATTCACCGGAGATCATTCAGGATAAAATAATCCGGCCCATAGAGAATGAGATCAACACGGTCAAAAATGTTGATGAAATTAAGTCGACAGCGATTCAAGGCTATGCATCAATACAGATAAAGTTTGATTTTGTCATAAGCCCCGATGAAGCCAAGGACTTGGTGGACAACGCGGTAAAGGAAGCAAGGGCAGATAAGGAGTTTCCCCAAGATCTACCCTCAGAGCCCACTATTCAAAAAATGGACATAACACAATTTCCAGTAGTGAATATCAATCTGTCTGGAAATTATCCTGTTGAAAAACTCAATGCAAAAGCCGAGATACTCGAAGAGGAAATAGAATCTATAGAAGCAATCTCCGAGGTGAATATACGGGGTGTTCAGCAGCAGAAGCTGAATATAGAAATCAGAAGGGATGACGCAGAGGCTAAGAGAGTGAGCTTCGGCGACGTTGAACGAGCTATTCGGGAAGGACATATGAATATGGGTGCCGGCAATTTGTCCATAGATGGTGTTGATCAAGCAGTTATTGTGGGAGACAAGTTTACGAAGGTGCACCAATTTGATAGTTTGTTGGTGAAAAGTGAGGAGGGGAACAGTGTGCATCTATTTGAAGTAGCGGATTTGTACTTTGGGGATTCGGATACAACCAGCTATGCCCGACAAAACGGAAATCCTGTAGTGATGCTTGACGTTCAAAAACGTGGAGGCGAAAATTTACTTGATGCTTTAGATGCAGTGAAAGAAAAGGTAACAGGATTAACCGAAATGAAAGTGCTGCCAAGAGACATAGAAATCTCATTTACGAATGATCAGAGCATTCAAATTCGTGATCAGGTCAGTAATTTGGAAAACTCGATCATCTTTGGAGTAATTCTGGTGGTTTTGGTGTTGTTGTTTTTCCTTGGAGGCAGGAACGCCCTTTTTGTAGGAGTTGCCATTCCTCTTTCCATGTTTATGTCCTTTGCATTACTCAACATGTTTGGTGTTACGCTGAATATTATGGTTCTATTTTCTTCCGTATTAGCTCTGGGAATGCTGGTAGACAATGGAATTGTTGTAGTTGAAAACATCTATCGATGGATGGACGATGGGTATTCGGGCATCGAAGCAGCAAAGAAAGGAGTTGGAGAAGTAGCTTGGCCAATAATTGCTTCAACGGCAACAACATTAGCGGCTTTTGTCCCCCTCGCCCTATGGCCGGGAATCATGGGAGAATTCATGCAATATTTACCAATAACCCTGATGATCGTTCTTGGATCTTCACTATTCGTAGCTTTAGTTATTAACCCTGTGCTCACAGCTGTTGCTATGAAAATTGACGCAAAAAAGCCAAAGGTAAAACGCGCATTGGTCATTGGTTTCTTAGGAATCGGCCTGGGATTGGTTTTTCAAACTTTAGGGGCCATTTCCTGGGGTAATTTCTTTCTGGTTGTTGGTGGAATTACCATTTTCAATTTGTTGTTGTTGTCTCCCGGAACACGAGTTTTCCAAGGAAGGGTGCTTCCCTATCTAGAGCGTAAATATTTTAGTTTTTTAGCGAAAAGCTTGAAGCGGTGGAGGCCTGCTTGGGTATTGCTGGGAACCTTTGCACTACTCATCGTGTCATTTGCTCTTGTGACCGTTTTGCCGCCCAAGATTTTGTTTTTTCCAGAAAATCAACCACAATACATTAATGTATTTATCGAACATCCGGTAGGTACAGAAATTGCGAAAACAAATGAAACGACGAAGAAGGTCAAAGAGATTGTGGATCAGGTGACCCTCGACTTTTTCTCAAATGAAATTGAAGCCGGAAAAGACACCGCTGGTCAAAGCAAGTTCATTGAATCCATCATTGAGCAGGTAGGAGAAGGAACAAGTGATCCCATGGCGGGGCCACAATTTGGGACGACTCCTCACAAGGGAAGAATCACGATTGCATTTGCAGAATTCAAGGATAGGAACGGTCGGAAAACGAGTGAATACAAAAAGACATTGGATGCTGCAATTCAAAGAGCTCCATTTAGTGCCGATGTTAAGTTAGTTGCAGACAAAAATCAGGATGGTCCTCCTCAGGAACCACCGGTAAACATTGAGATTACTGGACGCCCTGGATTGCCGTATATTGATCTTTTGCATAAGGCGGAATCGGTAAAAAAACATTTGGAACGGTACCCTGTGGATGGTGTTGCTAAACTCAAACTGAATGTGGAAACAGGTAAAGCCGAACTTCCAATAACTGTGGATAAAGAAAAGGCAAATGCAGCAGGGGTATCCACTTATCAGATTGCACAGTCAATTCGTACCGCCCTTTTTGGAAAGGACATTGCAATGTTTAAGAAAGGAGATAAAAACTACGATGTTGCTTTAAGGTTTGGTAAAGACTTCAGGGGAGACATAGATGCTCTGCTTGATCAAAAGATCATGTTTATGAACAACAGGGGGAAAAAATTGAGCATCCCCATCAGGTCGGTAGTAAAGTCTCCAAAAAAACACATCACTTATGGCTCGGTTAAACGAAAAGACTTGAAGGATATGATTACGATCAGCTCAAGTGTCGTGGAAGGAGCAAATCCTACGGAGGTAGTTGAGAATATGAAAGTCGAACTTAATCGGTTTTTGAACTCGGAAGCAGGAGAGGAGTTTTCAGCAAATGGATTCGCCGCGAAATTTACCGGTCAGATGGAACAGCAAGCCAAAGAAATGAGCTTTTTAAGTACGGCTTTATTAATTGCGGTTTTTCTGATCCTCCTGATCATAGTAACTCAATTCAACTCCTTCTCAGCTCCGTCGATCATATTATTGTCTGTCCTCTTAAGTTTAACAGGTGTGTTTTTAGGATTGGTAATTTTTAGGCAGGATTTTGTGATCATAATGACCATGATCGGGATCATTTCACTTGCTGGTATTGTGGTAAACAATGCTATCGTTTTAATTGATTACACGAATTTGCTTCGGAAACAGAGAAAAGATCAGTTGGGACTTAGCGAAACGGAACAGCTTTCGGTTGATGAAGTAAAACAAACGATAATTAAAGGGGGCCAAACAAGGCTAAGACCTGTTTTGCTGACAGCTATAACCACCATATTGGGTCTTTTGCCCCTGGCTACTGGCCTGAACATAGATTTTGTTTCCTGGTTTACAACGAATGATCCAAAGATATTTGTTGGAGGTGACAATGTCATATTTTTCGGACCAATGAGCTGGACTATTATTTACGGGTTGACGTTTGCGACGTTCCTTACCCTAGTTGTTGTCCCGGTAACTTACTATTTGTTATTTCGATTGAAGCGTTGGATTTTCAAGCTAGGAGGCTGGACCATGAGAAGTGGAATGTAAGCCCGGTGCTTATTGGAGCTGCGATCACAGGAACTAATTTTATTTGTCCTTACATTTGAAAAGTTTTGAAAACACTTGTTCAAAAATTGATAGATCATCCTGATCAGCTCAAAGACTTGTCTTTGGATGAACTGCATCAGGTGTGCTCGGAGCTGCGTGAAACCATTACGAGAGTAATGTCAAAGAACCCCGGACATTTTGGTGCAAGTATGGGGGTGGTAGAACTCACAGTGGCGATTCACAAGGTTTTTGACACCCCATTCGATCAGGTAGTTTGGGATGTTGGTCACCAAACCTATGCTCACAAAATAATGACGGGAAGGCGTTTGGATTTTGAAACAATTCGAAAAAAGGGCAGTTTGTCCGGATTTACTAAAATGGACGAAAGTGAGTTCGATTCGTTTGGATGTGGACATTCTTCTACCTCAATTTCGGCAGCACTGGGAATGGCGGAGGCAAGCAGGATTAAAGGAGAATCGCGCCGCCATATCGCGGTAATAGGTGATGGTGCATTAACAGGAGGAATGGCTTTTGAAGCGCTCAATAATGCTGCGGCTAGTTCTGCTAATTTGATTGTGATATTGAACGACAATGGGATGTCAATTGACAAAAACGTTGGCGCCATAGAAGAGCAATTGAGTAAAATAGACCCTTATAGCAACTTGTTTACAAAACTTGGGTTGAATTATAGAGGTCCTATTGATGGACATAATTTACCCTTGTTGATAGAAGAACTATCAAAAAAAGAATATTCGAAAGGAATCCATATCATCCATGTAAAGACAGTCAAAGGACATGGTTATACACCTGCTCAGGAAGGTGATGCAACACTTTGGCATGCTCCGGGTAAGTTTGATCCAGAAACGGGAGAACTTCATGGAACTTCGGAACTGCTGCCCCCAAAGTATCAGGATGTTTTTGGAGAGACATTGATCGAGCTGGCGGAATCGAATGATCGAATCGTCGGGGTTACTCCTGCAATGGCCTGGGGGTCGGGGATGACGCAGTTTTCCGAGCGATATCCCGACAGATTTTTTGATGTTGGTATTGCAGAGCAACACGCCGTAACGTTTTCAGCAGGGTTGGCGCGTAACGGCATGATCCCAATCTGCTCCATATATTCGACATTTCTGCAAAGAGCAATTGATCAAGTGATCCATGATGTGGCTCTGCAAGATCTTCATGTGATATTTTGTGTAGACAGAGCCGGAATCGCCGGTAACGACGGAGCCACGCACCATGGTGCATTTGATTTGTCTTTATTAAACCCAATTCCAAACCTAAAGATCCTAGCTCCGATGAATGAATTGCAGCTGCGTGACATGATGGGTTCCGCGATAAACATGAAAGGCCCGGTAGTCATTCGTTATCCACGCGGTAGAGGGGTATATCTGGATTGGAAGCAGCCAATTCGAAAGGTCGATATTGGGCAAGGACGAGTCTTGTGCAGATCCGGAGAAATAGCCGTATTGTCCATAGGGCATGCCGGAAATATTGTTCGTGAAGTTCGAGTAAAGGGGCATGGATTCTCTCATTACGACATGCGGTCGCTAAAACCACTTGATCACAACCTTTTGATGGATGCATTTACCAATCACGAAAAAATAATAACGATTGAAGACGGTGTGATCAATGGAGGATTGGCCTCATCGATCCTTGCGTGGATGAACACGAATGGGATTGATAGGGAGGTGCACACCCTTGGTATCGGAAATCAATTTGTTGGGCATGGAAGTCAGGAAGAGCTGTATGCTGAATGCGGCTATGATTCAGTGGCTTTAGAGAACTTAATTATTGCTCTTTCAACTCCTGAAGTTTAGCCACGTATTTTCCAATGATATCGAATTCAACATTCACCTTTGAACCGGGTTGAAGCTGATTGAAAGTTGTATGGTCGTATGTATAAGGAATAATGCATACAGAAAATAGATTGTCTTGACTATCAACAACCGTAAGACTTACACCGTTTATTGTTATGGAGCCTTTTTCAACAGTAATGTGGCTTTTGTTTTTTTCGTATTCAAAGGTGAATTTCCAGCTTCCTCCAAGATCGACAACGTTTGTGCATGTGGCAACGGTATCAACATGTCCTTGAACAATGTGCCCATCCAATCGGTCTCCAACTTTGGTGCACCGTTCAAGATTAACCCCATCTCCAATTTGCAAGGAAGACAAATTAGTTCTCTCAAGAGTCTCCGCTACAGCCGTTACCATGTATTCTAAGCCGTTAATTTTAACAACGGTCAAACACACGCCGTTATGAGCCACACTTTGGTCGATTTTGAGTTCGGAAGCGACAGATGACTGGAATGTAAAATGAACATTTGTCCCTTCCTGTTCAATCTGTTGAACTACCGCCAATTCCTCTATGATTCCTGTGAACATATTAGTTTCCGTTTGTTGTTCCCGTGTTGCTGAAAAGATGAAGAACCCCAGTAAGCTCAACGGGTTCGATTCCCGAAAGTCGTATTGTATTTACTGTGCAAATGAAATAGTACACACCATCAGGAACAAGAGCGCCACTTTCCATTGATCTTCCGTCCCAACGAATCATAGGGTCCGTTGACGTAAACACGACCTGACCCCAACGATTGAAAATTTGGATATCGATATCTTGCACGTATTTATACGGCAGGATAGGGATAAAGAGATCGTTCTGGCCGTCTGAGTTAGGCGTGAATACATTTGGAAGAAAGTAAATTGGACAGTTGTCCACACAAACCACATTGCTACTATCACTCTCATTTCCGTACTGAATTGAGTCGGTGGCGGTCACATAATAGCACCCTGCAATAGACCCGTTGTTTGAAAAAGTAAATGTCGTATCTGTGGCGGAATTGACGGTTCCAATTGCGGTAAATTCACCTCCAAGAGTATCGGTATAATATACGGTATACATGGTAACATCATCAGCACATGAATTGTTAGGGTTGTTCCAGGTTAGTGTGCTTGTCGCATCTGGACAGTCGGGTTCGATATCCAAAGTTGGAGGGCAGGGTGGTGTAAGATCGATAGGAGTCTCGCATTTTCTTTGTGAGCGATTCAGTAAAGGGTTGAGTATTCCTGGAACGGAATAGCCTCCGACACTTCGAACGTAATAGCAATATTCTACGCCATTCAATAAATTGCTGTCCACATAGGATTGAGTTGAAGAGGTGCCAATAAAAGCGTAGGGGCCGCCAAATGCACTGGACCTGTAGATTTCATAATAATTGTTTATCCAAGGCACGTTTTCAGTCCAGCTCAAAATAACCCGATTGTCGTTAGGCGCTGTTGATAAATAGACCGACGATGCATCATTTGTCCCTCCTACTAGCGAATCAGGAACCCCGTTAATTGTTGCGTAAAGCTCAACTCGATACACATTCGCACTGTCAACCGTATTGATCCCGGAGTGAACAAAAAAGGTATCGGTCAACGATAAAAAACCCGATGCTGCCGTTGTATAAACCAAAGTGCTTGCTCCCGTAAAACCGTTTCCATGATACACCTTATAGTAATATGGTCCTGGGATAAGTGCAGTATCCAATTCTGTTGGTTTGGCCCAAATTACGGAGTCCTGCCCTGTCGATACGTCTGTTTCAACAACAGAAACATGGGTGATTACCGGGACATCCTGAATAAGACTTGAACAAACAGAATCGCTGGGACAACTTTCTAAAAGTCCGTTTTCATAAAGCCCAGTTACGACATAACAATATTGATTACCTATATTCAATCCATTATCGGTATAGCTCAACACACCACTTCCTGAAACAGAACCTATGAGCTCGTAATTAAATGGGGTTAAATCACGATTGTAACAGCATGGATCATTCGGTATTGGCAGAGCGTTGGAACTTCTGTAAATGTTGTAGCCTTCGCAAACGGTGGAACATGGATTTGCATTCCAGAATACGGTGATTGAGTTTCCTAATGGCACTGCGGTTAAACCGGAAGGAGCCGGGGGCACGACTTTAATATTCATGGATTGTGTTGAGGATAGCTCAGGAAATCCGTTGTCCTCAGCTTTAAAGAAAATCTGATAGTCCGCTAGGCGAATATGGCTACAGTCTGTTGTCCAGGAAAACGGACTGGTTATAGGGGAGCTTCCAGTAATTGAACTGAAGTTTGCTGGGCTAGATGAAACGGTGAAAGGCAGACCGGACCCGGTAAGGGTTATGTTATCACCAAAGTCAGGATCTGTGGCAGTCACATCAAAGGATATGTTAGAGCCTGCAACAACGCAGGTGTCCGGGATCGGATCTATGACCGGAGGCTCATTGTTGCAACCGGGTATAACGGTTATTTGAATGTCCCGAATTACGTAACCGATCGGCACTCCATGCCGATATTCAGTGATTTTTATTGCAATGTTGTACTCCCCTGTTAAGCCGGGGTTATTCCAACAGAAGTCCCCTGTTAAAGGATCTAGAGAAATTGATCCGCCTCCAAGTGTGTTGGGATAGGTGTAGTTGACTCCCAAGAACAATGGTGAGCAATTCTCATCCAATGGCACGACGAGTTCATAACCTAGGCTGTCACCATCTTCGTCTATCGCTTCGGGATTGTAACAATATGCGAAATTAACACAAGCGTATTCCGGACAGGGGCAATCGGCAAATGTCACTGAATTATTTCCGGCGCCAATAAACGGACTGATCACCAGCTGGGATTGGATGGAAAAAGCAATGTTGTCGGAACTTACCGTGCCCCCAACGTTGATTATCCCGTCATTTCTATTCGGATCGCTAACGCAAATTTGATAGGTCCCGGAGCCCACGTACGAATGGGTAATTCTGTATACGTTTTTCTGAGCATCGTAGCCGGGAATTGGGGTAATCGATTCTCGGGCAACCGTGTCTATCTGACCATCTCCAAAATCTATTTCAAGTTCTGGCCTATCAGCAGGGCTGGAGGATTTGGTGCATGTTGAGATGGTAAATTCATAGGTAAGCCCAAACAAATGCTTATACGTAATTTCTCCTCCTCGATTGTGAGTCGAAAAAATTGCAATCGGCACAAAAAACAAGAACAATGAAATAATTTGCTTCATTCGGAAATGGCTATAGCCTTGAATTAAACACAAATTTAGCCAATTTATTTTGTGACGATACAGTAATTTTCGGATTGAGTATGGAGGAGATCACAGCTAAATCCGACAATACAGAGTAATTGGATTCATCTAATGGTTACTTTTACATCCTCAAACGATAGTACATGGTAATAAAAAACGTCAAAACCCCAAGTAAGCATTCAGTTCAGGTCCATCTTATTGCTAGAAAGGAAGATGTATCCAAATTAAAATTACCAGCTGGATCAAAGTCTCGTGTTGCTCAAAATATTGTAAGCAAAGGAACAATGTTTGTTAACCAAGGCAACGAACAGGCTGTTGTTATATTAAACGACCATAAAAATGACATTGAAAAAGTTAGAGTTGCAGGATCGAAATTAACGGCATATTGCAATGAAGAAAAGATAAAGCGACTTCATATTTCAGGGACCGTAAATTTTGAGCTGGTTTTGGCCTTTGCTGAGGGGTTGGCATTATCAAACTACCAGTTCTTAAAGTACTTTTCCGATGCAAAAAAGCGAAGCAATTCACTAGCTGCAATTGAGGTAACCCATGCCGATGTAAAAAAGCAACATCTAGAGGAGCTGAGGCAAGTTGTTGCGTCGGTTTTTGAGACAAGAAATTTGGTGAACGAACCCCAATCATACCTTACTGCGGTTAAACTCTCGGAGGAAATACAACGAATTAGCAATGAGGTTGGACTGAAGGTAGAAGTATTTAATCAGTCCAAGATAAAAGCGCTTAAAATGGGCGGACTTCTAGCGGTAAACCAAGGAAGTCTTGAGCCCGCAACATTTTCAATAGTGGAATGGTGCCCAAAAGAAGCGGTCAATGAGCGTCCATATGTTATAGTTGGAAAGGGAGTGGTCTATGATACAGGCGGGCTGAGCCTAAAGCCAACAGCTAACAGTATGGACATTATGAAATGTGACATGGCGGGAGCGGCCATGATGATCGGTACAATGCGTGCCATTGCTGCCAACAACCTGCCGGTACATATAATTTGCTTAATACCGGCCACTGATAATCGACCGGGCGGATCGGCTTATGCCCCGGGAGACGTGATCAAGATGTATAGTGGTAAAACCGTTGAAGTATTAAATACAGATGCTGAGGGCCGAATGATTTTGGCCGATGCATTGGCCTATGCAAGTCAATACAATCCAAAACTGGTGCTTGATGGTGCTACATTGACTGGCGCAGCAGCGCGGGCAATAGGTAGTGCAGGAATTGTTGCTATGGGAACCGCTGATGAACAAGAATTTGAGGAGCTGTCTGAAGCAGGATTAGAAGTATACGAGCGTATTGCCAGATTTCCGTTTTGGGAGGAGTATGGAGACCAGATCAAGTCAAAAATTGCGGATGTTAAAAACATTGGCGGACCAGAGGGAGGGGCAATAACGGCAGGCAAGTTTTTAGAACATTTTACAAGCTACCCCTACATTCATCTTGACATAGCAGGCCCTGCGTGGTTAAAGGAAAATTCTCACTACAGAACGCAGGGGGGTTCTGGAGTTGGTGTCCGATTGCTTTACCAATTTTTCAAAAACAAAACTGAATCAGGATTGACTTAAGTATGTCTCAGCATATTAAAATAGGGATTAGTGTAGGTGATATTAACGGCATAGGCCCGGAGATCATTATTAAAGCGTTCGCTGACAAAAGGGTGTTGAGCAATGTTACGCCAATAATTTACGGGTCTAAAAAGATCTTTACAGAACATCTCAACCTACTGGAATTGAACAACGTTACGATCAATTATATCAGCTCGACCCAGGAGGCGTCTAAAAAGCAAGTGAATGTACTTCAGGTATGGGAGGACAATTTCACTTTGAATCCGGGAGAATTTTCTAAAATAGGAGGTGAGTATGCATATAAATCGCTCAAGGCGGCCACTACCGATCTCGCATCGAATAAAGTTGACGTGCTCGTTACTGCTCCTATCAATAAAGAAAACATACAATCTTCAGGCTTTGACTTCCCCGGGCATACTGAGTATTTGGCAAAATTATCGAATGTTGATGAGGCATTGATGTTAATGTGTGGTGAAGATTTGAGAGTCGGGGTAGTCACGGGGCATATTCCTTTGAATTCTGTTTCTTCTGCGTTAAGTGAAGAATTAGTGCTTAACAAAATAGGTCAAATGAATAATTCATTGGTGAAGGACTTCATGATTAGCAAACCAAAAATTGGTGTATTGGGCTTAAATCCGCATGCTGGGGAGAATGGCTTGCTTGGAGATGAAGAAAACAAGATCATCATCCCTGCCATTCGAAAAGCCAAGAGCATGGGTATTCTAGCGTATGGCCCATTTCCTGCAGATGGGTTTTTCGGCAGCTCTACTTTTAGAGAATTTGATGGTGTTCTGGCCATGTACCACGACCAGGGGCTGATTCCATTTAAATCGATGACCTTTGGTTCTGGAGTTAATTTCACGGCCGGGTTGCCAATAGTCAGAACTTCCCCTGATCATGGAGTCGCATATGATCTTGTTGGTAAAAACAAAGCATCGGCATCCTCTTTTAGAAATGCGGTATATATGGCAAGGGATATCTACAAGAACAGAGAGCTGTATAAAGAAATTCATTCCAATCCTCTTCCCGTAGGTAAGCCAACCAATCAAAAGATTAAGTAAAGTCCTTTTGTAAACTAGTTGAATTAGTTATCTTTGCCGTCCCTTAAATTTAAATGAGTGGTTCAAGAGCGATATAAGATACCCTTTGTTGGGTTGAAGCCTGGAAGCCATGAATTTCATTTTGAGGTAACGGAGACGTTCTTTGAAACTTGCGAAAATTCGGACATCGAGAAGGCAAATTGTCAGGTAACTGTTACAATTGAAAAACAAAGCACAATGCTTGTTTTATCCTTTGATGTTGGTGGTAATGTGGAATTCCGGTGTGATAGATGTGCTGGAAGTGTAAACCTGCCAATTCAAGGGGAATACGGCCTGATCGCCAAATTCTCAGATGTAGAAGTGCAAAATACCGAGGAGATTATATATTTGTCCAGTTCGGAGCATCAGCTTGACGTTGAGAACTTTATTTATGAGTTTGTGCAGTTGTCTTTTCCCGTAAGAAAGTTACACGGGGACGGAGAGTGCGACGAAGAGATGATCAAAAGTTTGAACAAGTATTTGGTTACTGAGGAACCAGTTGAGCAAGATTCAGAGGAAATTGAAAAGGAAGACCCTAGATGGTCGGCCCTTAAAAGTTTGATAAAAGAAAAATAAAAGATAGAAAAATGGCACATCCTAAAAGAAAACAGTCTAAAACAAGAAGAGACAAAAGGAGAACCCATTACAAGGCTGAAAGCCAGCAAATTGCGACGTGTTCGACTACTGGAGAAGCACACTTGTATCATAGGGCATATTGGTCAGAGGGAAAACTATACTACAAGGGTAAAGTGGTAATGGAGAAAGATACATCGCTGTAATTCAGTCGGTGTAATTTTTTATCGCATTAAAAATACTCGTAGCTTTCTACCGTGAAAATCGGTTTAGACATAATGGGAGGTGACTACGCTCCCGATTCAACTGTGGTCGGAGCTATTCAAGCTCTGTCGGAGTTGGAAGAAGACGATAAAATCGTCCTTATAGGTGACGAAACAAAAATCAAAGAGATTTTAGAGAAAGAGGGTCAGGATCATGACGCTTTTGACATTGTACATGCCAGTGAAGTAATCGAAATGGAAGAGCATCCTGCGCGTGCCTTTTCCAGGAAACCTAATTCCAGTATTGCGATTGGTTTTGCAATGCTAAGATCGGGAAAGTTGGATGCCTTTTCGAGTGCCGGAAACTCCGGTGCAATGCTAGTAGGTTCTATGCACATTGTGCGGTCCGTTCCGGGAGTAATCCGACCGATGATTGCGTCAGACCTTCCTAAGGAGGACGGCGGTAATGGTATCATTTTGGATGTGGGAATTAATGCGGATTGTAAGCCTGATGTGCTTTATCAGTTCGCTGTAGTTGGTTCGCTGTATGCCGAACATGTTTTGGGGATAAAGAATCCGAAGGTTGCTTTGCTCAATATAGGCGAGGAAAAGGAAAAAGGAAACCTGTTAACGCAGGCCACTTATCGACTCATGGACGAAACAAATGAATTCAATTTTGTTGGTAATGTAGAAGGACGGGATCTTTTTGACAATTCAGCGGACGTGGTTGTCTGCGATGGCTTCACCGGCAATGTTGTATTGAAAGAGGCGGAAGCGTTTTTTAAACTCATCAGCAAAAGAGGTCTGGTGGATGATTATTTCAGCCGATTCAATTACGAAAATTATGGAGGCACTCCTGTTCTTGGAGTAAATGCGAATGTGTTAATTGGGCACGGCATTTCTAGTCCGAAGGCAATAAAAAATATGATTTTAGCCTCAAAAACCGTTACTTTGGCCAATCTGCCAAGTAAAATTAAAGAAGCATTTAACTAGATGACTACAGTAACAGCGGCCATTACAGCATTACACGGATATGTTCCTGAAAAAGTGCTTTCGAACGCCGAACTTGAAAAGATGGTCGATACCACTGACGAATGGATTACGACCAGAACCGGGATCAAAGAAAGAAGGATTGTTTCCAAAGGTCAAGCAGCATCAGACATTGGAGCCGAAGTGGTTCGGGGAATTTGTGAAAAAAGAGGGATTTCTCCGGAAGAGATCGATCTGATAATCGTTGGAACGGTAACAGCCGATCATCGGTTTCCTTCTGCGGGAAATATGATCTGTGCAAAGTCAGGAGCAAAAAATGCTTGGGCTTTTGACCTATCGGCTGCTTGTTCCGGGTTTTTATACGCTTTAACTACAGGCACACAATTTATTGAAAGTGGAAGATACAAGAAGGTAGTTGTTATCGGTGTAGACATCATGTCATCAATAATCGATTATACGGATCGAGCTACATGCATCATTTTTGGAGATGGAGGAGGAGGAGTTCTTCTTGAACCGAATCATGAGGGTTATGGAGTTAAGGATAGCATTATGAGAAATGATGGATCGGGGGTCGATTATCTTCTTCAGGAAGTGGGAGGTTCCGCTGAACCCCTTACTGAGGATAACATAGGAGATCGCAGGCATTTTGTTTTTCAAGATGGTAAAACCGTATTTAAACACGCGGTGACCAAAATGGCAGATGTATCCGCTGAGATTATGGAGAAAAATAATCTCGAAAGTGATGATGTGGCTTGGCTTGTTCCGCATCAGGCAAACTTGAGAATCATAGATGCTACAGCAAATCGCATGGGATTGACGAGAGATAAGGTGATGATCAACATCGAAAAATTCGGCAATACGACTTCAGGAACCATACCCTTGTGCCTTTGGGAGTGGGAAAGCCAATTAAAGAAAGGTGACAATGTTGTTCTTGCGGCTTTTGGTGGAGGATTTACTTGGGGGGCAATATATCTCAAATGGGCCTATTAGACAATCGGGTCTCCTAGTTGTATGTTCAGAATTTATATCTTTACGAACGATTTATCAAAAACATTGTAAGTGATTAATTTGCTCTAAAGGAGCAAGGAAAAACAAATAACTTTAGTATATGGATCTTAGGGAAATTCAAGAGCTGATTAAGTTTGTGGCAAAAGCAGGCGTAAACGAAGTTGAAATTGAGAAAAAGGACTTTAAAATCTGCATTAAGTCAGAGTCGCTAGCTAGAAAGAAAACGAACCAAGCACCGGAACAAGTTGTGGTATCTGCGCCAATGTCAGCGCCGGTAGTTGCGGCTCCTCCGGCACCTGCACAAACGCCAAGTCCTGCTGCGCCAGCTCCGGCTGCCGAATCTGCAGAAAAGGCTCCCGCTCAATCGAGTGACGAAGACAGCAATCACCACGTGGTCAACTCACCAATGATCGGAACGTTTTACAGAAAACCGGCGCCTGACAAACCAGAATTTGTTCAAATTGGAGACATGGTAAAAGTGGGCGACACACTTTGTGTAGTTGAAGCAATGAAACTTTTTAATGAGATTGAGTCAGATATTGCCGGAAAGGTGGTGAAAGTCCTTGTTGACGATTCAACTCCGATCGAGTACGACCAACCCTTATTCTTGATCGAGCCTGCATAGTAGTAAGGTCGAGCAATACAATTTAATTTAGTTCGGTATGTTCAAGAAAATTCTAATAGCCAATAGAGGGGAAATAGCCCTGCGCATCATAAGGACCTGTAAAGAAATGGGAATTAAATCGGTGGTTGTATACTCAACCGCTGATGCAGAAAGTCTTCCCGTTCGATTTGCCGATGAAGCAGTTTGTATCGGTCCGCCTTCCAGTTCGGAATCTTATCTTAAAATGGCGAATGTAATCGCAGCTGCTGAGATAACCAATGCGGACGCGATTCATCCCGGATATGGTTTCCTTTCGGAAAACGCAAAGTTTTCACAAATATGTGAAGACCACGGAATTAAGTTTATCGGTGCTTCTGCAGCGATGATCGAGAAAATGGGAGACAAGTCGTCCGCCAAGTCAACGATGATAAAAGCAAAAGTGCCTTGTGTTCCCGGATCCAAAGGGCTTCTAAAGAGTCTTGATGATGCATACAAACAGGCAGAAAGCATTGGCTATCCTATAATGTTGAAAGCAACAGCTGGTGGCGGTGGTAAAGGAATGCGAATCGTCTGGTCAAAAGAGGAGATGGAAGAACATTGGGATTCCGCTCGAGCAGAATCGGCAGCAGCATTTGGCAACGACGGGATGTACATGGAGAAATTTGTGGAAGAACCTCGTCATATCGAGATCCAGGTTGCAGGAGATATGTATGGTAATGCCTGTCATATGTCCGAAAGAGACTGCTCAATACAAAGGAGGCACCAGAAATTGGTGGAAGAAACCCCTTCTCCTTTTATGACGGATGAACTGAGAGAAGCAATGGGTGCAGCAGCAGTGAAGGCAGTAAAGGCAATCAAATACGAAGGCGTAGGAACTGTGGAATTCTTGGTTGATAAGCACAGGAATTTTTATTTCATGGAGATGAACACCCGGATTCAGGTGGAGCATACGATCACGGAAGAAGTGATAGACTTTGATTTGATCAAAGAACAGATCAAATTAGCAGCGGGTGAAAAAATTACGGGCAAAGAATACATCCCAAGATTGCATGCAATTCAGTGCCGAATTAATGCCGAGAATCCGTACAAAGGATTCATCCCTTGTCCGGGAAAAATCACGGATTACCATGAGCCTGGAGGGCATGGAATACGTATAGATTCCCATGTGTACGCAGGGTATACCATTTCACCGTATTATGATTCGATGATTTCCAAACTAATCACAGTTGCTCAAACCAGAGATGAAGCAATAACAAAGATGAAAAGGGCGTTGAGCGAGTATATAATCGAAGGAAAAGGGGTAAGCACAACCATCCCGTTTCATCAGCAATTGATGGAAGATAAAAGCTTTAACGAAGGCAATTTTACGACGAAGTTTATGGACGACTTCGAGATGAAATAAATACATCAGGATGATTTAAGTGTTCTTTTTGGCAATCTGGCTTAGCCTGATGTCTTCTTCAACGATCATGCGGTCTTTTTTATTTCCGGTTCTTAAGGTGTCTTTGTATTCTTGGAATAGGGCAATTGCTTTGTCGTATTGCTTGTTTTCGTAATAGGCTTTTCCCAAAAACCATATGCTTTCTAATGGAGTTCCCGATTCTTTGTGATTTCCAAATTTGTAGTATGCGGAGAGTTCGGACTTACAATTTGCCAAATAATCTAGCGATTTATGCTTTTGATCAGGAGTTTGAAGGTATAGATAACCAATTATACCCCGAATGTTAGCATTTCCAGGGTAGTTTCTGTTCAATTCCAAAAAAGCAGGCAAAGCAAGATCATACATTTCGTAATCAATAAAAACGTGTGCCTTGTAGAAATCTTCTTTGAAACTCTGTGAACGAGTTTCTTGTGAAGCGCAAAGAGCTAAAACTATAAACAATGTTGGAAGGACTTTCATCAGTAAGAAATAGATGTTACTATTCTGTATACCTGTAGTTTAGGCTATTGTTGCCTAAAATTTCCCAACCAACGAATTGAACTTCCTAAACCTTTGCTCTATAGGTTAACACACCACCTTTCATTAATGATTGTCACAAGGAGGCGATTTTGACGAATTTTCCTTTTAGAATTTTGTAAGTAATATGGTTTAATTCAAAGCTTTCACCCTCATGCAGTTTCGCTAGATCAACGATGTCTTTTTCAATAGTATGAACCGATCCACCGGTCTTTTTTGCCAAGTCCAGATAAGCAGTATTGATCCCCCAATGCGTGCCGCACAAAATGATTTTTATTGGCAGAGCTAGTTTGTCGGCAAATTCGAGATCGCGAGGAGTTGCCCAATTGTCTGCGATCATGACCACATTTTTTGCTTTTGGGAACTGCTCAATACCACGAAGTGTAGCTTCAATGTTATTTTCGGGTAAATCACCACCATATCCTGAAAACATTGCATTTTTTGCCACTCTCTTCACCTGGTCCAGGGAATTTCCTTCAGCAAAGTAAACTCCTCCTACTTTTCCGGCGATCTTGTCCTGATCCAGCATGTTATTACCATCATTAAAAAATACATACCCTAAATTTCTATTGCTCTCAAAGTTCAATTGGTGCCAAAGCAACACCTGTATTGTGTACGGCGACATGCTGCCTGTAACATCGTGGACGATAATGTTGTCTTTCCAGTCTTTGTTCCTTTCTAGAACATTAAATATCGTTGAGTCAGGCTTGGCGTAAGACAGCGTGGAGGCGCCTCCCTTGAAAACAAGTGTATCGACGATTTCAGCTTCTCCGAAAGATGAAGAAGTCTTGATTACGCAAGTGGTAATTATTCCTTCGGTTGGACTTGATAAATCTCGATCGTCTCGAAATTCGGGGCTAGGAGCGAGAGATCCGCGCGTTAAAACCTCGTCAATATAATCGGCTTCTTCTTTTGCCATTTTTTCATCGTATTGAGGTCGGTAAGTAATCCTAAAACCATGAAACATTCTTTTTGCATCCGTAAACTGCAAGGCGCCGGTTTGAGCAATGGTAACCCAGTTGACCATTTTACGCTGTAGTAACCAGGGAGCTAATTTTTCCAATTTTTCCAGACGCCTTTTATCCAAATCAAACTGATCAAATTTTTTCCCTCTACTGTAAGAGGTATTTACACATTCTACTTTTTCGATTAGCGCACTTTTGATTTCCTGAAGCTGAGATTGATCTTCCAATTTACTTTTGCCGAACGATGAACTGATGTACAGGTATTTTTTCCCGGATGGGGCAGGTGATCTATCTAATTCTTGAATTGCGAGTTGATTCTTTTGCAATTCCTGGTGGATTTGTTCGATGTCATTTGCTGGGATTGTCATCGCAAATGCGAATAGACATATTGCTGAGAGAAATAATTTCATAATCGTAGGTTTAATGTATAGATGCAGGAGCTTCTATTTTTCACAAACAAGGACTTACCTCTGCTGGCAATAGATTCGTCTCGATTTGTTCACTTGGATTCTACCCTGCTGTTTGTTAGTGCAATGAAAAAAGAAACAAACGGTACAGCAAAAGAGATTACTTTACCGCTTCTACAAGGAATACAAATTGTCGTATATGGTTGATCTGATTCACTCGACTTTTGTATTGTATTTGATTGTATCTCGGCTTTTTTAGTCGAATAGAGTTTTCAGTCTCAAATTCTTCGATCAAATCAAGCATATATTCTACTCGAACCGCATATCCGGTTCCTTCTTTACCGTTGTGTTTTCCTTTAACAACAGCAACTACTTCACCTTTTGTATTGAAAATTGGCCCTCCGCTGTTCCCGGTGTTTAACGACATGGCTAATTGATAGGCAGTAGTGTCTCCATCCAATCCCGTTGTTGAGCTAATGGTTCCCGGCTCCATTACGACGTCTTTTTTGGGGTATCCAAGTGTAAAAACATCCTGTCCCATTTGCGCCCCTTTTGACGAAAATGTAAAGGGAAGGACACCAAGCTCCGTGAACGTAGAATCCATTACCTGCACCAAGGCAAGGTCAGACAGTGTGTCGTTTAAAATTACTTTGGCCTCAAAATCTACCCATTTTCCATCTTCAGTTTTCGTTTTTAACTTCAAATTGGAACAGTCCTCCACTACATGATTGTTGGTTACGAAATAACCATCTTTTGCAATTGCGAATGCGGTGGCAACATATTTTTTTGAAACACTGGAAACTACTTTTCTATCTTCGTGACGATCAGTTCGATCACTACTGGAGTCTGCTCTTTTTTCCTGAGATTCTTCCATTAAAAGGTCCTGATATCCTGACGCGGCAGTATTTGCTGAGTCACCGGGTTGATTTAGGATCCAAACACTCCCTAACGTGATGAGCGCGGCCAATGCAGCAGCAGCACCAACACTCAAATAAAAAGTCTTGAATGAAATGACGCGATTTGACCGTTGAGTTTCATTTTCATTTTGTGATGTCAAGCTCTGCTCTATTGCTTTAGGGTTTTCACTTTCCAAACCCTGCTCTTTTTCGGGCATCAATTTTGGAATTTTCCCATATTCTTGCTCATGAATCTGGTCCATAAGCTGGCTCAGCGTATGTCTTTCTCTAATGATACTAAGATCTAATCTCATTTGCCGATGTTCCCGGACTTCTCTTGCAAACAGAGCATCATTTACAACTTTTTCCTCAAATGCTGCTATTTTTTCTTTGGGCAACTCCCCATCGAAATACTTTTCAATGTCAAGGTCAGATATGTTAATGTCGTTACTCATTTTACTTTAAGCACCAATTTTTTCAAGCGTTTGAAACACTTGTATTTTTGATTCTTTGCGTTGTCTGCATTTGTATATCCCATCTTTGTCGCTATTTCTTCCATCGTAAGCCGATTGAAGAAAAAATAGGTAAGGATTGACTTGCACGGTTCTCCGATTTGTTCAAGGGCTAGCTGAATTTTATCTAGTCTTTTCTGCTTTTCTTCGTGTTTGTCAAAATCTCGGTTCACATCCACGAAATGTTTGTGATCATTTAAATCCGTAGTCTGAGGGATTCTTTTCTTCAGCTCTTTTAACCAAATGTTTCGACTGACGGAATACAAATAGGTTCTGATTTTACAGGTTAAATTGAACCCTTTGGTCTGGATATTTTCATACAAAACGATAATCGTTTCCTGATAAACATCTTTTGCTTCAGACTCACTTCCACTATTTGCTATAACTAGTTTGCGTACCATCGGGTAGTGCTGTGTATATAGTGCTTGGATCATTTGATGATTCCCTTCTCGCATACCTTTGATCAAGACCTCATCAGGTATTTCGTTTACACTATCCATTCTATCCTCTGTCGCTTTATTTCTTTGATTTTGAAAAGGTAACCCAATGTAGTTAATTTTTCAGGTAAAATCTCAAATTCAAATTAACATGTCAATTCGGTTTCAGCAACTAAATTGAACAAAAAGCCAATCACCTTTATCCAGGAAATCCCTGAAAAGTAACCCAATTGGCAGAAATAATTTTTGCAAGGGTTACCGAAAGATTATTCTTCGCATTAATTCCAAAAACAATGTTTAACCGCGACGGCCAGAATGAATCTGGTTCAACGCACAAAAAAGTAAAAAATGAAAAAGTTTGTAATGCTTCTTTTAGCCGGAGTTACCATTTCACTAGTAGCGTGTAATGGGGAAACCATGGAAGAAAATGATAGGATATTAAACCTGCCGGAACCTGATGCAAATCTTAGCAATGAGGTTGATTCTCAGGTGGATTCAACGACGTTAGCAGATGATCCTACCAAAAGTTCGTTGACGCCGGAAAAAGACACAGCAGAGTTATCATCAGAAAATAAATAAGATGTTGCATTTGCCCCTTCGTATGTGCGGAGGGGCTATAAACTAGACCAAATGAAAAACACAATAATTGTATTAGTATTGATCGGTTTCACAGCAAGCTGTGGCAGTATAGAAAGTAATTATAGCCTGCTTCCGAAAGGTTTAGACGCTTCAGGTTACATGTCTTCAGAAACAGAGGAAGAATACAAAAGGGCCGACAATAGAAAATCAGTTGACTATGAAGATACAAGTGCTGAAGGCAAATTGGCGGATCAGAAGATTGTGAAAGAGGGTCGTTTAACCTTTCAAACAAATGATCTTATACGGACTAATGCGCGTATAGACAGCTTGGTCAGGTCGCTGGATGGATTTTGCACGTCTGAAACTGAGGTACACTATTCATACCAGGACCAGTTGAATCTTACAATTCGTATTCCTGTTGCTAATTTTGAAAAGTTAATCAATTCCATTTCAGTAGGTGTTGACCATTTTGATAACAAAGAGATTTCGGCGGAGGATGTGACAGAAGAATTTATTGATCTTGAAGCGAGAACAAAAACAAAAAAAGAAACGGAGCAGAGATACCGTGAAATTTTAAAGGAGGCAAAAACGGTTGCTGAAATTCTGGAAATAGAGGAACAAATATCGAATTTGAGATCGGACATTGAATCGTTGGAAGGACGTTTGAAATACCTTATTCACAGTGTAGATTATAGCACATTGCACGTCACTGTTTACAAAGAGATTAAGGGCGGTCCAAAACAACAATACTCGAATCAATTTGTGATGGGATTCAAAAAAGGTTGGGATGGATTTGTTTTGTTTTTTATTGCTTTAACCTATGGTTGGCCGTTTCTGATCATTGGAGTAATTGTGTTTTGGGTCATTAGGAGGAAGATCAGATCAAAGAGAGCAAAGAAAACGGTTGTAGCTAAATAGAGCGTACACCTTTCAGGCAAAAGATAACGTAACACTGCAATCACACGGGGAAATTTTTAATGGGATATTTGGCGCGCGAAATTGGAAGTCGGCACGGTTGTTGTTAATTTTTTGTTAAAATTGAAATTATGAGAATCACTATTTACTCCGCAATTTTAGCCCTTTTCGCCGCACTAACGGGCTGCAATACAAACATTGGCGAAGTTACCTTAACGTATAATAAGGCAACTGCAATTTATGGCGATTTAGACGAAATTCGTTCAGCTTCGTTGATCACTCCCAGCCGGGAAATTGAAGATCCGGAAAAAATATTCATGGGAGAAAACATGCTGTTAATTGGGGAAAAAGGTTTGGGCATCCATGTTTATGACAACAATGACCCTAATAACCCTACTCCGATGAGTTTTATTAATCTTCCGTTTACCGATGAATTCTTTGTGCACAAGAATTTTATTTATGCCGTTTCACACTACGATATGGTTAAAATCGACATTTCAAATATGGCTGCTCCTGTAATTGTGGACAGAGAATTAAATGCTTTTGCAGAGCCTGCGATGAATGACAATGGAGAGGCATTAATTGGGTTTACCTACGAAGTGGTAACGGAAACGCTTAAACTTAATGGTCCTGAAGCTCGCGCTCTAAAAGAGGAAAGTGTGTTGTATTTCGATTACATGAACAATATGATCCCGAATTCATCCATTCCCTCTTCTTTTGTTGGGAACGGAACCAGCTCAGGATTGGGAACATTGAATCGGATAGCACTCACCAACGACCATCTGTATGTCATAACGGGGTCTTCCTTATTGACATTTGGAAATACACCAACGGATATCAATTTGTTGGATAACAGATACATTCAATCGGGTATGGAAACAGTTTATGAGGATGATGAAAAATTATTCATAGGAACAGAAACTTCAATGGTGATTGTTGATGTCTCCGATGGGGAAAACCCAACTGTTGTATCTACCTATTGGCATCCACAATCATGTGATCCTGTATTACCCAATGGAGATATTGCATATGTCACACTCAGATCGGCACTAGATAACGGCTGCGGTGGTGAGGAAAATGTATTAACGACAGTAGATATATCAGATCTTCAGGATCCTAGAAACATAGATGACATTCCGATGGAAAGTCCATACGGCATGTGTATTCAAAACGACCATTTGCTTGTTGGTGAGGGCGAAAACGGGATTAGCATCTTTGATATTTCCAGCCCTTCATACCCATCGAATAAGATAAAATTTTCTCATGTAGTTTATGATGTGATTCCACATCCAACAGAAGAAAATAGAATACTTGGAGCAGGCGAAAACGGCTTATCCCAATATGAAGTGGATTACGATAACGGAACTATGACCCTAATTAGCTCAATTGCATTTTAAGATAATCCATAGGTTTAAAAACAAAAGGTATTGCCAATTAGTTTTGGCAATACTGGCAATTGTATATGCCGAATCCGCCTTGGGTCAATCAAAACATGCCATTGAAAATGGTTGCATTGTTAAGGTAAGAGGGCAAGGGTATATTCGGGGATCTTTGGTGAATCAGTCTGCAAAATATTGGACGATTGTTGATTACGAAGGGGACTCCAATTTTTTCAATCCTGACAGAATTGCTAAGGTATATATGCCCCATGAAATCACATTGTTTAAACGAAATCGATTTCATTACAAAGAAGGGATATTATGCAATCATTCTTTGGGACTAGGAGTGAATGGTGTACACTGGAATCTATCCCTTAACAGAAGATTTTCGAACAAATATGAACTAGGATTTGGTATTGGCTCACACTTTAACAGATTCAGTTTTAACACTCCAAATACAAGTCATAGTGTGGCAGTCCATTCTTTTCCTATTTATGCTCAAGGAAAGTATATGCTTCGTACGGGGAAAAAGATGTGGTATGGTAAATTACGTTTGGGTTGGGCCAACAACACCAATAATTCCTCAACTTCTAACGCTACCGACGGTATGCTTGTAGAGGGGGGGCTAGGGCTAACCTTCAAGTCAAGAAGGAAAATAAAACGCTATTTGGAATTCACTCAGTATTTCTCCAGAGCAACCGGTACAGCGCAGGACTTGGAGGACAATGCACTATCCGACATTGGGTTTAAAGTATGGTTTGTGAATTTTATGGTAACCTATGGCATAGAAATAGGACGCTAATTATTTTCCTTTGTTTCTTTCTTGCCGTATTTTTTATGGTATTCCAAAGTTTCATGGATCACTTTTTCTTCTACACTTCGGGTGTACTCTTCATCCCACTTTATTTTTTTATAAATAGATTCATATTTAGCAATTCCCATGGGCATTTGCTTGAGAAAATCCACATCTAATCCGGGTCTAATTTTGAACAACGTAACTTCTACTTTAACCTTATATCGGTTTTTGCCTTTCTCCGGAAGATCCGACGTTTCAATAATCAAATGCTTAGAAACATATCCGGTTTTGCTGAATTCAATTTTGTAGGTTTTATTTTCTTTCAAGGTGAAAAAGCACCTTCCTGATTGGGTCACAGTTGAGTCAATTTTAGTATTGCCGTCGTACAATCCGACAGTAGCAACATCTATTTTTTTGAATCCTTGAACAGCAGTGAGCTTTGCGTCCAGAACCACCTTCTTATCTTGCGAATAAGCAAAGGACGCCGCAAAAAAAAGAGTGATATAGAGAATAAAACGCCTCATATGGTCCGTCAAGTGAAGATACAGATTAAATGCAACGAAATCGATCACAAAAAAGTTGTTTTGCAGATTACTAATTTGCGTCCTATCCTTTATCGATTATATTACTTATGACCACCTGTTCTTGAAGTTTGATGTCCAACTGAAGTTTCGAGATAAGTGCAATAATAGCAGCCAATGGCTTGTGTCTAATATTGCTTCGAAGCCAATCATAATCGGTAATGTATTCAAAAAGATAGCTGTCAGGGACAGACAAGTTCGCGGAAGTTAGCAGGCTGTCGCTAAATGCAATAAACCTGTCGGCGGTATTAACCAGATGAAAAGCCGAAAACTGTCCCCGTCTGAGCTTTGCCTCATTTTCCCCAAATAAAATGGTTTCCGGCGTAATGTAATCATCGTAATTGTTCAGATGCTTTAAACTGATCAATGTATCTAACGCTTCAATTTCTGTACGAGTTTTATTTTCACATTTTACAATCAGCAATAATTTCATTTCATTTAAGTAGTGCATCAGGGATGAAACGGAATCTCTTATTTGCATTCCTATTCGCAATCCATCAGCTACTTTGAGCTCATTGTTCTGGTGCAAAAAGGTGAGATTGTAGTATAGCCTTTCAGAGAACTTAGCTGTGATTACTCTTGTTTCCTCTAGTCCTTCATTTAGCGAAACAAAGCCTTCGTACATGCGTTCTTTTCCACCAAATTGTGCCAAACCGATGGATGGAAGAATGCACAAAAACAAAAATAGTTGACACGAATAAAATAAGCGGATAGTAGTGTTCACTTTCTTCCTCTTTTCAAAAGATAGGCAATTGAATCGGCGGCTACAGAAGTCGAATTGACGCGCAAAGACCGAAGTGCTTGCCTTATGTTAGTATTATCCAATAACGGATCTTGATTTGAACCTTCTTTCAGTATTTCCAGCCACACTTCTGCAAAACTCTTGTTTTGATCTTTTGCGACACGGTGCATGTAATTGGCGATTTCCTTGATGGAAACTCCTTCCAGTACGTTCAGCTCTTTGGAACAGCTTTCAGCTTCATCTATTTCAACCAGCGCATTTGGTTTACCTTTTATAAAATCCTCTCTTGATGTAGTTTGAATTTCAATTTCGTTTGGATTTTCATGAAGAAAATCTGCTAGGTCTCGCAATGTGTTTTTTCGTGCCATATTATCCTAATTGTTTAATGATCTGTTTCGCAACGTTTTTGTAACGTCGATCCGCTTTAACTGTACTTGGAGTAGTATAGGTTTTACGCTGGGGGACATAGGTCTGAATGATTTCTGAATCCAGCTGCGCCAGCTGCGTCATAACAGTAGTGAATCTTGTTAGGCTATGAATTCTATTTGGGAGGATACAGATTTTTAAGTTGGCATTCAATTTCTCAGCCGGTCTCAGATCTTTAACGGTTTGGAAGGCAACGAGTAAGTCATTCTGTGTTAGGCTTGTTGTAATTAAAACCATATCGCTTTCCAAACAAAGCTCTCGGATCCCTTTGTCTGTTGTTTTTCCTGCACTGTCAACAATAATGTAGTCGTAATCACCGGATTTTTTAAGCCCAGTTATTTCTGTCGCCGCCCGATTGTCTCTTGAGCCGATTATTTTAAAGTACGGGTCTTTCTTCTTTTTCAGTTTAAATAACTCGATTTTACGAATGGAACTTATGGTATAGTTTGTGTCTGTTTCAACAAGTAATACTTTCTTCTTCAGCTGATGTAAAGATGTGGCAAGATTGATGGCGTTTGTTGTTTTTCCGGTGCCACCTTTTCGACTTATAAATGAAATAACCTTCGTCATTTGCTAAGCTTTGTATGTAAAGATAGTTTATCCTGTCTGGATATTCAGAAGATTTCTGAAGCTATTGCCTTAACAGTTTGGCTTTTTCCCATGGTGTAGTAGTGCAGAAGAGGAACTCCGTAATCGACCAGTTCTTTCGACTGCTGAATACCCCATTCAATACCAACCTGTCGCACATCATCGTTTGTTTTGCACTTTTCCAACTCGCTCGATAGTTCTTCGGGGAAATCAATATGAAAAAATTTCGGTAAGAATGTAATGTGCTTCATCGTAGTAATCGGCTTCAGCCCTGGAATGATTGGAACATCAATCCCTTTTTCTCGACAAGCGCTTACGAAATCAAAATATTTCTGATTGTCAAAAAACATTTGTGTAACGATAAATTCAGCACCGGCATCCACTTTGTCCTTTAGGTATTTCAGATCAGTTTTTAGATTCATTGATTCGAAATGCTTTTCGGGATATCCCGCAGCACCAATGCAAAAATTTGTCGCAGTTGAATTTCCGGTTTCTTCATGGAGAAAATTACCTTCGTTCATCTGGACAACTTGTTCGATCAGGTTCACTGCATATTTGTGCCCTGCTTTATTAGGAATAAAATGGGTTTCGTTTTTTATGGGGTCACCCCGAAGTGCCAGAATGTTTTCAATTCCAAGAAATTGAAGGTCAATCAATGCGTTTTCTGTTTCTTCTTTTGTAAAACCGCCGCAAATTATGTGTGGGACAGCATCCACCTGATATTTATTCATTATTGCAGCACAAATACCGACAGTTCCAGGCCTTTTACGCACAGAAATCTTTTGTAAGAGACCATCATGACGTTCCTTGTACACATGTTCCTCACGATGGTAGGTCACATTGACAAAAGGAGGCTTAAACTCCATCAATGGATCGATTCCATCATAGATGGACTGGATACTCCGTCCTTTTAAGGGAGGCAGGATTTCCATGGAAAAGCGTGTTTTCTTGGAGCCATTTATGTGGTCAATAACCTTCATCTTTCTGATTTGTGGTGCAAATATAAACCGTAATGAAATACAAGAGAAAATATCCGTTGGTATATACGAAAAGAAACCAATTCGGACAAAGAACAATATTGTGCCATTCAGATAGAATTAAGACGAGACTTTCTTTATGGTCACTACATTTAAAAGTTTAATTTTGCACAGCTATAGCAAATCGCATGGATAAGATTAGAAACTTTTGCATTATCGCTCATATTGATCACGGAAAGAGTACACTTGCCGATCGCTTGCTTCAAGTTACGGGCACGATATCTGATCGGGAAATGCAGGATCAGGCTCTTGATGACATGGATTTGGAGCGCGAAAGAGGGATAACAATAAAGAGCCATGCGATTCAGATGAACTACAAATTTGATGGATCGGACTATGTATTGAATCTAATTGATACCCCGGGCCATGTTGATTTTTCCTATGAGGTTTCGCGGTCGATTGCGGCATGTGAGGGCGCGTTGTTGATTGTAGATGCTTCGCAGGGGATAGAGGCGCAAACCATATCAAATCTTTATCTGGCTCTTGAAAATGATTTAGAGATCATTCCGGTGTTGAATAAAATGGATCTGCCCGGTGCCATGCCCGATGAGGTAAGTGATCAAATCGTTGATCTCATCGGCTGTTCACTCGACGACATTATCCCCGCCTCTGGAAAAACCGGACTGGGAGTGGATAAAGTGCTGGAGGCGGTTGTAAAAAGAGTGCCAGCTCCTACGGGTGAGCCTGGTGCGCCGTTGCAGGCCATGATCTTTGATTCTGTGTTTAATCCTTTCAGAGGTATCATTGCTTACTTCAGGGTGTTGAATGGAGAAATAAATAAAGGAGATCGGGTAAAATTTGTGAATACGGAGAAAGAATATTTTGCGGATGAAGTGGGTGTTTTGAAGTTGGATTTAAATCCGACAAAAACAGTGAAAACGGGTGACGTAGGATATATCATTTCAGGGATCAAACAAGCGAAAGAAGTAAAAGTTGGGGATACAATTACTACTGTAAGCAACCCATGTGATTCAGCAATTACAGGGTTTGAGGATGTAAAACCAATGGTTTTTGCAGGAATTTACCCGGTAGACACAGAAGATTACGAAGAGCTAAGAACTTCAATGGAAAAGCTTCAGCTGAATGATGCCTCATTGGTTTTCGAACCGGAATCTTCAGCAGCATTAGGTTTTGGATTCCGATGTGGATTTTTGGGGATGTTACACATGGAGATCATTCAAGAACGTTTGGAGCGAGAATTCAATATGACGGTGATTACAACCGTTCCCAATGTGTCTTACAGGGCGTTTTTGAAAAAAGATCAGAAAGAGGTCATTGTGAACAATCCGTCTGAACTTCCTGACCCATCAAAAACAGAATATGTTGAGGAGCCATACATAAAGGCACAAGTCATAACGAAATCCGAGTTTGTAGGCCAGATCATGAATTTATGCATTGACAAACGAGGAGAGCTGACCAATCAGGTTTACTTAACCCAAGATCGTGTGGAAATTTCATTTGAAATGCCTTTAGGAGAAATTGTATTTGACTTTTACGACAAGCTGAAAACAGTCTCCCGAGGTTATGCATCGTTTGATTATTTTCCGATTGGATACCAGAAATCAGACCTGATTAAACTTGACCTTCTTTTGAATGGGGATCCGGTGGATGCGCTTTCTGCATTGGTGCATAGATCGAATGCACACGACTTGGGAAAAAAGATTTGCCTCAAACTGAAGGAGCTAATCCCCAGACAACAGTTTGAAATACCTATACAGGCAGCCATCGGAGCAAAAATTGTTGCAAGGGAAACCATAAAAGCACTGCGAAAGGATGTAACTGCCAAATGCTACGGAGGTGATATTACGCGGAAACGTAAGCTGTTGGAAAAGCAGAAAAAAGGGAAAAAGCGTATGAGACAGGTAGGAAATGTTGAAATACCGCAGGCAGCCTTTCTAGCGGTTTTGAAACTTGATTGATCTGTTCGGAACGTTACATACTTTTTTGAATCGACAAGCGTTATTCAATCATAATTACGCCATGAGAAAAATAGTTTTGATCGCTTTTTTATTGTTGCCGCTCATTTCTTTTGGACAAGAAATGGTTACTATCAGCGGCTATATTGAGGACGCTGAAAATGGTGAAAAACTGTTGGGCGGAACGGTTTTTGACTTGCGATCTAAAAAAGGAGCCGCAACCAATGACTACGGTTTTTACAGCTTGACACTTCCGAAAGACTCTGTCCATCTCCGAATTTCCTACACAGGTTTCGATACGCAGTTTTTCAAAGGATTGCCGAAAGGGGACATGCAGCTTACCTTTAAAATGGAATTCAATATGCTCGATGAGGTTGAGATCATCGGCAATAAGGAAGAGCAAGTTCACCTGAAATCGGAGATGAGCACCATTGATATTTCAATGGAAAAGGTAAAAACGCTACCGGTGCTTCTTGGAGAGAAAGACATCATGAAAACGATTCAGCTTATGCCAGGAGTGCAGACAGGATCGGAAGGAACTTCCGGACTTTACGTTCGGGGAGGAGGGCCGGATCAAAACTTAATTCTTTTGGATGGTGTGCCTGTGTACAATGCCTCCCACCTGTTCGGTTTCTTTTCTGTGTTCAATGCAGATGCAATCAATTCGGTAAAGCTGATTAAAGGCGGATTCCCGGCAAGGTATGGCGGTCGGTTATCATCCGTTATTGATATCAAAATGAAGGAAGGGAACATGAAGGAGTTTCATGGGGAAGGATCGGTCGGTTTGATTTCATCGAAATTAACTTTGGAGGGTCCAATTAAAAAAGACAAAACATCGTTCCTTATCTCAGGTCGAAGAACATATATTGATCTGCTAGCCAGACCTGTAATAAGAGCGGCAGGTGAGGGATTGGTTGCAGGTTACTATTTCTATGATCTGAACGCCAAGGTGAATCATAAGTTTTCAGACAAAGACCGTCTTTACGTTAGTGCTTACCAGGGAGACGACAAGGCTTATTCTAACTATGAAGATACCTGGACCAATAATGGTCAAACAACGACTGATCGGACAAGTGCACAGCTAAAGTGGGGCAACACCATTACTGCTATTCGCTGGAACCACATGGTTTCCAACAAAATATTCATGAACACCACCCTCCGATACAGTAAGTATAGATTCCTTGTTGGAGCCGATGACGAAGTCATTACTACAGCAGGGGGAACAAGTACCACGGATGCTTTTTCCTATGCCTACATATCGGGTATAGAGGATTGGTCAGGAAAGGTAGATTTTGACTGGGTTCCGAATCCAAATCATTTTGTACGGTTTGGAGCAGGAGATATTTATCACACCTATACGCCGGGGGTACAACAGTACCAAATAACTGAATCGAATGCGTCGGCAATTGACACTACTTTCGGAGCGAACAAGCAATTTGCACATGAATTGTTTGCGTATGTGGAAGACGAACTCAAAATTGGAGAAAAGTTCAAAGGAAATATAGGACTACATTTTTCAGGATTTATAGTGGGCAATAAGAACTACTGGTCTCTGCAGCCAAGAATCAGTGGCCGTTATTTATTAAATGGCAATTCCTCGGTCAAAGCTAGCTATGCATCCATGACACAGTTTATGCATTTATTGACGAATGCTGGTATTGGATTGCCGACAGACCTCTGGTTGCCTGCTACGGAACGGGTAAAGCCTCAGCTTGCTCATCAGTGGGCTGCAGGTTATGCGAAAACAATTAAAGGGAAGTATGAGCTTTCGCTAGAAGGGTATTACAAGATCATGGACAATTTAATTGAGTACAAGGATGGCGCTTCTTTTTTTAGCACAGATCAGGATTGGCAGGATAAAATCGAGTCGGGAAGGGGTTGGTCATATGGCGGAGAGCTACTTCTGGAAAAAAAGCTTGGAAAAACAACAGGCTGGATCGGCTATACATTGTCATGGACGAACAGACAATTCGAGAATCTGAACTTTGGCGAGGTATTTCCTTATCGGTATGACAGGAGACATGATCTTGGTGTGGCCGTCACCCATGAATTCAACGACAAAGTGAGTGTAGGGATGGTTTGGGTATATGGAACCGGAAACGCGGTCACTTTGGGCCTTGAGCGCTATCAACCAGCATCGATATCCCAGTTTGACTGGTACTCGGAAGTAGAACACATTGAGGGGAGAAATAATTATAGAATGCCGGCATATCATCGTTTGGATCTTTCTGTTAACCTCAAAAAAGACAGAAAATGGGGACAACGGACCTGGAGCTTTGGCGTGTACAATGTTTACAGTAGACAAAACCCTTTTTATCTGGAGTTTGGATACGATAATTCCGGCAATAGAAAGCTATTTCAGTACAGCCTGTTCCCGATCATCCCATCATTTAGCTATTCATTCAAGTTCTGATTCATGAGAAGAGTATTAACCATCATTATTTGCTTTTTGATCGCAGCGGTTTTTAGCTGTAGGAAAGAGATCCCGTTCAATGCTGAGATTACTACTCCCAAATTGGTGGTTAATTCCTTATTTGCAAGCGACAGTACTTGGGCAGTTCATGTAAGTAGAAGCCTTAGTGTAATCGATCAGGGAAGTCTTGATAATATTGAAAATGCAACGGTCGTCATTTCTGACGCTTCGGGCGCAGTTGTTGAAACCCTTACTTATGATGGATATGGCAATTACGTGGGAACACAGTCGCCTCAAGTCGGACAGCTCTACAGAGTGGATGTTGCTGCACCAAACTATGTGCCGGTTTACGGTTCTGACGTAGTGCCAAATGCAGTAAATGTTCAGTCGTTGGATACGATGTCCAATACGGTGGGCGAAGAAGACCTCTTAACCGTTCAGATTGTTTTCAAAGATCCTCCAGGAGTAAGAAATTACTACAGGTTTGCTGTGGAAATGGGGTATTGGGAGATATTTGAAGATTTCTCTGGAGGGATTGATTCAACTTACTACGAAGAGCAGATGTGGATATTGTTGAACGACCCTTCTTTCGAAGGTTCTGGGAACAATTCATGGAGGGATTCGGGTATCATGACTGACCTGCTGTTCGATGGACAAACCAAAACAGTCGACATTCCCGTCAGTAACTGGTTTTATGAGTTCCTGGATATTCGAATTGAGTTTGTTGATGTCTATTTCTCTAATGTTTCGGAGTCATCTCATTATTACAACAGATCATTTCAGTTGTATCAGGAGACGCAAGGCAATCCTTTCGCTCAGCCGGTTCAGGTGTTTAGTAACATTACCAATGGATTCGGAATATTTGGAGGTACCTACACAGAAATTCACCGGGTGAATTAATCCTAACTGTAACTTTCTTATTGTGCTGTTCGTCATACTTTTGAACAATCGTCAATGACAAGAGCAGAATACAATACTGCGGTGGATTTATACGCCGACAATCTATATCGATTTATACTGAAGAATATTCAGGATGTTGACAAGTCAAAGGACATTGTCCAGGATACGTTTTTAAAGGTGTGGAACCGCCATGGGGAGATTGCCTCGGAAAAAGCCAAATCGTATCTGTTTTCAACGGGGTACAGGACGATGATTGACCTGATTCGAAAAGAAAAGAAGCAGGCCAGAATGGAAGAGTCGGACCTGCTCGGGCATGTAACTACCGATCAATACTCAGATCTACAAAGCGTATTACTTGCTGCACTCGATCAACTTCCGGAAGCACAAAAGGCGGTTGTGCTATTGCGGGATTATGAGGGGTATAATTATTCCGAAATAGGGGAAATCACAGGGCTGACAGAGTCCCAGGTGAAGGTATATATCTATAGAGCACGAAAGTTTTTACAGAAGTATATCGGAAATATGGAGGTGCTGATCTGATGAAGAGAATTACCAGATATAATTATGAAGAACTTTTCCTGGATTACCATGAGGGAAAACTGACGAATGAGGAAAAATCAATCGTGCTGCTTTTCATTGAAACCAATGCGGATCTGCAGGAAGAGTTTTATTCATTCACAAACGTTTGTCTGGAACCAATGGAGGACTCTAGGATGGAAAAGAGTGATTTGTATAATGGTCCGCATCATTCAAATCGAGAAGACTATTTCATTGGACTGATAGAGGGAGATCTTACCGATTCAGAAGTAAGTCAGACACATGATTTGATTAGGGATAATGAAGCCTACCAGCTTGAATTGAGTGTGTTTGAAAAGACAAAGCTGATGCCCCAAGCGCTTATTTTCCCTGAGAAAAAACAGCTTAAAAAATCAACGAAAGTAATACCGCTTTTAAAATTTGCGGTACCTGCCGCTGCGGCTGTGGCCTTGTTGGTTATCCTATCAGAAAAAAGATTGAATCAGGATTACAGACCATCCCATGATCGGTTGACTCATTTAAATTGGATGGATTCAGAAAATACAACGCCTGAGCAGGAGTTTGTTCAATTTCGAATTGAGCCGAACAAGAAGGAGCAGAATCAAAAAAATACATCTGGATCTGCACAAGAAGTTCTTCAATCATCCCTAAAAGCAATTTCCGTCAACGTACCCTCTGCTATTCCGGTTGAATTGGAGAAAAGGATTCAATCCCCCAGAGCCAAACCAGAATTTACGGAGGAAGTCTTGGTTGCGGAAATACCCACGGTAATGGAAAAAGTGACACAGCTGGCGGATGAGACCATTCTGGGAACTCCAAAGGAAATGGCGACAAATGAACCCCTGGAGCTATTGGCGAAAGGAATTGAAAAGGTGACACATAAACAAACCGAAATTACACGGTCAAAATCAACCGACCGTCGGAAAGTAGGATTCAAATTCGGAAAATTTGAATTCAGCAGATCAAAGGGAATTTAAACTTTATTGGTGGGATGTAACAAATGGAGCAGGTCAGACGTCACACAGAAAACCACTAAATACGAAACGATGAAAAAAGGAATACTATTCATACTTGCACTGGGCTGTTTTTACTGTAATGCCCAGGAAGATACCACACAGTATAAGCTTGGGAACAAGAAGCTAATGCTCATTACGAATTCAGATGCTGATTCAGACAGTGAGTGGGACAACTTTGACCTTTCTGACACGACTGAGAGTGTCTCTAAACAGTTTGTGGAATCCGTAGGGCTGATGCAAATTGGAGCGAATGGTTATTTGTCTGAAAATAATACTTTGGCGCTTCCCGATAATATGTCCTTGTTGGAACTTGACATGGCAAAATCTCGATCATTCAGCATGATGACCTCCTGGTACTTCGGACGAATGGACGCGTCGACATTTTACATTAGTCCGGGTCTGGGTTTTACATGGAACAGCTATAAGTTCAAGAACAACATTAACATTTCAACAAACAACGACACGTTATCTTATTTTCTTGATACGGTGGTGAATTACCGCAAGTATAAATTAAGAGCAACCTACATTGAGGTTCCTCTCGTTGTTGGAATCAGGCTTGGAAGTAAGACTCAAAAAAGAGTAGAATCGGAAAATGGTAATATACAAGTCAGAGTAAAACGAGAGCAAAAGCCCTTCAATTTACAAGTAGGAGTGGTTGCCGGATATAATATCGGGTCTATCGTAAAAGCCAAATTTGAAAGAGACGGGACACGATACAAAGACAGAATTTCTGACGACTATAATTTGAATCCTTTTCGGCTTGCTGCTACCGCAAGAATTGGAGTGGGGGACTTTGGCTTTTTCGCAAATTATTCTCTTACACCATTATTTGAGCCCAACAAAAGCCCTGAATTGATCCCATTTTCCGTTGGCGTTCAATTCAATGGGTTTTGAATTACAGATTGACACGGGTCTGAATCAGGGTTTCATTTATTTTCCCATCTTTAAAAGGAATATGGGGAATAAGAAGAAAAAGCCGATTTTAAACGAGCTCTTCGAATCGAAGAATGATCACGTTGAAACCGCGGAAGAAATAAACCGAGATGAATTTATCAAGGCAGTCAAAAGCAGAAGAAGTGTTCGAATATTCAATGATGAGCCTGTTCTTGAAGAAGATATGAGAAAATGTTTGGAGCTCGCATTGCTGGCTCCAAACTCTTCAAATCTTCAACCTTGGGAGTTTTACTGGGTGAGAGATCAAAATAAAAAAGAGCGTTTGGTAGAATATTGTTTGGGTCAACCCGCTGCCGCAACTGCGCAGGAATTGGTAGTGTGTGTTGCTCGATACGATTTTTGGAAAGTGAATGCAGAACGCATGCTTCAACTTTTCCGGGAAAAAGGAGATAAGATCCCAAAATCAGCCAAGATCTATTATGAGAAAATTGTACCCTTGGCATACAGCCAAGGTCCCCTTGGTTCTTTTGGAATTCTGAAAAAGTTAATTGTTTTTTTTAGGGGCATGTCTGTGCCTACTCCAAGGGAGCCGGGTTCAAGGAATGACATGAAAATTTGGGCACAAAAGTCAACCGCTTTAGCGTGCCAGAATTTAATGTTGTCGCTGAGGGCTTTTGGCTATGACTCCTGCCCAATGGAAGGGATGGATTCGAAACGAATAAAACAATTGTTGGAACTACCAAGAAAGGCCCAGATCTGTATGGTGATCAGCGCGGGCAAAAGAGCAGAAAATGGGGTGTACGGTGAGCAGGTTCGGTTCGATAGTAACCTCTTCATCAAA